>NZ_JBIUBU010000018.1:0-167513 GCF_044548345.1 Streptomyces sp. NPDC052042 | reverse complement strand
CCGATCCGACAACCGCTCCCCTGCCGGCGACTTCACCTGTCCTGGCCTTGGCACACCCGCTCAACGACCGGAAAGAGCCAAAGTCACCGGTATTGCACCTAGTTCGCTCATGAGAGTGAGGCGCGTCACCATGGGGGTGTGATGTTCCTCCGGCTCGGTTTCGGGCGGGGGCGTTCGAGGCGCGCTCGATGTCCGCGAACTCGAGTGGCCCTCCGGGGTGGTGGCTGGTTTGGGGACCAGTTGGGGACCACACGGTATGCGCGATGGTGAACGGACTGGGTGTTCACTCGCAACCCGCGCCCAAAATTAGTCCGTTATGTCGTGACAATCGCCCTGACCCTTACTCCTGGGGGTCAAGGGGTCGCAGGTTCAAATCCTGTCGTCCCGACTCGTGAGAGTCGCAGATCGAAGGCCGGTTTCGGAGTTTTCCGAAACCGGCCTTCGATCATTCTTGGGGACCGGCGTGCTTGACCGAGGTCCGCGTGCCCTGCCGATCCCG
Organism: Streptomyces sp. NPDC052042; assembly: GCF_044548345.1. Taxonomy (NCBI): domain Bacteria; kingdom Bacillati; phylum Actinomycetota; class Actinomycetes; order Kitasatosporales; family Streptomycetaceae; genus Streptomyces; species Streptomyces sp. NPDC052042. The sequence goes on along the minus strand of NZ_JBIUBU010000018.1, from coordinate 167,014 downwards.
ATCGTCAGGGCACGCGGCGCGCGAAGAGCGATGCGCAAGGAGGGTTCCGTCACCTGCCGTCATCACCGACTACGTGACAGAGCCCAGTACAGACCGGGGGCTCCGCCACATCGATGCTGCGGCGGAGCCCCCGGCAGGGCGGTTTACTTCTTCTGCCAGCCGATCAGCTCGGGCGCGCCCATGTTGCCGTAGTTGCCGTAGAACTGGGCAGCCCCGTAGTTGGCGAGACCCTTCTTGACGGCCCAGATGGTGGAGCCGTTGTGGGTCGGCATGATGCCGTAGGTCTCCATGGCCTTCAGCTCGGCCTTGTTGCCGGCGTCGAGCTGCTCGTCCAAGGTCGGCAGGTTGGTGACGGCCTTGACCTCCTTGTCCAGGCTCTTCGGCACCGAGCGGGAGACGTTGAGAGTGGAGTCGGAGCAGTACATCTGGCAGAGGAAGAGCATTCCGTTCGGGTCGCTCGAAATGAAGCCCATGCCGAAGATGTCGAAGGCGCGCTCGGTGAACACCTTGTTGAAGTCGGCGGAGGGGTGCGCCTCGATGTTCAGCTTGACGCCGATGTCCTTCATCATCTGGGCGAGAGCAGTGGCACGGGCCTTGACGGTGGAGCTGTCACCGATGGTGGGGAAGGTCAGTTCCAGCTTCTCGCTGCCCTTGGCACGCACACCGTCCGAGCCGGCCTTCCAGCCCGCGGCGTCCAGACCCTTCTTCGCCGTGGCGGCGTCGAACTTCACGAGCTTACCGAAGTTGTCCTGGTACCCCTTCTGGAAGGGGAAGAGACTGAAGGATCCAGGCAGGGGCTCGGTGTAGCCAAGCCCCTGGAACGTGATCTTCGCGAGCTGAGAACGGTCGATTCCCTCCATCAGAGCCTTGCGCACCGCCGGGTCCTTCAACTGCGGCGAGGTGCTGTTGAAGACCAGGAGGTTGTTGGAGGTGGTCGTGCCGCGGCGAAGCTCGGTTCCCTTCACCGACTTCACCTGGTTGAGCTCCTCGGCATTGGTTGCCTGCACCGCGTCGATCTGGCCGTTCTTGAAGGCGTTGATACTGGCGCTGGACTCCATCTGCACGAAGGTGAACTCGTCCAGATGCGGCTTGGCACCCCACCACTTGGGGTTGGGCTTGTAGGAGACGGTGCCGCCCTTGGCGTCGAACTTGGCGATGGTGTAAGGGCCGGCACCCCACTCCGGGTGGGGGTTGTTCACGTAAGCCTTGTTGAAGTCCTTGGCCTTGGCGATGTGCGGGTTGAGGACCGAGTTGAAGAGGGACTTCCAGTACACGAACGGGCCGTCGAAGGTGACGATCGCCTGCTTGGCGTCCTTGCCCTTCTTGACCGAGGCGATGCTGGAGTAGCCGTCGGTGGAGCTGACGTCGTACTCCTTGTCCTTCCCGTTGAGCGCGTTCCAGGTGTCCCGGAACGACGTCCAGTCGATGTCCTGGCCGTCGTTCCACTTGGCCTTCGGGTTGATGTCGTACGTGACCTCAGTGTTGCCGTCCACCGTCGTCTGCTTGACGTCGGTGAGGTAGTCCTCGTTGTAGGTGACGTTGCCCTTCGGGTCGTTGAAGGACATCTGCGGCTGGTAGTACCAGGAGATCTTCGATGTGTACAGCGATGCGTTGCCGTGCAGGGTGTTGAGCTGATCGGGAATCTCCACGATGGGAAGCGTCAGCTTGCCCCCCTCCTGCAGGTTGCTCGCAGGCTGGGGGTTGTACGAGGTCAGCACCTCGTTCTCCGAGGTGGCGCCCTTGGACTTCTTCTGCCCGGAGTTGTCGGTGTCAGCACTGCTGCACCCGGAAAGGACGAGGGAAGCGGCGGCGGCGATCGCCAACCCGCTCAGAGGAATTCTTCTCATGACAGCCTTTCAGCTTATTAGTTGTCGACAGACGTGGTCGTGCCCGCGAAATGACATGCGTCGCGGTGGTCGGGGTCTCCCCTCCCGGTGAGCTCCGGAGTGACCCCGCGACATTGCTTCTTCTGCGGCTCCGACAGCGTCAAGTGGAGCGGACACCTGGTGACGAACCGGCAACCCGGCTGATCGTCGGTCGGACTGGGAAGGTCGCCCTTGAGCAGGACTCGTTCCCGGGTGCGTTCCGCGACCGGATCGGGGAGGGGAATCGCGGAGAGGAGCGCCTTGGTGTAAGGGTGCCTGGGGTCGTCGAAGACGGAGTCGGTGGCGCCGATCTCGACGATCCGCCCCAGGTACATCACCGCCACGCGGTCGGAGATGTGGCACACCACCGACAGGTCGTGGGCGACGAAGAGGTAGGACAGGCCCAGCTCGGCCTTGAGGTCGTTGAGCAGGTTGATGACGCCGGCCTGCACCGAGACATCGAGAGCCGAGACCGGCTCGTCGAGAACCAGCAGCCGCGGCTTCGTGGCGAGTGCCCGGGCGATGCCGATGCGCTGCCGCTGTCCGCCGGAAAAGGCCGCGGGGAAGCGGTCGCGGTGCTCGGGGTCGAGTCCGACCAGCTCCATGAGCTCCGCCACCTGGGTGCCGAGCACCTTTTTGTCGCGTTCACCGACCGCGCGGAGGGGTTCTGCGAGGATGTCGAAGACCGTCATGCGGGGATCCAGTGCCCCCATGGGGTCCTGGAACACCATCTGCATGTTGCGGCGGACGGAGCTGATGTCCTGCTTCCGCTTCAGGTCCGCCGTGTCCTGGCCGCAGATGGCGATGCTGCCCTGCTCGGGCGGCTTCAGCCCCATGATCTCCAGCAGTGTGGTGGTCTTGCCGCACCCCGACTCGCCGACGAGTCCGAGCGTCTCTCCCTCGCGGATGTCCAGGTCGATGCCGTTGACGGCGAAGACGTTGCCCACCTTGCGTTTGAGCAGCCCACCCTTGGTGAGCGGGAAGGTCTTGGTGATACCGGAGACTTCCAGGACCTGAGGTCGGTCCTCGCGGGGAGTGTCCGGGGCGCGGTTTTCCCTGAGGGCCGGGACGGGGTAGATCGGCTCGCCGCCGATGGCGCCGTCGTCGATCTCCGCGGCACGCCGGCAGGCGACCGAGTGTTCGTCGCCGGTGTCGCCCTCGGCGATCGCCAGCAGGGGCGGTTCGGCCTCCCGGCAGGCGTCCTGTACCACGGGGCAACGCGCCGCGAAGGGGCAGGCGTCGGGAAGGTCCACCAGGAGCGGCGGAGTGCCCGGGACCGGCGTCAGGGCGTCCCTGTCGCGGTCGTCCAGGCGGGGAATCGCACCCATCAGGCCGATGGTGTACGGCATGCGCGGTCGCGAGAAGAGCTCGTCCACCCCGGCCCGCTCGACCGGCCGGCCGGCGTACATCACCATGACGTCGTCGGCCGAGCCGGCCACCACCCCGAGGTCGTGGGTGATCATGATGACCGCGGCCCCGGTCTCGCGCTGGGCGGTCTTGAGGACATCGAGGATCTGCGCCTGCACGGTGACGTCGAGAGCGGTCGTCGGCTCGTCGGCGATGATCAGGTCGGGGTCGTTCGCGATCGCCATGGCGATGACCGCCCGCTGCCGCATACCGCCAGAGAACTCGTGCGGGAACCCCTTGGCGCGGCGGTCGGGGTTGGGGATGCCGACCAGGTCCAGCAGTTCCACGGCCCGCTTCCAGGCGGCCGCGGACGAGATGTCCTGATGGATCTGGAGGGTCTCGACGATCTGGGCTCCGATGCTGAAGATCGGAGTGAGCGACGAGAGCGGGTCCTGGAAGATCATGCCGATGCGCTGACCGCGCACCTTCGACATCCGCCGGTCGTCGAGGTCGAGGAGGTTCTTCCCGCCGAGCGAGACCTCACCGGTGACCGCGGCGTAGTCGGGCAGCAGGCCCATGATGGCCATGGACGTGACGGACTTGCCCGACCCCGATTCGCCCACGATGCCCAGGGTTTTGCCGCGGTGCAGGTCGAAGGAGACGCCGCGGACGGCTTCCACCCGGCCTGCTTCCGACGGGAAGGCCACCTTGAGGTCACGCACGGACAGCAGGGGCTGCTGGGTGTCGGGCTTGGTCGTGACAGCGCGCTGCTCGATCATGCGCGGCCTCCAGACTGCGAGGTGGGGTCAAGGGCGTCCCGCAGACCGTCGCCGATGAGCGCCATCGCCACGGTGAGCAGCACCACCATGGCTGCGGGCAGGTAGAACAGCCAGGGAGCGGTGGACAGGGTGCCCTGCCCGTCGGCGAGCATCGAACCCAGCGACACGTCGGGCTGCTTGACGCCGAAACCGATGAAGGAGAGCGCCGTCTCGGACTGCACGGTCGAGGCGACACCGAGGGTGAACGTCACGATGAGCAAGGACCCGATGTTCGGCACCAGGTGGCGGACGACGGTGCGCATCGGGCTGACGCCCATGAAGCGGGCCGCCATCACGTACTCGCGCTCCCGCAGGGAGGTGGCCAGGGACCAGATCACCCGGGCCGTGAGCATCCAGCCGAACAGTGTGAGGACCACGACCAGAACCTGCCACTCGCCGCGGTAGTGCGTACCGACCAGGGCGATGATGAGGAACGAGGGCAGGATGAGCAGGAAGTGCACAAGACCGAGCATCGCCCGCTCGACCTTGCCGCCGAAGTAGGCGGCGGTGGTGCCGAACAGTCCGGCTATCGCGGTGGTCAGCAGCGACACCACCACGGCGATGATCAGCGATCTGCCGAGGCCGTGCACGAGCTGGGCGTAGACGTCGTTTCCCGCGCCGTTGGTGCCCAGCAGGTGGCCGTCGACTCCGGGGGCGACGGAGAGCGCGGCGAAGTCCGCCTCCATGTGGTCCCAGCGGGTCAGGTACCGGCCGAACAGCGAGAACAGTACGAGGAGGACGAAGAGGACCAGACCGCCGAGCGCCGCCTTGTTGCGCGCGAAGCGCCGCATGTAGAGCTTGGACGGGGAGAGACGCCCCCCACCGGGGCCGGTCTTCCCGGGTTCCTGCGCTTCAGCCGTGTCGGGGCGCGCCTCTTCGGCGGCGGGTCCGGCACCGGGCATGTTGATGGCCACGTCAGCTCACCCTGATCCTGGGGTCGAGTGCCACGACGACGAGGTCGGCCAGAATCGCACCGATGGCCGTCATGAGGGCACCGAAGGCCGCGACGGCGACGACGCCGTGCACGTCGTTCGTGCTGATGGTTTTGGTGAAGTACTCACCCATTCCGTGCCAGGCGAAGACCGTCTCCGTGATCACCGCGCCGGTGAACAGCGCCGGCATTGCGAACGCGACCTGAGTGGCGACGGGAATGATGGAGGTCCGCAGCCCGTGCCGGTAGATGGCCTGCTTCCGCGTCAACCCCTTGGCCCGTGCGGTACGGACGTAGTCGGAGTTGATCTGATCCAGCAGCAGCGAGCGCTGCAACAGGTGGTATCCGGCGTAGGAGATGAACGTGAGCGAGATCGTGGGCAGGATCGCGTGCATCGCTCTGGACCCGAAGACCGACCAGAACCCGGAGACGTCGGGGCTCTGCGCTCCGGCGACAGGCAGCAGCGTGCTGCCCAGGGCCTGGTTCAGCGCGATGGCCGCGAGTACCACCCCAAGGGAGGCCACCGCGGAGGGCGTGTTGAAGGAGAGTACGGAGATCCCCTGCCACAGCCGGTCGGCGGCCTTGTACTGGCGCGACGCGGTGTAGACGCCCAGCCCGACTCCGATGATGATGGACAGGATCGTCGCGCCCAGGACCAGCTGGCCGCTGACGAAAATCCGGTAGGCGACCTGGTCGTTGACGCTGCCTCCGGTCGGCGACTGGCCCCAATCGAAGCGAGTCACGACCTGAGATATCCAGTGCCACCACCGATCCATGATCGGTTTGTCTGGATTGAGGTTGTATAGCGCCAGCGAATGGTTGATCTGGGCTGGAGTTCGAGGCGGTCGCAACGCGGTGTAGTTCGACGCAGGTTTGAGGAATGCGTTAGCGAGGAAGTACGTAAGATTGGTCGCGATGGCGATCATCAAAAACCAGCCGACTGCTTTGCGGGCGAGGTAACGCAGCACTGGTAGCCGGCCTTTCGTGATGTAGGGCGTATCAGCCCGCAAATCCGGTGAGTGACTGGATGCTTGGCCGCGTTGACCGGGCACCGGGTCGCGAGCGCTCGGACAGACGTGCGGATCCTCAAGGGGGTCAGAAAATGATTGGCGCGAAGCCGTTCCGGTGTGCGAGCCTCAGGTGTGCTGACGGGGTCGCACGGGTAGGCGGAGTGGGAGTGAGCAGTGCGCCGGGCATGAAGCGACAACCTCGCGTGGGAGTAAGCCAATTCAAGGCAGCCGCACGATTCAGCAGCGCCGCTGCTGACGATTTCAACTGCCCATGTGGCACGTCAAGGCTGGTCAGGTCGCGATCCGATTAAGCCGAAGCCGCATATCGGTCATTTTTGGCAAAAAGTTCCCAACGTCGTGGCGGACGTGCGATGAACGATGAGGCTCTGGAGGCTCCAAAAGGTGCAAAACGAGCCTTCGCGCGTATTCGCCTCTTCGTGTGTGATCCAGGACAAGAGCTCTTCTGTGAACTGCCGTTCTGGGAGTGCTGTCAGCGATCGGCCGCACGGGCGGCGTCGACCTTCTGGTACGGGACTGTAAGTCGTTCGGCTCTGTCCCGTCATCGGTAGTAGCGCTGTGTAGTGATCCAGTCGGTGAGCTTGGCGTCGCTGCACTCCGCTGGGGCCAGTGGCTGAGCGAACCCGTCTGTGAGGCGGGCGAGTTCGGTCATCTCAGGGCCGGCTGCGGTGAGTTCCCGCAGTAGTGCGGTGTCCTGGTCGCGCGCTGCCGACTGCGCATGGATGAGAGGCTTCGGACGGCGGGTCCTGGGCCTCTGTGTGGGCGCCCCCCGATAAGTAAGGGTAACCTTACTTGCGTAGGTGTGATCGTTTCCTTATGGACCCGGGGTGAGGTATGGCGGGCCGGTTTTCGGTTGCTTCCGCGCGGGGGTTCGCGGACCTGGAGGGGCAGTACCGCGCGTTCTACGCGGCCATCGCGGAGCGGCGGGAGCTCGGGGGCGGTGCGGTGGTGCACGAGGTGCGACCCGAGGCGGGGGACGGCAGCATCACGGTGTACGGGTTGCTCGAAGGGGCCACGCTCACCCTGTACGACGTGATGTTCCACGACGAACTGGTCCTCGACTTCGACCTCGGTGGTGAGTACTTCGAGTTGGAGTACTGCGTCGACGGTCTGATGCTGCTCGAAGAGGCGGGTACGGGGGCGTCCGTCTTCGGGGCGGGGCAGCTGTCCATCTCGCACGCCCGGGCCTCGGCCGGGCGGCTGACGCGGCCGGCCGGGCAGCGCTACCGGGGGGTGTCGATCGCGGCCGAGCGGTCGGCGACCGCCGCGTTCTTCGGGAGCGTCGGGGTCGGGGCCTGGCAGGAGAGCGTGGAGGGGATGCCGGTTGCCGAGCGGGACGCGCACTATCTCGGGCGCCAGGCCCCGCCCGAACTGGCCGCCGCCTTCGGGGACCTGTTCCTGTGCACGCTGCCCGTACGGTTCCGGGCGCTCTACTACGAGGCGAAGGTCATGGAGATCCTCGCCCGGATCGTCTCGCGCGACGACGCTCCATGCGAACCCGCTCAACTGCCGCTCGCGGAGTACGAGATCGAGCGCATCCGAACGGTGCCGGCGCTGTTGATGGAGAACCTGCACGAGCAGCACACCGGTGAATCCCTCGCCCGTGCCCTGCGAATGAACCCCAAGCGGCTCAGCCACGGGTTCAAGCAGCTCTACGGCGACACGATCTTCAGCCATCACCGCAACGAGTGCCTGCGCCGGGCCTCGCTGCTGCTCGTGGAGACCGATCTCAGCGTGGCCGCGATCGCGCTGCGGGTCGGTTACTCCAGTCCCAGCAACTTCTGCTACGCCTTCAAGAAGCGGTTCGGCCGGACCCCGCGGCAGTATCGCGTGGGCCGGGTCGGGGCCGGGGCTGGTAACGGCACTGGGACCGGGGCCCGGGGAGTGGACGCGGCGTAGCGCGCGGTACTGCCGCGGGGCCCGCCGCGGGTGTAAGGGGTGCCGCGAGCGTTCGCTCCGCATTTCGGGGGACCTCACTCCGTACGAATTTCGCTTTCGTCCGTTTCAGCATGGGGCGTGGCCGTCGCCACGCCCGGCTCGAAAGGACATCGTGAACGTCTCCCCGATACGCGCCTGCACCGCGCTCGCCGTCGGTGCGGCTCTGCTGCTCAGCGGTTGTACGGCCCCAGCGGAACCTGCCGCCGGGCGCACCGGCGCGGCGGCGCCGTCCGGTCACTACCCCGTCACCCTCGACGTCGTCGACGACGCGGGCAGGAAACTCACCCAGACTGTCGAGAAGAGCCCGGGGCGGGTGGTGGTCATCGGGCAGGCCCTTGCCGAGCTGATGATCGAGTTCGGTCTGGAGGACCGGATCGTGGGCGTCGGCTATCTCGACAACTCGTACTCGGCGTACGCAGACCGGATCGAGAAGTTGCCGAAGATCTCCGACCAGTTGCCCTCCAAGGAGGCGATCCTCGCACGCCGGCCCGACCTCGTGCTGACCATGTCGTTCGCGCTGAAGCCCGACAAGATCGGCGAGGTCCCGTTCTGGAACGCCCGGGGCGTGGAGGTGCTGCCCGCCGTCAACTACACCGTGGGCCGGGATCTGGACAGCTATTACGAGGACGTGCGTCACGTCGGCGAGGTCTTCGACGTGAGAAAGCGGACCGGGGCGTACATCGCGGAGCAGAAGGCCAGGATCGCCGCCATCGCGAGGACGGCGAAGAAGGCGGGGAACGCGCCCAGGGTGCTGCTGGTCGCCAGCGGCGGGCGGGACACGTACGACTACTACTCGCCCTCGCTCGGTCTCGTCGACGAGATGGTGAACGGGGCGGGCGGCACGTACATGGAGCTGACCCGGGACACCTACGCGCAGCTCTCGCTCGAATCGATCATCGCGGCGAACCCGGACAAGATCATCGTGACGGAGTTCCAGCAGTCCGACGGGGAGAAGTCCCGGAACCGGCTGCTGCGTGACCCCCGGCTGAAGAACGTGACCGCGATCAGGAACGGCGACGTGATGATCGCCGACTACACGACCTCGATCCGTGGTTCGCTGGCGCTCGCGGACCTCTGCGAGGAGATCGCGGTGTTCGTGCACCCCGACCTCTACCCCGACGCATGAACGGGCCCGGTACGCGCATGAACGGGCCCGGTACGCATGTGTCCGGCCGTGAGTCCGGTGCGGTGAACGGTGGCGACACGGTACGGGAGCGACGGCGCGCAGGACTTCGGAGTGTGCCGCTCCCCGCCCTGCTGGTCGTCCTCGGGCTCGCGCTGGGGGTCTCGGTCGTGGCGTCGGTCTCGCTCGGGCAGGTCGGCATCCCGATGGGGGAGTCGTTCCGGATCCTGTCCGCGAAACTGACCGGGACCGGCGCGGGCGGCGATCCGATGGCCGTGGACGTGGTCTGGAACATCCGCTTCCCGCGGGTGCTGCTGGCCGCCGTGGTCGGGACCGGGCTCGCGCTCTGCGGGACGGTCATGCAGGCGGCGTTGCAGAACCCGCTCGCGGACCCGTTCGTCCTCGGCATCTCCTCCGGTGCCTCGCTCGGCGCGACCTTCGCCCTCCTCGTGGGATTCGGGGCGGCCGGGGTGCTCGGCGGGACCGGCGGGTTCGGCCTCCCGTTCTGGGCGTTCCTCGGAGCGCTCGGAGCGGCGGCGCTCGTCCTCGGCGCAGGGAGCATCGGTTCGCGCACGTCGCCGGTCAAGCTCATCCTCGCCGGGACCGCGGTCAACGCCCTGTGCGGTGCCGCCTCCAGCGCGCTCGTCTACTTCGCCAACAGCGCCGAGGGCATCCGTTCGGTCACCTTCTGGACCATGGGCAGCCTCGCCTCCGCGGCGTGGGACTCCCTGCCGGTCGTCTCCGGGGTCGTCCTGGCCGCCACGGCCTTCTTCCTCTTCCAGGGCAGAGTCATGAACTCGATGCTGGTCGGGGACGAGGCCGCCGTCACGCTGGGCATCAACCCCGCGCTGTTCCGGCGCGTGTACCTGGTCGTCGCCGCCCTGGCCACGGGCGTGCTCGTCGCCTGCTGCGGAATCATCGGCTTCGTGGGCCTGATCGTGCCGCACATCGCGCGCAGCGCCGTAGGCCCCGATCACCGCAGGCTGCTGCCGGTCACCGTGCTGTGCGGAGCCTTCTTCCTCGTCTGGGCGGACGTCGTCGCCCGGGTCGCCGTCCCGAACGCCGAACTGCCGATCGGCATCGTCACCTCGGTCCTCGGCGCCCCACTGTTCATGTACATGCTCATCCGAAAGGAGTACGGCTTTGGTGGCGCGTGACGCGGGGGCAACCGCCGCCCCGGGACGGCGGTCCGCCCGGGGCCGGGACGGCGCCCCGGCGCCGGGGGCCGGACTGCGCGCGGAGCACCTGTCGGTGCGGCTCAACGGAACCCCGGTCGTCCATGATCTGTCCCTGCGGGTCGCCGCCGGTGCCTTCGTGGGGGTCGTCGGTCCGAACGGCTGCGGCAAGTCCACGTTCCTCAGGAGCGTCTACAAGGCCGTCCGGCCGCACTCCGGGACGGTGACGCTGGGGGAGCTGGACGTCCTGGCGAGCCGACCGGGCGCGGTCTTCACCGAACTCGCCGTCGTCGCCCAGTTCAACGAGCTGAACTTCGACTTCACCGTCGCTGAGATGGTCGCGATGGGCCGCACACCGCACAAACGCCTGCTGGAGACCACCGGCTCGCACGACCGCGCGATCGTCGCGGACGCGCTGCGCCGGGTCCGGATGGACGGGTACGTCGACCGCACCTACCAGTCGCTCTCCGGGGGCGAGAAGCAGCGCGTCGTTCTCGCGCGGGCCCTCGCCCAGGAGCCCGGCTTCCTCATTCTCGACGAGCCGACCAACCACCTGGACATCAAGCACCAGTTGCAGATCCTCTCCCTCGTCGGACAGCTCGGCATCGGGGTGCTGGCGGCCCTGCACGACCTGACGATGGCGGCCCGCTACTGCGACGAGCTGTACGTCCTCAAGGACGGTTCCGTGGTGACCCACGGACCGCCCGAGGAGATCCTCACGCCCGAACTCGTCCGCGAGGTCTACGAGGTGGAGTGCGAGACGTACCGGAACCCGGTGACGGGGGAACTCGCCCTCGCCTACCTCGACGGCCCCCGGCGCCGACGGCCCCCGCGCGAGGAGCGCCCGTGAGGACACGTCACCGGATGCCCCTCGTCATCTCCTGCCTCGCCACCTTCCTGATGCTCGCCTACACCACGATCGTGACGGTCGCCATCCCCGCCGTCGCCGACGGGCTGCACACCGATTTCGCCGCGCTGCAATGGGTGGTCGACGTGTACACCCTCGCGCTCGCGGCGCTCCTCGTCGTGGCCGGCGCGATCGGGGACGTCAGCGGCCGACGCCGGGTCTTCGTCGCCGGGTTCGTCATCTTCACGCTCTCCTCGCTGGCCTGCGGACTTGCTCCGGACGTCGTGGCCCTGATCGCGTTCCGCGGTGTCCAGGGCGTCGGCGGGGCGGCGATGTTCGCGACCACGCTCCCGCTCATCCGTACCTCGTACAGCGGTCGGGAACAGCAACGGGCCTTCGCGGTCTGGGGTGCGGTGGCCGGGCTCGCGGCGGCGGTGGGCAATGTGTCGGGTGGGCTGCTGGCCGAGGCGCTGGGGTGGCGGTCGATCTTCCTCCTGGCCGTTCCACCGGGCGCGCTCGGCGTGGTTCTGGCCGTGCGCTTCCTCCCCCGCGACCCGGAACGCGACGGCGCCCGCCGCGTGGATGCCGCGGGCGCCGTGCTGCTCGGTGGCGGGCTCGCGGCCCTGGTGGTCGCCGCGCTGCTGTTCGGCGAGCACGGGACGGGGCCGGGGCCGTTGACGGCGGTGCTGGTCGCCTGCGCGTGCGGTGTCGCCTTCGCCGGGTGCGAACGCCGCGTGCCCGACCCGCTCGTCGATCTGGCACTGTTCCGCCACCCCCGCTTCCTCGCCGTGGTCGCGGTGGCGTTCGGCTACTACTTCGCCGCGTTCGGACCGTTGACCGTGCTGTCGGCCTGGTTCCAGGACGCCGCCGGGCTCGACGCCGTACGGACGTCCCTGCTGCTCTCCGTGCAGCCCGTCGTCTTCTTCGCCGTCTCGGCGCTGTGCGGAGCCGCCCTCCAGCGTGCCCCGCTGTGGCTGTCGCTCGGCGTCGGCACCGGGCTCTGCGCCGTCGGCTGCTTGAGCTTCCTCCTGCTCGGTCTCGTGTACACGCCGGCCGCGCTGGTGCCGTCGCTGGTGCTGACCGGAGTGGGCGCGGGCATGGTCTCCCCGGTGCTGGCGTCGGCTGCCATGCGGGACGCCGACCCGGCCCGGGCGGGAGTGGCGTCCGCCCTGTCCAACACCGCCCGGCAGGTGGGCCTGGCGGTGGGGGTCGCGGTGTGCGGCGGGCTGTTCGTCGGGCTCACGGACCCGGACCGGGCCGCGTACACCCGGACGCTCGGCGAGGTCGCCACGGTCGCGGTGACGGTGGGCCTCGCCACCGCGGCCCTCGCGGTCGTGCTGCTGCGGCGGCAGAGTGCCCGGGAACGAGCGGCCGACGTCGGGCCCGCCGTGGCCGGCGAGTGCGGTGGGTCCGCTGCGATGGAATAAGACCCACCCCGGAAGCCTGACAGTTCCGCAAACGGGTCCTGCCGGACGACATGACGCGACAGACCCATCCCCACGGCCTTCGTGCTGAGCGTGGTGTGTTCCTCGGTCGGATCACCTGCTCAGCCGAAGGCCGCCCACATGCATGGCAGTTACGGGTCCGATCGAGCGCCGGCCAAGGGGGCCGGCGCTCACCCCTTGGCCGGTGGCAGTGGTGCCGGTGCCGGTGTCTCAGCTCTCCACGGGCCGGGACGTCCGAGCCAGCAGTGTCCTCGCGTTGCCCGAGAGCCAGGCGGTGGTGATCTCGGGAGGCAGGGGGAGCGCCGACAGTTCGCCGGCCAGTGTGGCGGTGGGGAGGGGGTTGACCCAGGTGGAGGTGCCGAAGAGGACCTTGTCGCGGGCCAGTCCCCGGGCGTGGTGGAGCAGGGGCTCCCAGCCGGAGCCCGGTTTGGCCATGGTGCGGGGCCGGTGCGAGGAGAACTCCAGGTAGACCCCCGGGTGGCGGGCCGCGGTGAGCAGCATCTCCTGGACGTCGGGCCAGCCCGCGTGTCCGGCCACCAGCAGCAGGGTGCGGTGGCGGCCGGCCAGCGTCTCGACCGTGCGCCAGCTGTCCAGTCCGCTGGGGTGGCGGCGGGCGAAGTGGTGGCCGGTGTGCAGCCAGACCGGCAGCCGGTGGGCCGCCGCCGCGTCGAAGACCGGGGCGAAGCGGCGATCGGCCGGGTCGGTGCCGTCCAGGAAGGGGATCACACAGAGCCCGGCCGCCCCCGCCGACCGTGACCGTTCCAGCTCGTCCAGTGCGGTGGCCGGGTCGCGCAGCGAGAGGCCCGCCCAGACGTGGACCCGGTCGCGCACCTCCCGGGTGGTCTCCAGCAACCAGTCGTTCACGGTCCGGCCGTCCGGCAGCCGTTCCGACGAACCCATCGCGAACTCGTTGGTTACGCCGTTGATTTGACGGTCTATCAGATAGGTTGCCAGATCGAAGGGGGGATGTTCGGGCCGCAGGAGCACGTCCACCGCGTCGCGCCACCGTACGGTCAGCGCCTCGCGGTAGGCGGTGTGCTCGGCCCCGAAGTAGCGGCAGAAGGAGGCGGAGAAGACGTCCAGGTACTCGGGGGCGTTCTCGCCGAGCCGGTTGAGGTACACCCGCCAGCCCGCGTCGTCGTACAGCAGTGAGCAGGCGTCCACGACGGGGGTGGGGACGCCGGGCTCCGGCGCGGGGGCCGACGGCACGTCCACGGGCGCACGGCCGGTGCCGGTGGTGCCGGCCGTGCGTCGGGCCGACGGGCCGGCAGCTGGGGTGATGTGGTGGTCAGTCATCGTCTCGCTGGGGTCTCAAACCTTGGTGAGGAAGGCGACGGTCAGTCGGTTGACCTCGTCGGGACGGTCGAGGTTGGCCACGTGCCCGGCGCCCGGGATCACGTGGAACTCGCTGTGCGGGTCCCGATCGCTCCACCGCCGCATCGCCTGGCGCACGTTGCCCGTACCGTCGAGTTCCCCGCAGATCAGGAGTTCGGGGGTGTCGATCCGATACTCCGGGGCGGGCGTGACCGTGCGGGTCATACCGTCCCAGGTGGTGAGGAAGGACCGCCGCCCGTTCTCCGCGAAGGCCCGGCGCAGATACTCCTGCGCCCCGGTGTCCTGGGCGGATGCCTTGGCCATCCACCGGGTCAACGGGCGGTACGGCATCAGCCGCATGAGGGTGCGGGAGAGGGCCAGACGGCGGTGCTCGCCGGGTGTGATGGGCAGGGTGTTGGAGGTGGAGCCGATCACCACGAGCGCGGCGACCTCTTCGGGGTGTTGGCGCAGATACTCCTGGGAGATGTTGCCGCCCATCGACTGCCCCAGCAGCACCACGGGTCTGCGTACCTCCGCGGCGTCCAGCAGCGCCCGCAGGTCCGCCGCGGCGTAGCCCGTACGGAACCTTCCGGTGTCGGAGGCGGACGCCCCGTGGTAGCGCACGTCCCACCGAAGGGTGCGGAAGCCCGCGCGGACCAGCGCCGGGATCTGCGGGTCGAACATGTGGTGGTCGGCCCCCGCGCCGTGGGTGAGGGCCACTGCCGGACGGTCGGCCGCTCCGGCGGTCCAGTAGTGCAGCCGGGCACCGGAGACGTCGATGCTGTGCGCGGTCTCCGCGACCCGCTCCCCGGCGGTGTCGGTGTCGGGGCCGGTCATCGCGCTGACTCTCCGTCAAAGCCGCACGCCGGCCCGGTCGGAGGGACGGAGGACAGGGACGGCGGGGCCGCCGGAGAGCGGTGCTGAAGTGCTGCGTTCATCGAACTGAGGTTACTTTCTTTCTGGCGGTCGCGAGGGGGCACGGGCCCGCCCGGTCGCGGGCCCGGTGGGAGGACGACCCCTCCCGCTCACCTCCCGGTGAAGCGGGGCGGTCGCTTCTCCGCGAAGGCCGCCATCCCCTCGCGGGCATCCATGACCGTGGCGTGGGTCTTGAGGTGGTACGCGTCCTGGAGTCGCAGCCCGTACTCGGCCGGCTGCCCCCAGCTACGCTCCCGCAACTCCTTGAACAGGCCCACCGAAGCGGTCGGCAGCGCGGCGAACCGGGCGGTCAGCTCCGCGAGTTCGCGGTCGAAGTCCTCCGGTTCGCAGAGCCGGTCGAACAGGCCCAGGCGCACCGCCTCGGTTCCGGAGACCATGCGCCCGGTCAGGTAGATCTCCGTCGCCCGCGCCGGGCCCGTCAGCCGGGACATCAGCACCACGTTCCCCACATGGCCGACGCCGGCCAGGCAACTGCCGATGGCGGCGCGGGTGTCCGCCAGACGGAAGTCGGCGGCACAGGCGATCTCCGCCCCCGCGCCCGCCGCCGGGCCGGTCAGCGCCGCCACCACCGGTTTGGGGAGGTGCAGGATCGCCTCGCAGACCCGCAGGTAGTGGGCGTCGGAGGTGACCGGGTCGAAGGGGGTGTCCACCCGGTCGCCCAGCCGCCAGCGCCGTACGCTCTCGACGTCGTCGCCCGCGCAGAAGGCGGCGCCGTTCCCGGTGATCACGACCGTGCGCACCCGGGGGTCGTCGCCCGCGCACATCAGCCCGAGCAGCAAGTGGCGGGAGAGCGTCAGGTCGAGGCTGTTGCGGCGCTGCGGCCGGTCCAGCGTCAGCGTGGCGACCCCGCCCTCCAGACGGGCACGCAGGGGCACGTCGTCCTTGCCGTCCACCCGGGCGGCGAAGTCCGCGAAGGACTCGGTGGCGGCCCCCGCCCACTCGCCCGGGGGCTCCTGGGCCACCGGGAACTGCTCCTGGCTCATACGATCCTCTCCCTGCGTACTCGGATGCCCGCCGCCTCGCGGTCCCAGGTCCGGGCCGTCACGCCGTCGGCGCGCAGTGTGTGCTTGGTGGGCTTGCCGGTGGGGGTCTTCGGCAGCTCGGGCACCACCCGGATGTAGCGCGGCACCATGAAGTGGGCCAGCCGCTCCCGCAGGAACTCCAGCAGCGCCGCCGGATCGACCGGCCGGCCGGGGTCGCGGCCCGCCACCACCAGCAGCACCTCGTCCTCGCCCTCGTCCCCGGGCACCGCCACCGCCGCCGCCTCCAGTACCTGCGGATGGGCGACCGCCTGGGCCTCCACCTCGAACGAGGAGATGTTCTCGCCGCGACGGCGGATGGCGTCCTTCTTGCGGTCCACGAAGACCAGTCCGCCGTCCGGGGCGCGCCGGAAGGAGTCCCCGGTGTGGAACCAGCCGTTGCGCCAGGCGGCGGCCGTCTCGGCGGGCCGGCCGAGGTAGCCGCTGAGGAAGGACCACGGACGGTCGGCCCGGAGCACCAGCTCGCCCGCCTCACCGTCCGGCACCTCGCGGTCGTGGTCGTCGACGACCCGGGCGGTGATGCCCGGCCGCGGGCGGCCGCAGTGCATCGGGACGTCCGGGTCGTGGTCGGGGGCGGAGAACACCGGGCACGACACCTCGGTCATGTTGAACAGGGCGCGGACCGACACCCCGAACCGCTTGGAGAACTCCGTCGCGCCCTCGGTGAACGGGATCACATAGGCCGCCCGCAGCGGATGCCCGGTGTCCTCCGGCAGCGGCGGCTGCTTGAGCAGATAGGTCGCCATCACCCCGAGCAGCGTGCACAGGGTCGTCCCCGTACGCCGGATCAGCGGCCAGAACTCGCTGGTGGTGAAGGCCGGCACCACCGTCACCGAGCCACCGTGCACCAGCATCCCGTACGCGCCGATCGTGCCGCCCGCGTGGAACAGCGGCAGTTGCAGCAGATAGCGGTCCTCGGGGCCGGCCATGCCGTGGAAGGCGGCGGTGCAGCTGCTGTAGAGGTGCGCGTAGGAGGAGACGACCCCCTTGGACGGACCGGTGGTCCCCGAGGTGTAGATGACGGTCTGCGGGTCCCACGGCTGCGGCGCGGGCACCGGCTCGGTGAACTCCGCACGGTCCGCCCGCAGTCCGGCCAGCACCCGGAAGCGTGCCGAGAGCCGCCCGGCGAGCGCTTCCACCTCCTGCGGCACGTCCTCCGGGCCCGGCAGCAGGACCACCGTGTGCACCGACCCGGGCCCGTCCTGCGACTCCTCCAGCCGGGCCGCCAGCGACGGCCGGCAGACCAGCACCTCGGCACCGCTGTCGGCGATCACCTGACGCAGGACGACACCCCGGTAGGCGGTGTTGAGCGGGACCAGGACAGCGCCCGCCAGGTTCGCCCCGTACCAGACACGCAGCGCGTCCGGCCCGTTCGGCAGCCAGCTCAGCACCAGATCGCCCGGGGCGACGCCGAGGGCCTGGAGCGCGGCTCCGGTCTCCTCGGTCTCCCGGAGCGTGCGCGCGTACGTCCAGACGTCGCCGTCCGGCATCAGCGCGTACGTGTCCTCCGGCAGGGCTGCGGCACGGCGCCTGAGCAGCGGGCCCAGTACGCACTGCTCGGTGGTCGGCACCTCGGGGGAGGCGGGGTCGAGCACATCGGCCGGGAGCCGCCGGGCGGCGGGCAGGGCCGACGCGTCGCGCTGGACCGGAACCGAGGAGAACGCCCCCGTGGCCGGTGCGACACCACGCTCTTCCGTGCTCACGCGGTCTCCTCGGTGCTCGGCGCGGGCAGGGTCCGGAGCCGGAGCACGCTCTCGTACGGTCCTCCGTACCAGACCGACTGCCGTGCGGGACGGCAGTGCTCCGCCTCACCGACCGGCCCCGGGACGTTGGGATGCCGGTCCAGATGGGGGAAGTTGCTGCTGGTGACCTGGACCCGCAGCCGGTGCCCGGGGGCGAAGCGCCAGGCGGTGTCCCCGAGCAGCAGATCCGCCTCGTACGGCTCGTCCGGCGGACCGTCCCCGTCGGCCTCCAGCCGGAGGCTGGCCTCCGCGACCAGCAGCGAGCGTCCGTCGGGGTGGACGTCGGTGAGCTTGGCGACCACGGCGGTGGCGGGCGCGTCCGAGCCGAAGCGCAGCCGCAGCCGCTGCCGGCCGACCACGTCCAGCGGTTCGGTGAGCGGGGCGGAGGTGTAGCAGAGCACGTCCGGACGGCTTTCCAGGTGGGCCTGGTCGAGCGGTCCCGCCGTCAGCCGGCCGAGCTGGAGCACCCGGCCGCCGTGCGAGGGCACCGGGTCCTCCGGGTCGTAGGTGAACGCGTCGTGCCCCGGCGCCCCGGCGGGCGGGGCGGGCAGCAGCCGGCCGCCGTCGCCGTCACCGGCCGGTCCCGCCAGGTACCAGGGCGCGTCCACGGCCTCGGGCGGCGGCCAGGTCGCCGCCCGGTGCCAGGAGTCGTCACCGAAGAGGAAGTACCGTACGTCCCCGCCGGAATCCTGACCAGCCCCGTCCCCGCCCGGCCGCAGATGGCGGTCGAAGAAGTCCAGGTGCAGATCGGCCAGGCGCGCCCCGTGCGCCGAACCGTACAGACCCGTGTTCACCTCGCCCTGCACCTGCGGCAGTTGTCCGGAGTGCACCCAGGGGCCCATGACCAGCTCGTGCCGGCCGTCCGCCGGGTCCTGGGCGCGCATCGCGCGGTACAGCTCGATCGTGCCGTACGAGAAGACGTCGTACCAGCCGCCGACCGAGAAGGTCGGTACGCCGACCTCACCGAGCCGGTAGTCGGCCACCGTCGCCACGCGCCCCGCGAAGATGTCCCGCAGCCTGCCGGGGAACCCCTCGAAGTCGAGGATGGAAGCCAGCGGCCAGCGCCGCAGCGGTTCCTCGGGCGTGGTGAGCAACTGCATCACCTCGGCCACGATCGAGCCCTCGACCGGGTCGCCGGCCGCCGCCCGGCGCTGCACCCACTCCAGCGCGGTCAGCCCGAGCCAGCTCGTGAGGTGGTCCAGCCGCAGGGCGCCGCCCAGCTGCTCGGCGTCGAAGGGCGCCGAGGTGGACATGGCGGGTGCGATGGCCCGCAGGTGCGGCGGCTTCTCCATGGCGGCCAGCCACTGGACGATCGCCTGGTAGGAGGTGCCCGCCATGGCCACGTTCCCGTCGCACCAGGGCTGCCCGGCGGTCCACTCGACGGTGTCGTAACCGTCCGGCCCCTCCCGGGACCAGTCCAGCGGCGCCCACTCGCCCTCCGAGCCGAACCGGCCCCGGGTGTCCTGCACCACCGCCGCGTATCCCCGGTCCACGCACTGTGCCGGGGTCAGCGTGGCCAGCCCCAGCACGGACTTGCCGTACGGGGTGCGGAAGAGCACGGCGGGCGAGGCCGGGCCGTCGGCGGGGCGCCACACATCGGCCCGCAGCACCGTCCCGTCGCGCATCTCCACCGGCACGTCGTGCTCGATGAGGGTGGTCCTGCCCATCAGGGGGCCTCCTTCGCAGCCGGCCCGGTGCCCTCGGCACGGGTACGGGTCAGATGGCGGGTCATGGCGTCACCGGCGGCGGCCCGGCTCGCCGAGGGTTCGACGCGCACCAGCGGGCCGACGCTCATCCGGGCCGGGCGGTCCAGCAGCCACGCGACGGTGTCCGCGACGTCCTCCGGTACGAGCACGTCCTCCTCCGGGACGCCGAGGTCCGAAGGACGGGCCGCGAGCCGGGTGGAGACCCAGCCCGGGGCGACGGTCACCGCGCGGACACCGAAGTCGCGGTTCTCCTCGTGGACCAGTTCGGTGAGCCGGTGCACCGCGTGCTTGCTCACGCCGTAGCCGCCGCTGCCCGGCACCACCTCGCAGCCCACGCCCGAACCGATGGTCACGATCCAGCCGCAGCCGCGCTCCCGCATCCCGGGCAGCACCTCGCGCGCCAGCAGGAACGGCACCGTGAGGTTCACCCGCAACTGCCGCTCCCAGTGCCGCTCCTCGGTCTCGTGGACGGCGGCCAGCCGGATCGCGCCCGCGCTGCACACCAGCAGACCGACCGGACCCAGCCCGGCGACGGCGGCGGCGACCGCCTCGGCGGGGGCGCCCGGCTCCGCCAGGTCCAGGGCCAGCGGCAGCGCGGTGCCCCCGGCCGCGCGGACCGACTCCGCGACCTCCTTCAGCTCGGCCTCCCGCCGCCCGACCAGCGCCACGGCGCTGCCGCGTGCGGCCAGCCGACGGGCGACGGCCGCCCCGATCCCGGACGAGGCCCCGGCGACCAGGGCCACCGGCGGGTCCGCGAAGGGGCGGTCGGCCCCCGCCGCGCCCGTGTTCGACTCCACGCTCACCGGTCCTCCTCCGTCGTCCCCGGGAAGCCCGGCCGCAGCGGGGCCACGTCCCCGAGGCCGAAGCCGCCGTCGGCCCGCACCACCGCGCCGGTCACCCGGGCGGCGGACCCGCTCAGCAGATAGCCGAGGACCGCCGCCACCTCACGCGGGTCACCGACCCGCCCGGCCGGGATACGGCTGATCCAGCCACGCCGGTGCTCCGGTCCCGCCGCGTCGCCCATCGGCGTCTCGATGATGCCGGGAGCCACGCAGTTGGCCCGGATGCCGTGGCGCGCCACCGACACCGCCAGACAGCGGATGTACTGCGCCATCGCGGCCTTGCTCGCCCCGTAGTACTCCAGCCTCGCCACCGGGCTGAGCGTGGAGCTGACCGAAGAGACCCCGACCACCGCGCCGGGCACCTTCTCGTCCCGCCAACGGGCCGTCAGGTACTCGGTGACGGCGACGAAGCTGTGCAGGTTCACCGCGAAGGTACGGGCGGCGGACGCGGGGTCGCCGCCGATCGCGCTGAAGCCCAGGTGGCCCGCCGCGTACAGCAGCATGGTCACCCCGCCGGACGCCGCCCAGGCGCGTTCGCCCAGGGTCGCCGCGTCCTCGTGGTCGGAGAGGTCGCACCGCACCGACCAGGCGCGACGGCCCAGCGCGGTGATCTCGGCGGCGACTTCCTCCAGCGCCCCGACGCGGCGGGCGGCCAGCACCACGTCGGCCCCGCGTCCCGCCAGGTGCAGGGCGGCGGCCCGGCCGATGCCGCTGCTGGCGCCCGCCACCAGGACCCGGTGGCCCAGCAGGTCCTGACCGGTCACCGGCTCCGGCGGTGCCTGCTCCTGCGGGGCGTCGCGGCGCGGGGCGGGCGCGGCGGGAGCCGGACCGGCCGGCAGCGTCGGGATCTGGCCGAGCCCCGCGCCCCCGTCGGCCCGCAGGGTCTCGCCCACCAGGTACGAGCAGCCCTCCGACAGCAGGAAGGCGACGGAGGCCGCCACATCGGCGGCCGTGGTGGGGCGTCGCTGCACGAGGTAGCGCAGCAGCCCGGCCTCGGCCGCGTCCGGCAGCCGGTGGCCCAGTTCGGGGGAGTAGCCGGTGACCAGGGTGTTGCCGGTGACGCCGCGCCCGGCGACCTCGGTGACCAGATGCTGCCACCACGCCAGGTCGGCGCCGAGCCGGGCGTACCGGTCGGGGTCCGTCCCGGAGTGCGGCTCACCCGTCGCGTCGGTGACCAGGACGAGGCGCCCCCGGCCGGCCTCCGCCATCGCCAGCGCGGCGGCGCGGACGCGCTCCCGGTCCAGGCCCGCCGAGCGCCCGGCGCCGTACGCCTCCTCGCCGAGGAGCAGCGCGCAGTACGCGGCCGGGGCGGGGCCCCCGGTGCCGGTGTCCGGGGTGAGACCGAGCGCGCCGAGCGCGTCGGCCAGGGCGGGGGCCGCGGTGCCGTCGCCTCCGGCCCCGGAGGCGTCGACGAGCACGCGGGTGCTGATCGGCGCGCGCAGCGGGTCCGTCCCGGTGGCCGTCCCGGGTGGCGTCGCGGTGCTGTGGACGTGGGTCATGGCAAGTCGCCGCCTTCGTATTCGATGACCATGCTCGTGGCGTCGCCGCCCGCCCCGGAGGCGAGGACCAGAGCGCTGTCGCCGCCGGTCGCCAGGCCGCCCGCGAGCACCGGATCGGCCGGCAGCCCGGTGTACGGGACCAGGGTGTTGGCGCTCGGGGCGATGTGGCCGAGGTGCAGCATGAGCAGGCTGCCGAGGAGTTTGACCAGGCCGCCGGTCCCGGCGACATGACCGAAGACCGCTTCCTGGTTGGTCAGCCGCAGCACACCCTCGTACCCGGTGGCCTCCCGTACCCCGGACAGCGCCTGGCACAGATGGTCCTCGACGAACCGGTTGCCGTCCGCGTAGTCGTTGACGAACGCCAGATCGCCGAGGGTCCGGCCGGCCGAGGCCAGCGTGGCCAGGACGTCGCCCACCACGTTGCCGGGCGGGCCGGTGGCGACGGTGGAGGGCCCGTTGGAGCGGGAGGTGCGCAGATGCGCGCGGTGCAGCAGCCCCGGGCGGTCCCCGGTCGCGGCCGGGTCCTCCAGGACGACGGCGAGCGCGCCCTCCCCGGTGGCGTTGCCGGTCTGGACCTCGTCGTGCGGCCGGACGTCGGCCGGGTCGTCCGAGAGCGAGGAGGCACGGTAGCCGCTGCGCCCGGTGTGGCTGGTGCCCGCCACGAACACCGGGTCCACGGTGGTGTCCACACCGACGACGATCGCGCGGTCGATGTCCCCGCACCGGAACATCTGCTGCACGAGGTGGAGCGTGCGCAGCGCCACATTGCAGGAGCCCGCCACGCTCAGCGTCTGGCAGGGCAGCTGGAGACCGGAGGCCACGGTGCCCACCACGCTGGGAGGCGTCCCGTTGAGCCAGTACTCCATGCCCAGCGCGGCCGCTCCCTTGGCGCGGGCCAGATCGTGATAGCGCTCGGCCTCCGGGAAGGCGAACTGGAGCGAGCAGGCGACCAGCGCGGTCCGCTGCGGATCGAGGTCGCCGGCGGTCAGTCCCGCGTGCTCCAGCGCCTGGTGCACCGCCCCGGTGGCCATCAGTCCGGCCCGCGAGGAGCGGCGTATCTGCCGTTCCGACAGCGGCAGACACACCTCCGGGTCCCAGCCGTCGACCGTCCCGGCGATGCGGAGCGGGAGTTCGGGGTGCGCGTAGGGGGAGAGGCAGCTCACCCCGTCGCGCACCACACGCCAGAAGGTGTTGAGGTCGGTGCAGGCGCGGCCGTCGGGGCCGGGCAGGACGAGTCCGGCACCGGACAGCCGCAGCAGTGGCATCTCAGCGGGCATCGCGACCACCGTCCCCCGCCGGCACGGGCAGCTCAGCAGACATCGCCACCGCCGAGCAGCAGCGCGCTGTTGACCCCGCCCACCTGATAGTTGAAGCTCAGCGCCCGGTCGAACCGCAGCGGGCGCGTCGTCCTGCCCGGCACCGGGTCGAAGGTGCAGACGGGTGAGGGCGTCTCGCAGTTGGCCGTGGGACAGACCTGCCCCTCGCGCATCATCATCAGCGTCAGCGCGGTGCCCAGGTTGCCGAGCGGCGCGCCGCTGTGCCCGAAGCACGCCTCCTGCGAACTCACCAGCACCCGCGATGACTTCTCGCCCCACAGTCTGCGTACGGCGTTGGACTCGATCCGGGTGAACAGCGCATCGCCCTCGCCGCCGCCGTTGACGTACGGGACGCGCGCCAGCGAGGTGTGGTCGCCCAGGGCGAGGCGGGCCGCCTCGGCCAGCCCCGCGCCGCCGGTGTCGATGGCGACCGCGCTGTTCAGCCCGCCGCGGGTGGTGGCCTGGCCGAGGACCGCCCCGTGCACCCGGGCACCGCGCGCGGCGGCGTGCTCGCGGCTCTCCAGGATCAGGGTCACCGAGCCGTCGCCGTAGTTCATGCAATCACCCGCCGCGTCGTACGGGCGCATCGGGCGGTCGTGCCGGGGAGCGGCCGGCGGGTCGTCGTTGTGCCGCACCGTGACCCCTTCGCGCTCCACCACCTCCCGCAGCCGGTGGCCGTGCAGCACGCGTTCGGTGTCGAAGCGGTCCACCCCGGTGACCACCACGAGGTCGCTCCGCCCGGTGGTGATCAGCATGTGGGCGATGCCGAGCAGCACCGACGAGGAGGCGCAGCCGCAGCTCACCGTGAAGTTGGCCCCGGTGCTGCCGAGCAGCGCGGCCTGGACCGGGCCGACGTCGCTCGACGTGCCGGCCACCAGCAGCCGTACGAAGAGGGACTTGGCGTCCGCCGGGCTGATCGTCGCCGGGTCGGCGTCGTGCCAGGCGCGGTAGCTGTCGTAGTTGCTGTCCACCCCGGCGCGGGCGGTCAGCACGTCGGCGCCCCGCAGCTCCCCGGCCCGGTGGTCGAGTCCGGCGTCCGCGCAGGCCTCGGCCAGCGAGACCAGCCCGTAGAGGTGGACGTCGGCGTAGCTGCGCAGATACCGGGCCGGTATCTCCGGCAGCAGCTCGCCGAACGCCTCGCGGGCCCCGCGCACGGTGCCGTGGTGGAAGCCGTCGCGCTCGACGTGGCTGGTGCCGGTGGAGGCGGTCGCCCAGACCTGTCCGGCGTCGCGCACCGGTTCGTCGCCCGCGCCGGGCAGGCAGAAGCCCATACCGGTGACCAGCGCGTCCCGGGGCCCGGGGGCCCAGGGACGGGCCGCCGGTCCGAGCAGTCGCTCCGGCAGGGGCGGTTCACCCCGCCGCGGACCGTAACCGTTGCTCACAGAGCCCCCGCGTCCACGTTGACGGCCTGTCCGGTCATCCCGCCGGAGAGGTCGGAGAGCAGGAACAGCACCTGGGCCGCGACCTCTTCGGGTCGGACCAGGCGGCGCAGGATGGTGCTGTTGACCGCACGCTTGAGGTACCGCTCCCAGGTGAGGTCCGGCGGTCCGTGGTGCTTGGCGATGGCGGACATGAAGGCGTCGCCGTACCGCCCGCCGTCGGTGGCGGCGGGGCTGTCGGTGAGCCCGGGGCAGACCGCGTTGACCCGTATGCCGAAGGCGCCCAGTTCGGACGCGAGCGCCTGCGTCATGCCGTTCAGCCCGAACTTCGACGCGCAGTAGGAGGTGTTGGCGGGCAGCCCGCGCTTTCCCGCGATGGAGGAGACCATGACGATGTTGCCCTCGCGGCGCTCCATCATCCCCGGCACCACCGCACGGGCGACCCGGAAGGCCCCCAGCAGGTTGATGTCGAGGGTGGCCATCCACTGCTCCTCGTCCTGGTCGCACAGGAACGCCTGGTTGCGGGCCTCACCCGCGCAGTGCACCAGCCGGTCGATCGGGCCCAGTTGCTCCTCGGCCGCGCGGACCGAGGCGCGCACGCTGTCGGCGTCGGTGAGGTCGCCGGGGACGGCGACCGCCCGTCCCCCGTCCGCCTCGATCCGCTCGGCCAGCAGGCGCAGCTCCTTCTCGCTGCGGGCCATGAGCGCCACCCGGGAGCCGTGGTCGGCGAGCATGGTCGCCAGCACGGCGCCGATCCCGCTGCTGGCGCCGGTCAGAAATGTCGTCCTGCCCTGGAGCAGGGTGGGCGCGAAGCCGCTGGTCATGCTGTTTTCTCCGCTTTCTCCGGGTGGTCCGCCGTCGCGGTTGTCCTGCTCGCCCCCACGGGCCGTTCCGCCGGGGTCCGGGCCGGGCCGGCGGCGCCGAGAACGCGGGCGGGCAGCCCGCCCGCGTCGATCTCCAGCACGGTGCCGGTCACCGAGGGGTTGTCAGCGGCGAAGGCGACCGCCTCCGCCACGTCCTGCTCGTCGCACCAGCGGCGCAGCGGCACATGGCGCTGGAGGTCCGCCATGTAGGCGGCGTGCCGCTCGCTCGCCGCCGACCGGCGGCGCAGCGCGTCGCCGTCGACGACGCCGGGCGCGACCGCGCTGACCCGGATGCCGTACTCGCCCAGCTCGATCGCCCAGGTGCGGGTCAGCGCCTCCACACCGGACTTGGCCGCGCAGTACGCCGACTGCCCGTAGGAGCCGCGGCGCACCGTGGAGGAGATGTTGACGATGGCCCCCGGCGTACCGGCGGTCAGCATCGCCTGGGCCGCGTGCCGGCCGACCAGGAAGGTGCCGGTGAGCAGGGACGTCACCACCCGCTGGAAGTCCTCCAGCGGATGCGGGGAGAGCTGCGGCGGTCCGCCGGGCTGTTCCCTGACGCTCACCAGGCGGCGGGAGAAGTTGCTCCCGGCGTTGTTGACGCACAGTCCGAGCGGCGGGGCTTCGGCCGCCAGCCGCTCGAACAGGGCGGCCACCGATGGTTCGTCGGTGACGTCCGCCTGGACGGGGTGGAGCACCAGCCCCTCGTCGGCCGCCGCCCGCACGGCGGCCTCCAGGTTCTGCTCGTCGCGCCCGCAGATGACGGTGTGCCAGCCGAGGGAGGCCAGATGGCGGGCGATGGCCGCACCGAGCCCCCGGCTGCCGCCGGTGACCAGCGCGGCCCCGTGACGGCGGGCACCGCCGGACATGTGCGCCGATGGCTGATCAGACACGGAAGAGCAGCCCCCCGTAGTACCAGCCCGATCCCACGGTGGGCGTGTAGCACAGGTCCCCGGAGCGCAGCCGGCCGTCGCGCGCCATCTCGGACAGCACGATCGGCACCGAGGCGCTGCCGGTGTTCGCACGCGTCTCGTAGTTGGTGATGAACCGCTCCTCGGGAATGCCCAGGCGCTCTCGTACGGCGGTGTGCAGCTGTCCCGTCCCGGGGTGCGGCACCACCCAGTCGACCTCGTCCATCTTCGTGCCGGAGCGGGCCAGCATCCGGGTGGCCAGGTCGGCGTGGGAGTCCGCCGCGATGGAGACCAGCTCCCGGCTGCTCTTGATCCATCCGTTGGGCGGGTAGACGGTGACCGTCTCCCGGCCGGAACCGTCACTGATCAGCAGCGAGTCCCACAGGCCGGCGCCCGGCTCAGCGCCGCGCGAGAGCACGACCGCGCCCGCCGCGTCGCCCACGATCAGCGCGCCCTTGCTGCCCGGGCGCACCCGGCGCGAGAAGCGTTCGCTCGACACGACCAGCGCGTGGCGCCAGGAGCGATGCGTCCCGAAGAAGGCCGCCGCCGTCTGGACGCCGTGGACGAACCCCGTGCAGGCACCGCAGACGTCGAAGGCGAGCGCCCGGTCCGCGCCCAGCAGATGCGCGGTGTGCGGGCCCCACTCGGGGACGAACTGGCGGTCCGTCCAGTTGCTGAGGACCAGCAGGTCCACCTCGTCCGCGCCGATGCCCGCCTGCGCCATCGCCTCACGGGCGGCGCGCACACCCATGTACGCGGGCGTCTCCTCCTCGTCGGCCACATGACGGCTGCGTACGTCGAGCCGGCCGATCACGGCCTCGTCCACCGCGTTGCCCGCGGGGTCCTCCGCGCTGGTGTTCTCGACCAGGTCGCGTGGGTAGTAGTGCCCGAACCCGGACAGGCGCAGACCGCTCTCGCGCCACAGGGCGGTTTCGTCGTGCATTTCTCGTCTTTCCGTACGGTGCGGTGGGGCCGGGGGCCGCCCGGCCGGTGTGGGCTCGCCGTGGCTCACGGAACGCGCAGGAGCATCGCGCCCCAGCTGAAGCCGCGGCCGATGCCGATCGTCGCGACGAGATCGCCGGAGCGGACCTTTCCGGAGCGGAGGTTCTCGGAGAGACAGCTGGGGATGGAGACGCTGGAGGTGTTGCCGCGCTCCCGGATGTTGGTGAGGAGCTTCTCGCCCGGGATCTCCAGCGTCCGGCACACCTGATTGATCATGTTCAGGTTGCCCTGGTGCGGCACGAACCAGTCGATGTCGTCCACCGTCAGGCCGTTGCGCTCCAGGATCTCCCGGCCCACGTGGGAGAGCAGCTTCGGTCCGACCGCGCCGACCTCACGGCCGCGCATCAGCATCTTGTCGTTCTCGTCGATGTCGAAGGCGTCGAAGTACGAGCCGTCCGCGTGCAGCGCCACGTCCAGCAGCCCGTGTTCCTCGGTGTCCGCCGACCAGACGGCCGCCGCCGCCCCCGCCCCGAACAGCGCCGAGTAGCGGTAGTCGAAGTTCAGGATGGGGCGCGGGTTCTCCGCGCAGACGACCAGCGCGTTGCGCATCCCGAGGGCCGGGAGCATCGCGGCGGCGGTGGCGGTGCCGTACATGAAGCCGGCGCAGGCCACCGAGGTGACGTCGAAGCAGGTGGCGTGGCGCAGCCCGACCTGCCGTTGTAGCGGCAGCGAGATGTCCATGTAGTTGTTGGTGGCGCTGGAGGGGTTGCTCCGCGGCCGGGTGGTGGAGGTGGTGCCGATGACGAGGTCGATGTCGTCGGGGACCAGACCCGCGGCGGTCAGGGCGTCGTCCACCGCCCGCGCCGCCATCTCCACCGCGCGTTCCTTCTCGTCGGACGGCCAGTGGCGGCTGACGATCCCGGTGTGCTCGCGGATCCAGGCGTCGTCGATGCCCAGCGCCTCGATCTGCTCGAAGTGGGCGTTGGTGATCGGCTCACCGGGGAAGTAGTGGCCGATCCCGGCGAGCCGCACGGGGGCGATCGCGGTGGGCGGCAGGGGGCGGAGGTGGGCCGTCGCCGGGTCGGGGACGGTGCCGGTGGCGGTGGTCATCGGTAGAAACCTTCCGGGTCCATGGTGCGCAGCAGGGCCAGTTCTTCGGTGGTGACGGCCTTCTCCTCGGTGAGGTAGGGGCTGACCTCCGCGCCGCCGTCCTCGGCGGAGGCCCAGCCGGTGAGGTCGCGCAGGGCGGCCTCCGGCCCGTCGGGGAGGTCCTGTTCGGTGCGGCCTCGGCCGGGCACCGGCGGCAGCCAGCTCGTCAGCTCGAAGCCGGTGCCGGGACCCGGCCGGGTGAAGCGCCCGAACTGGCTGACCACGTCGCGGACCCGCAGGCCCGGACTGGTGAGGTGGGTCAGGCGCGGTACGTAGCGGCGGGCCGAGGCGACCGCGACCACGACGCAGTCCACCGACGAGGCGATGTCGTTGGCCCCGCCGGAGCCGGTGATCCAGCGGCCGTCGGGCAGCAGCGTCGTGTTGATGTTGCCGTCCGGGTCGATCTCCGCGGCGGACAGGACGCCCAGGCAGCGCGGGTTGGCGGCCACCGCGCCCCCCAGCGTCTCCGCGACGCCCGCCAGCATCTGCGAGCGTTCGGCGTGGCGCTGGCTGAAGAGGAAGACGTCGCCGGGCTCGGGGTCCATCGACTGGAGGCCCAGCTCGGCGGCGACCTGTACCTGGATGCCGTCGGCGGCCAGCAGCCGGGCCGCCAGCCACGCCGACATGTGCGAGGTGCCGATTCCGGCCAGCAGGGTGTCGTAGCCGCGTTCGTGGACCAGATCGGCGACGGCGCGGGCGCCGAGCACGATGAGCTGTTCCTGCTCGGTGGGGGCGGCGGTCAGGTCCGCCGGGCTCCGCACCTCCTCGGCGGCTCCCGGGGGAGCGGGGAAGAGCAGGGAGCCGCGGCGCTCCTCGCCCAGGCGTTCCAGGTAGTCGGCGTGGCTCTCCACCCCGCCGACCCACTCCTCGTACCAGTCGGCGGCGGTCCGCGGGTCCTTGCACGCGGTCACGATGCCGCTGAGGAAGTCGTAGTCGTCCAGGTAGCCGTCGACCCCGGCCAGGCCGCCGGTGCGCAGCGACTGCGGGTGGGCGCCGAGCGGAGCCTCGCACAGGCCGATGACGCGGGCGGCGGGGATCACCACCCGGTCCGGCATCGCCGCGATCACCTCGTCGTCGACGATCGCCTCCACGGAGGCCAGGACTCCGTCGGTGGCGGCGTACGCGGACCAGGCGCCCTCGCCCAGCGGCGGGACCGCCACGACGTTGCCGCGGCGGTCGGCGCAGACGCCGTGGAACAGGGTGAAGCGGGGGCGCAGCGGGCTGAGCAGGGTGACGCTGCGCTCCGGGTCCTCCGGGTGGGGCACCAGATGGAGGCTCCCCTCCTTGCCGGCGCGCAGATCGGTCTGAGCGAGCATCGAACCGGTGGTGGCGAAGGGCTGGCCGAGGGCGGCGGCCATCAGCCGCTGGGTGTAGCTGAGCAGCGACCACATCTCCACCTCGAACGGTGTCCCCTGGGCGAGGTCCCGGTAGAGACGGTTGGGGCGCGGCGAGGGGAAGGTGTCACCGACGAAGCCGGTGATCACCTTGCGTACGGCACCGGAGAGGGCGAGCGCGTGCGCGCTGGAGTGCACGGCGGTGGTGCTGACGGTCAGGCTGCGGCTCCCGGCGAAGGCCCGGCACACCGCGTTGAGCAGGGCGTTGGGCCGCGACATCGTCGCCGCGGCGTGCACGTGGTCGCCCTCGCGGACGAAGCGGCGCACCAGATCGTCGGGTCCGGTGGCCAGGTACGGGGTGTGCCGGGCCGCGGCCGGGCGGCCGGTGGCGGAGGAGGGTTCGGACGCTGTGGTCATGCGTGCTCCAGGGCTATGACGGAGGTCTGCGAGCCGAAGGCGAAGGACAGCGAGACCGCGAGGTCGAAAGCGGTGTCGCGCGGCCCCTCGGCGACGTGGTCGTAGTCGCACTCGGGGTCCGGTGTGCGGTGGTTGGCGGTGGGGGCCAGCCGCTGGTGGTGGAGCATCAGCGAGGTGGCGGCTACGTTGATGATTCCGGCCATGCCGAACGTATGGCCGTAGATGGGCTTGTTGGAGCCGTGCGGCGGCAGGTCGGCGTCGTCGTGGCGCGGCAGCAGGCGGCGCAGGGCCCGGCTCTCGGCGATGTCGTTGTACCGGGTGGCGGTGCCGTGGCCGCAGACGTAGCCGATCTCCTCGGGCTTGCGCCCGGCGTCGTCGAGCACGCCGGCGACGACCGAGGCGGTGACGTCACCGACCAGATCCATGCTGGTGGCGTGGTGGGCCTCGTTGAGGGCACGGTGGCCCAGAATCCGCGAGTAGATCCGGGCACCGCGCGCCCGGGCGGACGATTCCCGCTCCAGGCACAGCGTCATCGCCCCCTCGCCGAGGGCGAATCCGCGCCGGTCGCGGTCGTAGGGGCGTACGGCGGAGGCCGGGTCCTCGCGCTCCGGCGAGAGCACACCGTCGCCGAGGCCCAGGTAGCAGCGGGCGACCTCGGGGACGATCGGGAACTCGTGGCCGCCGGCGAGCACGACGTCGGCGCTGCCCGAGCGCAGCTCCCGCAGGGCCAGGCCGATCGCGTGGTGGCCGCCGACACAGGCACTGCTGAGGGTCGTGACCAGGCCGCCGGCGCCGACGTCGATGGCGGCCAGCGTGGCCGGGCAGCCGGGCAGCCCGCGGAACATGGCCGTCGCCTTGCCCTCGTACGGGTTCTGCTCCGGGTCCGCCGTGATGGTCTCGCGCCACCAGGACAGGGGGCCGCGGGACGAGGACTGGACGATGCTCATCCGGTCCTGGGGGATCTGGCCGCGGGCGATCCCGGCGTCCTCCAGCGCGTCGCTGACGGCGGCCATGGTCGCCAGGATGGAGCGGTCGTACTTCGCGGCGTGCGCCGGGAGGAGGTGGGGCAACCGCGTCGCGGGGTCGAAGTCACCGAGCTGCGCGGCCGCGTGGACGGGGAGCCCGGCGGCGGCGAACGCCGACTTCTCCAGCCGGGTCACCTGTGAGGTTCCCGTGGAGATGTGATTCCAGAAGGCATGGACATCGGAAGTGCCGGGCAGTACACACCCGATGCCGGTCAGCACGATGGGATCGGAACGGTCCATGGAATGGGCTCGACTGCTGTCCATGAGGCCGAAGCTAGCCGCCCTTACATGAGCTTCGATATGGCCGTCAAGTACTCATACGCGCCATGCTTGGTGACCGCGAGTACTCGGTTTTCGGCCTCCCACACCGGCGTTCCGCGGTAGGGCCGGTGCCGGCCCCTACGCACGTCGGCGGCCCGGCACCTCCGCAGGAGAGGTGCCGGGCCGCTTCGGGAACGCGCGGGCGCGCGGGTCAGGCGTTCTTGACGTCGCGCCGGTCCACGGCGTAGGTGCCGGCGGCGACCACCGCGACCGACACGACGACCAGCAGTGCCACTCCGCCCCAGGGGACGCCGTCGAGCAACGGGTCGTTGCCCAGGGCCCATTCCCAGGGGGAGATGTTCGCCAGCGGCTCCAGGGCATCGGACATGGGTGCGATGGCGTGCAGCAGGTACCCGACGACGAGCACCCCCGCCGCCACACCCAGCGCGGGACCACGCCCGAAGCCGAACCCGACCACGGCGTACGCGACGCCCGCGTGCAGCACGGCCAGCAGAGCGACGGTCAGCGTCACCGCCGCCACGCCGCCCCCGGAGACGTCCATGTCGAAGGAGACGACCGAGCCGTACACGGACAGCCAGACCAGGACGCTGGTGACGGCGAGCCCGAACACCACGCACAGGAAGCGCACCAGGAAGACCTGGCGGCGGGCAACCGGCAGCGCGAGCAGCAGTTCGAGCCGGCCGGCCTCCTCGTCCCCGCCGGTCAGGGCGGTGGTGGCGGTGACGGCCATCAGGCCGAGCAGCAGCGGCAGCAGCACCGCGTACAGGTTGCCCTTGAGGTAGCCGCTCGCACTGCTGATCTGGTCGATCCCGAACGCCTGGGCCACTTCGGGCGATATACCGGAGGAGAAGTCCTCCAGGGCGCCGGAGCTCTCCATGGAGGGCCAGGCGCCGGCGACGGAGAGTGCGAGCAGGACCAGCGCGGCCGACCAGGCGAGCAGGGTGCGCTTCTGGATCTGTACTCCGCGCCGGAAGATCTCCGAGCTGGGCGATGACATGTGTTTCCCTTCCGGCCGTCCCGGGGGCGGCCTTGATCACTGAGACCCGTCGCGGGTTCGCCCGCGGTCGCTACCGCACCGGGTCGGCGGCCGGGGAGGACTCCGCGGCCGTGCTGCCCCCGCCGGCTGGGGTGTCGCTCTCGTAGTACTCCAGGAACGCCTCCTCCAGGTCCGGTTCGGGCGCCGTGAGTGTCGTGATGCGGTGGTCCGCCAGGAGCCGCAGCAGTGCGTCGGGGGAGCCGGCCCATGCCAGGGAGACCTCCTGACCCTCCGGTCGGCGTCGCTCCACGGCCGATGCCCCCTCCAGGGCGGCCAGTGCGACGAGCGGCACCTCCTCGCCCTCGGCGAAGGTGATGTGGAAGCGCTGCGCGGCCTGGCGGCGCAGCTCCTGCGTCGGTCCGGAAGCGGCGAGCCTGCCGCCCTGCAGCACCGCGACGAGGTCCGCGACCCGCTCGACCTCGGAGAGGATGTGCGAGGAGAGCAGCACGCTCTGCCCGTTGTCCCGGGCCTCCTCCACGGCGCCGAGGAACACCTGCTGCATCAACGGATCGAGACCGTTGGTCGGTTCGTCCAGGATCAGCAGTTCCGGCTTCGCCATGAAGGCGCCGATCAGGCCGACCTTGCGACGGTTGCCCGTCGAGAGCCCGCGCACCTGCCGGGAGGGATCGACGCCGAACCGCTGGACCAGATCGTCGCGGTAGGCGGTGTCGGTCAGCCCGCGCAGCCGGCCCCAGGAGGCCAGTGTCTGCCCGATGGTCAGCCGGTCGTCCAGCCGCAGTTCGCCGGGCAGGTAGCCGATCCGCCGCCGCACCTCGGGGTCGGTCGGGTCCTGGCCGAGCACCCGTACCCGGCCCGATGTGGGCCGGGACAGGCCCATGAGCATCCGGATCGTGGTGCTCTTGCCCGCTCCGTTGGGTCCCAGGTATCCGAAGACCACGCCCGGGGGGACCGTCAGGTCCAGTTGGCTCAGCGCGGTGAAGCCACCGAACTTCTTGGTGACGTCGGTGCATTCGATGACAGAGGTCACGTCTTTTCCGCTTTCTCCTCTTGCGTCCACGGCTCTGGTGTCCACGGCTCTTGCATCCACGGTCGGCCGGGGGCGACCGGTGGGCGTGGGGGACGGACCGCGGGTACCGGCCGTACGGCACGGCCGGTACCCGCGGGGGTGTGTCCGGCAGGGGGCAGCTCAGTGCTGCGGGAAGACGCTCACCCCCTGAGGTCCGGTGTGTCCGGGCCGGACGGCTCGGGCGAGGCGCAGGCCGCCGCGGCGGCCTGCCACCAGTAGCCGTTCTCCAGGCCGAGCGCGGCCGGGCGGTCCAGGTGCCCGGAATCCCGCAACAGCCGTACACCGGCCTCCAGGAGGTCCGGGTCCTGGGCGGCCACGGAGGCCGCCAGCAGGCGTGCCTCGGCCAGTGCCCTGCCGTCCGGCACGACGCGCTCGACCGCGCCCAGCCGGCCGAGTTCGTCGCCCCGGAGGCGTTCCCCCGGGGTCAGCAGCAGCCTCGCCGCCACGCCCCGGCCCGCACGGCGCAGCAGCGAGTGCACCGCCCCACCGCCCGGTACGGCGCCGACCTCCAGTTCCGGCAGACCGAACAGGGCCCCCTCTCCGGCCACCACCAGATCGCAGGCGAGCGCCAGTTCCAGCCCGCCCCCGAGCGCGTACCCCTCGACGGCCGCCACCACGGGGAAGGGCGCCTCGTGCAGCGCCGAGAACACCGAACGGAAGTGGGCCCGCCGTGCCGTGCGGCGCGAGAGGTCCCGCCAGTCCGGCTCGCGGGTGTCGGCTCCGCTGGAGAAGGTCTCCCGGGCTCCGGTCAGTACCAGTGCCCCCGGAGGTGCGTCCGCCTTCGTCAACTGACGTAGTTCCTCCGCCAGCTGACTTAGCATCACGGTGGACATCGCATTGCGGCGATGTGGCCGGTTCAGAATGATCGTGACCACTCGCCCGTCCCGCTCAACCAGCAAAGAGCTATTTACGTCCGGGAGTTTCCCGGGTGTGCTCGTTGGCTCGTTTCCGTCGTTTGTCGGATCCGGGCCTGATCCGACAGCCTTGTCCCGCCGCGTCATCCGCAGGGCCTCAGCATTCTGAACAGCTCCTTGCGGCCGGACACACCGACCTTGTGGAAGACCCGGCTCGCGTAGTTCTTGACCGTCTGCTGGGTCAGGCACAGTTCATGGGCGATTTCCTCGTTGGAGCGGCGCCGGAGCAGGAGGTCGAGGATCTCCTCCTCGCGCCCACTGAGCTTCCACTGCTGGCCGGACACCGAGCGCCGTCCCGTCTGTGCGCGCTCGGGCTCGTCCGTCCCGAGGTGCCAGAAGCCGCGTCCCCTCAGCACGTCGTGGAGCCCCTTCACGATGGACTCCGGAGGGCACGACTCGTGCACGAAACCGGCCGCACCGCCCCGGATGCCGTCCACCACGCTGCCTGGGGTGTTGTCCCTGCTGTAGAGGATGACGCGGATCCCGCTCCACCGCGCCGGGTTGGCCCGGAGTCCCTGCCACTGCTCGTACTCCACCAGTGCCACGTCCGGCCGGCCGCCGGGCAGGTTGCCCACAGCGGTGGGATGCGGACAGCTGCCCAGCACGGTGACGCCCGGGTCCCCGCGGAAGAGGTCGAGAATCGCCTTCCGTATTAATGGTGACGAGTGCAGGACCAGCAGCCGACATCTGCCCTTCTGTGCCATAAAGCAACCCCCTAGTGCTCCAACAGCGCCGGCCGGTGCCGTCGTGTTCCGGCTTTCGACACTTCGTGGACATGTCGCACCCTGTCCACCGGGCGTTTCCCTTCGCTTCCGGATGTAATTTGTTTTCCAGAAGTGAAATCCCCTGTCGGGGTGCCGCCGTATGTTCAGGAAAAGCCTGTGCTGTTGGTGGATATTACTGTCGTGAAACCGAATCCACTGGGAACGGAATTTCTCCGGGAAGAAAGCTCCGATTCTTCACTGGTTCATTTTCGCGGGTATCCCGTGCCGGGGCCCGCCGGGCCCTAAGGCCGCTCGGCCGCGTGGTGTCCGGCGGACTTCTCCGTCGTGGCGGCCAGGGCGGGGTGCGCCCTGACCGGGCCACTGCCCGGAAGCCGGGGTGCCACCGGTCCCATATGCGGCGAAAGGCATGGAAGGCGGGCGCCTTCCGGCCGGGCATCCTTCGGCGCGGCGCACGGGCGGACCGGTGCCTGTCGGACCGCCAGGGCATTGTGAATGCTTGCGAGGTTCGCTGACTGCGGCACAACTTCTCCCCCTGCGTGCGCGTCTCGACCTGATGGCCGATTAGGGCCGTACGGGATGAACCGCATTGGAACAGCTCCGACCCCGAATGCGGGCAACACTAACCACAGATCCCCGACTTGTCACGTCGCGGTTTTTGCCTCGCGACCAGGAGTATTCGGGGAGGATTACTGCCGCCCTCGCAACCGGTGCGTGCCTCCGTTTCGGCCTGATGCTGCCACGCGATAAAACCCGTCCTGTCCGGGTTGCGCGGAAAGCGGTTCAATTTCGAACAGTATTGGGTGCCGGTATTGCCCAGGGCGCGGACCGCGTTCTCCTTGCGTGTATCGGCCGGGTGGCCGCGGGGAGTCGGCCGGCCGGCGGTCCGGTGAACGGAGGGTGCGCCGCTCGCGTACCGGGGCCCGGCCGCAGGCCGGACGCGAGCGGTGACCTGACCGCGGCGATCGTCGTGCGTAGCCCGCCGAGGTGTGTGCCGACGGGGCCGCGGCGGCGCACCGCGTCGAGGAGCCGTCGCTCACCGGAGGCAGGGGGTGACCGGGATCACGGATGAACGCCCGGGTGCGCCCATCCGTCCTCCCGGACCCGCAGCGCCAGGTCGATCTTGGTGTAGGTCGGCCGTCCGGCGTCCTGGTACTTGGTCTTCACCCGGTCCAGGTAGTACTTCGCCGTATTGACGGTGATCCCGGACCGCCGGGCGGTGGCCTTCAGAGTGAGCCCCGAGGCGTAGCCCACGAGCACCTCGCGCTCCTTCGGGGAGAGCTTCGGGCGGATCGCCCGGTCGCAGGCCCAGGCGAAGGCCAGCTCGGGGGAGTGCGCGGTGCCGCCCGCGGCGACCTCTTCGATCGCCTCCACGAGGACGGACAGATCGTGGTCCTTGGTGAGATAGCCGTCGGCGCCGTCCGCCACGGCGGCGACGATCCGTTCGCGGTCCGGCACCACGCTGATCATCAGCACCCGGCTGCCGGCCTCCCGCAGCCGGCGGATGTTCTCGGCGGGCGATCGCCCGTCGCGCAGCACGAGGTCCAGCAGGACGACATCCGCCTTCTCCCGGAGCCCGTCGAGCAGTTCGTCCACGGTGCAGGCGCAGCCGACGAGCCGCAGTCGCGGGACGCCGGCGAACCAGGACCGGATGCCGTCGAGCAGCATCCGGTCGTCATCGACCGCGGCGACGCTGATCATCTCGGCCATCTCAGCTCCACGCTGACGCCCTCGCCGGGAGCGCCGTCCACGGTGGCCCGGCCCCCTATGTCGCGCATCCGCTCGTGCACGGAACGGGTGAGGCCGAGGCCCCCGGAGCCGAGGGAGGCGTCGAATCCGCGCCCCTGATCGACCACGGTGACGACCAGTCGGCCGGAATCCCCGGTGACCGTCAGATAGGCGTGGCCGGTACCCGCGTGGCGGTGGACGTTGTTCAGCGCCTCGGCCACGGCCTGGCCGAAGGCCAGAGCGGTCTCGCCGGGCACCGTGGGCGGCTCGTGGTACCGGAGGGTCACCCGCAGACCGAGCGCCTCCGCGGCGCGCACCGACTCCTCCAGCGCGGTACGGATCTCCGAACCGGAACCCTGGTCGTCCGACTGCTCGATCAACCTCCGCAGATACGCCGCCTCGCGGGCGCATCTGTGCCGCATCTCGGTGGTGTTGGCGTCGACACCGCCAGCGGAGATGGCGGTCAGAGTGGCGAGGACCGTGTCGTGCAGCGCCCTGTGGTGGCTGATCCGCTCCGCGTACCGGGCCCGGTGCGCCTCCGCGACCAGCGCCCGTTCGTTGGCGGCGTCGAGGAGCGCCCCCTGCCGACGGAAGTACCACCACAGGACCCCGGAGACGACGGCCGAGAAGACCAGCGCGTTCAGATGGCCGCCGGTCACCGCCGCGTCGGCGCCGACCAGCAGGTAGCCGAGCAGGTGCGTCGCGACCAGGAGAGCGGTGGCGGCGACGGCGGGCCGGACGCGGAGCGCCGCTGCCGCGAAGGCCGACGCCGAGCCGCCCAGCAGCATGACCCAGGCGATGGAGGCCGGTTGGTGCGCCCCGCCCCATAAGTAGGTGCCGAAGGGCAGCAGACAGCCGATCGTGAGGACATCGATCCAGACGATGCGGGGAACGAGCCGCCCTCGCCGTGCGGCGGTCGCGTAGACCAGCGCGCTGGACGCGATGGCCGCGGTCAGGGCCAGCCACTGGAACGGGCGGTCCCACTGGTGCTGGACGACGCCCGCGATCCCGGCGACGAGGTGACTGCCCCGGTAGAGCGCCGTGGCCAGAACCATGGAGGTCTGTGCACGGTGGAGCCCGGTTTCGCCCATGTACATGCCTTCCCCGTCCACTCTCCGCAACCCCCCAGAACAGGTGGTACACCGGTCCCCCGGCGCACCGCCAGCGTTGCCCTTGTCGATCAGGAGGGGTGCCTTTACGGCCACCATATGCGCGGTTGCGCGGGCATTCCCCCGAGACGTGTGGACAGCTGGTCATTGTGCTCGATCAGCTGTGACATCCACGGAATTGACGGCTCATCAGTACGTCGGCAAGGCCCTTCACGGGCAGCGCTTCCCGGCCATTCGCCGGTTCTGGCACACCCCGCCCCGCGGCCCGCGCGGGCGGCACCCGGTCGGCCCTCCGGTCACCCTCCCGCCCCCTCGTGGGGGCAGCGGCCGCTTCCGC
Organism: Streptomyces sp. NPDC052042; assembly: GCF_044548345.1. Taxonomy (NCBI): domain Bacteria; kingdom Bacillati; phylum Actinomycetota; class Actinomycetes; order Kitasatosporales; family Streptomycetaceae; genus Streptomyces; species Streptomyces sp. NPDC052042. Next base: position 128,927 of record NZ_JBIUBU010000018.1, on the reverse strand, counting down.
CTGCCACGACGCCGTACCCGGAAGGAAATCCCGTGACCGCTGGCGGCGAGGCGCGCGGCGCCGGTGGGCACTTCGCGTCGAGCACCACCCTGCTGCCCGGGATCGTCCACGGCGTGCCGCACCGGCACGGCGCGACGGAATGGACGGTCGAGCAGGGGGACTTCCGGTGTTCGGTCCGCCCACGCGACCGCCTGGTCCGACCGCACCCGTGTCGTGATCGCGCACCGGGTCTCGACCGCGGCCCGTTCCGGGACGAACTGGTGACCGCGGTGGTGTCCGGTGCGGTGCACCGGGCCGTCGGCGGGGACCGGTGCGGGGCCGGGGCGGGGGTGGCGCGGCTGACGGTCCAGGTCGAGAGCGTGCGGTCCCTGGTCTCCGCCCTGCTGCGCTCGGCCCGGCAACTGGGCGTTCTCCCTGGTGATGGCCTTCATCGGCCTCGCGGCGCTGTCCGCGCCGGTGGCGGCGATCGCGCTCCCGCCGGCCCTCCTCACTCTGCTGCTGTGCGTACCCGGGCTGCGCAGGCTCGGTGCCCGGCAACGCATCCAGCTGAGGGCGGAGGAGCGCGTGACCGCGGCCGCCGGGGAAGCCTTCGGCGGCATCCGGGACGTCGTCGCGTGCGGCGCCCGCGACCGGGTGGCGTCCGACCTCACCGAACGGATCGACGCGCACCGGGCCGCGTGCCGTGCCACCGCGCGCACCATGTCCGGCAACGCGCTGTTGGTCTCGGCGGGCAGCCAGCTTCCCTTGCTCGCGCTGCTCGTCGCCGCACCGGCCCTGCTGCGCGGGGGCGTCCTGTCGGTGGGTGAACTCCTCGGGGCCACCAGCTACTTGATGAGCGGGGTGGCGCCCGCCCTGCGGTCGCTCGTCGCCGTCCTCGGTTCCTGGGGGGTGCAGCCGGACACCGTGCTGCGCAGGATCGGCGAAGCCATGGGGCCCGCCGCTGCCGCCCCTTCGCCGGGCCGCACACCGCTGTCCTCGGACCTCTCGCTGGACCGCATCAGCTACGCGTACGGCCCGCGCGCCGCCCCGGTCATCGGCGCGCTCTCGCTGGACCTCCCCGCCGGCTCCCATCTGGTCGTGGTCGGTCCGAGCGGTGCGGGCAAGTCGACCCTGACCGCGCTCATGGCGGGGCTGGCGCTCCCGGACGGCGGACTGCTGACCGTCGGGGGAGTTCCGGTCGGGGAGGTCGACCGGGACTGGCTCCGCCGCGCGGTGGCGCTGATTCCGCAGGAGGCGTACGTGTTCACCGGAACCGTCCGGGACAATCTGCGTCATCTGCGGCCGGAAGCCCGCGACGGCGAGCTGACGGTGTCCCTGGCGGCGGTGGGCGCCCTCGGGCTGGTCGAGCGGCTGGGCGGGCTGGACGGGCCGGTGCTGTCAGCGGGCGAGAAGCAGCTCATCGCGCTGGCCCGGGCGCACGTGTCGGCCGCCTCCATCGTGCTGCTGGACGAGGCGGGCTGCCATCTCGACCCGGCGGCCGAGGCGCGTGCCGAGGAGGCGTTCGCCGTCCGCGGCACGACCCTCGTGGTCGTCGCGCACCGCATCAGCTCGGCGCTGCGCGGGGGGCGCGTCCTGGTGCTGGACGGGGTGAGGGCCGCCGTCGGCACGCACGAGGAACTGCTCGCCCGAAGCCCGCTCTACGGCGACCTGGTCGGCCACTGGATGGCCGGCCGCGCCGTCGGGGCGGGGGCGGGCGTGCCCCGGACGGGCCGCCCGGCGGACTGATCCGGAGCTCCTCCGGCGGGCCTCTCCGGCGGGCCTCTCCGGCGGGCCTCTCCGGCGGGCCTCTCCGGCGGGCCGGAGGCCGTGCCGGGTCCTGTGCCGCGTCGTCCGTCGCGGTGATCCGCCGCACTCGCGCCGGTACCGGCGCTCCGCCCGCGCAGTGCTCGGTGGGATGTTTGATTGCATTAGGGGTGGTAAGTTCCGATTCGGGGTGTTTCAAGGTGCTCGGAGTGCGGGTGACGGAGACGCGGCGGACACCGGCCTGGGTGGGCTGGCTGCTTGTCCTGCCGGCCCTGTTGGTGGGCGTGCTGCTGAACGTTCTCGCACCGGAGCCGTACATGGGGCTTCCCCTGCTGGCCGCGGCGCCACTGGTCGCGGGCGGGACGCTGTCGCTCCGGGCCTGCGCTCTCGTCGCGGTCGTCGCCTGCGGTGTCTCGGCGGCGCTGGATCTCGTGCAGCGGCGCCCCGTCACGGCGAGTTCCGTTGACATCGCCGTGGTCGGTGTGATCGGCGTCCTGGCCGTCGGGGTCAACGTCCTGCTGCGGCGCCAGGGAAGGGATCTCGCGACGGCCCGGGGGATCGCGGAGGCCGTGCAACTGGCCGTTCTGCCGGACCCGCCGTCAAGAGCCGGGCCGCTGGTCGTCGCGGCCGGGTACGCCGCGGCACAGGCCGAGGCCAGGATCGGCGGCGACCTCTTCGCCGTGCAGGAGACCCCCTACGGCGTCCGCATGATCATCGGGGATGTGAAGGGCAAGGGAGTGCAGGCCGTCGCCTCCGTCTCGGTGGCGATCGGCGCGTTCCGGCAGGAGGCCGAGCACGCCCCCACCCTGGACGAGCTGGCCCGGCGGCTGGACGACGCGCTGAGCCGGGAGGCCGACCGCGTCGGGAACGAACTCTCCGGGGAGGACTTCACGACGGCGGTGCTGGCCGAAGTGCCCGGCGGCGGTGAGCTGGTGCGGCTGGTCAACCGCGGGCATCCGGGCCCGTACCTGATCCACGACGGTGCGGTCGTACGGCTGGACGCCACCAGCCCGCGGCTTCCCCTGGGGATGGGGCTGGGAGCGGTCGCGCCCCCTGACGGCCGAACGTCCGGCGACGTCGTCGCGCTCCCGCCCGGCGCGCTGCTGCTGATGATCACCGACGGGGTCACCGAGGCACGCGACCGGGCGGGAGCGTTCTACGACCCCTGCCACTCGCCCGTGCTCATCGGGGCCGGTGCCATGGATCCCGATGGTCTGGTCCGCGCGTTGATCGGGGACGTCGCGCGCTGGACCGGGCGCGGCCGACAGGACGACATGGCTGTCCTGGCCGTCGCCCGGTGCCGTCCCGAGCGCGAATCCGGCTGAGGAGCGCCCGGCCCCGCCGGGCCCGGTGCGCTCACCCGGGACAGCCCTTACGCGTCGGCGGCCGTGGTCGCGATGGCCAGCCGGTGCACCGGCGGGTGCTCGATCGCGAGGTCGGGGCGCCACGTGGCGAGGACCTGGGCCGAGGGGCCGAACATCCGCTCCGGCAGCGCGTCGGGCGCGGTCCACTCCCAGACGGAGATCAGATGCGGTTCGGTCACCCGCGGACTCCCCGACTCCAGCGTCACCGCGGCGGCCATCGACACCCGGTTGATCCCCGCGACCACGTCGTGGAGCATGGCGAAGACGGTCACGTCGTCCACGCCGACTTCCAAACCCGTCTCCTCGCAAAGTTCGCGGACGGCCGCCTCGGCGATGGACTCGTGCGTCGGGTCGACCTTGCCGCCGGGAAGTTCCCACGTCCCGCTGTGGTGCCTGCCCAGCAGCACGCGCCCCCGGCCGTCCTGTACGACGACGCCCACACCGAGCGCGGCCTGCGCCACCGGCGGGCGGGTGTCGCGGGAGAGGGAGTCGGCGGGGGTGGTGCGCATGGTGCTCCTCGTCGTCGGGCACGGGGTGCCGCTGGGTTCGTCGGGCAGGATGCCCGGGACGCGGTGTCCGGCACCCGTCGGCGTGCCGGGGGACAAGCCTACGTACCCGCGTCGCGGCCCCGTGCACGGGCAAGGACCGCGCCCGCGCGGACCGGCCGGGTACGGGCCGTCGCCCGTCGGGCCCGTGCGCACACCCCTCCCGGCCGCGCGGTCTCAGACGGCCAGCCGGAGCGAGGTGGCGGCGACGCCCAGGCGTACGGACTGCCCCCAGGTCAGTTCCAGGGCGTCCGCCTCCATACCGTCGCCGAAGACCACCACCCGGTCCGACTCGACCGTGAGCCGCAGCCCCTGGCCGCGTTCCAGCTCGCCCGCGACCAGTGAGGTGCCGGTCGCGGGCGACGGCCACGCCTCGCGGACGAACCAGAGCAGCCGGGCGTCGGTCGGCGCGGGGAGCCGCAGGGCGCTGTGCCGTTCCTGCCACAGCGACCGGATCCACCCCGTGGCACCGGTGCCGGTCCCGACCAGGACGCCGGACGACGCCTGCGGTTCGGCGGGTGTGCCGGACGTGTCGGCGCAGAGCCGGTACCGGGCGGTCTGGTGTCCGGGCGGCCCGAAGCAGATCTCGTTGAGGGCGAGGAGGCGCTCGGTGTCGTCGGCGACCGCCTCGACCATGGTGAGCTCCTCCGTCCTGCCGCCCGGCGACGCGGCCGCGCGGAGCAGGGCGCCCGCGTCGGGCGGGCGGTGTCGTACGAGCACCCCCGGATTGCGCCCGGGATCGGTGTCGATGCCCACGACGGGCTGGCCGGTCAGGTACTTGGCGGTGTTGGCGACCAGCCCGTCCTGTCCGACGACCACCACCACGTCCTCGGGGCCGAACAGGAAGCGGTCGAGGTCGGCGCGTTCCACCCGGGACCGACGCCACTGCAGCGGCACGGCCGCCGCCACGTCGGTGAGCGCCTGCCGGGTGCGCCGGTGCCGCGCGACCACCTCGTCGATGGACCGGCCCCGGCTGGAGAGGAAGAACGCGGCCTGGCCGTGCGTGCCGTGCCGGGCCAGCAACTCCTCGTACTCCGTGGTGCGGTGGACCAGCACCGCGCGCGGTGCCAGGCTCATGCCCGCGGTTCCCGGCCGGTCCTGCCGAACCTGCCGATCAGGTCGGTGAGCACGTCGGGGGAGAGGGTGAGGCTGTCGATGCGCGGCAGATTCTCCGCCAGCCTGGCCGCCGTCAGGGCGTGCAGGGTCGAGGCGTCCACCTCGCCGTGCACCCGCAGCCAGGCCGCCTGGGACTCCGCACGGGCCGCTCCGACCTCGCGCGCGGCCTCGGCCTCCGCGCGGGCCAGCCGCACCGTGCGTGTCGCCTCGGCCTCGGCGCGCACCCGGTCGGCCGCGGCGTTCTCCTCGGCCTCGCGCCGCGCGTTGGCGCCCCGCTGCTCGACCAACTGCTCCTCGCGGCGGGCCAGTTCGATCTTGCTGGCCAGCTCGTTCTCGGCGATGGTCCGTTCCCGTTCCACGGCTACGGCGCGGCGTTCGTACGTGGCCCGGTCGGCGTCCTGCTGGATCTGCTCGCGGGCGGGGGTGCGCAGCGCCCGTTCCACCTCGGCCTCCGGGCGGATGGCGACCACGCGGACCGCGACCACGTCGATGCCGGTGGCGGGCAGCCGGGGTTCGGCGGCCAGACCGGTCGCGACCCGGTCGCGCACCGCCGCGACGCCGTCGACCAGCGTCTCGGCGAGCGCCGTCCGGGCCAGCACGTCCAGTGCGTGCTGCTGGGCGGTTTCGGTGAGCAGGGTGGCGATCTGTTCCAGCGGCGTGCCGCGCCAGATCCCGGTGTCCGGGTCGATGGAGAAGTCCAGCCGGGCGGCGGCCTCGGCCGGGTCACTGATCCGGTACGTCACGGTGGCCTGGACGGTGACGTCCTGGAAGTCCGAGGTGCGGGCATGGAACACCATCGCCAGCTCCCGGTCGTCGACCGGGACTTCGGACAGCGCGGCGGTCAGCGACCGGTACCAGAAGCTCAGCCCCGGACCGTCGTGGACGAGCCGTCCGCGCCTGTGGTGGCGGATGTGGGCGGTGGGCGCGGAGCGCAGATGGCGCCGGCCCAGGCGCCGGGTGATGTCGGCCATACGGGAAGCCCCTTCTTTTCTCGTCATAGCGACGATAAGGGGGGTGGCTAATATCGTCAAGTGGACGAGAATGGGTGTGCCCGGGTGCTTGTGTTTCCGTGAGCCGTGAGCCGTGAGCCGTGAGCCGTGAGCCGTGAGCCGTGAGCCGTGAGCCGTGAGCCGTGAGCCGTGCGGCGTACGACGCGTCACGCATCCGGGAGCGGGCCCCGGACGGCGAGGTACCTGGCCGGCGCCTCGCCCCCGCCGTGCACCGCCAGATCGGCGCCGTTGACGTAGCGGGCCAGGTCGCCCGCGAGAAACAAGCAGGCCTGCGCCACGTCGTCGGGCGCCGCCATCCGCCGCATCGGGATCACTCCGCCCAGCGCGGCTCCCTCGTCCGCCCCGTACACCGACGCCGCGCTTCCGGTGCGGACCGGGCCGGCCGTGATGTGGTTGACCCGCACGCTCGGTGCCCACTCCAGTGCCAGCGCACGGGTCAGCGCCAGGAGGCCGGCCTTCGCCGCGGTGTAGGCGGCCGTGCCCGGCTGCGGGGTGTGCGCGGAGACGCTGCCGATGTTGATGACCGAGCCGCCCGTGCGCTGCTCCCGCATGACCCGGTTCGCGGCCTGCGCCAGGTAGAAGGGGGCCAGCAGATTGAGGGCGACGACCTTCTCGACGAAACGCGGCGACACGGTGGCCGCGTCGGCGTCGGGAGAGCCGCCCGCGTTGTTGACGAGCACGTCCAGCCGCCCGAAACGCTCCACCGCCCCGGCGACCAGTGCCCCGGCGACCTCCGGGTCGCGGACGTCGGCCCGCAGGAAGTGTGCCCTCCGGCCCCCGCTCCGGGGTGGCTCCGGCGGATCGCCGCGCCCGCACACCAGTACCTCGGCCCCGGCGGAGAGGAACGCCCGGGCGATCGCGGCACCGATGCCCTTCGTGCCGCCGGTGACGATCACCGCCCGCCCCGAGAAGTCGATGGGATCGCCGATGTCCATGGCCGTCCGCCTCTGTCGGTGCCGAAGGGGAGCGCTGATCGGCCGTCAATCTACCAATCGTTTGTTCGGTAGGCGAGGGGTGGCGACGGAACGCGGACGGCCGGCGGCTCCCGGGGGATCCGCCGGGAGCCCGGTGGGCACGCCGCCCCGTCCCCGTCTTGCGGCGTTCGGTGGGTGGGGCAGCCCTTGACGCGGCATCCGACAGAGGGGCCGTCACACGCCTCCGGTTCCTCCGGTTCCTCCGGAGGTCTGTGCCGGTCGGTCCCGGTCGCCGGGGGCCGGCGGGGCCGGGACCGCGGCCTCGTCCTCGCCCAGGGCCCGGGTGAGCCACCCGATCCAGAAGTGCTCCAGATCGATTCCGCCGCGCAGCACCAGGTGCCGCAACCGGTCCGGCTGGGAATCCCGCTCGGGAGGGAAGTCCCGTTCCTCGATCTCCAGGTACTCCGCCAGCTGCCGCCGGTGCAGCTCCAGGTGGCGGCGCAGCTCCGCGTCCAGACCGGGAGCCCCGACGACCGCCGCCGCCCGCATCCGCAGCAGCAGCGGGTCGCGGATCCGCTTGGGATCCTCGGAGCGGGCCACCCACGCGGACAGCGCCTCCCGCCCGGCGGGCAGCACCTCGTACTCCTTGCGCTGTCCGCGGGCCGGCTGCTCCGGTGGGAGCGCCCGGATCTGCCCGGCCTGTTCTAGCTTCCCCAGCTCGCGGTAGATCTGCTGGTGTGTAGCGGACCAGAAGTAGCCGATCGACCGGTCGAACCTGCGGGTCAGCTCCAGCCCCGACGACGGTTTTTCGAGCAGGGCGGTCAGGATCGCGTACGGGAGAGACATGGGTGCATCCTAGGGATGGCCGGGCAGCGCCCCCACCGAGACGGGAGCGCCCGGGGCGTCCACGACGGGCCGGGTTCGGGCCGATCCCTCACAGCGCGGCCGCGAGTTCGGTTCCCTGGCGGATCGCGCGCTTGGCGTCCAGCTCGGCGGCCATGTCCGCGCCGCCGATCAGATGCGGGCGGCGCCCCGCGGCGAGCAGCTCCTCGTACAGTTCGCGGCGCGGTTCCTGGCCCGCGCAGACCACCACCGTGTCGACCGGCAGGACGCGTCGTTCGCCGTCGACCGTCAGGTGCAGGCCCTCGTCGTCGATCCGGTCGTAGGAGGCGCCCGCGATCATCGTCACGCCCCGGTGCCGCAATTCGGTGCGATGGATCCAGCCGGTCGTCTTCCCCAGGCCCGCACCCACCTTGCCGGGCCTGCGCTGGATCAGGTGGACGGTGCGCTTCGTGCCCGGATGTTCCGGGGCGCGCAGCCCGCCCCGTTCCCGGTAGCCGGTGTCGACGCCCCACCGCCGGAAGAACGCCTCGGGGTCGCTGCTCGCCCCATCGCCCGGGTCGGTCAGGAACGCCGCGACGTCGAAGCCGATCCCGCCCGCCCCGATGATCGCGACGCGGTCGCCGACCGGCGTGCCGTCGCGCAGGACGTCGAGGTAGCCGACCACGCTGGAGTGGTCCAGGCCCGGTATCGCGGGGGAGCGGGGCGTGACACCGGTGGCCAGGACGATCTCGTCGAAGCCTTCGAGCAGATCGGCCGTGGCCTGTGTGCCGAGCCGCAGGTCGACCCCCTCCTCCGCGAGCCTGGTGCGGAAGTAACGCAGCGTCTCGTCGAACTCCTGCTTGCCGGGCACTCTGCGTGCCACGTCGAGCTGACCGCCGATCGTGGCCGCCGAGTCGAAGAGGGTGACCCGGTGCCCGCGCTCGGAGGCCGAGACGGCGCAGGCGAGGCCGGCGGGTCCGGCCCCCACCACCGCCAGCCGCTTGCCGGACCGGGCGGGTGGCAGACCGAGTTCGGTCTCGTGGCAGGCACGCGGATTCACCAGGCAGGAGGTGATCTGCCCGCTGAACACGTGGTCCAGGCATGCCTGGTTGCAGCCGATACACGTGTTGATCGCCTCCGGGCGCCCCTCGGCCGCCTTGGCGACGAAATCGGGGTCGGCGAGGAAGGGCCGGGCCATCGACACGATGTCGGCCCGGCCCGAGGCCAGGATCTCCTCCGCCAGTTCGGGCGTGTTGACGCGGTTGCCCGTGACCAGCGGCACGGACACGGCCTCGCGGATCCGCTCGGTGACCCAGGTGTAGGCGCCGCGCGGTACGGAGGTGGCGATGGTGGGGATGCGGGCCTCGTGCCAGCCGATCCCCGTGTTGATGATCGTCGCCCCGGCCGATTCGATCGCGCCTGCCAGCCGCACGACCTCCTCGGGCGAGGACCCGCCGGGAACCAGGTCCAGCATCGACAGCCGGTAGATGAGGATGAAGTCCTCACCGACCCGTTCGCGGACCCGGCGCACGATCTCGACGGGGAACCGCATCCGGTTCTCGTACGACCCGCCCCAGCGGTCGGTGCGGTGATTGGTCGCCGCGACGACGAACTCGTTGATCAGATAGCCCTCGGACCCCATGATCTCGACACCGTCGTACCCGGCCTGCCGCGCCAGCTCCGCAGCCCTGACGAAGTCCTCGACGGTCTCCTCGACCTCGCCGTCCGTGAGGGCGTGCGGGGTGAAGGCGCTGATAGGGGCCCGCAGCGCGCTGGGCGCCACCAGACCGGGGTGGTGCGCGTACCGGCCGAAGTGCAGGATCTGCATGGCGATCCGGCCGCCCGCCGCGTGCACGGCGGAGGTGACCACCGCGTGCCGCTCGGCCTCCGCCTCGGTGGTCATCTTGGCCCCGCCGGGCGCGGAGCAGCCCCGGTCGTTCGGGGCGATGCCGCCGGTGACGATCAGGCCGACGCCGCCCCGGGCGCGTTCCGCGTAGAAGGCGGCCATCCGTTCGAAGCCGCGCTCGGCCTCCTCCAGGCCGGTGTGCATGGACCCCATCAGCACCCGGTTGGGCAGGGTGGTGAACCCGAGGTCGAGCGGGCTCAGGAGATTCGGGTACGGGCTCATGCGGCGGCTCCTCGCGCGATGTCGTTGCGCCAGTTCTAAACCACCGGAACGTCATTGTGCAACAAGTTGCATAATGACGTTCGTCGCATGGGCACGGGACCGTGTCCCCCGGACGGCGTAACACCGGGACACACCGACGGCCCGCGCCACGGAGAGTGGGAGCGGGGGGCGGGTCTTGCGCCCCGCGGGCCGGCCCGCCCGACCGCGGCCGTCGGCCACCACCCCGAACACCGCATCCCCGAGCCCCGCGGAGAGCCCCATGACCCGTCCCGACCGGCGTGACCTCGGTCTGCTCGCCCTGCGCATCGGCACCGGCGCGGTACTGGCCGCGCACGGCACCCAGAAACTGGCCGGCTGGTTCGGCGGCGGAGGCATCGAGGGAACCACCGCCGCGATGGAGGCCATGGGCTTCCATCCGCCCAAGCACAGCGCGGTCGCCGCGGGGCTCGGCGAGACGGCCGGCGGCGTACTGCTGGCCCTCGGTCTCGCGACACCGGCGGCCGGTGCGGCCGCGGCCGGAGCGATGGCGGGGGCCGTGGCCGTCCACGCCCCCGCGGGGTTCTTCGCACAGAGCGGCGGCTACGAGTACCCGGCCTTCCTCGGTTTCACGGCTGCGGCGCTCGGTCTGGCCGGCCCCGGCCAGTACTCCGTCGACCGCCTCACCCGCCATGTCTTCGACCGGCCGTGGATGGTCGCCCTGGCCTTCACGGGGAGCGCGGTCGCGGCGGCGGCCGTCGTCGGCAGACGGGCCAGGGGGCAACGGGCCGTGGTCGACCCCGACGCGACCTGACCGTCCGTCCGCCGCAGGGCCCCGCCTCCGGCCGCGCGGAGGGGCCGGGAGGCACCCCGGTCCCCGTGGGGAAACCGCCCCGGTCACTCGTCGCGCTACTGGCCGGACGTCGGCGACATGGCCGGGGAGGCGTTCCCGTGCGCATCCACCGCGATGAACCGCGCCGCGTACCGCTTGCCCGCGACCGCGACCGGCAGCGGGATGCCGAGACTGCCGAGGGCACCGGGCGGCGCCGGCCATCGGTCGCGAGGGTGCCGCCCGACCGGTCCGCGTTACAGGTGGTCCGTGGCGTGCCCCGTACCCGGCTTCGAGCCGTCGGTCCCCGCCCGGTCGACGGTTTCACCACGGATGACACGGTAGCCGCTCGCGTCCGGGCCTTCGCCCCCGGGAGCGTCGACGCCCCGGCCCTCCTTCGCCGCCCTCGCCTCGGCCTTGAGGATGCGGGCCGACTTCCCCGCGGAACGGGCGAGTTCGGGAAGCCTCTTGGCGCCCAGGAGGCATATGACCACGATCAGGATGATCGCGAGTTCGCTGATCCCGAACATCAGCCGTCCTCCTCGTCACCCTCGAAGAAGTCCCCGACCTCGTCGATGACTTCGGCGGCGACCATGCCGCCGACGACGCCCACCGCGAGCCCGGCCGCGCCCGCCGCGATGGCGGTGCCGACGCCCGGTCCGGAGCGCTGCCCCCCGTCGTGGTGGTGCCCGCCGTCATGGCTGTGGGCGTGGCCGGCGGCGTACGGGTCGCCAGGGCCGTAGGCGCCGTACGCGGGGTCGGGTGCGTACGCGGACCGGTGCTCGACCAATTGTCGCAGCCAGCCGTCGACCAGCGCGCGCCAGTCCTGCTGGTGGACCGTGTCGTGAGCGACCGTGAACCGGGTGAGCGTGTCGTGCCCCGCGGACAGGAACCCGCTGCGCTTGTCGGCCTCCAGCACCACGTCCATGCCGCCCGGGGCGGCGAGGAAGGTCACCTCGATCTCATTGACCCGGTCCGCGTACTGCGGCGCGGGGGTCAGCTCGATCTCCTGGTAGAAGGGGAGTTGCTGATGGGTGCCGCCGATGCGGCCGTACTCCAGGTCCGCGGACTTGAAGCCGAAGCCGAGCTGCCCGAACGCCTCCAGGACCGCTTCCTGCGCCGGCAGCGGGCCCACGACGAGCTGGTCGAGATCGCCCTTGTCCTTGGCGCCGGCCACCGCCAGTTCGGTACGGACTCCGAGGACGACACCCAGGGCCTGCCCGTACAGCTCGGTGACGGGGGTCTCCCAGGGGAGCGCGAAGGTGAAGGGCACGGCGCGCTGTTCGCCCTCGTGGAGCCGGAAGCCGCCGCCGACGGCGAACCGCTCGAAGGCCACGACGCCTTCCCGTTCCCCCGCCTCGAGCTCGGCCTCCACACGTGCGACGAGTTCCAGCGTGATGTGCTCGATGTCGAAGTCGGCGCTGCCGCCCTTGAGATGGACCTGGCCGGACAGGGTGCCGCCCGGTACGGCCGTCCCGGCGTCGAGGACCGTATCGACGGTGGGGCCGCCCACACCGAGTGAGCCGAGCAGTCGTTTGAACACCATCGAGGCGTCCACTCCCTTACACACGTACGAGGGTGCGCGGGCGTCCGGAACACTGGACGGACACACGTGCACTACAGGCGCGTAGAAGCATAGGGCCGCCGACGGGACTTCGAGCGATGCGCGGCCGGGCGGGGCGAGAAAGTCCGAAACGGGTCGCGGGGCCGTCCATGCGGCCGCTTGACGAGCGCGTTTTGCCGTGCTTTTACCTCCCGTCGCATCGCGCGGCCGACCTGTGGCGGGCGTGCTCCGCGAAGTCGCGGCGAGGGCTCGGCGGGCAGCTTCTTCGGATTCGCCGCCGGGGCGAAGGCGGCCCCTTGCCCGGAGAGTGTGAGGTAAGGCTAACCTTAGTGGCTGCGGCCGGGGTGGGAGGCGATCGCGAGTCGCCGGCCTGCCCTCCGCGTTGTCTGCACGTCCCCGTGAACCATGGAGTCCCCATGACCCTGCCCAGTCGTCCTTCTCCGATGCTGTCGCGCCGCACGACCCGGGCCGCCGCGGTGGTGGCGGCGGCCACGTTGTTCATGACCGGCTGCGGGGCGGACTCCGGTGACGCCGAGGGCGACGCGGGCAAGGAGCCCGCGGCCTCGGCCACCCGCACCGTTAAGGACGCGACCGGCAGGGCCGTCAAGGTCCCGGCCGAGCCCAAGCGGATCGTGACGCTCACTCAGGAGGACCTGGACGCCGTCCTGGCACTCGGTCTGAAGCCGGTGGGCATCACCAACGGGCAGGGCCTGGACAAGCCGCCCGCCTACCTCGCCGACAGGGTCGAGGGCATCGACATCGTCGGCAATCTGCTCCAGCCGGTGATGGACAAGGTCGTCGCCGCCAGGCCCGACCTGATCCTCGCCGGTGACATGCAGGACGAACAGGTCCTCGACCAGTTGCGCGAGATCACCCCGGCCACCCTCGTCACCACGGCTCCCACCGACGACTGGAAGCTGTCGCTCCGGGGCATCGGGAACGCCGTCAACAAGCTCGACGCCGCGAACGAGGTCATCACCGAGCACGAGGGCGCTGCCAAGGCCGCGGGCGAGAAGCTGGGCGGGAACAAGGGCGCCGAGGTGTCCATCGTGCGTTGGAACCCGGACGGCCCGAGCTGGATGGAGAACAAGCAGTTCGCCAGCGGCATCGCACTGGAGATGGGGCTGAAGCGGCCCAAGGCGCAGAACAAGGACGGCAACGCGCACACCCCGTCGCTGAGTCTGGAGAAGATCAACGAGATCGACGGCGACTGGCTGTTCCTCTCGACCCTCACCTCGGACGGCCGCAAGGCGCTCCAGGAGGTCGAGACCAAGCCGGCGTACAAGGAGCTGAAGGCCGTCAAGGGGGGCCGCGCCGTGACGGTCGACGGCTCCGTCTGGTCGACCCGCGGCGGCCCGCTCGCGGCCGGTGTGGTCATGAACGACATCAGCGAGGCGCTGGGCGCCTCCTGACGTGCCATCGGGTGGGCGCGTGCTGGTGCGAGGCGCATGGCTGTTCTGGCGCACCATCCGGTCGGGCAGTGGAGTGCGGGGCGCGGGGCGGGCACCCGCCGCGCACCCCGCACCCCGCTCCCCACGCGTCCTGCGGGGCGCCCGCACCCGGTACCTCTTCCCGGGTGTCCCGCCGTCAACGGCCGTCAGGCGGGCCGGTGTCCGGTTCGACGGGTCCACGCGAGATCGGCGGCCGTCCAGGCCATCGCCGTCGCTCCGTCGAGCACCGCCCGTTCGGCCTTCGCCGACACGGCCGCCTCGGCGAAGGCGGCTTCGTGCGGGCCGCAGGCGCCGCCGCTGATGTCGAGCACCGGATGGATGGACGGCACCACGTGCGACACATTGCCCATGTCGGTGCAGGCGAACGGCGGCCGTTCCACGGGCTCCGGGCGGCCGAGGGCGTGGGCGTTGGCCGTCCACAGCCGGATCAGCTCCGGATCGCCACGGAAGTCCAGGTAGTCGGGCTCGGGGCGCTCCAGGGTCACCTCGCAGCCGGTCGCCAGCGCGCCCGCCCGGAAGCACGCCTCCACCCGGGCGCGCAGTTCGGCGAGGTCCTCGGCGGCCAGTGCCCGCAACTCATAGGCGGCGCGGGCCCGTTCGGGGATCGCGTTGGGCGCGGTGCCGGCCTCCGTGGTGATGCCGTGCACCCGCCAGTGCGGGGGCAGTTGCTGGCGCAGCAGCCCGATGGCCACCTGGGCCACGGTCAGCGCGTCGGCGGCGTTGCGGCCCTCGTGCGGGTTGAGGCTGGGGTGGGCGCCGCGTCCCGTGTACGTCACCGAGAGGGTGCCGAGCGCGAAGGAGTGGAAGTCCGCCATCTCGAACGGGCAGGGGTGCACCATCATCGCGGCGTCCACGCCGTCGAAGGCGCCCTCGCGGAGCATCAACGCCTTTCCGGCACCCCGCTCTTCCGCCGGGGTGCCCAGGACCCTTACGCGCAGGCCGAGTTCGTCCGCGAGCGGGGCCAGACCGAGCGCGGCGCCGATACCGGCGGCGGCGATGAGGTTGTGTCCGCAGGCGTGCCCGAGCCCCGGCAGGGCGTCGTACTCGCAGACGACCGCGATCGTCAGCGGTCCATCGCCCGTGACGGCCTCGAACGCGGTGTCCAGGCCGTAGGCGGGTGTGGTCACCACGAAGCCCTGGTCGCGCAGAAGTTCGGCGCACCAGGCGGCGGCGCGGTGTTCGGTGAACGCGATCTCGGGGCTGCCGTGGATCCGGTGGCTCAGGTCCAGCAGGGCATCGCGTCGCTCCTCGATCCGCTTTCTCATACGGGACTTGACGGTCTGAAGGGTGAATACGGCGGAGTCGCCGTGCGCATCGGTCATCGTTTCCTCTTCCGGTGGGTGGGTGAGCGTGCCGCGCACCGTCGCGAAGTTCACACGGCGGGCACGCGATGCAAGTATTTAGCTTAGGCTTGCCTAAGTCGTCGACGGCCCAGTGTGCGGTACGGCTTTCACAACCGAGGAGTTCTTCCCACATGAACGAGCGACCGGAGTCGTTCCCCCTGCTCAGCGCGCAGAGCGGCATCCACTACGCACAACAGCTCGCCCCGGGCGGCACCGAGTTCCACGCGGCGGACATCGTGGAGATCGACGGAGCCCTCGACGAAGACCGCTTCGAACGCGCGCTGCGCCGCACGGTCGCCGAGGCCGAGACGCTGCGCCTGCGGTTCACCGAGGCGGACGGCACACCCGCCCAGTACGCCGACCCGGACCATGTGTTCCGGCTGAGCCGGGCGGACCTGAGGGGCTTCGCCGCCCCGGCCGAGGAGGCCGAGCGACGGATCCGAGAGGACCTGTCCCGGCCCGCCGATCTCGCGGCGGAGGACGGGCTGATGGGTCAGGCGCTGCTGCGCGTCGGCGACACGCGCTACTGGTGGTATCAGCGCGTCCACCACATCGCCGTCGACGCCTACGCGCTGAACCTGATCGGCCGCCGCGTCGCGGAGCTGTACACGGCCGGTGGCGGTACGGCGCCGGGGAGCCGGTTCGCCCCGCTGCGCGAGCTCGTCGACGAGGAGCGGGAGTACCTGGCGGGCGAACAGTACGCCGTCGACCGGGAGTTCTGGAACGCGCGGCTGGCCGCCGCCGTCCCCGTTGGCCTCGCACCGCCCGTCGCGGTCACCGGTCCCGTGCCACCCACCGCGCACGCGCCGGGCCCCGAGGCGCGCACCGCCCCCGGCGGCTCGTCGCGGCACGTCGCCGACCTGCCCGCCGGAGCGCTGGACCGACTCACCCGCGCCGCCGCGTCCGCCAAGGCCACCTGGGCCGAACTCGTCGTCGCCGCCACCGCCGTCCACCTGCACCGGCTCACCGGGACGGACGACGTCGTCCTCGGACTGCCGGTCACCAACCGCCGCGGACCGGCCGCCCTGCGCACCCCGGCCATGGCCGTGAACGTGCTCCCGCTGCGCGTCGCCGTCCGCCCGAGGGACACCACCGCCGAACTCCTGCGCCGCATCGTGCTGGAGATCCGCCAGGTCCGCCGCCACCAGCGCTACCCGCAGGCCGACCTGCGCCGCGACCTGGGCCTGACCGCTCCCGTCGCCCCGCTCACCGGACCGATGGTCAACATCAAGCCCCACGACGGTGGCACGCTGCACTTCGACGGCCTGACCGGCACCGTACGCAACCTCGCCGCGGGACCGGTCGAGGACCTCGCCTTCGGTGCCTGGCCCGGCCCCGACGGCGGCCTCGCCCTCGTACTGGAGGCCAACACCGGCCGCTACACCGCAGCCGACGCCGAACGGCACGCGGCCACCTTCCGCCGCTGCCTGGACGGCCTCACCGACCTGTTGCTCACCGATCCGCACCGGCCGCTCGCCGCCCTGGACCTGCTCACCGCGGACGAGATCCGCCGTGTCACCGCCGGGCGCTGCGAACCGCCCCACCCCACCACCGTGCCCGCGGAGTTCGCCGCGTGCGCGGCACGCACCCCCGATGCCACCGCCGTCCGCTGCGGCGCCGACAGCCTCACCTTCGCCGAACTGGACGCCGCCGCCAACCGGCTCTCCCACCACCTGGCCGCGAACGGCGTCGGCCCCGAGACACCCGTAGCGCTCGCCCTGCCCCGCTCCACCGCCATGGTCACGGCCCTGCTCGCCGTCCTCAAGGCGCGCGGTGTCTGCCAGCCCCTCGACCTCGGCCACCCGCCCGCCCGCACCCTCGCGGTCCTGGAGGACGCGCGCCCCGCCTGCGTCCTCGGCACCACCGAGGCCCTGGCCCAGCTCCCGGCCCACGGGCTGCCGGTGATCGCCGTCGACGAGCCCGAGACGCTCCTCGCGCTTGCGCAGGCGCCGACCGACCGGCCCGCCGCCGCCCCCGGCCCGGACGACGCCGCCTACATCATCCACACCTCCGGCTCCACCGGCCGCCCCAAGGGCGTGGTCGTCACCCACGCCTCCCTCGCCAACCTGTACGCCGGTCACGGCACCGACCACATCGCCCCCGCCGTCGCCCGCACCGGACGCGCCCGGCTGAAGGTCGCCCACAGCGCCTCGTTCGCCTTCGACGCCTCCTGGGACCCCGTGCTGTGGATGGTCCACGGCCACGAACTGCACCTGCTGGACGACGCCACCTACCGCGATCCGGCCGCGCTGACCGCCTATGTCGACGAGCACCGCGTCGACTACCTCGACGTCACCCCCTCCTACGCCGAGGCGCTCCTCGCCGAGGGACTGCTCGGCGACGGCCACCACCGGCCCGCCGTGCTCGTCGTCGGCGGCGAGAACGTGCCCGCACCACTGTGGCGCCGCCTCGCCGCCGCCGAAGGCGTCCACCCGGTCAACCTCTACGGCCCCACCGAGACCACCGTCGACGCCTGCCACTGGACCGGCCCCGGCTCCGACGGCAGCCCCGTGCGCGCCACCCGCCTCTACGTCCTCGACACCGCCCTGCGCCCGTCCCCCGACGACTTCCCCGGCGAGCTGTACGTCGCCGGTGCCTGCCTCGCCCGCGGTTACCTCGGCCGGCCCGACCTGACGGCGCAGCGGTTCGTCGCCGACCCCTTCGGCGCCCTGCACGGAGATCCGGGCGGCCGGATGTACCGCACCGGCGACCTGGTCCGCCGCCGCGCGGACGGCACCATCGAATTCCTCGGCCGCACCGACGACCAGGTGAAGATCCGCGGCTTCCGGATCGAACTCGGCGAGATCCAGGCCGTGCTGGCCGCGCACCCCGCCGTCGACCGGGCCGCCGTCATCGCCCGTGACGCGGCCGGCGGCAAGCGGCTGCTGGCCTACGCCGTGCTCCGCCCCCACGCGGACGCCTCCTGGGCCGTCCTGCGCGACCACCTCGCCGCCAGGCTGCCCGCGCACATGGTCCCGGCAGCCGTGACCCTGCTCGACGCGCTGCCCCGTACCGCCAACGACAAGCTCGACCACCGCGCTCTGCCCGACCCCGCCCCCCTCGCCCCGCAGGTCGCCGACCCCGACGAGGCGGCCGACGCCCCGCACACCGGCGTCGTCGCCGGACTCTTCGCGGACCTGCTCGGCCCGGGCGCGGCACCCGCGCCCGGAACCTCGTTCTTCGACCTGGGCGGCCATTCGCTGCTCGCGGCCCGGCTCGCCGCCCGGCTGCGCGAGAGGTTCGGCGTAGCGGCCTCCGTCGCCGATGTGTTCCGCGATCCCACACCGGCCGCCCTCGCCGCCCTGGTCCGCGCCCGCCGCGCCGACGGCCCCGACGCCGCGTTTGTCGACGACGCCGCACCGGAACCCGAACCCCGCACCGACGGGGCGCCGTTGTCACCGGCCCAGCAGCGGCTGTGGTTCCTGCACCGACTGGAAGGGCCCAGCCCGACGTACAACATCCCGCTCGTCCTCACCGTCGAGGGACCGCTGGACGAGAACGCGCTCGCCACCGCCATCGGCGACCTGACGATCCGTCATGAAATCCTGCGGACCCTCTACCCCGTCCCCGACGGCGGCCCGGACAGCCTGCCCCGCCAGCACGTCCTCGCCCCCGACGATCCAGGGGCACGGCCCCGCCTGCACCGCGCCACCGACGGCGAGAACCTGACCGCCGCCGCCCGCCACGCCTTCGACCTGGCCCGCGAGATCCCGTTGCGCGCCACCCTGTTCACCGAGTCCGACGACCGGCACACCCTTGTGCTGGTGCTGCACCACATCGCCGGGGACGGCGCCTCCACCACCCCGCTGGCCGACGACCTCGCCACCGCCTACCGGGCCCGACTCAACGGCAGTGAACCGGAGTTCGCCCCGCTTCCCCTGCGGTACGCCGACCACACGGCCCGGCAGGTGCGCCGGCTCGGCACCCCCTCCGCGCCCACCCCGCTCGCCACCGCCCGACTGGAGCACTGGAAGGGGGTACTGGCCGGGCTGCCCGATCAGCTCGACCTGCCCACCGACCGGCCCCGCCCGCCCGTGGCCGGCACCGACGGCGACACCGTCCCGTTCACGGTGGACGCCGACGCCCACGCCGCGCTCGACCGGATCGCCCGCGCCACCGGCGCCAGCGTCTTCATGGCCGTCCAGGCAGGACTGGCCGCCCTCCTCACCCGGCACGGCTGCGGCACCGACATCCCGCTCGGCACCCCCGTCGCCGGACGCGACGACGACGCCACCGCGGCGCTGGTCGGCTTCTTCACCAACACCGTCGTGCTACGCACCGACACCTCGGGCGACCCCACTTTCCGGGAACTACTGGCGCGTGCGCGGACCACCGCACTGGACGCGTTCGAGCACGAAGAACTGCCCTTCGACCACCTCGTCGAAGCCCTCAACCCGGCCCGGTCGCTGGCCCGTCACCCCCTCTTCCAGACCATGCTGGCCTGGCAGTCGGTACCGGACGCCGCGTTCCCGCTCGGGCCCGACGCCACCGCCCGGCTGTCCACCATGACCTCCGGCACCGCCAAGTTCGACCTCACCCTCAACGCGGGCGAACGGCCGGGCGGTGGCATCGGCGGCTTCCTGGAGTTCCGCACCGATCTGTTCGACCGCTCCACCGCCCAGGCCCTTTCCGACCGCCTCGGGCGACTGCTGACCGCCGCCGCGAAGGCCCCGGACACCCCGATCGGCCTGCTGCCGCTGCTGAGCGCGGAGGAACGCCACCGCGCCCTGGTCGACGCCAACCTCCCCGACGGCCCGGCCGCCGCCGACCGTGCCCCCGTCCCGGCCGGCGGCGAGGCACGGCCCCCGCTCACCGCCGCCCCCGCCACGCTCGCCGAGCGCTACGAGGAGGCGGCCCGCCGGTACCCCGACCGGATCGCCGTCAGCCATGAGGACGCCACCCTCGGCTACGCCGAACTCTCCGACCGCGCCCACCGATTGGCCCGGCTGCTGGCCGACCGCGGCATCGGCCCCGGCTCCGTCGTGGCCCTCGCCCTGCCCCGCTCCCTCGACCTGGTCACCGGCCTGCTCGCGGTCTCCCTCGCGGGCGCCGCGTACCTGCCGCTGGACCCCGACTACCCGGCCGACCGGCTGGCGTACATGCTGGCCGACGCCCGCCCCGCCGCCGTCGTCACCGACACCGCCACCGCGCCCGGACTGCCCGAGCACGACCTGCCGCTCATCACCGTCGACGGCGCCGCCGCCGCGGCGTACGACGGCACCCCGCTGCGCCAGGAGGACCGGGTCCGCCCGCTGAACCCCCACGACCCGGCGTACATCATCTACACCTCCGGCTCCACCGGCCGCCCCAAAGGCGTCGTGGTCACCCACCACAACGTCACCCGACTCCTCACCGCCACCGACCACTGGTTCGGCTTCGGGCCGGACGACGCCTGGACCCTGTTCCACTCCTACGCCTTCGACTTCTCCGTCTGGGAGCTCTGGGGGGCGCTGCTCCACGGCGGCAAGGTCGTCGTCGTACCCCACCTGACCAGCCGCGACCCGGGCGCCTTTCTGAGGCTGCTGGCAGAGCAACGGGTGACCGTCCTCAACCAGACGCCGTCCGCCTTCTACCAACTGGCCGCCGCGGACCGCGAGGACCCCGGGCACGAACTCTCCCTGCGCTACGTGGTCTTCGGCGGCGAGGCGCTGGAACTCGGCCGCCTCGACGACTGGTACACCCGGCACGCCGACGACGCGCCCCGGTTGGTCAACATGTACGGCATCACCGAGACCACCGTGCACGTCACCCACTTCCCGCTGGACCGGGCCACGGCTGCCGGGGCGACCTCCTCGGCCATCGGCGTCAACATCCCCGACCTGCGGGTCTATGTGCTCGACGAACGGCTCCAGCCGGTGCCGCCCGGAGTGACGGGGGAGATGTACGTCGCCGGACAGGGCGTGGCCGCCGGATACCTCGGCCGGCCCGACCTCACCGCGACCCGCTTCGTCGCCGACCCGTACGCCCATCTGTTCGGGGAGAGCGGCGCCCGGATGTACCGCTCCGGCGACCTCGCACGGCGGCGCGCCGACGGCACCCTGGAGTACTTCGGCCGCGCCGACCACCAGGTCAAGATCCGGGGCTTCCGCATCGAACTCGGCGAGATCGAGGCGGTCCTCGCCGCCCACCCAAGGGTGGCGGACGTGGCCGTGGTGGTCCGCGAGGACGTCCCCGGCGACAAGCGGCTCGTCGCCTACGCCGTACCGGCCCCCGGCGCCCCCGAGGACGGGGACCTCGCCGCACCCCTGCGCGAGCACGCCGCCCGCGACCTGCCCGCGCACATGGTCCCCTCCGCCGTCGTCGAGCTGGAACGCCTGCCGCTGACCGGCAACGGCAAACTGGACCGCACGTCCCTGCCCGCCCCCGGCCGCCCCGCCACCACCGACGGCCGCGCCCCGCGCGGACCGCGCGAGGAGCAGCTGTGCGCGGTCTTCGCCGAGGTGCTCGGCACGGACCGGGTCGGCGTGGACGACAACTTCTTCGACCTCGGCGGCCACTCGCTGCTCGCCGTGCGCCTCGCCGCACGCGTCAAGGCCGCCCTCGGCGCCGACGTCTCCATCGGCACCGTCTTCCGGTCCCCGACGCCCGCGTCCCTGGACGCCGCGCTCGCCACATCGGTGGACGGTGGCCGCGGCGACGATCCGCTCGACGTGCTCCTGCCGCTCCGCCCGGCCCGCGACGGCGACCGCGCCCCGCTCTACTGCGTCCATCCGGCGGGCGGACTGAGCTGGTGCTACGCCGGACTCATCCGCCATCTCCCCGCCGACGTGCCGATCTACGGCCTCCAGGCCCAGGGCGTCGGCCACGCCACCGCGGGCGAGCCGCTGCCCGCCACCCTGGAGGAACTCGCCGCGCACTACGTGGCCCGGATGCGGGAGGTCCAGCCCGCCGGACCGTACCGCCTGCTCGGCTGGTCCACCGGCGGCATCATCGCCCAGGCCATGGCCACCCACCTCCAGGACCTGGGGGAGGACGTCGAACTGCTCGCCGTGCTCGACGCCTACCCCGCCGAGGGCTTCCGCGGGCTCCCCGTGCCCGATCACGCCGAGGCGATGGAGTCCCTGCTGGCGATGGGTGGTCACGGCCCCGACGTCCTGGACGGCAAGGAACTCACCACCGCCCAGGTGATCGAGGTGCTCCAGCGCGAGGGCAGCCCGCTCGCCGCGCTGAGCGCCGCGACGCTGGAGGCACTGGCGGAGATCTACCTCAACACCAACCACCTGGTGCGGGGCTTCGACCACCGGCGCTTCGACGGCGACGTGCTGTTCTTCCGCGCCACCGTCGACACCATCGACGAGGACCTCACCCCCGACACCTGGGCCCCGTACGTGGGCGGGCGCATCGACAACACGGACGTCGCCTGCTCCCACAAGGACATGACCCTGCCCGAACCGATCGCACACATCGCCCGCGTGGTCGCCGACCGCCTGACCGACCTGGAGAAGTGACACCCCGATGGCTGTGAACGCCGACGCCCCCGTCAACCCCTTCGACGCCGACGGGGAGGACGACACCTTCCTCGTCCTCGTCGACGAACGGCGCCACCACTCGCTCTGGCCGGACTTCGCCGACCTGCCGGCCGGCTGGACCGTGGTGCACGGGCCGTGCCCGCGCCAGGAGGCGCTGGACTGGGTCACCGCGCACGACACCGGGCTGCTGCCCCGGTGACCGCGCCCGACTCCCGTACCGTCCCCGACCCCCGCACCGGACCGGGCCGCCCGCTGCCGCTGCCGCGCATCCGTCCCCGGCTCGCCGTGGTCCTCGTCTACCTGGCCGCGATGTGCATGAACGGCCTCGACTCCACCATCGTCAACCCGGCCCTTTACACCATCGCCGAGGACTTCGGGCGGCCGGTGAGCGCGGCCAACACCGTGGAGACGGCGTTCCTGGTCGCGCTGGCGCTCACGCTGCCGGTGGCGGGCTGGCTCGGCGACCGGTACGGCACCAAGCGGGTCTTCCTCGGCTCGCTGGCCGTCTTCACCGCCGCGTCCGCGCTGTGCGGACTGGCCTGGAACCTGCCGGCCCTGGTCGTGGCGCGCGCGGTGCAGGGCTTGGCCGGCGGGCTGCTGACCCCGGTGGGGATGGCCCTGCTGTTCCGGGCGTTCACCCCGCCGGAGCGGGTCGGGCTGTCGAAGGTGCTGATCGTGCCGACGGCACTGATGCCCGCCCTCGGCCCGCCGCTCGGCGGTCTGCTCACCGAACACCTCTCCTGGCACTGGCTGTTCTTCGTCAACGTACCGGTCGGCGTGGCCGCCGTGCTGCTCGGCGCGGCAGGGCTGCGCGAGCACGTGGAGGGCACCGCGGGGCCGTTCGACCGGGCCGGGTTCTGGCTCGCCACTCCGGCCCTGGGCCTGCTCACCTATGCGCTCGGCTTCGGCCCGGTGCGGGGCTGGTCCGATCCCGCCGTGGCGGTGAGCGCGGTCGCGGGCGCCGCCCTGCTGGTGGCGACCGTCGTCCAACAACGCCGCGTCCCGGCACCGCTGTTGGGCCTGCGGCTGTTCGCCGACCGTTACTACGGCCCGGCCGCCGCGCTGGCCGCGCTCACCGCCGCCGGGCTCATGGGCGTGCTGTTCGTGGTGCCGCTGCTGTTCCAGGCGGCCCTCGGCGGCAGCGCGCTGGACGCCGGACTGAGCGTGTTCCCCGAGGCGTTGGGCCTCATGCTGGCCTCGCACGCCGTGGACCGCCTGCGGCCCCGGCTCGGTTCGCGCCGACTGGTCGTGGCCGCGCTGCTCGCGGCTGCCGTGGTGTTCGGCGCGCTGGCGGTGCCGGGCACGGCGGAGAACGCCTGGGCGGTGCGCGTCCTGATGTTCCTGATCGGGCTGGTGCTGGGCACCGCCGTACTCACCGTGCAGCTCGCCGGATTCGAGACCATCACCCCGTCCGACATGGGCCAGGCGATGGGCCTCTTCCAGATCGTCCGCACCCTGGGCGGCGCACTCGGCATCGCGCTGTGCGCGGCGCTGGTCGGCGGCGGCGCGCACCCGGCGGGGACGGCCATGGACGCGGGGCCCTTCCGTACGGCGGTGTGGGCCTCGACCGCGCTGGTGGCGCTGTCGGCGGTGCTCGCCCTGCGACTGCCGCGCACCGCCCCGCAACCGCCGCCGGACGACCCGGACGAGGAGCCGTCGTGGGACGGGGATTCGGGGGTGGTGCCGGACGGGGGAGCGGAGGCTCCCCGGCGGACCCCGGCGCCCTGAGCCAGCTGGCCGTACACCGGAAGGCGCTCCGCGGCGGGGGCCGCGGGGCGCCTTCCGGTTCTTCTGTGCCGTCCGGCCCTTCGGTCCTTCGACGCCTCGCGGCGTCTTCGGTCGCCCCGTCGCGACCCCGGACACTGCTCTACGGCGTGGCGCCCTCGCCGCCCGCCGTGTCCGCGCCGCCCAGCAGCGCCGTCAGCGCGTCGGCCAGACCGCCGCGCCAACAGGCGTAGTCGTGGCCGCCGTTGAACTCCCGGTAGACGAAGTCGTAGCCCCGGGCCCGCAGGACGTTGCGCAGCCGCCGGTTCTCCGCCAGCAGCATCCACTCCTGGAGGCCCACCTCCAGATACAGCCGGACCGGTCGGCGCTCGTCGGCCGCGTACCGGCGTGTGAGCCACTCCTCTGCGCGCTCCGGATCGTTCTCCGGCCACCAGAAGGATCCCGACTGGGACACGGCGAGGCCGAACCGGTCGGGGCGTCGGTACGCGGCGTACGCGGCGGTGAGCCCGCCCGCGCTCTGCCCGGCGACGAGGGTCCGCTCCGGGCGGGACGCCGCGCCGAACTCCGCCCGCGCCCACGGCAGCAGGGTGTCCGCCAGCCAGTCGACGAACGCCCCGTTGCAGCTCAGGTCGTCCATCCGGTGCTCCATCGTGTCCACCAGCAGAGCCACCGTCGGCGGCAGTGCCGCGTCCGCGTGCATCCGGTCCAGCAGCGAGCCCGCGTCGAGCACCGGCCCCCAGATCTCCCCGTCGAGCAGCACCGCGACGGCGTACGGCTCCGCCGAATCGCCGTGCCCCGGCGGCAGATGGACGCTCACCCGGCGGCCGTCCACCTCCCGCTCAAGGGTCGTCCCGCGCGGCGGGGCAGCGCCGTCCCCACCGGCGTAGGGCTGGGGCGGGGCGTCGGGCAGGGACAGGACGGAGGCGGGGCGGCGTCCGCCGTACGGCGGCAGGACCGGGGTCCGGCTCAGCGGATCCGGCACCGCCCGGTCCAGGGCCGCCCGCCAGGAGATCCGGTCGGTGCGCAGCAGCTCCTCGCGGGGGCCCCGGCCCGGCAGGAACTGGTACGAGGCGCGGTGGTCGGCGCGCATCCGGTGGGAGAGCGCCCAGACGCCGGTGCCCTCGACACGGCGCATCAGATGGCGCGTCAGATCACCCGTGTGCCGGTCCCGGTCGGTGACCGTGTGCACCAGGAGCAGGACGTCGGAGGCGGGCCGGTCCGCAGTGTCCTCCCGCCACAGGAAGGTGACGAGGCGGTGGGCCGGATCGCCCTCGGGGTCGGGCTCGACGAGCGGCGTGCCGCTCCGTCCGGCTCGCAGCCAGAACTCGGCCTCCGCGCCCGGTATCCGGGCCCGGACCCCGTCGCGCAGGGCGCTCAGTGCGGGGCTGGGGAGAGCGGTCACGGTCGTCCGCCTTTCGTTGCGTCGGTCGGAAGAGAATGCCGGTCGGGAGGGGAGTCCGGTCGGGCGGGAAGGCCAGGGGCGCGATCCGCCGGTACGCGCCCCGGCCGCGCCCTCCCCCTGGCGCCGTCCGTCCACGGCTCAGACCCGGGTCGCGGCCGAGCGGCCCAGCAGCACCCACAGCAGGAAGGGCCCGCCGAGGACGGTGGTCACCACGCCCACCGGGAGTTCGGAGCCGGAGAAGGCGATCCGCCCCAGGGTGTCGGCGACCACCACCATCACCGCTCCGGTCAGCATCGACCCGATCAACGGCACCCTGAGCGGACCGGCGAGCCGCGCGGCGATGACGGGGGAGGCCAGCGCGACGAAGGCCACCGGCCCGCACACGCCCACCGCAAGACCGGCCAGGGCCACGGCCAGCAGCATGCACACCAGCCGGACCCGGTCCGGACGGATGCCCACGGAGGCGGCCGTCGCGTCGTCGAAGCGCAGCACGGACAGGTGCCGGGCCACGACGAGGGCGGCGGGCACGAGCACGGCGAGCCCGATCAGCACCGGCACGGCGACGGAGTAGCCGCGCCCGTTGAGGCTTCCGGAGGTCCACACGTACAGGGAACCGGCCGAGCTGAGGGATCGTCGGGAGAGCACCACCTGGGTGACGGCGGAGGCCAGCGCCGACATGGCGAGACCGACCACGAGCACCCGGTAGCCGCGCTGTCCGAGACCGCCGGAGACGGTCGTCACGACGACGACGGCGGCGAGGGCGCCGAGCGGCCCGGCCCACCAGGCGCCGAAGGTGCCGGTGGCGCTGAGCGAGACGGAGAGCAGCACGGCCGCGGTGGCGCCGTCGTTGACGCCGAGGAGTTCGGGGGTGGCGAGCCGGTTGCGGGCCAGTGTCTGGGTCAGGCAGCCGGCCAGCCCGAGGGCCGCGCCGGCCGTCAGCCCGGCGACGATCCGGCCGAGCCGGAACTTCTGTACGAGCAGCACGTCGAAGCGATCGCCCTGCCCGAACACGGCACGGAACGTACGATCCACACCCATGTCGCTCTGGCCGGCGTACGCCGAGAACACGACGGCCGCGACCGCCAGCGCGAGGAGTGCGAGCACGGCGAGGGCCGGCCGGCGGTGCATCGGCAGCGACAACGGACCGCGCCGCAGCACGATCGTCCCGGGGGGAAGCCCCCCGCCCGCCGCTGCCGTCGGCCCGTCCGTCCGCCCGCCGGGCCGCGGGCGTCGCAGAACTCCCGTGAGCCACGCGGGCACCAGGGACCGGCTCCGTCCGGGAGGGGCCGTCCCGGCAGCCGGTTCGGTCATGCCCATCGCGGCGAGCTGTCGCGAGCGCACGATGCCGATGAGGACGGGCGCGCCGAGGAGCGCGACGATCACCGACACGGGTGCCTCGAACGGGCGGGAGACCACCCGGGCGGCCACGTCCGCGACGGTCAGCACCGCGGCGCCGATGAGCCCGGCCAGCACGAGCCGTGCCGCGGCCCGGGTTCCGGCCAGGGCCCGGGCCACGAATCCGGAGAGGAGCCCGAGGAAGGAGATGGGCCCCGCCAGCGCGACGGCTCCGGCCGTGAGCAGGGTCACGGCGATCGCCACCGTGGTGCGTACGACCGACGGGCGGTGGCCGAGGCCGCGGGCGAGATCGTCGCCGAGGGCCAGGGCCGACAGCGGTCGGGTCACCAGCAGCGCGACCACGAAGCCGACGACGAGCACCGGCAGCAGACGGGACAACTCGCCGTACCCCTCCGTGCCCGCCAGTGAGCCCAGCACCCAGAACCGGAACCGGTCGTAGGTCTCGGCCGAGTTGACCACGATGACACTGGTGAGTCCACCGAACGTCGCTCCCAGTGCGGAACCGGCGAGCACCAGCCGCATGGGGGAGCCGCCGCGCCCCCGTCCGGCGATGAGCAGGACCAGCCCGCTGGCGGTCACCGCGCCGATGAACGCACAGACCAGATAGGCGTAACCGGAGTCCAGGCCCAACAGCGCGATCCCGGCCACCACCCCCAGCGAGGCCCCCGCGTTGACGCCCAGCAGTCCGGTTTCGGCCAGTGGATTGCGGGTGACGGCCTGGAGCAGGCTACCGGCGACGCCGAGGGCCGCGCCGACCAGAACGGCGGTGAGTGTACGGGGCAGCCGCAGATCGCCCATGACCAGGGACAGCCGGCTGTCCGCGCGGGCCCCGTGACGGTTCAGGAGATAGTCCAGAGCCCCGCCCGGGCCCACCTCGCCCGCGCCGACGCACAGCGACACGGCGCAGAGAAGAACGACGAGGGCTGCGAACCCGCCGACGACGAGCCCGGTGCGGTGACGGGACGGTCCGGACGCGGGGAGGCGGTCCCGTCGGCTTGCGGACGCGACGGTGTGTTCGTCGGCCTCGGCCGTCAACGTCCCTGTTTTCTCGCCTACTTGGCCGTGTGGCCTTCGGACCTCGGAATCCCGCGTCTGCATGAAGTGAGGTTAGCCTAACCATAGGAAGGGGGTGGGGTCGCCCTGGTCGCCTCCGGGCTGCGGGGTGACTGTCGGTCGAGTCCCAATAAGGTTAGGCTAACCTTATGAATTGGGGGTCAGGTTTGTCCGACGTCATATCCGAGGCTGCCGCGTCCGCGCCCGGACCGAAGGGCCGGGTCCGGTGTGAACTCCCCGGCGGCAACGGCCTTCTGGCCGGCCGCCGGGCCCTGGTCACCGGGGCGGGCCAGGGCATCGGCGCGGCCGTCGCCCGTACGCTCGCCGCCCAAGGAGCTCATGTGGCTGCCACCGACCGGCGTGCCGGGGGCATCGAGGCGCTCGCGTCCGAACACACGCCTTCCGCCGAGCACGCCGAAGGCGCGGCGGAAGGAGCCGGAGCCATCACGCCGTACGCCATGGACGTCACCGACGCCGCGGCCGTGCACGACGTGGTGGAGGCGGTCACCGTCCGGCACGGACCGCTGGACATCCTGGTCAACGTGGCCGGGATCCTGCGACCGGGCCCGGCGGCCGAACTGTCCGACGCGGACTGGGGGGACACGTTCGCCGTGAACGCGACGGGCGTCTTCCACACCGCCCGGGCCGTCGCACCCGGCATGGCGGCCCGGGGGCGCGGCAGTATCGTCACCGTCGGCTCCAACGCCGCCGGGGTGCCCCGGACGCAGTTGGGTGCCTACGCCGCGTCCAAGGCCGCCGCCGCGATGTACACCAAGTGCCTCGGGCTGGAACTGGCCCGCAGCGGCGTCCGGTGCAACGTGGTCGCACCCGGTTCCACCGACACGGCCATGCAACGTGCCCTGTGGCGGGACCCGGACGCCCTCACCCGTGTGCTGGACGGCGACCCGGCGGTCTACCGCACGGGAATCCCGCTCGGCCGGATCGCCGAGCCGTCCGACATCGCCGACGCGGTCCTCTTCCTCGTGTCGGACCTGGCCCGCCACATCACCATGCAGGAGCTCTACGTGGATGGCGGCGCCACCCTCCGCTGACCAGGACGGACACCGGCGCCGGCAACCGTTCCGGCCGAATCCCCCGTACCCGACCCCCTTTCCGCGCACCTTCCCCGCACACCCTCCCCGCTCACCCGCACCGCACGTCCGCGCCCGCGGCCGGGCATGCGAGAAACGGAGTCATCGTGTCGACGGCACCCCAGGTCGCCGCACCCCCTGCCACCGCCGAACCGGCCCACCCCGCCGTGGGGGTGGCCACCGGTCTGCTCAACTCCTTCGCCCCGGGCGACCGGTTCCTCGCCACCCCGACGCGCACGCTCCTCGGCCAGGGAGTGCACGGCGAGGTGCCGCACGACGAACGTCCCCCGGCCCTGCGGGTGGCCGCCGCTCTCGCCGCGGCCCGTGCCGCCGGTCACGTCGCCCCCGTCGTCATGGGCGCCATACCCTTCGACCAGGACGCCCCCGCCGCGCTCGCCGTACCGGCTGCCCTGCACACCGCGCCGCCGCTGACCGCGGACCCGCTGGTCGCCCTCGCGGCCGACCCGCCCGCACCGGCCGACACAAGCGATTTGATGATCCATCAGGAGCCGTCGCCCGAGGAGTACGGCGCGTCCGTGGCCGCCGTCGTCGAACGCATGTGGAAGGGCGAGTTCAGCAAGGTCGTCCTCGCCCGTACCCTGCGGGTCGACGCCGCCCGCCCGTTCGACCTCCCGGTGATGCTCCAGCGGCTGGCCCGCCGCGACCCCTCCGGCTACACCTTCGCCCTGCCCACCGGCCCCGACCGCACCCTGCTCGGTGCCAGCCCCGAACTGCTGGTGTCCCGGCACGGCACCCGTGTGGTCGCCAACCCGCTCGCCGGATCCGTACCGCGCAGCGACGACCTCGCCGAGGACGTCCGCCGCGCCGCGGCCCTCCTGGAGTCGGCCAAGGACCTGCACGAGCACGCCGTCGTCGTCAACGCGGTGCAGGAGGTCGTCGCCCGCTACTGCACCGGCCTGACCGTGCCCGCCAAGCCGACCCTGGTCCGCACCGCCACCATGTGGCACCTGTCCACCACCGTCACCGGCACCCTCCGCTCCCCGGACACCGCCGCGCTCGAACTGGCCTGCGCGCTGCATCCGACCCCCGCCGTCTGCGGCACCCCCACCGACACCGCCCGGCACGTCATCCGGGAGAGCGAGCCCTTCGACCGCGGCTTCTTCACCGGCATGGTGGGCTGGGGCGACGCCGACGGGGACGGCGAATGGGTCGTCACCATCCGCTGCGCCGAGGCCGAACCGACCTCACTGCGCCTGTATGCGGGAGCCGGGGTGGTGGCCGCCTCCGAGCCCGCGGCGGAGACCGCCGAGACGGCCGCGAAGTTCCGCACCTTCCTCGGTGCCGTGGGGGCCCGGCTGTGAGCGGAGGGATCCCGACCCCGGACCCGACGACCGTGCCGGCTGCGGCCCGGGAGGCCGCCGCGCCCCCGGACCCGGCTCCGAGCTGGCCCGCCGAGTTCACCGAACGCTACCGGGCCGCCGGACACTGGCGCGGTGAGACCTTCGGCGCCATGCTCCGCGAGCGGGCCGCCGCCCACCCCGACCGCGTCGCGATCGTCGACCCGGGCGGCGGCACCGACCGCCGCTGGACCTACGCCGAACTCGACGCCCGCGCCGATGGGCTGGCCGCCGGACTGCTGGCCCGGGGCATCGCCAAGGGCGACCGGGTGGTGGTGCAACTGCCCAACATCGCCGAGTTCTTCGAGGTGATCTTCGCTCTGTTCCGGATCGGCGCTCTGCCCGTCTTCGCGCTCCCCGCGCACCGGGAGACCGAGATCCGCTACTTCTGCGAGTTCACCGAGGCCGCCGCCTATGTGATCGCAGGGGAGCACGACGGCTACGACTACCGCGAGCTGGCCGCCGCGGTCCGCGCCGAAGTCCCCACCCTGCGGCACGTGTTCGTGGCCGGCCCGGACGCCGGTGCGTTCGAGGCACTGGAGGCGGTGCACGCAGCACCCGTCGACGTCGACGGCCCCCGACCCGGTGACCTGGCCTTCCTCCAGCTCTCCGGCGGCAGCACCGGCGTTCCCAAACTGATCCCGCGCACCCACGACGACTACATCTACTCGCTGCGCGGCTCCAACGAGATCTGCGCGGTGGACGAGCGCAGCGTCTATCTGTGCGCACTGCCCGCCGCCCACAACTTCCCGCTCTCCTCGCCCGGCACGCTCGGCGCGCTGTACGCGGGCGCCCGGGTCGTGCTCTGCCCGCAGCCCGGCCCCGAGACGGCCTTCCCCCTGATCGCACGGGAACGGGTCACCATCACCGGCCTCGTCCCGCCGCTGGCCCTGGTCTGGACCGATGCCGCACCCGGCACCCCGCACGACCTGAGCAGCCTGGACGTGCTGCTGGTCGGCGGCGCCAAGTTCAGCGAACAGGCGGCCCGCCGGGTGCGTCCGGCCCTCGGCTGCACGCTCCAGCAGGTGTTCGGAATGGCCGAAGGGCTGGTCAACTACACCCGCCTCGACGACCCGGCGGAGACCATCGTCACCACGCAGGGGAGGCCCATCTCGCCGGACGACGAGATCCGCATCGTCGACGACGCCGACGACGAGGTGCCCGAGGGCGCTTCCGGCCACCTGCTCACCCGCGGCCCGTACACCATCCGCGGCTACTGGCGCGCGCCCCGGCACAACGCCCGCGCGTTCACCGAGGACGGTTTCTACCGCACCGGCGACATCGTCCGCCGCACCACGAGCGGGCACCTGATCGTGGAGGGCCGGGCCAAGGACCAGATCAACCGGGGCGGCGAGAAGATCGCCGCCGAGGAGGTCGAGAACCACATCCTCGCCCACCCCCGCGTCCACGACGCCAACGTGGTCGGCGAGCCGGACCCCTACCTCGGCGAACGCAGCCTCGCCTACGTCATCCTGCGGGACGGGGCCGAACCGCTGAAGCCCGTGGACATCAAACGTTTCGTGCGCGGCCGGGGGCTGGCCGGCTACAAGGTGCCCGACCGCGTCGAGTTCGTGGCCGAGTTCCCGCAGACGGGCGTCGGCAAGATCTCCAAGAAGGACCTCCGGGCCGCCGCCGTACGAGGCGGCCCCACCGACCCCGCACCCACCGCGGCCGAACGCGCCGGCCACCGGCGACCGACCCCCGCACAGGACTGAACGGACACCCCATGGCCCTGCCCCAGATCACCTCCTACCCCATGCCGGACGCGGCGGCTCTGCCCGCGAACCGGGTCGACTGGAAGGTCGACCCGGCCCGTGCGGTCCTGCTCGTGCACGACCTGCAGAACTACTTCCTCTCCGCCTACGACGAGGGGACGGACCTGATCCCGCGACTCCTGGCCAACGTCGCCGCCCTGCGGGCACGCGCCCGCGACCTGGGCATCCCCGTCTTCTACACGGCCCAGCCCGGAGGCCAGACCCCGGCCCAGCGCGGACTGCAACAGGACTTCTGGGGCCCCGGCCTGCCTGCCGACCCGGCGGCCGAGGCGATCGCCGAGCCCGTCGCCCCCGGCCCGGACGACACCGTCGTGACCAAGTGGAAGTACAGCGGGTTCGCCCGCACCGATCTGGCGGACCGGCTGGCCGGGCTCGGCCGCGACCAGCTCGTCGTCACGGGCGTCTACGCCCACATCGGAGTGCTGATGACCGCCTGCGACGCCTGGATGCGGGACATCGAGGCGTTCGTCGTGGCCGACGCCGTGGCGGACTTCTCCGCCGAGGACCACGCCATGGCCCTGACGTGGGCCGCCGGCCGGTGCGCCGTCGTCACCACCACCGACACCGTTTTCGAAGGGATCTGAGCGCAGTGGCCCTGACCCTGGAAGAAATGCGCAACGACATCGCCGACGTCCTCGGCGAGCCCGTCGACGACATCCCCGACGACGAGAACCTCGTCGACTACGGCCTCGATTCCGTCCGCCTGATGACGCTCGTCGGGCGCTGGCGCGAGGCCCACGGGGCCGACATCGCCGTCGCCGACCTCGCCGAGCGGCCGGCCATCGAGGAGTGGGCCGTGCTACTGCACGTCACCGCCTGACGGCGCCTGCCGGAGGAGCGGCTGCGCCGGGGCGAGTGTGCTCGCCCCGGCGCCCGTGGCATCGGCCGGATCCGGGGGACGCGTCAACTCATCGGTGACCCGGTCGGCCTGATGGCCTGTCGGCCGATCAGGACCGCGTGACCGCGTAGCCGTCGGCGGTCCAGCCGCCGTCGCTCACCAGCACCTGGCCCGTGATGTTCGCGGAGACCCCGGACGACAGGAACAGGGCGAGATGGGCGATGTCCTCCGGGCGGCCGAGGCTGCCTCGCGGAGTGCGGCGGCGCAGCGCCTCCGTGTCCAGCCGCCCGTCCTCGGCGAGCCGGGCCACCAGCTCCGTCTCGACATAGCCGGGCGCGAGCGCGTTGACCCGGATGCCGTGCGGGGCCCACTCGACGGCCAGGACCTTGGTGAGGGCGGCGACGCCCGCCTTGGTGGCGCAGTACGCCGCGCGCTCGGGGCCGGCGGTCACTCCGTACATGGACGAGGTGGTGAGAACGACGCCTCCGTCGCCCTCGCGCATGACGCGTGCGGCGGCCCGCGCACAGACGAAGACACCGGTGAGATTGACGTCCAACGCGGTGTTCCAGCGGTCGAGTCCGAGATCCAGCGAGGGAGCGTTGGCGGACACCCCGGCGTTGGCGACCATGACGGACAGCCCTCCCGTCCGGGCCGCGAAGCCGGTGAGGGCCTTCGTCACGGCGTCCTCGTCGCTCACCGGCGCCATGGCCGTCGCGATCACCTGGCCCGGACGTTCCGCCGCCAACTCGGGCCCTACCCAGCCCAGTTCGTCGCCGTCGATGTCCATCAGCAGGACGTGGCAACCCGCGCGCGCGTACGCCTCCGCCAGGGCCAGGCCCAGGCCGCGCGCGGCGCCGGTGACGCACACGGACCTGCCGCGCAGGTCGGGGTAGATCGCCGCTTCCGTCGTCATCTTCTCGTTCCGTTCCTTCTCGCGCGTTCCCCCACCGGTGTGCCCGTGCCTGCTCAGGCCATGTGCATGCCGCCGTTGACGTGGATGACCTCGCCCTGCACGAAGCTGGCGGCGGGCGAGCACAGGAAGGTGACGACGGAGGCCACCTCCTCCGGCCGGCCCAGGCGGCCCAGGGGAGTGGTGGCGAGCGCGGTGTCGCCTCGCGTGGCCACGTAGTCGCGGGTCATGGACGTCTCGATGATCCCGGGCGAGACCATGTTGATCCGGGCCCTGGAACCGAGCTCCCAGGCGAGGCTGCGGGAGAAGGCGAGCAGCGCGCCCTTGGTCGCGGCGTAGTGCGCGTGCCGGATGCTGCCGCGATGACCGGCCATGGACGTCAGATTGACGATGCTGCCGCCTTCGTTGAGGTGGGGCAGCACGGCGCGCGTGAGGTAGAAGACACCGTTGAGGTTGATCGAGATGACGGTGTTCCACTGCTCGTCGGTCATGTCGGCGACTGTTTGCTCGGGGTAGATCCCGGCGGCCGGGACGAGGAAGTCGACCGAGCCGAACTTCTCCACGGCGGTCGCGACGAACGCGTTGTTGCTCTTCGGTGAGGCGGCGTCGAGCACGCGGGTGATCACG
This sequence comes from Streptomyces sp. NPDC052042, assembly GCF_044548345.1. Taxonomy (NCBI): domain Bacteria; kingdom Bacillati; phylum Actinomycetota; class Actinomycetes; order Kitasatosporales; family Streptomycetaceae; genus Streptomyces; species Streptomyces sp. NPDC052042. The sequence goes on along the minus strand of NZ_JBIUBU010000018.1, from coordinate 94,518 downwards.
GTCTCGCCGGTGGGGTCGAGTGTCGCGGCGAACTCCTCCAGCGCGGCGGCGTTCAGGTCGCCCAGCACCAGGTTGGCACCTGCGGCGTGGAACTGGCGGGCCACCTCTCGGGCGATGCCGCCGCCCGCGCCCGAGAGGAGGAGGGTCCGGCCCTCGAAGGGGCGGGCGTCAGCCGACGGAGTGCGCCGCGCCTCCCGCGTTTCCTGCGTCTGCCGCGTCTGCTGTGTGGTCGGTGTCATGGTCGTCCTCGGTGAACAGTTCGGGGTGCTGTGCCAGCTCCAGCCGTGTGCGGCGGATGTGGCCGGTGAGAAAGCGTTCGGCGTCGATGGTGTCGCGTCGCTTGATCGCCTCGATGATCAGGCGGTGTTCGGCGTGGATCAGCTCCCAGCCGCTGTCGCCGGCGAGTCGGGTGAAGGCGCGGCGGTAGTGCTGTGTGGTGTTCCAGAACCGGTCGACCATGTCGGTGATCTGGGCGACGCGGCAGCCGGCGTAGGTGAGCAGGTGCAGTTCGCGGTCGAGGGTCAGGAACCGGTCCACGTCGGTGGTGAGCTCTATCTGCCGCGCGATCGTCTCCAGTTCGGCGACCTGCTCGGCGGAGAGGTTCGGAACGCTCTCGCTGAGGGCGAGCGGCTCCAGGCGTTCACGGATCTTGTAGACGCCCTCGCACTCTGCCATGTCCATCCGGGAGACCCAGGCCCCGCTGTTGGACTTCACGACGGTCAGGCCCTCGGCCGCCAGTATCCGCAGCGCCTCGCGCACCGGCAGCCGGCTGGTGCCGAGTTGCGAGGCGACCTGCTCCTGCATGATTTTCGCGCCGGGGCGCAGCTCACCGCTCAGGATGGCGGCGCGCAGATGGTCGGCCACGCGCTGGCTCGCGACGGCGGCCGCGCCGGCCCCGGACGATCCGGTCCCCGAGGTGCGGGATCCGCTGGACGGCTTCCGAGACATGGCTCTCCCTGGTGCGGTGCAGCACGGTGCGGTGCGGTGGTGCGACAGCGTGTTCACACGGAAGGCTGCCACAGCCCTACCGCGGAGCCGGCCGCGCACCGCTTCCCGTCGGGTTGGGCACGCGGCGGGTCGGAGGAGCCGCATGCCGGCTGGGTCGGGCGGATGCTGCCTCCTCATCACCGCCGAATGGATCCATTTGCTCACCATGAGTTTCACAGTGCGCTCCCGGAAGGCGTGCAGTCAATGGATACAGCGGGAACTTGAAGGTCACATTCCGGTAACGGGTATTGGTTATGGATCCAATCATTGCGACAGTGCTCACCGAACCACACAGGAGAGTGCTCATGCCCACACACCGGAAACTGGCCCCCGCCTCACCCTGGACCGAGGTGACGGCGACCAAGAAGGACTGGCACACCGCGGACCCGCGGCTGCTGACTTCGATGTTCACCCAGACCCTGCTGATCAGGTCCTTCGAGGAGTACGTCCTCGACCTCGCGGGGCAGGGGCTGGTGCACGGTCCGGCGCACTCCAGCATCGGCCAGGAGGGCGGCGCCGTGGGCTCCGTGCTCCCGCTGACCGGTGCCGACTTCGTCGGCGGCTCGCACCGAGGGCACCACCAGTTCCTCGCCAAGGCGCTGGGGTACGTCGCGCCCGACGGCATCGACCTGCGCGGGTCCGTCGACGAGGAGGTACGCACCGTCCTCCTCCGCAGCCTGGCCGAGATCTGCGGCCTGTCCAGGGGTTACTGCCGGGGCCGGGGCGGATCCATGCACCTGCAGTGGGCCGAGGCCGGGGCCATGGGCACCAACGCCATCGTCGGCGGTGGCGTGCCGCAGGCCGCCGGGTTCGCCTGGTCGGCGCGGCAGGCCGGCACCGACGCGGTCTCGGTGACCTACTTCGGGGACGGCGCGGTCAACATCGGCTCGGTGCTGGAGACGATGAACCTCGCCGCGGCCTGGAAGCTCCCGGTCTGCTTCTTCATCGAGAACAACAAGTACGCCGTCTCCACCCACGTCGACGAGGCGACGGCGGAACCCCGGCTCTCCGCGCGCGGACTGGGCTTCAACATCCCCAGCTGGCGTGTGGACGGCATGGACCCGCTCGCCGTGTACCTGGCCATGAGCGAGGCCGTGGACCACATGAGGGCGGGCAACGGCCCCACCATCGTCGAGGCCGAGGTCTACCGGTACTTCCACCAGAACGGACCGTTCCCCGGCAGTGCGTTCGGCTACCGCACCAAGGACGAGGAGAAGGAGTGGCGGGGCCGCGACCCGCTGGCCCTCGTCTCCCGTCAGCTCGTCGAGAACGGGATCCTCGACGCCGACGAGATCGAGGCGTGCACCGCCCGGGCCAAGGCGCTCATGGCCGAGGTCGGCGGCGAACTGCTGGAGCCCGACCCCGACGGCAAGCCCGGCACCCGCCGCATCAAGCCCTCCGAGTGGCCCGATCCGTCCTTCCGTGACGTCGGCGTGCGCGGCGACCTCAGTGAGTTCGAGGGCGTACGCCTCGCCGACACGGACTCCTTCGAAGGGCGTCTGGAGCAGCGCAAGTTCATCGACGCGGTGGCCGAGGTGATGGGCCGCCGCATGGCCGAGGACGATTCCGTCGTCGTCATGGGCGAGGACGTGCACCGTCTCAAGGGCGGCACCAACGGCGCCACCAAGGGCCTGGCCGAGGCCCACCCGGACCGGGTCCTGGGCACGCCCATCAGCGAGAACGCCTTCGCCGGTCTCGCCGGCGGCATCGCGCTCGACGGCCGGTACAAGCCGGTGGTCGAGTTCATGTACGCCGACTTCATGTGGGTCGCGGCCGACCAGATCTTCAACCAGATCGGCAAGGCGCGGCACATGTTCGGCGGCGACGGGCAGGGGACCGGGGTCCCGCTCGTCCTGCGCAGCAAGGTGGCCATGGGCACCGGCTACGGCTCCCAGCACTCCATGGACCCCGCCGGGATCTTCGCCACCGCCCCCGGCTGGCGGATCGTCGCGCCGTCCACGCCCTTCGACTACGTGGGCCTCATGAACACCGCGCTGACCTGCAAGGACCCAGTCGTCGTGCTGGAACACACCGACCTGTACAACACGGTCGGCCAGGGCCCGGCCGACGACTTCGACTACTGCCTGCCCGTGGGGAAGGCGGCCGTGCGCCGCACCGGATCCGCGATCACCGTCGTGTCGTACCTGGCGATGACCAACTACGTCCTGGAGGCCGTCGGACAACTGGGCCTGGACGCCGAGGTCATCGACCTGCGCTGGCTGGACCGCGCGAGCCTGGACTGGGACACCCTGGGCGCCAGCATTCGCAAGACCAACAACGTGCTCATCGCCGAGCAGGGCCCCGTCGGCACCTCCTACGGAGGGTGGCTGGCCGACGAGATCCAGCGCCGCTGGTTCGACTGGCTGGACCAGCCCGTCCAGCGCGTCCACGCCGGTGAGTCCTCGCCCAGCATCAGCAAGGTGCTGGAGCGGGCCGCCATCGCTCGGACCGAAGAGGCCGTGGCCGCGCTCCAGCGGGTCACCGAGAACTGACCCTCCCCGTACGAACACGACACCCAGGAGGGTTGATCATGGCTGAACTGTTCCGCATGCCCGCGGTGGCCGCCGATTCGCCGACGGCGGTGCTGTCCGCCTGGCTGGTGGCCGAGGGCGCCCCGTTCACGACGGACGACGCGCTGGTCTCCATCGAGACGGACAAGGCGGAGGTGGACGTCTCCGCCGAGCGCGACGGCGTGCTGCTCAAGACGCTTTACGAGACCGGGGTGGAGATCGAGGTCGGCGACCCGATCGCCGTGCTCGGCGCCGAGGGCGAGCAGATCGGCGACCTCGACGCGCTGCTGGCCGAACTGGGCGTCGCCGTAGCGGCGCCCGGCCAGGCCCCGCAGGCCGTCCGCCGCGACGTTCCGGAGGAGTCGGCACCCGCGTCCCCTGAGCCGTCCGCCGCACCCCAGGACGCCGCATCCCGGACCACCGCCCCGACGGCGGGCGAGCCGGACCGGAGCGGGCGCGTCTTCAGCAGCCCGCTGGCCCGCAGGCTGGCCCGGGAGGCCGGCCTGGACTTCACGCTGCTCACCGGGACCGGACCCGGCGGTCGGGTCGTGCGCCGGGACGTCGAGGCCGCCGTCGCGGCCCGCGACACCCGGGAAGCGGCACCGCAGGCCCCCGCCCCCGCCGCCCAGCCGTCGGCCGCCCACCCCACGGGCACCACCGACGCCACCGGCACCACTGATACCGTCGCCACCGCCACCGCCACCGGCACCGGCGACCACGAGGACATCCCGCACAGCCGGATGCGCCGGGCCATCGCGCGGCGCCTGACCGAGAGCAAACAGCAGACCCCGCACTTCTACCTGCGGGCGACCTGCGCCGTGGACGAACTGCTCGCCCTGCGGCAGCGGATCAACGCCGTCAGCCCGGTCAAGGTCTCGGTCAACGACCTGCTGATCAAGGCCGTCGCCACGGCGCACACCCAGGTGCCGGAGATGAACGCGATCTGGCGGCCGGACGCCGTCCGCCGCTTCCGCGGCGTCGACGTGTCGGTCGCCGTCGCCACCGAAACGGGACTGGTGACCCCGGTGCTGCGCGGCATCGAGAACCTGTCGGTGTCCGCGATCGCCGCCCGGACCCGCGCGTACGCGGAACAGGCGCGCTCCGGGGCGCTGCGCCCCGCCGACCTCGAAGGCGGCTCGATCACCGTGTCGAACCTCGGCATGTACGGGGTCGAGGAGTTCGCCGCCATCATCAACCCGCCGCAGGCCGCGATCCTGGCCGTCGGCGCCGCACGCGACGAGGCGGTGGTCCGCGACGGCGCGGTCACCGTGGCCAAGGTGCTCGGCGTGGTCCTGTCCGTGGACCACCGCCCGGTGGACGGCGCCGTGGCGGCACGCTGGCTCGCGGCCTTCACCGAGGCCGTGGAGAACCCGGTCCGGCTCCTTGTCTGAAACACCTTCCCGGCCGCCGTGGGCCGCCCGTGCGGCACCAGCCCAGGGGCCGCCCGCGGCCCCACCACCTCATGGGCCCCAGGCCCCTGCCCCCTCGTCCGCAGCCCGCGCCCGTAGGCTGCCAGAGCACTTCAAGAGGACACCGATGTCTATGACCGGATCCCGCACCCCAGGTGCGGCCACCCCACCCGACGCCCCGAGCGACGCGCTCGGCGAGTTGGACCGCCGCAACATGCGGCGGCTGATGCCGCTGCTGCTGGCCGCCTACATCATGTCGTTCCTTGACCGCACAAATATTGGGCTTGCGAAGGAACGGCTGGAGGTCGACCTCGGCATCTCCGCCGCGGCCTACGGACTGGGCGCCGGGCTGTTCTTCCTCACCTACGCGGCGTCCGAGGTGCCCAGCAACCTGATCATGCACCGTGTGGGCGCCCGCTGGTGGATCACCCGGATCATGCTGACCTGGGGCATCATCTCGGCCTGTATGGCCTTCGTGCAGGGCGAGAAGTCCTTCTACGCCATGCGGCTGCTCCTCGGGGCCGCCGAGGCGGGCCTGCTGCCGGGCATCCTGCTCTACTTCACGTACTGGTTCCGCTCCGAGACCCGGGGCAGGGCCATCGGCCTGCTCCTGCTCGGCGCCTCCATCGCCAGCGTCATCGGCAACCCGCTGGGCGGACTGCTCATGGAGATGGACGGAATCGGCGGCTGGCACGGCTGGCAGTGGATGTTCGTCATCGAGGGCCTCCCCTGCGTCTTCCTGGCGTTCATCGTCTTCCGCTTCCTGCCCGACGGCCCGGCCAAGGCGCCGTGGCTGACGGCCGAGGAGGCCCGGCTGGTCCAGGACGCGGTCGCCCGCGAGCAGAGCGAGGGCGCCAAGGCGGCCGGCAACGAGTCCGGCTCCCTGCTGACCGTGCTGCGCGACAAGCAGATGCTGCTGGCGATCTTCGCCAACTGGACGCACCAGGTCGCGCTGTACTCCGTGGTCTACTTCCTGCCCGGCATCATCGGCGGCTGGGGCCACCTCTCGCCGTTCACCATCGGCCTGCTGACCGGACTTCCGTGGCTCACCGCGGCCGTCGGCGCCATCCTGGTGCCGCCGCGCGCGACCACGCCCCGGCGCTCCCGGAACTTCGTGGTGGTCGGCCTGCTGATGATGTTCACCGGGCTCATCGTCGCGGCGCTCGCGGGCCCCGTGATCGCCCTGCTCGGCTTCTGCTTCACCGGTCTGGCGTTCTTCGTCGTCCAGCCCCTGCTGTTCAACTTCCCCGCCACCCGGCTCGCCGGAAAGACGCTCGCGGGCGGACTGGCCCTGCTCAACACCGTCGGCATCACCGGCGGCTTCGTCGGCCCGTACATCATGGGCTACGCCGAGGACGCCACCGGCAACCACCTCTCCGGACTGTGGGTATCCATCGTCCTGCTGGCCATCGGGGCGCTGGCGGCCACGCGGCTGCGCTTCTCCCCGAAGTCCTGAGAGCGGCTCCGCCCCACCCCGGAGTCCGAAGACCGGCCGTGTCCGGGCCACGCCGAGGCTCGGACACGGCCGGCCCGGTTCCGGGCCCCGGCCGGGCGCCCGGACACCGCGGCACGTCGGCGGCGGTCAGGCACCCCGGACACGGCGGCCGGCCGGAGGGACCGGGGCGCCGCGCCGTGGTTCACTCCTCCTCCCCCGGGCGCAGGAACCAGCGGCGCGCCGCCTCGGCCACCTCCTCCAAGGCGCCCGGCTCCTCGAAGAGATGTGTGGCCCCCGGAACCACCCTGACCCGGTGCGGAGCGCGCAGCCGCCCGGCGGCCTCCTCGTTGAGCCGCAGTACCTCCCGGTCGGCGCCACCCACGATCAGCAGGACCGGGGCGTGCACCCGGGGCAGGGCCTCCTCGGCCAGATCGGGGCGGCCCCCTCGGGACACCACCGCCCGGACACGTTCGGGCCGCTCCGCCGCCGCCAGCAGCGCGGCCGCGGCACCGGTGCTCGCCCCGAACAGTCCCAGCGGCAGCCCGGCCGATTCCGGGCGCCCCGCGAGCCAGTCCACCGCCGCCACCACACGGCGGCCGAGCAGACCGATGTCGAACCGGTGCCGGCCGGTCGCCGCGTCCTCCCATTCCTCCCGCGTGGTCAGCAGGTCCAGGAGCAGCGTGCCCAGCCCCGCCTCCCGCAGATGAGCGGCCACCGCCTGGTTGCGCGGGCTGTGGCGCGAACTGCCGCTGCCGTGGGCGAAGAGCACCACGCCCACGGCCTCGGGCCCGACCGCCAGATCACCGGCGATCACCGACCCGTCGACCGGTACGGAAACGGCTTCTTCCGAGGCCATCGTCGTCACCTTCTCCCTTCCAGAACGCCCCCGGCGTCCGATCCGCGGCGGCTGCGGCCCGCCGCCCGCCGATTCCCGCCGACCGCCCGACGGGCGGCGGCATCAGCCGGTGGTCAGCCCCTGATTCGCCAGTTGGCGGGCCTCCGCCGCTTCGACGCGGGCCGCCTGCGGCTCCGTGAGGACATCGCACACCCAGTCCCAGTGCAGCGCCACCACATCCCCCGGGGCGAGCCCCGGGATCAGCGAGCGGCCCCCCGTCGACCAGCGCACGGACTCCCGGCGGGGCGCCCCGTGGACCAGACGGCCACCCGTCCAGCGCAGCGGCCGGGACTCGACCACCGCGCACTCGCCGTCGACCGAACGGACCACGCCGGTACGGATGCGGCACCGGTCGAGGACGGACAGCGCCGTCGGATGGCCCGAGGCCACCAGGAGACGGGTCCAGGGGTACACCTCGAAGACCTGGAAGCTGTGATGGGCGCGGGCGCGGTCGGACGCGTCGTGCCAGGTGCCCCCCTGCTGGCCGCGGAAGCGGTCGCGCAGCCGGGCCAGCAGGGCCGCGGGGTCCGTCCGGTCCAGCAGCTCGTTGCCGATCCAGTACGCCTCGACCACGCGCTCGTCGAGCGGGTCGGAGAGACCGGCCGCCTCGGCGAGCAGTTCGAGATAGCACCAGGCGCCCTCGAACCGGCGGGCGTGCCGCTCCACGACCGCGGTCTCCTCGGGGCGCAGCAGCGCCGAGGCGTCGGCGGGGCCGCAGTAGCCGAGCGCGTTGGGCGGATAGGCGTACCGGGCGAACAGGAGGGTGCCGTGCGCGCTCACTCAGCAGATCCTGGGGAGCTGCTCGCCGAGCGGCGGGGCGATCACCCGGGAGCCGCCGAGACCCGTCCGGGCCACCACCGTGCCGGGATGGTCGGCCACGCAGGTGCCGATCCGGCGGGCCGCCCGGCCCAGCGGGTGCGAGGTGAGCGCCGACAGCACCTCGTCGGCGGACTCGGCGGGCACGACGGCGATCAGCTTCCCCTCGTTCGCCACCTGGAGCGGGTCCAGCCCCAGCAGACCGCACGCATCGCGCACGGCCTCCGGCACCGGCAGCTCGTGCTCGGTCAGCTCGACTCCGACCCCCGAGGCGCGGGCGATCTCGTTGAGGGAGGCCGCGAGGCCACCGCGCGTGGGATCGCGCAGGACGCGCACATCGGTTCCGGTGGCGAGCATCGCGGCGACGAGCCCGTGCAGGGGAGCGGTGTCGCTCTCCACCGCCGTGCCGAACTCCAGACCCTCCCGGCAACTCATCACCGCGATGCCGTGGACCCCGATGTCACCGCTGATGAGGACGGCGTCCCCCGGCCTCGCGCGGCCGGGCCCGATCTCGACACCGTCGGGGACCACACCGATCCCCGAGGTGGTGACGTAGACGCCGTCGCCACTGCCGCGGTCGACGACCTTGGTGTCGCCGGTGACCAGCCGGACCCCGGCGGCCCGCGCCGCCGCGCCCATGTCCCGGGCGATGCGTTCCAGATCGCTCAGGGCGGTCCCCTCCTGGAGAATGAACGCACAGGACAGATAGAGCGGCACGGCACCCGACATCGCCAGGTCGTTGACCGTTCCGTTGACCGCGAGGTCGCCGGTGGACCCGCCGGGGAAGAACATCGGCCTCACCACGAACGAGTCGGTGGAGAAGGCGAGCCGCGGGCCGTCCTCGACGGTGAGGACCGCGGAGTCGCCCATCTCGCACGCGGCGGCCGGTCCGTACGCGGGGAGGAACAGGTGCTCGATCAGCTCGGCGGACATCGATCCGCCGCCGCCGTGACCCATCACGACCGTGGGGGTCCCGCGCAACGGGGCCGGGCAGACCGGGCCCTCGAAGTCGAGAACGCTGTCCGGGCCGGCGGGGGGAGGCAGGTGCTTCGTCGTCTCGGTCATGTGGCATCGACCAGTTCCAGTCGTCGGTACGCGTAGTACGCGGCGCACGCTCCCTCGGAGGACACCATGGTGGCGCCCAGCGGATTCCTCGGGGTGCACTCCCCGCCGAACGCCTGGCACGCCTGCGGCTTGATGAGTCCCTGGAGCACCTCGCCCGACCGGCACACCGACGACTCGGCCGTGCGGATCGCCGCCACGTCGAACCGGCGCTCGGCGTCGAAGTCGGCGTACTTCTCGGACAGCCGCCAGCCGCTGTCGGGGATCATCCCGATGCCGCGCCAGGTCCGGTCCGTGACGTCGAAGACGTCCCGCAGCATTTCGAGGGCGGGAAGGTTCCCTTCGTCGAGCACGGCACGGGGGTAGGCGTTCTCCACCTCGTGCCTGCCCTCCTCGAGTTGGAGAACCACCCTGCGGATGCCCTCCAGGATGTCGAGCGGCTCGAAGCCGGTGACGACGATGGGGACCCGGTACTTCTCCGCCAGCGACGGGTACTGCGAGGTGCCCATCACGCTGCACACGTGCCCGGCGGCCAGGAACGCCTGCACCCGGCAGGCGGGGGACTCCATCACGGCCGCCACCGCGGGCGGCACCAGGACGTGCGAGACGAGCAGGGAGAAGTTGCGCACGCCCAGGCGTCGCGCCTGATGCACCGTCATGGCGTTGGCCGGGGCGGTCGTCTCGAAGCCGATGCCGAAGAAGACGACCTCCCGGTCGGGGTTCTCCCGTGCCAGTCTCAGCGCGTCGAGCGGGGAGTAGACGACACGCACGTCACCGCCCGCGCTCTTCACGGAGAACAGGTCCCGGCCGCTGCCCGGCACTCGCAGCATGTCGCCGAAGGAGCAGAAGACGACCTCCGGGCGGGAGGCGATGGCCAGCGCCCGGTCGATGACCTCCAGGGGCGTCACGCACACGGGGCAGCCGGGGCCGTGGATCATCTCGACGCAGTCGGGCAGGAGTTGGTCGATGCCGTGGCGGATGATCGAGTGGGTCTGGCCCCCGCAGACCTCCATCATCACCGCCGGCCGGGTGGCGGTCGCGTGGATCTGGTCGAGCAGGCGACGGGCCAGTTGGGGATTGCTGAACTCGTCCAGGTACTTCACCGGTCGGCTCCTTCCGTCGGGAACTGCTGCGCGGCGGCCTGTGCGAAACCGTCGCCGAACTCCTCCTCCAGGAGCCCGAGCCGCTCGAAGTCGGCCAGGGTCGCCCGGGCCGATGCCTCGTCGAGCCGCTGGATCGCGAAGCCGACGTGCACGATGACGTATTCGCCGGTCACCGCGTCGGGGACGTACTGGAGGCAGACCTCCTTGCGTACGCCTCCGAAGTCGACCTCCGCCATCGGGACGCCGTCGACGTCGGCGGTATGGAGCACACGCCCCGGTACTGCCAGACACATGGGGTCTTCCTTCTCTGAGGGTCATGGGTGGGTTTCGCTCGCAGACGTCAGCCGGACGACGCCGCGACCAGCAACTGCCCGAAGGCGAGGCCGCCGTCGTTGGGCGGCAGCAGACGGGGCCGGAGGACGGTGAAGTCCCTTGCCGACAAAGCGGACCGGGCCGCTTCCAGGAGGACGGCGTTCTGGAAGACGCCGCCGCCCAGCGCCACCACGCCGATCCCGGTCCGCTTCCGGCACAGCTCGGCGAGGTCGGCGACGAGGAGGGCGACGGCCGTGTGGAAGCGCGCGGCGACCAGCTCCGCCGGAACCCCCGCCCGCACATCGGACACCACCGCGCGGACCACCGGACCGGGATCCGCGACCACCGGCTCACCGTCCGGCGGCACGGTCCGGACGCCGAAGGCGTAGGCACTCCCGGCGGGCTCCGGCGGCGCCGCCCGCGCCAGGCCCTCCAGCGCCATCGCGGCCTCGGCCTCGTACGCCACCTCGTGCCGCACGCCCGCCAGCGACGCCACGGCGTCGAAGAGCCGGCCCATGCTGGAGGTCGGGACACAGCCGAGTCCCGTCGCCAACTGGTGGGCCAGTACCCCGCGTTCGGTCGCCGAGCAGGCCGCGACCGACGGCATCCCGTCCTCCCAGGCGACGCCCGCGGCGTGCAGGTGGGCGAGGGCCATCCGATACGGGCGCAGCACGCTCGCGTCGCCCCCGGCCAACGGCACGTACGCCAGGTGCGCCGCCCGCCGGTACGAGGGGTAGCCGGCGATCAGCACCTCACCGCCCCACACCGCCCCGTCGGCGCCGTGGCCCGTGCCGTCGAAGGCGAAGCCGATGACCCGCTCGCCGGTCCCGAGCCCGTGCTCGCCCATCACGGACGCGATGTGCGCGTGGTGGTGCTGCACGGTGCGCACGGGCCGCCCCGCGGCGCGGGTGCGGACCCAGGCGCCGCTGCGGTATCCGGGGTGGTGGTCGGCCGCGAACCGTTCGGCCTCGACACCGGTCAGCAGTGCGAGGTGGTCCGCCGTGCGGGTCAGCGCCTCGATCGTGGAGAGATCGTCCATGTCCCCGATGTGCTGGCTGACCCAGGCGTAGGAGCCCTCGCCCAGCGCGCAGGTGTTCTTCAGATCGGCACCGGCCGCCAGCGTCGGCGGGACCTCGAACGGGAGGGTGAGAGGAAGCGGCGCGTACCCGCGTGATCTGCGCAGGGGCAGTTCGGCACCGGCGACGACGCGGATGACCGAGTCGTCGCACGGCACCCGGATCGGCCGGTCGTGCCGCAGCCAGGCGTCGACCAGCGGCGCGAGTCCGGTCAGTGCCTCCGCGTCGTCGGTGACGATCGGTTCGCCCGAGCGGTTGCCGGAGGTCATCACCAGTACGTCGGGTCCGGGTGCGTCGCCGTCGAGACCGAACAGGAGAACGTGCAGCGGTGTGTAGGGGAGCATGACGCCCAGGTCCGGACTGCCCGGCGCCACGGCGTCCGCGACCCCGGCCGCACCCGCGGGCGTGCGGCGGGGGAGCAGCACGATGGGCTTCACGGCGCCGGTGAGCAGCCGCTGCTCGTCCGCCGTCATGGTCACCAGCCGTGCGGCGACGTCGAGGCCGGCGACCATGACGGCGAAGGGTTTGCCGCCCCGGCGCTTGCGGCGGCGCAGCCGGTCGACGGCGGCCTCGTCGCGGGCATCGCAGGCGAGGTGGTAGCCGCCGAGGCCCTTGACGGCGATGATCCGCCCCTCGGCGAGCAACCGCCGGGCCGAGCGCAGCGCTTCGTCGCCGTGCAGGGGTGGCGCGTCGTCCTTCCGGACCAGTTCGAGACGTGGACCGCAGGCGTGGCAGGAGACCGGCTGGGCGTGGAAGCGGCGGTCGTGCGGGTCGCGGTACTCCGCGCGGCAGGTCTCGCACATCCCGAACCCCGCCATGGTCGTCGCGGCGCGGTCGTAGGGCAGGCCGGTGACGATGGTGAACCGCGGCCCGCAGTGGGTGCAGGTGATGAAGGGGTGGCGGTGCCGGCGGTCGTCCGGATCGCGCAGTTCGGCCAGGCAGTCCCGGCAGGCCGCGGTGTCGGGGGAGACCAGCGTGCGGACCCGGTCGGCGGTGCTGGACTCGGCGATCGTGAATCCGTCGCCGCCGAAGAGCGGGAGGTCCGTCTCCGTCACGGATTCCACCACGGCGAGCGGCGGTGGTCCGGCCCGCAGTCGACGCGCGAACTCCGTCACCGCGTCGGCGTCGCCCTCGACCTCCGCGACCACCCCGTCGCCGGTGTTGGCCACCGAGCCGACGAGCCCCAGATCGGTGGCGTTGACGTGGACGAACGGGCGGAAGCCCACGCCCTGCACGACGCCGCGCACCTCGAACCGGCGCCGCAGACGCCCCCGCCGGCGGTCCGCGCCGCCGTCGTCCGCCCGGGGGCCGCTGCCCATCAGCTCCAGCCCCGACAGCGCGGCCGCCGCCCCGGCCTCGTCGATGACCTGCGTGGCGAAGCCCATGTGGAGCAGCACCCAGTCGTCGGCGGCCGGTGGCGCGTCGAGCATGCCGATGTTGACGCGGCGCCGGGCGCCCTCCACATCGACGAGGGCGAGCTGACCCGCGTACCCCTCGACGATCTCCACGACGCGTCCGGGGATACCGAGACACATGATCAGGACCTCCGGGGCGGTTCGGGCGCGATGGCTGCTTCCTGGGAGGGTGCGGCCGTGGCCGGGGAAAGTCGGCGGACCAGTGCCCGCACGGTTTCCACCGCCCGGGGGACGGCCGCGGCGACGGCCTCGCTGAGACCGATTCCCTCGCCGACGTCCGCGGGCGTACAGCCCACGACGTGGGTCAGCGGAAGCGTACCGCCTAGATGATCCAAATTTGACAGCACTGCAACCGGATTCATGCCATGTGCGTCGAATGCACCGTTTTCGAGGTCGTCCGGGCCGACCTCCAGCACCGTCAGCTTGCCGGGCGGACCACCACCCGGGCAGGCGTCGACCAGCACCAGCGCGTCGTACCCGTCGAGCAGGTCGTACGCGAGGTGCATGCCCCGGATGCCGTAGTCGACGATCCGGACCCCGTCGGGAAGCGGCTCACCGGGATCGGCGGCGAGTCGGCGCACGACCTCCGGGCCGAAGCCGTCGTCCCCGAGGAAGAGGTTGCCGACGCCCGCCACGAGCACTCCTCCGGCCACGTCAGCCCTCCTCCTCGGTGCGCGGCGGGCTCACATGGAGCGCATTCTGAGATATCTGCGGATGTCGGGGATCGATCGCACGCCGATGACGACGGCGACCACCGCGAGGGTGGCGACCACCCCCGTGGTGACCATTCCGAGCGACTTCACGATGGGCTCTCCTTTTGGGCCGTTGGATCGGGGGCGCCCCGTCCGGGACCGCCGTCGGGCAGCGGCTCCACTTCGTCGGGGGCGAAACAGAAGGAGCGGCCGTACCAGTCGTGCAGGTCGGCCGCCGGGTCGTCGAGCAGGACGAGGGACACGTGCGTTCCGCCGTCGACATCGCGCAGCACGGCCGTCACCCGCGCCACCCGGCCGGCGAAGAAGAGGTCCTGGGCGTCGGCGCGGCGGGTGGGGCGTACCCGCACCAGACTCCCCCTGGCGACGCGCACCCCGTCGATCACGACGGCGTCGGACTCCGGCGAGACGTCGGCATCGGCTGCGGGGCCCCACCAGGGGACGTCGTCGGCCGGGAGACCGTCCGGCCCGGCATCCCGCCGTTCCCCGGCCCCGTCCGCGGCGCCCGCCTCGGAGGCGGGCGGGGCCCCGGGGTCCCGGAGCAGTCCGTGCAGCAGCCCCAGGTCCTCCGGAGTCATCGTGTCGCAGCGGTCGACGATCTCGCGGGCGCGGGGATCGGTGGCACGGGCCACCGCCTTCTCCTCTTCCGTCATGGTCATGACTCGGAGTGTCAGGAGTTCGTCGATCTCGGTGGAGTCGAACAGGGCGCCCGGACTCCGCTCGGCGATCTCCGGATGGTCGTAGAGGATGATCGGCGCGCCGATGACGGTGTCCGCGGAGCCCTTCGGCCCCGCCAGGACCGGCCAGCACCTGCGCTGGGCGCACCGGGACGCGGCGGGCGCCGCCTCCCGCGGGGGCTCGCGCAGGGAGACGAACTCCGCGCCGTGACTTGCCCGGAGCAGCAGGTGCGTGCCGAGCAGGGAGGCGTGGATCGCGGACCGCTTGTCGGCGGCCGCCCCGGTGTACTCGTTGTCCACCGATACCGTGAGGCGCAGGAATCCGTCGTCCTCGGTCGTACGGGCCCGGATCCTTCCGCTCAGCGGCTCGCGACGCCGGACGATCCGACCGACCGTCATCCCGCTCGTGTCCGTGAGCGGTTCGCTCTCCTCGCCGCCGGGGACCGAGAACACGCGGTCGGTGGGTCCGGCGAGCGGTACCGGTCCCGGGTCGATCTCCCGTTCGACCGCTTCGTCCCAGCTCAGGAACGACACACCGTCCACCGTGAGTTCATCGACGTCGACATGGCCGCCGTCCGGCAGGCGCCTGCCCACCTGGCGCACCTGGTGCTGGAGGAAGCGCAGCCGGACCGTCACCCCCGCCCCGGCCGAGGAGCCGGGCGGGACGGAGAGCAGGCATTCCATCGCCATGCCGGGGTCCTCGGCGAAGCTCCCGGGCGCCGCGGAGGGCGGCCCGAGAACGCCGAACTGCCAGCGGGACCGGTTCTTCGGGGAACCGGCGCGGTACGGGTACAGCAGATAGCCCTCGTACAGCACCGCGTCGGCGATCCGACGCACGGGATCGGGATCCGCCGGAGCGGTGCGAGCCGATCGGGTCACCGGATCACCTCATCGAGATCGTCGGCGGCGCCGTCCGCTTCGGACAGCAACGTACGGACCGTCTCGTCCCAGCTGATCAGCCCGCGCCGGGCCCGGAAACCGGCGACGTCGGCGAGCACGTCGTGTTCCAGTCTGATCCAGCCGGAGCGGGGGAAGTGGAACGAGATCAGCTGCCGCCACACGTCGACCGGCAGCCGGTAGCGCGCCTCGCAGTCCCAGGGCACCTGCCGCACACCGAAACCGGCACGGCCGCCCGAACCGGTGAAGACCGTACCGGAGAAGAGGAGGCTGATCGGCACCGAGCCGTCCTCCAACGCGTGCAGATAGCGCGAGCCGACGACATCGAAGTCGTAGCTGCAGGGCAGGGCGAGGTCCGTCTCGGTGGAGCCGGTGAACCCCTGCACCGTCGTGTCGCACTGCATCCACAGGAACGGGCGCAGGGTCTCCGGCCAGCGCTCCCGCCCGCCGAACAGCCCCCTGAGACCCTCCTGTTCGGCACGACCGTAGGGTCGGCGCCGGGGCTCGATGCGGACCTGGCAGTGCAGCACCATCGCGTGGATCCGCTCGCCCGTACCGTCCTCGATCCTCAGCCGCGCGGTCAGCTGCGGCGCCGCCGTGTACGGCTCGGCCACGACGTCGCGCACCGAGAACTCCATTCCGCCGGACGCGGGGCGGTTCATGGGGGACCACCCGTTCCCGGCGACCGCGAGGCCGCTCGCCGCGCGCTCACGGGTCTGCTGCGGGCGTCGGCCCGCTCGAAGAAGGCGTCCAGCGCGGCGTGCGCCTCCCGGCCGCCGTCGAAGCCGCGCCACAGCGTGCGCAGCCGTCCGACGAGTTCGTAACAGGCGTCGATCGGCACCAGGTGACACGAGGTCACGTCCTCACGGCCGCCCCCGCCGGTCCGACGGACGAGCAGTGCCTCGACGTCGGGACGCGCCGTCGCCAACCCGGGGGCGGCCTCCACCAGAGCGGCCCAGGCGTCCAGCGGAAGCTCGGACTCAGTGGCCCCGGCCGGGCCGGGGTAGAAGGCGACGGTACGGTCCTGGGCGGAGTTGCGGAACAGGAAGGCCAGGCCCACCGGAATCTGCAACGCGTCCCACGCCCGCGCGTCCGGCGGCAGCTCCTCGAAGCGCAGATACCGGTCGGGGACCGAACGGTAGCGCTGCCGTGCCCCCTCGCCCGCGAACAGCAGATGGCACGCCCGGCAGCAGCACATCAGGGCACGGCTCTCCAGGTCCACCACGTGCCGGTGTTCGTCGCCGACCGGTACGGCGCACATGTCGCAGCACTTGCCGACGACCGGTGCGGGCCGGTCACGGCTGATCCGGAGCAGGGCGGCGACCGGGGAACCGACACGTCCCGCGGGCGCGCTCACGGGGCGGCCACGGGCGCGGACGGCACGGCGACCGAGGCCGAGGCGCCCTCGGCCAGCAGTGGCAGCGGATCCAGGTGCGCCCCGTCGGCGTCCGCATCGAGGCAGACGCCGGCCCGCCGCACGTCGTAGTGGGCGCGACAGCCGGAACACCGCAGGACCCCGTCACCCCCTCCGCCGCCCAGGCGCCGTGCCAGGGTCGCGCCCTCCAGGGGCTGCCCGCACCGTGCGCACCGGTCGCGGAACGCGAACAGCTCGGAGCCGATCCGGCAGGCCACCAGGGGGAATCCGCCCGCACTCAGGCGCCGGACCTCGCCGGGGCCCAGGGTGGTCAGATCCGGCACCGGCTCCCAGATCGCGCCCGCCCCGTCGGCGTCCCCATCGGACGGGCCGGCTTCACGCAGCCGGGAGTACAGGGAGTCCACCGGTACCAGCGACTCCGGTGCCGCGGAGGCGCCCGGCGCGGGATCCCCGGCGGTCGCGGGCTCGACCTCGATCGCGGTGATCTCCGGCGCCGCCGCCTCGACCGCGCCGCGCACGGCGAGTGCGAGCGTGGCGGAGGAGGACGGGCAGCCGTCGCAGGTGCCCAGCAGCCGCAGCCGTACCGCTCCCTCCTCCGTGACGCCGAGCAGTTCGACGTCGCCTCCGTGCGAGCCGAGGTACGGGCGCACGCTCTCCAGCGCGCTCTCGACCCGGTCCGCCACGCCGTACGGGTGCAGCCCGTGCACCAGGAGCATGCCGGCCACGAGGTCGTCGCCGGCGAGGGAGGACAGGACCGCGTCGTCCAGCCCACCGTGCTCGTGGACGAGGTCGAGCAGCCGCTCCAGGCCGGCGCCGTAGAAGTCGGTGACGAGCCGGACGAGTTCTTCGCTGCGCTCACGGGCGGCGGAGCCGCCCGCCGCGCTCGCGGAGATCAGGCTCTCGACGCGCTCACCGGTCGTCCGCCAGGCCTCCTCGCCGGTCGTCCGTCCGGTCCCGGGGGACGGGATTCCGGCCGCCTGCCGCTGCGCCATGTCACTCACTGCCCGCGGACTGGGTGGGGGAGTGCAGCAGTTCCAGCTTCTTGCCCTTGCCGAGGTACATGTGCACGCCGCACGGCAGACAGGGGTCGAAGCTGCGCACCGTGCGCATGATGTCGATGCCCTTGAAGTTCTCCCGGTCGTTCTCCTCGAAGATCGGCTGGCCCTGCACCGCGTCCTCGTAGGGGCCGGGCGTTCCGAAGGCGTCGCGCGGGCTCGCGTTCCATGGAGTCGGCGGGTACGGATGGTAGTTGGCGATCTTGCCGTCCCTGATCACCATGTGGTGCGAGAGCACCCCGCGCACGGCCTCGGTGAAACCGCAGCCGATGCCCTCCTCCGGCACTTCGAACCGCTCCCACGTCCGGGTGCGGCCGGCCCGGATCTCCACGAGCGCCTTCTCGGCGAAGTGCAGCGCACAGGCGGCGGCGTACGCCTGGAAGTAGGTGCGTGCCCGGTTGCGCTCGATGGTGTTGCTCCACCGGGGGATATGCCACTCCAGCTCGACGGGACCCTTGAGCGCCGTCTTGGGAAGGTTGATCTTCACGCTGCTGCCGGTGGCCCGGACGTAACCGATGTCCACCAGCCCCGCCAGCGCGGTGGTCCAGAGCCGGGCGAGCGGCCCGCCGCCGGTGTCGAGCGCGAGATGGTCCTTGCCGTCGAACCAGCGCGGCGACATGACCCAGCTGTACTTGCCGTCCAGGTCGCGCTTCTGCGGCTGCGGGTTGGTGTGCTGGTTCCAGGGATGGCGCCGGTCGACCGGGTTGCCGAGCGGATCGTGCGTCACGAACATCTCCTGCTCCTCCCAGTCCTGGTAGTACGAGGAACCGAGCAGGATGCGGATGCCGAGGTTGATGTCCACCAGGTCGGTGGTGACGAGCTTCCCGTCGACGACGATCCCGGGGGTCACGAACATCTTCCGGCCCCAGGAACTCATGTCGCCGTACGAGAAGTTGCAGTGCTCCGGGTCCTGGAAGGAGCCCCAGCACCCCAGGAGGACACGGCGGTTGCCGACCTGTTCGTACCCGGGCAGTGCCTCGTAGAAGAAGTCGAAGAGGTCGTCGTGCATGGGCACGACCTTCTTCATGAACTCCACGTACCGCTGGAGCCGGGTCATGTAGTCCGTCATGAGCTGGACGGTCGCCACCGTGCCCACCCCGCCCGGGTAGAGCGTGGAGGGGTGCACGTGCCGCCCCTCCATCAGGCAGAACATCTCGCGGGTCATGCGGCTGATCTGGAGGGCCTCGCGGTAGAACTCCCCGGTGAAGGGGTTCAGCGAGCGCATGATGTCGCCGATGGTCCGGTAGCCGTGGTCGCCCGCGTGCGGGGAAGGCGTCCGATTGGCCTGTTCGAGCACGCCTGGATTGGTCTCGGCGACCATCTTCTCGCAGTAGTCGACCCCGACCAGGTTCTCCTGGAAGATATTGTGGTCGAACATGTACTCGGCGGCCTCGCCGAGATTCACGATCCACTCGCCGAGGTGCGGCGGCTTCACCCCGTACGCCATGTTCTGCGTGTAGCAGGAACAGGTGGCGTGGTTGTCGCCGCAGATTCCGCAGATGCGACTCGTGATGAAGTGGGCGTCGCGCGGGTCCTTGCCCTTCATGAAGACCGAGTAGCCACGGAAGATCGAACTGGTGCTGTGGCACTCGGCAACGGTCTTCTGCTTGAAGTCGATCTTCGTGTAGATGCCCAGACTTCCGACGATCCGGGTGATGGGGTCCCACGCCATCTCCACCAGTTCGTCCTTGCCCTGGCTGATCGCCGTCATGGGGCCGCCTCTTCTTCCGTATCGGTGCTTTTCCGGCTGAGCCGGGTCATGCATGTGCGGTCACCAGGTGCGTGTGGCCCCGGTCGTCAGTCTCTTGCCGCGCTTTCGCCACTTCGGCTCGCGGTCCAGCGTGTGCGTGGTGATGCTCCGCAGCCGCCGCATCGTCGAGCCGTACGGCCTCACGGCCCGTGAGGAGAGTCGGGCTCCCGGAGGCTCGTCCATGAACGGCATGAATTTGTCGGGGAATCCCGGCATGGTGCAGCCGATGCAGATCCCACCGACATTGGGGCAGCCGCCGATCCCATTCATCCAGCCCCGCTTGGGAACATTGCATTTCACGGCGGGACCCCAGCAGCCGAGTTTTACGATGCATTCGGGTGTGCCGTATTCCGTCGCGAAATCACCCTGCTCGTAGTAGCCGGCCCGGTCGCACCCCTCGTGCACCGTCTGGCCGAACAGCCAGACCGGACGCAGCGCCTCGTCGAGGGGGATCATCGGGGCTTGGTCGGTGGCCATGTAGAGCAGATAGGTGAGCGTCTCCGACAGGTTGTCCGGCTGGATGGGGCAGCCCGGGACGCACACGATCGGCACTCCGGCCCGGGACTTCCAGTCCCAGCCCAGGTAGTCCGGAACCCCCATGGCGCCGGTGGGGTTGCCCGCCATGGCGTGGATGCCGCCGTAGGTGGCACAGGTTCCGGCCGCGACGATCGCGGTGGCCTTGGGGGCCAGGCGGTCGAGCCATTCGCTGGTGGTCACCGGCTGACCGGTGGCGGGATCGCTGCCGAAGCCCGCCCAGTACCCCTCGTCGTGCAGACGCTCGTTGGGGATCGAGCCCTCGACGACCAGGACGAACGGGTCCAGTTCGCCGCGATCGGCCTTGAAGAACCACTCCAGGAAGTCGTCGGCGCCTCCCTGGGGGCCGCACTCGTAATCGATGAGCGGCCAGTGCACGGCGATCCGGGGAAGGCCGGGAAGTGCCCCCAGCGCGATTTCCTCGATGCTGGGCTGCGAGGCGGCGGTCAGAGCGACCGAATCGCCGTCGCAGCCCAGTCCTGCGTTGATCCACAGTACGTGGATGAGGGTGTTCTCCGCCTTTACCGCTGCTTCTGTCGGCATAACCCGCTGCCTTCCGGTGTCGAATCTCCCGGTGTCAAAAATGATGGGTGTGATGTCATGCGGATCGTTACCATCTAGAGGCATTCGAGATGGTCTGTCAACGCGAGATTATTCGAAGCCGGACCATTCCCACTTCGTGGCCGCATCCATGCGAGTGAACTCTGGAACGGGGCGGAAATGCATGAACTGTCAATCACTCAGGGAATTGTGGACGCGGTGTGCGAGCGCGCCGGCGGAAGGCCCGTGCGGGCCGTCAGGGTCCGCGTGGGAGTACTGACCGCCGTGGTGCCCGACGCGATGCGGTTCTGTTTCGACCTGACCGCCTCGGGCACGGTCGCGGAAGGTGCGCTCCTGGAGATCGACCACAGGCCCGGAAGGGCGCACTGTCGGGCGTGTGAGAACGACTTCCCCCTGGACGATCTTGTATTGCTGTGTCCGTGCGGAAGTTCCGACGTGGACGTCACGTCGGGCCGGGAATTGCAGATCGTTTCCATGAGAGTGGGCTGACGGCATGTGCGGTACCTGCGGTTGCGCGGACGGTGGTGGCCAGGGCGGCGGCGGCCCCCGGATCACCGGATTCACCCGGCCGCCCGGACACCCGCACGGCGGGCACGGTCACGAACACGACCACGCCGGGCACGGCCACGACGGGCACGACCACGCCGGGCACGACCACGGCGGACACGGCCACACCCGGGTGTCCGGCGGCGGTCTCGACGGCGACTCTGTCATGCGGGATTCCGTGCCCGCCCCGGCCGTCGACGGGGTGGCCGGGGACGGCGAGACCATCACGCTCGAACAGAAAGTGCTCGCCAAGAACGAGGACCTGGCCGCGCTCAACCGCGCGTGGCTCGCCGAACGGGACATCGTGGCGGTGAACATGATGAGCTCACCCGGCGCCGGTAAGACCACTCTGCTCGAACGCACCATCAGGGTCCTGACCGGCCGCGGTCGTCCGGTCGCGGTGATCGAGGGAGATCAGGAGACGACGCTCGACGCCGAGCGGATCGGAGGCGCGGGCGGCTCCGTCGTGCAGATCAACACCGGTGCCGGATGCCACCTCGACGCGGAGATGGTGCGCGGCGCGCTCACCACCCTCGCCCCACCGGCAGGATCGCTGCTCCTGGTCGAGAACGTGGGCAATCTGGTCTGCCCCGCCCTCTTCGACCTCGGCGAGCGCAGCAGGGTCGTGATCATCTCGGTCACGGAGGGCACGGACAAGCCCATCAAGTACCCCCACATGTTCGCGGTCGCGGATCTCATGATCATCAACAAGATCGACCTGCTCCCCTATGTCGACTTCGATCCCGATCAATGCGAGAAGCACGCCAGATCCGTCCGTCCGAACCTCAAGACGCTCCAGGTCTCCGCGACCACCGGAGAGGGACTGTCGGGCTGGTACGACTGGCTGGACGAGCGGGCGCACCATCCGGGATGAACCGGAGGCCGGGGTCGGGGCCGGGCGGCCCGGCCGTCGGGCACGGGCACGGGCGCGCCGGCGGTGGACGGCCGGGAGGTGACGCCCGTGCGCCTCTGTTCGGGACGCCCCCCGCGGCAGGCCGAGCAGCGGCCGGACGGGGCGCAGGTCGCCGAGCGGAAGATCACGGGCTTCGGCACCCCCGTCTTCGCCCCGCTCCACATGATGAGCCGCATCACCGGCTGGACCGCCCACATCACCGAGCAGCTGGTCCACAGCGCGCTCATCCACTCCTGGCCCGCCACGACCACCCCCGCCGGCGGCCGGTGCCGGAGGCGGTCGTGTCGGGAGGACCGTGGAACGAGAGGAGGGGGGTCAGGCGGGTGCCGGGCAGCTGCCGACGGTCGTCGGCTCCTCCTGGTCGTCCTGGCCGGGCCGCAGCACCCGGGCCGCCCCGAGCAGTGCCTCGACCACCTCGTCCAGGTCGAGGCGCCGCTCCACCGTCCGCAGCTCGGGCAGCCGGGCCCGGGTGCTCACGCGGGGCGGGGCGAGCAGGCTGCAGCAGTCCTCGTCGGGGAGGACCGAGATCTCGGCGGTGCCGATCGACCGGGCCTCGTCGATGATCTCCTGCTTGTCCCAGCCGATCAGCGGTCGCAGCACGGGCAGCGTCGCCGCCTCGTCCACCGCGGCCAGGTTGGCCAGCGTCTGGCTCGCCACCTGCCCCAGACTGTCGCCCGTCACCAGCGCCTGGGCGCCGGTGCGGACGGCGAGTGCCGAGGCGGTGCGGACCATCAGCCGCCGCTGGGCGACGACCTGGAGCCGCCCGGCGCCCGCCACGGCGAGCTGTTTCTGGGCCTTGCCGAGCGCCACCACGTGCAGATCGCCGGGCTGCTGGTAGCGATTCAGCTCGCGGGCCAGCGCGTACGCCTTGTACACCGACGACGGGTTCGTGTATGGGGCGCCGCTGAAGTGAACGAAGTCGCACGCCAGACCCCGCCGCATGGCCCGGTGGGCGGCGACGGGCGAGTCGTAACCGCCGGAGAGCAGCACCAGGGCCCGGCCGCTGGAGCCCACGGGCAGCCCGCCCAGCCCCGGATACCGTTCCCAGGACAGATACGTCTCCTTGCGGTCGATCTCGACGGCGAGGGTGACGTCGGGTGCGGTGAGGTCGACGGACAGGCCGGCCACGGCCTCCAGGACACGAGCCCCCAGGTACGCCTCCATCCGGGACGAGGTCAGCGGGAACTTCTTGTCCCGCCGCCGCACCCGTACGGCGAAGCGCACCGGGCGCTTGCCGCACACCGAACCGAGGGCGTCGACTGCCGCCGCGGTGATGGTGTCCAGCGTGCTGGGCACCCGCACGGCCGGCGCGACGGAATTGAAACCGATGACCCGCCGGGCCCGCTCCACCAGCGCCTCCTGCGGAACCTGGCCGCCCAGCACGGTGACGTTCTGGGCCAGCTTGATCCACGTCGAGCCACCGACACCGTGCAGCGCGACCCGGAGGTTGTCGTGCAGCTGCTTGGTGAAGCGGTGGCGGTTGTGGCCCTTGAGGAAGATCTCGCCGTGCTTGAGCAGCACGCAGGGGCCGTAGGAAGCCGAAGAATCGCCTGCGGAGGCCCGGGCGGCGGGCACACGGGGGTTGTCGGACATATGAACCTCTCAGAAATCCCAGTCGTCGTCGGTGGTGTCCTCCGCCCTGCCCATGACATAGGAGGAGCCGGGGCCGGAGAAGAAGTCGGGGTTCTCGTCGGTGCCCGGGGACGGCGCGGCCAGGATCTCCGGATCGACCTCTGTCTCCTCCGCTCGACCTCTGTCTCCTCTGCGCCGAAGCGGGCAGGATAACCCAAGTCGATCAGCGTCTTTTCGGCGTCGTAGCGGACGAGGACGGCCACGTCGTCCATCAGTCCGAGCGGCTCGTACAAGGTGCCGGAGTGCCGGAGTTCCAGCCGGTACGGTCCTCCGGCAGCTCATGCGTGAAGTCTCGCACCTTCTCCTGCCCGGCGGCACGATCAGTTGATTCGGCCCGGTGACCAGGGGCGGCGCACGCGCCGGCGTCGACCGGCCGGGGAAGGAACGTGGACGGCCCTTCCCCGGCCGCTGCGGCGGGCATCAGGAGCCGGAGAGCTCCTCACGGACCGTACGGGCGGCGGTGACGAGGTTCTCCAGGGAGGTGCGGGTCTCGGGCCAGCCGCGGGTCTTCAGGCCGCAGTCGGGATTGACCCACAGCCGCTCGGCCGGGATCGCCTTCAGACCGGTGCGCAGCAGCGCGGCAGCCTCCTCGGTGCCGGGCACGCGGGGCGAGTGGATGTCGTAGACACCCGGCCCGGCCTCGCGCGGGTAGCCGTGGGCGGCGAGTTCGCGGGCGACCTGCATGTGGGAGCGGGCGGCCTCCAGGCTGATGACGTCGGCGTCGAGGTCGTCGATGGCCTGGACGATGTCACCGAATTCGGCGTAGCACATGTGGGTGTGGATCTGGGTGTCCGGCCGCACACCGCTCGTCGTCAGACGGAACGCCTCGGTGGCCCACGCCAGGTAGTCCGGCCGGTCGGCTGCGCGCAGGGGCAGGGTCTCGCGCAGTGCGGGTTCGTCGACCTGGATGACGGAAGTCCCGGCCGCCTCCAGGCCGTTCACCTCGTCGCGCAGGGCGAGGGCGACCTGGCGAGCGGTGTCGCCGAGGGGCTGGTCG
Source organism: Streptomyces sp. NPDC052042 (assembly GCF_044548345.1). Lineage (NCBI taxonomy): Bacteria > Bacillati > Actinomycetota > Actinomycetes > Kitasatosporales > Streptomycetaceae > Streptomyces > Streptomyces sp. NPDC052042. Next base: position 69,851 of record NZ_JBIUBU010000018.1, on the reverse strand, counting down.
TCGCGGACGAAGGACCAGGCGAGCATGGTGACCGGTCCGGTGAGCATGCCCTTGACCGGGCGTGAGGTGAGGGACTGGGCGTACGTCGTCCAGCGCACGGTCATGGGCTCGGGGCGGGAGATGTCGCCGGCCAGGATCGGCGGACGCACGTACCGGGTGCCGTAGGACTGGACCCAGCCGTGCTGCGTGGCGAGGTAGCCGGTGAGCCGCTCGGCGAAGTACTGGACCATGTCGTTGCGTTCGGCCTCGCCGTGCACGAGGACGTCCAGGCCGGTCTTCTCCTGGAAGGAGATCACTTCTTGGATCTCGGCCCTGATGCGCTCCTCGTAGCCGACCGTGTCGATGCGTCCGGTGCGCAGGTCGGCGCGGGCGGTGCGCAGTTCACCGGTCTGGGGGAAGGAACCGATGGTCGTGGTCGGCAGCAGCGGCAGTCCGAGGTGGGCGCGCTGGGCGGCTGCCCGCTCGGCGTACGGCTGGGAACGGCGGGCGTCCGCCTCCGTGACGGTCGACTCGCGGGACCGGACGTCCGGGTCGTGCGTGATCGGCGAACCGGCGCGGGACGCCAGATCGGCGCGGTTGACGGCGAGTTCGGCGGCGATCGAACCGGTGCCCTGGGCCAGGCCCTTGGCGAGGGTCACGATCTCGGCGGTCTTCTGCTCGGCGAAGGCCAGCCAGCGCAGGATCTGCGGCTCGATGTCCCGCTCGGCCATCGTGTCCAGCGGCACGTGGAGGAGAGAGCAGGAGGCCGACACGTCGACCCGGTCGGCCAGCCCCAGGAGGGTGCCGAGTGTGGTCAGTGACGCGGACAGGTCGTTGACCCAGATGTTGCGGCCGTTGACGACACCGGCGATCAGGCGCTTGCCGGGCAGTCCGCCGACGGCGGCGAGCGCGTCCAGATTGGCGGACGCCCGCTCGGTGAAGTCCAGCGCCAGCCCGTCGACCGGGGCCTTCGCGAGCACGGGCAGTGCCTCGCCGAGCCGGTCGAAGTAGGAGGCGACCAGCAGCTTCGGCCGGTCGGTGAGGGCACCGAGGCCGCGGTAGGCCCGTTCGGCGGCGTCCAGCTCGGCCGGGGTGCGGTCCTGGACGAGGGCGGGCTCGTCGAGCTGCACCCACTCGGCACCAGCCGCGCGCAGGTCGGCGAGGACCTCGGCGTACACCGGGAGCAGCCGGTCCAGCAGGGTGAGCGGGTCGAAGTCCGCCGGCACGCCCGGGGCGGGCTTGGCGAGCAGAAGGTAGGTGACCGGGCCGACGAGCACGGGCCGTGCGGCGAGGCCGAGCGCCAGAGCCTCGCCGAGTTCCGCCACCTGCTTGGACGCATCGGCGGTGAACACCGTGTGCGGCCCCAACTCCGGTACCAGATAATGGTAGTTGGTGTCGAACCACTTGGTCATTTCCAGCGGGGCCACGTCCTGTGTGCCGCGAGCCATGGCGAAGTAGCCGTCCAGGGCGTCGGTCTCGACGGCGGCGCGGTGGCGTTCGGGGATCGCGCCGACCATGACGGTGGTGTCGAGGACGTGGTCGTAGTACGAGAAGTCGCCGGTGGGCACCTCATGGATGCCTGCGTCGGCGAGCTGCTGCCAGTTGGTGCGGCGCAGTTCGGCGGTGGTGGCACGGAGGGCGTCGGCGGTGACGCTGCCCTTCCAGTAGCCCTCGATCGCCTTCTTCAGTTCACGGTTCCGACCCTGGCGGGGGTAGCCGTACACGGTGGCCCGTGCTGCCGCGGCTGCGGACTTCGCTGTCACGGAGATCTCCTTCGCGAGATGAATCCCTGAGATCCCGGAGACGGGACGAGAGCGCGAAGGGAATGACGAACCTGACCACGACGACCCCGCGCGGCATAGGCACGGTCGTCCCGTCTGGTATGTACGCCGACCCGCCCTCGAGGTCACCGGGATGTCCACGCACGAGTCGTTCGCGCGCGGGCAGTTGGCAGGTCTTCGGACTCGCGGGCACGTCCTCGTCGTGCGAGGACACCTACTGGCCGTCGCTTCCCGGACCCTCTGCATCGGGTCCAGTGCGTATGACGGCGGTCGTTCCCGCTCACCGCTGCGGGGCAGTCCCAGATTCCCACCGGGTTCCCTCTTGCGACACCCCGCCTGGCGGACGGGGTGAACCAGCTGCACCGGGCAGCTTACGGGGTGTCGCACGGGAGGAAGGCGCCATGTCCAGCATCCGGATGGTGAAGTGGGACACCCGGAGCCCGGGACACCACGCGGCGGGAGGCGGCGCTCGCCCTTCCACCCGCACCCGAGACGCGGGCCGTCGCCCCCCGGCCGTCGGCGCGGCGGCTGCCGCCACCACCGCCGAGGGCACCGCCGGGGGCCGCACGCCACCCGGTGCGGCCGTGCGTGCGAGCGTTCCATGCCGGGCGGACCGGGGTGCGGGAGGCGCGCGGGCGAGTCCCGCCGTGACGACCTGTACCCGGTCCGTAGGCGTCCGCGCCACCGGATCCGCGGCCGATGAGCAGGCCCGGCCCGGGCAGGGGACAATGGCACCTCTGGGCCGGATGAGGTGGTGGCGATGCCCGCTTGGCATCTGCGCGACTATCACGAGGGCGATCTCGACCAGGCGATCCAGGTCTGGGACCAGTCCCGTTCGGCCTGCCGGGACCCGGTCTTTCCGGTGTCCGAGGTGATGGCCGCGGCCAAGGCCGGCCAGCCGTCGGTGGTCGCGGTGGTCGGCGACGAACTCGTGGGCATGGCCGTGGCTCAGGCGCACGGGGGACGAGGATGGGTCCTCCTCGTCGCCCTGGCCTCCCACTGGCGTGAGCGAGGGGCCGGCAGTGCACTGCTCACGGAGTTGGAGCGGCGCCTGCACGCACAGGGCGTCCGCCATGTCAGCGCACTGCTGCCCGCGGGTGCCACCGGGACGAAGGCTCTGGAGAACGCCGGATACCGGCTCCGCGACGACCTGACCTACTACGAGAAGATCGAACCGCCCGGAGCCGCGAACACCGATGTCCTGGCGGCGTTGGGCGGGCGCATGCTGCCGGGGGACCTCTGGGACGCCATGGCCGGCATGGACCGGGAGAAGCAGGTCGTCGAACGCCGTGTGGTGCTTCCGCTCGAGGAACCGGCACTGGCCGACCGCTACGGCGTGGTGCCGCCCAAGGCCATCATTCTCTTCGGCCCGCCCGGGACCGGGAAGACGAGTTTCGCCAAATCGGTCGCCTCACGGCTCGGCTGGCCGTTCGTGGAGCTCTTCCCGTCCCGGCTCGCGGCCGACACGGGCGACGGGCTGGCCGCGGCACTGCGGGAGACCTTCGCGGAACTGGCGGAACTGGACTCGGTGCTGCTCTTCATCGACGAGGTCGAGGAAATCGCCGGCGCGCGCTCCGGAAAGGCGGTCGATCCCGGCCACGGGGTGACCAACGAACTGCTCAAACTCATCCCCGTCTTCCGCGAGCAGGACTCCCGCCTGCTGGCCTGTGCCACCAACTCGGTGCGCTCCCTCGACGCGGCCTTCCTGCGCCCCGGCCGGTTCGACTGCGTCATCCCCATCGGGCCCCCCGACCCGACCGCCCGCGCGGCGATCTGGGCCCGCTATCTCGGGAACGCGGACGGCTGGGTCGACCTGGCCCAACTGGTGGCGGCCAGCGAGTTGTTCACCCCGGCCGACATCGAGTTCGCGGCGCGCAAGGGAGCGCAGACGGCGTTCGAGCGGGAAGTCGTGCACCGTCAGGGCCGACCGGCGACCACCGAGGACTACCTGGCCGCCATCGCCGACACACGGCCCACGCTCACCGCACGGGCGATCGAGGAGTTCACGGAAGACATCGAGAAGCACAGCCGGTTCTGAGGCCGCCGGAGAGTCGGGCCACCGATGACGGATCGCGGCACGACCCGGTGGTCACTTCATCGGGCCAGTCGCGCCGCATGCACTCGCCGAGGCCCGATCGGTGGGACGAGGCCGTGCGGGGCAAGCCTCACAGCCTGCCGAAGGGCGTTGACGGTGCCCGGAAGTTCCTTCGCCCGGAGTATTCCGGCAGCGCGTGTCCGGGCCGCCTGCGGCAGCCTGATGTGGCCTGGCACGAGCCGGTGGTTCGGGGGCCGCGGGGCCGGGCCGAGAAAGCGGCGGTGAAGGAGCCGATCCGACGAGTACCGGAGGATACGGGTGGTCACGAGACGCAGGTTCGTTCAGACAACGGTCGGCGGAATGGTCGCGCTCCTTCCCGCCGCCACCGCCCCACCACGGCTGTGGGTGGCGCCCGACAGGAGCGTCCTCGACCCGCGGAAGGTGGGCAAGTACGTCGCACCCCTCGTCGTCCCGCCCGCCATGCCGACGGTCCGCGGCGCGGTAGGCGCTCCCGTCGACCACTACACCATCGGTGTGCGGCAGTTCCAACAGCAGGTGCTGCCGCCCGGCCTGCCCGCGACAACCGTGTGGGGATACGGCTCCACCGGGCATCCCGGTTCCTTCCACTACCCCGCTTTCACCATCGAGGCCCGGTCGGGAACGCCCGTGCGGGTCAGGTGGCAGAACCAGTTGCGGGGCCGTGACGGCCGGTATCTGCCGCACCTGCTGCCGGTCGACCCCACACTGCACTGGGCGAACCCTCCGGGCGGAACCCGGGGCCGGGACGCGCGTCCCACGTTCCGCTCGACGCCCGGACCGTACACCGGCCCGGTGCCGATCGTGACGCATCTGCACGGCGGAAAGAACAGGGAGGAGAGCGACGGGTACACCGAAGCCTGGTACCTTCCCGACGCGCTCGACCTTCCTGCCGGATATACCGAAGTCGGTTCCTTCTACGAGGAGTTCAAGGAAAAGTTCGAAGAACGCTACGGAGAGGTCTGGAACCGGGGCGAAGCCGTGTTCCAGTACGCCAATGCGGAGCGGGCCTCGACCTTCTGGTTCCACGATCACGCCATGGGCATCACACGCCTGAACGTCTATGCGGGGCTGGCCGGGTTCTACCTCCTGCGAGGGGGCCACGCGGACCTTCCCGAGGGGGTGCTGCCCGGACCGGCCCCCCGGCCAGGCGATCCGCCCGGGCAGAAGTACTACGAGATACCCGTCGTCATCCAGGACCGTTCGTTCCATGCCGACGGCAGCCTCTCCTACCCGTCCGGACGCAGTGCCTTCGACGGATTCGGCGGACCGTACATCCCGCACAGCGACATTTCCCCGATCTGGAACCCGGAGTTCTTCGGCAACACGATGGTGACCAACGGGAGGACCTGGCCGTTCCTCCGGATCGAGCCCCGCCGATACCGTTTCCGGATCCTCAACGGGTGCAATGCGCGCTACCTGATCCTGAAGATCGTCACCCACCCACTCGCGCGCAGGCCCGCGCCCTCGGCCCTCCCGTTCTGGCAGATCGGCAGCGAAGGCGGCTTCCTCCCGTCGCCGGTCCAACTCGGCCAACTGCTCATCGCCCCCGCCGAACGCGCCGATGTCATCGTCGACTTCACCTCCGTTCCGGCCGGAACGGAGCTGTATCTCGTCAACGAGGGGCCCGACAAGGCGTTCCAGGGCGGGAAGGCGGGGACGGACTTCTCCCCGGCGGACCCGGCCACCACCGGGCAGATCATGAAGTTCGAGACAGGAACCCTCACGACGCGGGACACGACCGTACCTCCCGCACAGTTGACGCTGCCGCCGTTCGAACCGCTGGGAGAGGCGGGCCGAGTCCGGCAGGTCTCCCTCAGCGAGCAGAGTTCGGCCACGCTGCCGCATGTCGCTTCCCGGGAGATGCTGCTCGGCACCCTGGACGCGAAGGGCGCCGCCGTGCCGATGCACTGGCACGACCCCGTCACCGAGAATCCGGCGCTGGGGGCGACCGAGATCTGGGAGATCCACAACTTCACGACGGACGCCCACCCGATCCATATCCACGAGGTGCAGTTCCAGGTCCTCGGCCGACGGATGGCTGGTCGTCCCGCGCAACCCCCCGAAGCGTGGGAGAGGGGCTTCAAGGACACCGTGGTCGCGCACCCCGGCGCCGTCACACGGCTGAAAGCGACGTTCGACCGGCCGGGCCGGTACGTCTGGCACTGTCACATGCTGGAACACGAGGACAACGAGATGATGCGCCCCCTCACGGTCGGATGACGGCGGCGGTTTCGCTGCTCCGGGCGATGCCGGGGATCACGCGAGCACACTCGCGACGCACCCGACGCACCCGACGCACCCGACGCACCCGACGCACCCGACGCACCCGACACCCCAGGGCACGTGCTTCATCGTCATCGTCGCCCGATCGTCCTTCCACCGATCCCAGCCCGGTTCGGTCGGTCCGATCCCCGGGCCATCGCCGCCGGAGGCTGACCGACGAAGGCCACCGAGCCGAATAGTCATCAACTACGGTCGTCGACCGTGGACCCGTCGGCAAGGGCGGGCGAAACTCTCCTGCAATCGCCTGATGATGCGTCAGAAAGGTTGGTGAGTGGTCAGCATGAGTCCTGGAAATCCTGGGGAACGCCGCTGCCCGGGCACGGGACTCGTTGTAAGGTAGGGACACTGCCCTTGACCTGCAAAAACGCAGGCAGGGAGCCTGAACCGGGAGTACCTCGATGATGCGTACCATGTTCAAGTCCAAGATTCACCGGGCCACTGTGACCCACGCCGACCTGCACTACGTCGGTTCCGTCACCATCGATGCCGACCTGATGGAGGCCGCGGACTTGCTTCCCGGCGAGCTGGTGCACATCGTCGACATCGACAACGGCGCCCGGCTGGAGACGTACGTCATCGAGGGGGAACGCGGCTCCGGTGTCATCGGCGTCAACGGCGCCGCCGCGCACCTGGTACACCCCGGTGACCTGGTCATTCTCATCAGCTACGCGCAGGTCGACGACGCCGAGGCGCGTGCGTTGACCCCGCGCATCGTGCATGTCGACGCGGGCAACCGTATCGTCGGGCTCGGCGCCGATGCCTCCGAGCCCGTGCCGGGTGCCGCCACCGAGCGGAGTCCGCACGCGGTCCCCGCGCGGCGCCGAGCGTGAATCGTCCCACCACCGAGGGAGAGTCCGCCGTGGCAGAACGAACCAGCCGGGCCGACATCGAGATCCGCGACGACCGTGCGAGCGGGAAGCTGCTCGCGTACGAGAACGGCGAAGCCACCGGAGTCATCGCGTACTTCGTGATGGACGGAGAGCCGGCCGCGCTCGTCGCCGTGCACACCGCCGTCGAATCCGGCCACGAGGGCAAGGGCGTCGCCGGCGCCCTCGTGCAGGAGTTCTATGTCATGGCGGCCAGGGAAGAGGTTCCGGTCGTCCCGCTCTGCTCGTACGCGGCGAAGTGGGCGCTGCGCCACCCCGACCTGGCGCCCGTTCCGTCGGCCGAACTCGTCGAGCGGGCGAAGGAGCAGCTCCAGGCGCACCCCGAGCTGTAGTCGGCCCATCGGTCACCGGTCCGCGACGGTTGCCGGCCCCTTGCGCGGGGCCGTACCGTCCGGCAGGTGACGCTCGCGCTCCTGCACACCTCCCCGGTCCATGTCCCGGTCTTCGACGCCCTCCGCGACGCGGACCATCCCGGGCTCGTCCTGCGCCATCTCGTGCACGAGGACCTGCTGATCAGGGCTCGGGAGTCCGGGCCCGAGGAGGTGTCGGACGAGATACATCGGCTGCTCTCGGATGCCGTCGCCGTGGGCGCCTCGGCCGTGCTCTGCACCTGTTCGACGATCGGCGGGGTCGCCGAGTCGGCTGCGGCGCGGGTCGGCGTTCCGGTGCTGCGGGTCGACCGGCCGATGGCGGCGGCCGCCGTGCGGGAGGGGCGGGTGGTGGTGCTCGCCGCGCTGGCCGCGACCCTGGCCCCGACCCTCGGACTGCTCGCCGAGGAAGCGGGGGAGCGGGGCGTGGACGTGCGTTCCGTCCTGGTGGCGGGAGCCTGGGAGCGTTTCACGGCCGGTGACCGCACCGGCTTTCTGGATCTTGTCGCGGCAGCGGCCGACGCGGTTGCGGACGCCGACGTGATCGTGTTGGCACAGGCGTCCATGGCGGACGCCGCCGCCCGCGCGACCACCCGGATCCCGGTGCTGTCCAGCCCCCGGTCGGGCCTGGCCGCCGCAGCCGCCGCCGGGTGCTGAACCATCGAGGCCAGGACATCGCCACGCCGTGTCCGGTGCCGACCCGGACGGGTCATTCGGAACCCTTACGCAGGGGCTCACCGGGCGCGGGTGGCCGCTCCGAGGGACGGTGGAAGCAGACCGCCATGAACCGCTCGGAGACCCGCGATGACCAATCCGTACCCCGACCCCGTACCACCGGCGCCCACCCCCGGGCCGATGCCCGAGCCGCCGCCGGCTCCGCAGCCGCCACCGCCGCCGCCCGGGCCCGTACCGCCCGGCCCGTCACCCGACCCGATCCCGCAGCCACCCGCGCCGAACCCCGAGCCCGTGCCGGAACCGGAGCCGTCGCCGCGCCCGCCGGGCTGACCACCGCCGGGTGATGCCCGGCCACCGGCCATCAGGGGTTCCGACGTCCGGTGCCCGGAGCGCGACGGCCGGTTGTGCGGACCCGGTCCGGTGCGTGTCCACCGCCGCCCCGGTCCGGGCTGTGTCCCGTACCTGTGTGCGGTGGTCTCGGACCGGCCGCAGCCATGGCCGTCCTGGTGCGAGCCCGGTCCGGTGTCTCATGGGGCCGGTCCGCGCGCCGCTCTCCCGGCCCCGGATCTGTACGAGTCGCGGCGGCCCCCGGATCCGCACCGGCCCGCTCCGCACGGCGGCGGGCCGTTTGCGCGAACGCGTCGACGGCCGGGCCGGCTGGTTCCGGCCCCCGGCCCGGCACGTCAGGCGATGATCGGTACCACGGCCTCCGGGGTCAGCATCCGGAAGACGAACGACTGGTGGAAATAGAGCCGGATGCCCGTCGCGTCGTGGCCCTGGTAGCCGATCGAGAGGTCCTGGCCCAGGCGCAGCTCGAAGTCGCCGCCGCGGGTCGACAGCAGCGCACCGCCCTTGACGGCGGGTGCCCACAGGATCCGGTCGTCGAGCAGCCGGGCCAGATGGGTGGCCACCGGATACCCGTGGTCGGAGGTCTCGGTCGCCTCGGTGAAGGCGTCGGCGCCGAGCAGCAGCCGGTACGGACCGTCGACACCGGCCAGGCGGAGCTGGGTCAGTGCCTGGCTCACGGTGGTCGGATAGTCGCGGGCGTCGGCCGGCAGAGCCAGCGGGCTGTGCGAGGAGCCGTCTCGCAGCCCGGTGATGCCGCCCGACGCGTACCCGTCGATGATCGCCATGTCCTCGGCGAACGCGCAGGTGCGGGCCGCTTCCTTGACGGGCTGCCAGTCGCTGTCGTCGGAACCGCGCTCGACGTCGTCCACGGCCGCCCGGGTCACGGTGAACGGCACCCGCCACTCGATGACGGGCATCGAGGTACGGACCCGCGCGATCACATCGGGTGTCGGCGGATCGATCTCGCGCAGATGACCGCTGCCGACGGCCGCCAGCTCCGGGCCGGCCGGTTCGGTGACGTCGACGACGCGACGGCCCGCCACATGGCGGCTGAAGGTGCGCCGGGCCTCTTCCTCGATCTGGGCCCAGGCGGCTTCCGTGACGGGGGCGAGTTCGCGGTGGAGGTTGTTCATCACTGGGCGCTTTCCTGCAGGCTGCCGATGTGCAGCGATCCGTCGTCCGGCCGGACCGCGGCCGGGTCCTGTGCGTGCGTCGGCGCGGGCACCGGCCGGGGCACCGTTTCGGACGGTGCGCCGTGCGCGGTCGCGGCGGCCGTGGGCGACGGCGGCGGGGAGTCGAAGAACCCGGCGGCCGGGGCGTAGAACAGAGTGCCGGTCACCGCCGTCGAGAAGTCGAGGATGCGGTCGTGCACGCCGGGCGGATCGCCCAGGAACATGTTGCGGAGCATGCGTTCGGTCACGTCCGGGTCCGCGGCGTACCCGATGAAGTACGTACCGAACTCGCCTTGCCCGAAGCTGCCGAACGGCATGTTGGCGCGGAGGATCTCGCGGGAGGTGCCGTCCGGTTCGGTGATCGTGTTGAGGGCGACGTGCGAGTCGGCGGGCTTGACCTCGTCGGGGAGTTCGACGTCGGAGAACTTGGTACGGCCGATGACCCGCTCCTGCTCCTCGGTGCTCAGCCTGTTCCAGGCCGCCAGGTCGTGCACGTACTTCTGCACGACCACATAGCTTCCGCCGGCGAAGTCGGGGTCCTCGGCGCCGACCAGGGCCGCCGACCGGGCGTCCGCGCCGACCGGGTTCTCGGTGCCGTCGACGAAACCGAGCAGATCCCGGTGGTCGAAGTAGCGGAACCCCTGGGTCTCGTCGACCACGCCCACCGCCGGACGGAGCCGGTCGAGCAACTGCGACGCCCACTCGTAGCACACGTCCATCCGCTCGGCCCGGACGTGGAACAACAGGTCCCCCGGAGTGGCGGGCGCGTGGTGCCGGGCACCACGCAGCTCCCGGAACGGGTGGAGTCCGGCGGGCCGAGGCCCCGCGAACAGCCGGTCCCAGACATCGGAGCCGAAACCGGTCACGGTGGCCAGCCGGGCATCGGGGAACCGGAACCCGATTGAGCGGGCGATCGCCGGAAGATCCGGCAGCACCTCGCGCACCACGGCCTCACCACCCGGTTCCACCGTGGCGACCAGGATCAGGGCGGCGCTGCTCAGCGGTGCGACGACGGGCTGGGCGGCGGGGTCCGGCGGGGCATCGGGCATGCGGGGCTCCAGGCGGGGCGGTCGGCTCCCGCCGCGCCGGAGCGGGTGCCGGCACGGAGGGCGGGCGGTGGACGTGGCGGTGGCGCTTCGGCCCGCTACGGGCGCGGGCGTACGAGCGGATACGGGGTGCCTCCGGCGGATGAGGTTCCGGCTTCACGGGACGCGTGGGCGCGGGGCTTCGGACCCGTGCGCACGGAGTCGTCCGCTGCCACTTACGCACACCCATGGCGGTGCCGCACCCCGGAGGCGTCCGGACGGGTGACGGCGCACCCGCCGGAGCGCCCGGCCGTCATGCGGCGCGCCCTCGTCGCATGACGGGCGTGCCGTCGTACAGGACAGCCGCGGTACAGGACAGCCGTCTTACGGAGCGGCCGCATCGTGTGTCGGTGTGTCGCACGGAGCGGTCGCGTCGGATCGTGTGGCGCCCCGTCGGGCACCGTCGCCGCGCGGCCCGGGGCGTCGTTGTGCGGAGTTGTCGCAGCGGCCCGTGGGGCGGGAGCTCCCAGTCAGCCCGCCGCGACCTCCGACCGGTCTTGGCTCCAGAGCGTGTGGAAGGAGCCCGGGCGGTCCGTGCGCCGGTATGTGTGGGCACCGAAGAAGTCGCGCTGCCCCTGGGTCAGTGCGGCGGGCAGCCGGTCCGCGCGCAGCCCGTCGTAGTACGCCAGCGCGGCGGCGAACCCGGGTGTCGGCACGCCCTGCCGGACCGCCTCGGCGACGACCGAGCGCCAGTCGCCCTGCGCCGCGCCGATCTCCTGGGCGAACCGCTCGTCGGAGAGCAGGCTCAGCAGGTCGGGGCGGGCGTCGTACGCCGCCCGGATCCGGTCCAGGAACGCGGCCCGGATGATGCACCCGGCCCGCCAGATGCCCGCGACCGCGCCGAGGCCGATGTTCCAGTCGTACGTCTCGCTGCCCACCCTGATCTGGTGGAAACCCTGCGTGTACGAGACGATCTTGGACGCGTACAGGGCCTGCTCCACCCGGTCGGCGAATTCGGCGGCCGCCGCCTCGTCGAGCGGTGCGGCGGACGGGCCGGTCAGGTCCCTCGCCGCCTCGCGCAGATCCGTGTGGCCGGACAGCGAGCGGGCGAAGACGGCCTCCGCGATCCCGGAGACGGGAACCCCGAGGTCGAGTGCGATCTGCACCGTCCAGCGGCCGGTGCCCTTCTGCTCCGCTCGGTCCTGCACGATGTCGACGAACGGTCTTCCGGTGACCGCGTCGGTGTGGGCGAGGACCTCCGCGGTGATCTCGATCAGATAGGAGTCGAGACGGCCGGTGTTCCAGCGGCGGAACGTCTCGGCGATCTGCGCGGGGGAGTAGCCGGCCACCCTGCGCAGCAGCTCGTACGCCTCCCCGATCAGTTGCATGTCGGCGTACTCGATGCCGTTGTGGACCATCTTCACGAAGTGCCCCGCGCCGTCGGGGCCGATGTGGGTGGTGCAGGGGCTGCCGTCGGGTGCCTTCGCCGCGATCTTCTCCAGCATCGGCCCCAGCGACTCGTAGGACCGCGCAGAGCCGCCCGGCATGATGCTCGGTCCGTGCAGCGCGCCCTCCTCACCGCCGGAGATGCCGACGCCCACGAAGTGGATGCCGCGCTCGCGCAGTTGCCTTTCCCGGCGGCGGGTGTCCTCGAAGTGTGCGTTGCCGCCGTCGATGATGACGTCGCCTTCTTCGAGGAGCGGGGCGAACTCCTGGATCACGGCGTCCGTCGGATCGCCGGCCTTCACCATGATGAACACCCGGCGTGGACGCTCCAGCGCCGCGACGAACTCCTGCGGCGTACGCGCGGCGACGAAGGAACCCTCGTCGCCGAACTCCTCGACCAGGGCTTCCGTCCTCGAAGTCGTCCGGTTGTGCACCGCGACCTGGAAGCCGTTGCGGGCGAAGTTGCGAGCGAGGTTGCGGCCCATGACCGCGAGCCCCGTGACGCCGATCTGCGCGGTACCGCTCATCAGTGTGCTCCAGCAATCCGTGTCGGGAACCCGGCTTCCCAGTATGGGCGCGGGGCGACGGAAGGGCCCGTTCGATGTGGGCCGTCCGGGTCTTCCTCTGCATTTGGGTAAATGCCTGCAGCGGCCGGTGCCGTGGCCGAACGTTGCACCGGCTCGCGACAGCCCTTCCCGGCCACAGCACGGAGAAGACGGGGCGCTGCGGTGGGGATGGCGGACGGGACGTGCGGTTCTCACAACCGAACGAGTGGGGGGTGGCGGCTGCGCACCCGGTGGTTTCCATCGGCTCGGCGCGGGTTGTTCGATGACGTGGTGGGACGGGAGGGTCGCTCGGTCCGCGCCCGGAACGGGTGTGGCACCACCAACCGGCAGTGGCGGGTGGGGCGTTCCGGGCACTCTTGTCATCTACCTTTGCCTGCACATAAGTTGGGCGCTTGCGACGTGTCCTACTGCCAGTGGGGGAGCCACAACATGGCCGCGAACGGACGGCACCGCAGATATCGGCCCAGTCGGCTGAACCGTGCCTCGCTCACCGTCACCGCCGGTGGCGCGGGTCTCGCGCTGCCGCTCCTCGCGGCCGCCCCGGCGGGTGCCGCGTCGCCGGATGTCTGGGAGAAGGTGGCCGCCTGCGAGGCCACCGGCGACTGGCACATCAACAGCGGCAACGGCTACTTCGGCGGGCTGCAGTTCTCCCGGTCGACCTGGGCGGCCTACGGCGGCACGGTCTACGCCCCGCGCGCCGACCTGGCCACCAGGAACGAGCAGATCGCCATCGCCGAGAAGGTGCTCGAAGGGCAGGGGCCGGGCGCCTGGCCGCGCTGCTCGACCCGGGCCGGGCTGACCACGGACGGGAAGAGCCCCGACATCGCCCCGCAGTCGGAGCGGAGCAGTCATGTGGGCGGCGCTCGCGCACAGGCTCCTGGGAAGTCGGGGGAACCGAAGCGCCCGGCGCAGCGGACCTCCGCGCCGACCACGCCGACCACCGTGCCCGGCCAGCGCGAGTCGTACACCGTGGCCCGTGGCGACTCGCTCTCCGCGATCGCGGAGAGCGAGCGCGTCGCGGGCGGCTGGCAGCGTCTCTACGCGGGCAACCGTGATGTCGTGGGCGACGACCCGGATCTCATCTTCCCCGGCCAGCGGCTGATTCTCGACGCGGCCCCGGCGCCGCGAACGGGCACGGGCGCAAGCCCGGCGGCGAAGCCGAAGCCTGTGCCGAAGGCGAACGCGGAGGCGAAGGCGGCGGCCGAAACGCACGCCAGGGCGAAGCCGCAGCGCCAGGAGGCGAAGCCCCATGAGCGGTCCGTACCGCCGCAGGCGCGGGCGGCAAAGTCCCAGCCACGGCCCGCCGAGCCGCGGAAGCAGGCCGCGGAGGCACGTGAACGGACCGACGCGTCCACGGACCGGACCCACGCGTCCACGGACCGGGCCGGCGCTTCCACGGAACGGGCCGCAGCGGCCCGGAGCCGGGCCGCCGAGCCGCAGCGCCGGACCGTGGAGCGGCACGAGACGGCGAAGCCACCGCGCCCGGCCGCGAAGCCGAAGCCGCAGCCGCAGCCGCGAAAGACCGAGGCGCGCCACCCGGCACGCGCCGAGAAGCGCCCGGGCCTCGTCGCCCCCGTGGCGGCGGGCGTCGGCACCCCGTACCACCGGGCAGGCGCCTGGGCCAGCGGCTACCACACCGGTGTCGACTTCCCCGTCCCGACCGGGACATCGGTGAGGGCGATCGGCTCCGGCACCGTGGTCTCGGCGGGCTGGGCGGGTGCGTACGGATACCAGGTCGTCATCCGGCATGCCGACGGCAAGTACAGCCAGTACGCGCATCTGTCCGCGGTCCATGTGCGCGAGGGGCGGGACGTCTCGGCGGGACAGCGGATCGCGCGCTCGGGTTCCACCGGCAACGTCACCGGTCCGCACCTGCACTTCGAGATCCGTACCGGTCCCGGCTACGGCTCGGACATCGATCCGCTGGCCTATCTCAGAGCGGGCGGCGCCGGCGTCTGACCAACCCCGGTCCGACGGTGTCGGACCGGGGCGTCCCGCGTCGCCGACCGTTCCGGTCGTCCCCGGCCTCGGCCACGTACTGCTGGACGAGCGTCCCGGCCGCGCAGATGGCCACCGAAGCCGACGGCAGGAGCGCGGACAGCGCGGGGCACTCATGCGCACCGCCCCGTCTCCCGGAGCCGCCGCGACGTCGTACCGGAGCCGGCGATGACGTGCACTGCTCCGGTCGTACGGGCGTGGCGCCGGTGTCCCTCTTGCGCCGACCGTCCTTCCCGCACAGCACCTCCGGACATCGGCCCGAGGGGGCGCGGCTCCCGGGCGGTACCGTGGACTTCGGCCACGGCAGGCACAGGCCGCGCGACGGCCCAGGGCTTGCCCATGGCGGCCATGAACGAACAACCGGCGGTGAAGGGGGAAGCACGCGGTGACGGACGAGTCGACGGCGGTCCCCCTGGGCGGGTTCTTCGCCCTGCGCACCACCGCGCCGCCCGAGGGCGCGCACCGGCCGCTGGCCCCGCTGTACGCGGGGGAGACGGCGGCGCTGACCGCTCGTATCGACCTGGTCGCCGCTCGCCACCGGACGCGTGAACGCAGGGTCGCGGCCTCCATCGCGCAGTTGGGGCTCGCGGCCCGACTCTGGTCGATCACGCTCGGCCCGGCGGCGCTGACCGGCCGCTTCCCCGACCTGCCGCCCGATGCCCTGTACTGGGACCCGCGGGCGAGCAGCCCCGACGACCTGTGGCTGAGCACCACCCGGACGCTGCCCGCCACCGCCGACCGGATCCGGCACGTGGTGCAGCGCGGCCATCTCGTGCCGCTGGCCGAGGCGATCCACCGCGACGGCCCGCTGTCGGACCGGCTGCTGTGGGGAAACGCGGGCTCGGCGCTGGCGGGGGCCCTGCGTCAACTCGTCGACTGGGCCCGGGTGAACGACCGCCCGGACGCGGCAGCGCGGGCCCGGGCGCTGACCGCCGAGCTCTTCGACCACCCGGACCTGCGGAACACCGGAGCCCCGCACGGCACCGCGTTCCGGCGCCGCAGTTGCTGCCTCTACTACCGCTGCCCCGCCGGAGGACTGTGCGGGGACTGCGTCTTCGAAGCCACCTGAAACACCTGGCACCTCTGACACGACACCCTGAAGCACCTGGCAGATCTGACAGGCCCGAGGCAGCTGACGCGCTGTCATGTCCGACGCGTCCGACCCGATCGATGCCCGGACGAACGGAGTGGGCATGGTCGTGGGGCGAACGCGTCCCGCCCGCCCCACAGCTCAGCTGCTGAGCTCGAACTCGGCGCGGATGCGCTTGCCCACCGGCACGCGCTCGGCGGTCAGCCGGTCGCACAGCGCCACGACGATCTCCATGCCGTGGCCGCCGGGGCGCGCCGGGTCGGGCGAGAAGAACCGCGGGAGCGCCGTGCTGCTGTCGTAGACCGTGACGCTGACGCGCTCCGCGGTCCCCTCCAGCTCCAGCAGATAGGGCCCCTGCGTATAGCGATCCGCGTTGGTGACCAGCTCGCTGACGGCCAGCATCAGATCGCCGCGGGTGCGCTCGCCGAACACCGCGAGCCATTCGGCCGCCAGCCGGGCCAGGAATCCGTCGGCCAGGGCGCGGGCCCGCGCGATGCAGCCTGGCTCGCCGTCGAACACCTCGGCGCTGTGGAGGACCTCGGTGGGGCTGTACGGAACCTCGACGGGACGGTCCGGGCGAGGAGGGTCGGCCGGCCGTGCGGTGACCTGTTCGTTCATGTGCTCCAGCCAGGGCGACGCAGGGGTGTTCGGTGATGCCTTGTCGACCTCCGCCTACCCGCGACGAACGGTCTCACTCCGGAAGGTGCCGGACCGCTTCTCCCCGGGCCCGGCGTGCTCCCCGCCGGGGGTGGAACTCCTCGACGGCGTGGCGGGCGTGCGGCTTCCGCGGCCGATACGTCCGGGCCTCGACCCGGTCGCATCGGAGGGAAGCATATGTGACCCGTTCATGCCGGAACCACGGGGGCGGAGCGGGGCGGAACAGGGACGGAAACCGGGGCACGCCCGGCTCGGGACGGGGCCGGGACGGGAGCGGACCGGCCTGGACGACAGGGCCCTGACCGTTGCCCGGCGCAGACGGTCGCAACTGCGCCCGGGGAGCGGCTCGGGTCCTCGCGCGCGCCGACCGGGGCCCCCGGGCCACGCGCGCGGGATCGGCGGGATCACGCGAACGGAGCAGCATCCGGTGCATGGCAGACTTGACCCGGGTGTTTCGCCCGGTAGGAGCAGGCGCGGCGGTCTCCGCCACGAGTGACAGAGGAATGGCAGTGACGGTGACAGAGGACGGCCCGGAGCTCGCTTCCGGCCGTGAGGAGTTCGGTCCCGGCATCGACCCGGAGCGGCTGGCCGTCTGCCTGAGCGTGCTGGAAGAGCTCGAGTCGATCGAGGTCGACCACCCCGACGCCATCGTCGTGCGCCGAGCCACGGCGGGGATCTACCGGACCGTGAAGCAGCGTCGCCGCCAGGAGCGGCGCGCCGCCAAGACCGCGCACGACAAGGCCGTCACCGAGGCCACCGCGACCGGTTCGGCCGACCGCATCGACGACGAGACCAACGGCATCCTGCCCTCGTCCACCGCCGCGTCCGAGATCGCCGGGGTCCTCCAGCGCCCCCGGTCCTGCTACATCTGCAAGGCCCGGTACGTCGAGGTCGACGCGTTCTACCACCAGCTGTGCCAGCCCTGTGCCAAGAAGAACCGGGCCCGGCGTGACGCTCGCACCGACCTCACCGGACGGCGCGCGCTCCTCACCGGCGGCCGCGCCAAGATCGGCATGTACATCGGGCTGCGGCTGCTGCGCGACGGCGCGCACACCACCATCACCACCCGTTTCCCCAATGACGCCATCCGCCGCTTCAAGGCGATGCCGGACAGCGACGAGTGGATCCACCGGCTGAAGATCGTCGGGATAGACCTGCGCGACCCCGCGCAGGTCGTCGCGCTGGCCGACTCCGTCGCGGCGGAGGGGCCGCTGGACATCCTGATCAACAACGCGGCGCAGACCGTGCGCCGTTCGGCCAACGCGTACAGCGAACTGGTCGGCGCCGAGTCCGCCCCGCTCCCGGCGGGCGAGCTGCCCGCCTCCGAGGTGATCGGCACCTTCGGCAGCGGTTCCGTCGACCGTGTCGCGGCCCTCCCGGCCGCACGCCGGGACGGTCTGTCCGCGCAGGACGTCACCGAACTCGCCCTGGTCTCCGGATCCGCCTCGCTGGAGCGGATCGCCGCGGGCCGGGCGATCGACGCGGGCGGTCTCGTGCCCGACCTGCACGACAGCAACAGCTGGGTCCAGACGGTCGACGAGGTCGAGCCGATCGAGCTGCTGGAAGTCCAACTCTGCAACTCCACCGCGCCGTTCATCCTCATCAGCCGGCTCCGCCCGGCCATGGCGGCGACCGCGGCCAAGCGCGCCTACGTGGTCAACGTCTCCGCCATGGAGGGCGTCTTCGGCCGCGGCTACAAGGGTGCGGGCCACCCGCACACCAACATGGCCAAGGCCGCGCTGAACATGCTCACGCGGACCAGCGCCCAGGAGATGTTCCAGAAGGACGGCATCCTGATGACCGCCGTCGACACCGGCTGGATCACCGACGAGCGCCCGCACCCCGACAAGATCCGCCTCGCGCAGGAGGGCTTCCACGCCCCGCTCGACCTGGTCGACGGCGCCGCCCGGGTCTACGACCCGATCGTGCGTGGCGAGGAGGGCGAGGACCTGTACGGGTGCTTCCTCAAGGACTACGAGCCCGCCAACTGGTAACCGGGGCCACCGGAGGCCTTGGACCCGGCCGGGACCTCGCTCCTGGCCGGGTCTTTCTGCAACGATTGGCTGAAAGTGACCCATGACACATGATCCATCGAGCGTGGACGTGCTCATTTGGTTACTCTGAGGGGAACGGGCGTCATCGGGGAGTCCACAAAGTTCTCGCCGACCGTCCTGGGGCGGGCTCGTCAACCGAGCCGCCGTCCCGCCCCCGCATACGGCGCCACCGCGACCGATCCGTAACGTTCCCTGCCCCTCTCGGGTGGTCGACTCCCGGAAACGAGGCTGGGAAGTCGGCGGCGCCCCGGGTTTACGCGACACGAAGGAGTGCGCGGTGACGACATCAGAGCTGACGAAGCAAGAGAAGCGACCGGCCGAACGGTACGGAGAACGGGCGCAGCGGCCCGAGAAGCTCCGGAACATCGAGGTCTGGGCCAGGTCCGCACCGATCAGGCTGGCCGGCTACGAGGACGACCTCGCCGAGCCGCACATCCTGCAGGGCATCGACTGACCGCTCCGCGCTGCCGGGCAGCCGGCCCCGGAGCCCCGGCGTGCGGGCGCGGACCCGTCCGGAGGTGGCGGCCCGGTCACCGTCACCCGCATGGCGTTTTGGTGCCTGTCGCGTTCCCCGGCACCCGGCGTATCGGCCGGTGGTGCCGTACCCGGGTCGGGAGCCGTGCCCGGCTGCTCAGAGCCGGCCGGTCCGCCCGAGCCCGGCGGGGCCGAGGGACACGGGCGGCATGAAGTCGCGGACGAACGTTCTGTGCCACCACCGTCCGGTGGCCCGCAGCTCGCGCCAGGTCGTGAACCGGTAGCGGTACAGCCGGGCGCGGACGTGGACGGGCGGGGCGTCCGGGAACGGGTTGTGGCGCAGGAGCCGCAGAGTGTCCCGGTCGTTCTCCAGCAGCCGTTCCACGAACGGCCCGAACCAGGGGCCCGCGTAGGCGGGGGAGAGCGCCGCGAACCACATCAGCCAGTCGAGCCGCAGATGGTACGGGGCGAACTGGCGGGGCAGCCGCCGCGGATCGCCCGGCTTGCCGCGGAAGCCGTACTCCCGCCAGACCGTTCCTTCGTGGAGCGTCTTCTCGTCCGTGCCCTCGACCGCGACCTCCAGGCGGACCCGGCTGACGCTGCCGAACGCGCCGTAGGTGTTGACCAGATGCAGCGGATCGAACGAGCAGTTCATCACCTGGCGGCGGGAGACCAGATTGCGCGCCGGACGGTAGCTGAGGAACAGCACCAGCGCGGTGACGGCGATGACGACGATCTCGTACCAGAGAGCCGGAGCGGCCACGGCGGGCGGTTCGGTGAACAGGGACCAGTCGACGGCGGACAGGGCCAGCGTGATCGTCAGCCAGTTCAGCCAGGCGAAGTTCCCCGAGGCCACCAGCCACAGCTGGGTGAGGACCATCAGCCCCGCAGCGGCGCTCGCCACCGGCTGCGGGGTGAAGAGGAGCACCGGCACGAGGAGCTGGGTGACATGGTTCGCCGCCACCTCGGCCCGGTGGAGGGGCTTCGGCAGCCGGTGGAAGAACCAGCTCAGCGGGCCCGGCATCGGCTGTGTCTCGTGGTGGTAGTACAGGCATGTCAGCTTGCGCCAGCATGCGTCGCCCCGGATCTTGATCAGCCCGGCGCCGAACTCCACCCGGAACAGCACCCAGCGCAGCAGCCACAGGACCAGTACCGGCGGTGCCGTGCCGGCGTTGCCCAGGAACACGGCGAGGAAGCCCGTCTCCAGCAGCAACGACTCCCAGCCGAAGGCGTACCAGGTCTGGCCGATCTGGACGATCGACAGATACAGCGCCCACGGCAGCGCCCAGAGCACCATCGCCGCCCAGAGCGGAACTAGTGAGTCCACACCCGCGAGCAGGGCGGCGGCGAGCGCGCAGCCCGTCCAAGAAACGAAGGCGAAGAAGCGGTCGGAGTAGTGGAGCCGGAACAGTCCGGGCGTCTCGCGCCAGTCCGTGCGCCGAAGGAAAACGGGTGCGGGCATCATGCCGCGCTCACCGATCAGCGCCCTGAACTGGAGCGCGGCGGCGAGGAAGGCGAACAGGTAGACACCGGCCAGGGCCCGCTGGAAGATCAGCCGACTGAGCCAGTACCCGTCCGCGGTGAACCACTGCATCACCTCCAGTATCGGCCCGAGTGCGCCTCTCGGCCCTTCAACCGGGCACGGCACGGCCCTTCGGGCGGTTTTCGCCCGGCAGCCGCTCGGGGCGGCCTGCCCCGGCGGCCCGAGACCGGTCCCGCCGCGGGACTTCAGCCTGCCGCGCTCCGGCCCTCCGCGACGACGCGGCGCAGCGTGCTACCGAGCCTGCGGGCGTACCACCGCTGCGCAACCGGCACCAGGGGCCCGGCGAGCCGGGCGTACCACGCGGCCGGGCGGCTGAACGCCATGACGGTGAACCACACCGTCCCGTCGTCCGCCAGATCCACCACGAAGCACTCCTCGCCGCATTCCGGGTGCCCGGCCTCCGTCCCGTAGCCGAAGCCCATGCGCTCCGGCTCGTCCGCGGTCCAGACGACCCGGCAGGGCGCGTTGAACCGGAGCGGGCCCATGCCCAGGGAGACCCGGACACGCGCCCCGGGCTCGGCCCGGGCGACCGAGGCGCTGACCCGGGCTCCGCTGCGGCGGTGCATGCCCCAGCCGGTGACCGCCGCCCCCGCCGCCTCGAAATCGGCCCGGCCGCGACCCACGAGGGCCCGGTGGTGGAGGTGGTGGTAGCCGTCGGGGAGCGGGCCGAGGCGGGTGGCGCCGACCTCGGCGTAGGTGAGCGTGCTCATGCGGGCCTGCCTTCGTCTGGACACGGATCCGGAGCAACGGATTTGAACGTGTTCAAGTTCCTTGGGCGTGACTCTACGATCTCTTGTGAACGCCTTCAAGGAGGAGCCGGGCGGGGTGCCGCTGGGCCCCGGGCGCGAGCGTGTCGAGAGCCGGACCTGGTGGTGGCGGGGGAGTTCTTGGCGGGGGCTGAGCTGGGGCTGGGGTGGGAGATTCCCCGGCCGTGACCGACCCGGCTTGCGATGTTCCATGCTCGATGCGTCGATATCCGCCTTTGGTCCAGACCTCTTGACCGAAAGGTCTGGACCAACTTACGGTGAGCGCGCCGTGGTGTGTGGAGCTCGCGGTCGATTCCAGTCGAGCGCTTGTCAGGATCACGACATTTATCGTTCGATTCGTCCGGAAGGGGACGCAACATGAGCGGTCGGACATCGCGCCTGCTGGGGCTCGGCCTCGCGGTGGCAGGCGTTGTGCAGTTGCTGGTCGGGGCCACGCCCGCTGTCGCGCAGGAGGACACCTGCGCGGTCAAGTCGAAGCCCGCGGGCAAGGTGCTCCAGGGGTACTGGGAGAACTGGGACGGCGCGGCCAACGGCGTGCACCCGCCCCTCGGCTGGATCCCGATCACCGACAGCCGTATCACCGCGCACGGCTACAACGTGATCAACGCCGCCTTCCCCGTCATCCGCTCGGACGGCACCGTGCTGTGGGAGGACGGCATGGATGCGACGGTCAAGGTCCCCACCCCGGCCGAGATGTGCCAGGCGAAGGCGTCGGGGCTCACCACCCTCCTGTCCATCGGTGGCGCGACCGCGGGCATCGACCTCAGCTCCAGCGCGGTCGCCGACCGGTTCATCGAGACGGTGGTGCCGATCCTGAAGAAGTACAACTTCGACGGCATCGACATCGACATCGAGACCGGTCTGACCAGCAGTGGCAACATCAACCAGTTGTCCGCCTCCCAGGCCAACCTCATCCGCATCATCGACGGCGTGCTGGACCGGATGCCCCCGAACTTCGGCCTGACCATGGCCCCGGAGACCGCGTACGTCACCGGTGGCAGCGTCGTCTACGGCTCGATCTGGGGCGCGTATCTGCCGATCATCAAGAAGTACGCGGACAACGGCCGCCTGTGGTGGCTGAACATGCAGTACTACAACGGCAGCATGTACGGCTGCTCGGGCGACTCGTACGCGGCGGGCACGGTTCAGGGCTTCACGGCCCAGACGGACTGCCTGGACAAGGGGCTCGTCGTCCAGGGCACCACGATCAAGGTCCCCTACGACAAGCAGGTTCCCGGGCTCCCGGCCCAGCCGGGCGCCGGTGGCGGACACATGGCGACCGGTCAGGTCGCCCAGGCGTGGAACCAGTACGGCGGCAGGCTCAAGGGGCTGATGACCTGGTCGCTCAACTGGGACGGGTCCAAGGGCTGGACCTTCGGCGACAACGTCAAGGCGCTGCAGGGTCGTTGAGGCCGGATCGATCCACCGACCCGGGTTCCTCCACCGACCCGGAGTGACCCACCGGACCGGAAGTGATGCACCGGTCCGGCCGGGCGTGCCCGCAGGGTCCTCCTGCGGCCATCGGGTCGGGCTCCGGCCAACGGGTCCGGCCCCGATCCGCGTGTGTGCCGTGGGCAGGGCGGCTCTGTCGAAGCGGACGGAGCCGCCCTTCGCGTGCGGGCCGGAGCCCCGCCCGCGAGGCGCGCAGCCTGATGATGAAGGTGCGGGTGGGGCACGACGGGATGCGGACCGGTGTGGGCGTGTTCCCCCCGGCCCTCGGCTTCGTTCCAGCAGGGAAGGCCCCGTCCAGGGGCCTCGGACCGCCCTGTGGTGGCGCGGACCGGAGGACGCCCCTTCCCGGCGAACGCTGCCGGTCATGGCGGTCCGGAGCTCGGGTGACACGCCGATGGATCGACCCGTCGGCAGGGGCTTCGCTCGAATAAACGGACAAATAATGGCAGAGTGACGGTCATGGATGATCGGGTAGCGGGTGCCCTGTCACTCCCGGACGACTGGCCCGCCCACCCGGATCTCAGTCTTGCCCTGAACCGAATGGGCAGCTTCGACTGGGACCTCGACAGTGGCCTCATGCACATGGACCGGCCCGCACTCGACGTGTTCGATCTGCGGCCCGACGAGTACGACAACCGGCCGGAGGCGCTCGCGCCGCGGGTGCCGACGGACGAGGGGGTGCGGCTGGACGCCATGGTCGCGCAGGCCCTCAAGAGCGGGCGGAGCAATTACGGGGCGTACTTCAGGATGCTGCGCCGCGACGGGACCATACGCTGGGCCCACACCCAGGGCTTCATCCGGCGCGACGCGGCCGGCCGGCCCCGACGCGTCATCGGCATCGTCCGCGACGCCACCCAGGAACTGGCCGACTCCACCGCCCGCCGGGAACTGGACCAGGAACGCCGACGGCGTACCAGTCTGGTGGACGGGGCCACGGCCGCGCTGGCCCACGCCCTGTCGGTACGCGATGTCATCGAGGTCCTCAAGAACTCTCAGGGGCTGGCCCACCTCGGGGCAACGAGCCTGGTCGTGGGGCTGATGGAGGCCGGGCGCATCCATCTGGTGGCCGACGGGCCGGAGGGCTCGTTCGTTCCCGGCACCCGGTACACCCGGACGGACGAGCCGTACCCGATGAGCGAGGTGGTGAGCACGCTCGCGCCCCGCTTCATCGAGTCCGCGGCCGATTTCGCGGAGTCGTACCCGATTCTGTGGCCCCATATCAGCCATCTCGGGATCACCTCCGCCGCCTATCTGCCGCTGATTGCCCACGCGCGGCCCATCGGCGCCCTCGGGCTGCTGTACAGCGGGAAGGACGGCTTCACGGCCGACGAACGCAATCTGCTGGTCGCGCTCGGCAGCTCCATCGCCCAGAGCCTCCAGCGGGCGATGCTCTACGAGCAGGAGCACGATCTCGCCGAGGGCCTCCAGCAGGCCATGCTGCCGCGCCGCATCCCGGAGGTGCCGGGAGCCCAGGTCGCCGTGCGCTACCGGTCGGCCCGGCTGGGCCGGGACATCGGGGGCGACTGGTACGACATCATCCCGCTGCCCGGTGGCCGGGTGGGGGCCGTCATCGGCGACGTGCAGGGGCACGACACGCACGCCGCCGCAGTGATGGGGCAGCTGCGCATCGTGCTGCGGGCGTACGCGGCCGAGGGGCACAGCCCGGCCGCGGTGATGGCCCGTGCCTCCGTCTTCCTGCATGAACTCGACACGGACCGCTTCGCGACCTGCACCTACGCCGAGGCGGATCTGACGACCGGGGTGGTCCAGCTGGTCCGAGCCGGGCATGTCGACCCGGTGATCCGCGACACCGACGGCGACTGCCGCAGACTCCCCGTGGAGGGCGGGCTGCCGCTGGGGCTCTCCGCCGAGTTCGGGCGGCTGGAATACCCGGTCGGGACGGTGGACCTGGACCCCGGGCAGACCCTGGTGCTCTTCACCGACGGACTGGTGGAGCTGCCGGATACCGACCTGGACGAGGGCATGCGCCTGCTGGCTTCCCTCGTGCGCAACGGTCCGTGCGACCTGCAGAAACTGGCCGACCGGCTCTGCGAGGAGGTCGACGACCGAGGGGGCGAGGACGACGTGGCGGTCCTGCTGCTGGGCCGCGAGGCCGCCCACGCGCCCCAGCCGGGCGGCCGGCTCCAGCAGCACGTCCCCCAGGGCGATCCGGCCGCGCTGAGCGCCGCGCGGCACATGATCCGCGCCGCCGTACGGGCCTGGGGTGCCGGGAACCGTGCCGACGAGGTCGAACTGGCCGCCGACGAGCTGATGACCAACGCGCTGATACACACGGACGGTGGTGCCATCGTCACCATCCGGGTGCTCACGGGGCCCGAGCGGCGCCTGCGGATCGACGTCGAGGACCGGTCCAGCGCACTGCCCCGCCGCCGGGACGCGGGGGAGACCGGGGTGTCCGGCCGGGGGCTGATGCTCGTGGACCGGCTCACGGACCTCTGGGGCGTGGAATCGCGCGGCACCGGGAAGTGCGTGTGGTGCGAATTCGTGATTCCGGGGCGCGACTGACCGCCGATCAGGCGCTACCCGACGGTAACTGAATGTGATGGGCTATTCCTTGACCAGAAGCGATCGAAGGTGACTGACCGCGATTCTGCTGGTCTCCGCCCGCTCGTTCGGCTCTGCTCGTTCGCGTTTTGCTCACCTGTCCGTCGCGCCCGTCCGTCCGCATCGACCGTTCGTCGTTCTTCGCCCTGCTTCACCTTCTCCTTCTTCCTCTCCTCCGACCTTCGACGACCTGGGGACGCGGTGGGTACTGAGCTGCTGGCACCTCTCGACCTGGCCTTCTGGCACCTCGAATCCGAAGCCCACCCCATGCACCTGGGCGCTCTCGCCGTCTTCTCACCGGATCCCGGTGCGACCGGCGGCGTCGGTACCGGGACCGTCCTGGACCTGCTGGCCACGCGCGCCGCCGCGATTCCCCGGCTGCGGATGCGGGTCAGGGACGTGCTGCTGCCGGTCGGCGGTGCGGCCTGGTTCGTCGACAAGGACTTCGACGTGCGTCGCCACATCGAGTGCGTGCGGCTGAGCGGGGAGGAAGCACGGGCCGGGGACGCCGGGTTCATGGCGGGTGCCACACGGCTCGCCGGTGAGCTGATGGAGCGACCGCTGGAGCGGGGCCGGCCGCCGTGGCGGATGTACGTGATCGGCGGAGCGGACGGCGGCCCGTTCGCCGTGCTCGTCAAGCTCCACCACGCGCTCGCCGACGGAATGCGCGCGGTCGCCATCGGCGCGGGGATCTTCGACGAGATCGCCCCCCTCGCCAGGCGCGCCCCGGCGGGAGCGTCCCCGGCCCGGCCGTGCGCGGTGCCGCCCCGCTCCTGGATGCCGGGGCCGCGCCAGGTCGCCGGGCTGGCCCTGGGCCGGATCGAGGATCTCGGGCGGGCGTTCGGGGTCGGCGCCTCCCTGGTGCGGGCCAGCCGTCTGGACCCGCGGGGCACGCCCGCGCTCACCGCGCGATCCAGCGGAACCCGGCGGCTGTCCACCGCCGACCTGGACCTCGCCACCGTCCAGGAGATCCGGCGGGCCGCCGGGGGCACGGTCAACGACGTCCTGCTCGCGGTCGTCGCCGGAGCGCTGCGCCGCTGGCTGCTGGAACGGGGAGAGACACTGCCCGCCGACGACCCCCGTGCCCTGGTCCCGGTCTCCCGCCGCAGGCCCGGCCGGCCGGTCACGTCCGGGAACAAGCTCTCCGCCTACCTGCTCGCGCTCCCCGTCGGCGAACCCGATCCCCGGCAACGGCTGCTGCGCGTCCGTACGGCCATGGATGGCAACAAGGCCGCCGGTCCGCTCCGCGGCGCCGGAGCCGTCGCGGTGCTCGCCGACCAACTGCCCTCGCTGGCCCATCGCTTCGGGGCACCGATCGCGGGCGGCGCGGCCCGGATGCTCTTCGACCTGCTGGTCACCAGCGTGCCGCTGCCGCGCTCGGCGCTCTCGCTCGGCGGCTGCCCGCTGCGTGCCGTCTACCCGATGGCGCCGCTGGCCCGCGGCCAGGCCCTGGCCGTCGCGTTGTCCGTGTACGGAGGCCGGGTGCACCTCGGACTCGTGGCCGACGGCAAGGCGCTGCCCGACCTGGACCGGCTGGCGGCCGGCACCCGGGACGAGGTGGGGGAGCTGCGCGCCCTGCTGGCGGGGACCTGACCGGCCGCCGGACGGCGGCGAGCCGCGGCCCGACCGGCACACGGCCTCCGGCGGGCGGCCGGGCGGTGCTTACGGCACCCTGGAACCGTGCCCGAACTGCCGGAAGTCGAAGCGCTGCGGATCTTCCTCGACGACCGCCTCGTCGGCAGGGAGATCGACCGCGTGCTGCCCCTCGCCGTCAGCGTCCTCAAGACGTACGACCCGCCGCTCACCGCCCTGCACGGCGCCACGGTCACGGGCATCGCCCGGCACGGCAAGTTCCTGGACGTCGAAGCGGGACCTCTCCACCTGGTCACCCACCTCGCCCGGGCCGGCTGGCTGCGGTGGAGGGACGGCTTCCCCGCGGCCCCGCCCCGCCCCGGCAAGGGACCGCTCGCGCTGCGCACCGTCCTCACCGGCGGCGACGGCTTCGACCTCACCGAGGCGGGCACCACCAAACGCCTCGCCGTGCACCTGGTGCACGACCCGGCCCAGGTGCCCGGCATCGCCCGCCTCGGCCCCGACCCCCTCGACGACGCCTTCGACCGCGACGCGTTCGCCGCGCTGATCACCCGGGAGAACCACCGGATCAAGGGGGCTCTGCGTGACCAGTCGCTGATCGCGGGCATCGGCAACGCGTACAGCGACGAGATCCTGCACACCGCGAAGATGTCGCCCTACAAGCCCACCACCAGCCTCACCGAAGACGAGATCACCCGCCTCCACACCGCGCTGCGCGACACGCTCCGCGAGGCGGTCGTACGCTCCGCCGGACTGGCGGCCGGAGAACTCAAGGCCGAGAAGAAGAGCGGGATGCGCGTCCACGGGCGCACCGGCGAGGCATGCCCCGTCTGCGGGGACACCATCCGCGAGGTGACGTTCAGCGACTCCTCGCTCCAGTACTGCCCCACCTGCCAGACCGGAGGCAGGCCGCTGGCCGACCGCAGGCTCTCCCGGCTCCTCAGATAGCCCGCTCGTCCGGGCGACCGGGCGGCCCGGCCGGGAACCCCGGACGGTCCCGGCGTGCCCGCCTCGGCCCGGCCCGCGACCCCGCGCACGTTCTACACTCCGCCCATGCTGCGCGTACTCGCCGTCGACGACGAAGAACCCGCACTGGAGGAACTCCTCTACCTCCTGCGCGCCGATCCCCGCATCCGCAGTGCCGACGGCGCCTCCGGTGCCACCGAGGCACTGCGCCGCATCGGCGGTGCCGTCGACGCCGCCCCCGACGACCCCGCCGGCATCGACGTCGTCTTCCTCGACATCCACATGGCCGGGCTCACCGGTCTCGACGTCGCGCAGCTGCTGGCCGGGTTCGCCGCGCCCCCGCTCATCGTCTTCGTCACCGCCCACGAGGGCTTCGCCGTCCAGGCGTTCGACCTCAAGGCCGTCGACTACGTCCTCAAACCCGTCCGGCGCGAACGCCTCGCCGAAGCGGTCCGCCGCGTCGCCGAACAGGTCGGCGACCGCTCCGCGCCCGTGCTCGACACCTCCCACGACCAGATACCCGTGGAGCTCGGCGGAGTCATCCGGTTCGTCCCGATCGACGAGATCGCCTACGCCGAGGCCCAGGGCGACTACGCCCGGTTGCACACCGCGACCGGCAGCCACCTCGTCCGCGTCCCCCTCACCACCCTGGAGGAACGCTGGCGCTCCCGCGGCTTCGTACGCATCCACCGCCGCCACCTCGTGGCACTGGGCCGGATCGACGAACTCCGCCTCGACGCGGGCAGCATGACCGTGCGCATCGGCACCGCCGAACTCGCCGTGAGCCGCCGCCACAGCCGCGCGCTGCGCGATCTGCTGATGCGCCGGACCAGCCGCTGACCAGGGGCGACCAGAGTCGCGACCCTTCCCACGGCCGTCCTGCTCTGCGTACACTCCGAGCCCATGTCCGCAGAGCCAACACCCCGGCGCGAAGTGGTGACGGGGGAGTCCCGCCGGGTGCGCCCGCTGCCGCGCTACCGCACCCAGTCGGAGATAGACGAGCAGACCGCACTCGGCGGTGCCTATGTACGGTCACTGATGCGCAGTCAACTGAGGGCCGGGCTCATGGTGTTCGTACTGCTCGCGGTCGTCGTCGGCACCCTGCCCCTGGTCTTCGAGGCCCTGCGCGCCGACGCGCCGGTCTGGGCCGTGCTCGGGTTCGCCGCCTATCCGCCGCTCACCCTGGCCGCCCACTGGTACGTACGCAGGGCGGAGCGCAACGAGCGCGACTTCGCCCGGCTCGTGGAAGGCCGCCCCACGCAGTGAGCCGTACGTACGCGATGGCGGCCGTGGCGGTCGTCGTCGCCGCGACCGTCCTCGTCGGCGGCTTCGGGCTGCGCATCTCCCGCACCACCTCCGACTTCTACGTGGCCTCGCGCACCGTACGCCCCCGGCTCAACGCCGCGGCGATCAGCGGCGAGTACCTCTCCGCCGCCTCCTTCCTCGGCATCGCCGGGCTGGTGCTCGTGCACGGACCCGACATGCTCTGGTACCCGGTCGGCTACACCGCGGGCTATCTGGTCCTCCTCGTCTTCGTCGCCGCGCCTCTGCGCCGCTCCGGGGCCTACACCCTGCCCGACTTCGCCGAAGGGCGGCTGGAATCACTACAGGTGCGCCGGCTGGTCAGCGTCTTCGTCGTGGCCGCGGGCTGGCTGTACCTGGTACCGCAGCTCCAGGGCGCCGGACTCACCCTCAAGATCCTCACCGGGGCGCCGGGCCGGCTCGGCGACGTCCTCGTGGCGGCGGTCGTCGTCATCGCCGTCGCCGCGGGCGGCATGCGCTCCATCACCTTCGTTCAGGCGTTCCAGTACTGGCTGAAACTGACCGCCCTCCTCGTCCCCGCGATCTTCCTGGTCCTCGCCTGGCAGGGCGACGGCCGCCCCCGAGTCACCTTCGACGACCAGCTCTCCGTCTTCCGCGCCGACCACCCGCTCTACGCCACCTACGGACTGATCGTCGCCACCTTCCTCGGCACCATGGGCCTGCCCCACGTCGTCGTCCGCTTCTACACCAGCCCCAACGGCCGGGACGCCCGGCGCACGACCGTCGCCGTGCTCGCGCTCATCGGCCTCTTCTACCTCCTGCCGCCGGTCTACGGGGCCCTGGGCAGGCTCTACGCCCCCGACCTCGTCCACGGCGGGGACGCGGACGCCGCCGTGCTGCTGCTGCCCGGACGGCTCATCGGCGGAGTCGGCGGGGACCTGCTCGGCGCGCTCATCGCGGGCGGTGCCTTCGCCGCCTTCCTGTCGACCGCGTCCGGCCTGACCATGGCCGTCGCCGGGGTCATCACCCAGGACGTGCTGCCCTCCCGGGGCGTACGCCACTTCCGGCTGGCCACCGTCCTCGCCATGGCCGTGCCGCTGGCCGGGTCGCTGCTGGTCAGCCGCGTGCCGGTGGCCGACTCGGTGGCCATGGCGTTCGCCGTCTCCGCCTCCTCCTTCTGCCCGCTGCTCGTTCTCGGCATCTGGTGGCGACGGCTCACCCCGCCCGGAGCGGCCGCCGGACTGCTGCTCGGCGGCGGCTCCGCCTTCCTGTCCGTCGCCGTCACCTTCAGCGGCGCGGTGCGCCCGCCGGGCTGGACGCACGCCCTGCTCGCCTGGCCCGCCGTCTGGTCGGTCCCGGTCGGATTCCTCGCCATGATCCTGGTGTCCCTGGCCACGCCCGGCCGGATACCGCCCGGCACGAACGCCGCCATGAGCCGCTTCCACCTGCCGGAGTCACTGACCTCGGGAAGACACCGATGACCGGGCCCGGTTACGCCGTACTCGCCGTGCTCGCCCTGCTGCTGCCCGTCGCGGGATTCCTGCTCGGCCGCCGTGCCACCCGCACCGTCCGCCCCAGCGACGTCGGAACCCCCGTCGAGCACGCCACCTTCGAGACCCTGCACACCGCCTCACTCGCCGCGCCCCCGCTGCGCGCCGGGCTCACCGAGGAGAGCGCCCGCAAGGCCGCCCGCAGACTCCGTTCCCTGCTCGGCACCGAGGCCCTCTGCCTCACCGACCGCGACCACGTCCTCGTCTGGGACGGTGCGGGCGAGCACCACGGCCGGCACGTCATGGAACAGGTGCGCGGCCTCCTCGACAGCGGACGCGACACAGCCTTCCCCAGCCAGTGCGACGATCTCGACTGCCCGCTGCGCTGGGCCGTCGCCGTCCCCCTCACCGTCGACCACCGGGTCCTCGGCACCCTGGTCGCCTACGCCCGGCGCGAGTCCGCCGTCCTGGCCAGGGCCGCCGGGGAAGTGGCCCGCTGGGTCTGCGTGCAGCTCGAACTCGCCGAACTGGACCGCTCCCGCACCCGCCTCATCGAGGCCGAGATCAGGGCACTGCGGGCCCAGATCTCCCCGCACTTCATCTTCAACTCCCTTGCCGCCATCGCCTCGTTCGTCCGCACGGACCCCGAGAAGGCCCGCGAACTCCTGCTGGAGTTCGCCGATTTCACCCGCTACTCGTTCCGCAGCAACGGGGACTTCACCACCCTCGCCGACGAACTTCACTCCATCGACCAGTACCTCGCACTGGTACGGGCCCGGTTCGGTGAACGACTCTCGGTCACCCTCCAGGTCGCCCCCGAGGTGCTGCCCGTGGCGCTGCCGTTCCTCTGCCTCCAGCCCCTGGTCGAGAACGCCGTCAAGCACGGTCTCGAAGGGGCCGCCGACCGCGGTACGAGGGAGACCCCGACGCACATCACCATCCGCGCCCTCGACGCCGGAGCCGAGGCCGAGGTCGTCATCGAGGACGACGGCGCCGGCATGGACCCGCAGCTCCTGCGCCGCATCCTGCGCGGCGAGGGCGGCCGCTCCGTCGGCATCGGCCTGGTGAACGTCGACGAACGGCTCCGCCAGGTGTACGGGGACGACTACGGCCTCGTCATCGAGACGGGCATCGGCGCGGGGATGAAGATCACGGTGCGGCTGCCGAAGTACCGTGCGGGGGTACACGGCTGACCGGCGGACGGGCCGGCACTCAGTGGAGGTGGATCGCCAGATGACCCAGCGGCAGGCCCAGCCGCCAGGCCGGCGTCCACACCCGGGCGCCCTCCTCCGCCGCTTGCGTGCCCTCGTCCGGGTCCGGGGGCGGCACACCGATCCCGTCGAGGCCGGCCGCGAGCAGTTCGGTCTCCTCCAGCCACCGCCAGGCCGCACGCGCCAGCGCCGTGTCCGGGTCCGTGCCGCCGGGCGGCGACCCCGGCGCCCCAGCGCCGAGCCGTTCACCGACCCAGTCGCGCCAGACCGTGCCGTACGCCGTCAGCAGCCGCAGTTCGTCGAGGCGCGCCGCAGGCAGCACACCCTCCGGACCGTCGCCGGGGGGACGCAGGCCGTAGCACGGGTGCGCGATGACGGAGAGGAAGACGGTGAGCGCGAGCGCGTCGCGGCCCGCTCGGTACTCCAGCGTGCACGGATCCATCAGACCACCGGTCCGCAGCAGTTCGTCGGCCACGTACTCGGCGCACATCCAGGCCATCGGCACCAGCAGCCCGTCCCCACCGGTTCCGTCGCCGGTTCCGTCACTGGTTCCTTCCTGACGTTCCGGGCGCATCCCGTCTCGCCTCTTTTCCTTCTCGGCACGGGCTTCACGAGCATTGAACCGGGGCGACGCGGTCCGCGTGGCCAGAAGGACAGGATCCGTCACGAACGGACCCGCTCACGACACGAGGACGCGATGACCGTCGATCCCCGCAAGGGCCCGCACGTGCGGCAGCTGCTCGGAGCCCATGTCCTCGACGCGCTCACGCCCGACGAGACCGGTGCGGTCGTCCGCCACCTCAGGACCTGCGACGTCTGCGCCGCCGACTACGTGGAGGTCGCTCAGGCCGCCTCGCTGCTCGCGCTGCTGTCCGAGGACGACCTGTCGGAGTAGCCCGGCAGGCTGCGGGAGAGCCGCCGCAGCGCGTAGTAGGACCGCGACTTGACCGTGCCCGCGGGGATGCCGAGGACCGCGGCCGTCTCGCCGACGCTCAGCCCGCGGAAGTACATCTGGACGAGGACCGCACGGTGTTCCGGGCTGAGCGCGCGCACCGCCTCGCGCACGTCGAGCGCCGAGACCGCGGCCTCGGCGGTGTCGTCCTCGCCCGCGGTGCCCTCCAGCACCACATCGCTGACCTCGGCCGGGCGCGCCTGTCTCGACCGCCGCGCGTCGATCGCGAGGCGCCGGGCGACCGTGAACAGCCAGGGCCGCATCGACGCGTAGGGAGCGTCGAACGCCTCCGGATGCTGCCACGCCCGCACCAGCGTCTCCTGGAGCAGGTCCTCGGCCCGCTGCCGATCGCCGAAGGTCAGCCCGAGCAGGAAGCGGAACAGGGCGGGGCCGTGCTCCCGCTGGAGGTCCGCGAGGGCCCGCTCGTCCGTCGTCATCGTGGTCATCGTGAACGCCCTTCGCCGCGCCGCCCCTGCCGCTTCGTTGCCGACGGGCGTATCCGAACCCATCGGGACGCCGGGGAACAGGAGGCGGGCGATGTCGTGCGACGAGCGGTCGCACAGTGCGGCGAATGGTGCGGTGAACGGTCCGACGAACGGACGACGGGCGGCTTCGTGCGCACGTCCGGCGGCCGTGGCACGGTCCTGCCGGGGGTCAGTCCGTGCGGTCCGTGCCGGTCCCCGGCGTCCGTGCCATCTCCGACCTCCGGTACGAGTAGCCGAAGTAGATCACCAGGCCGACCAGGAACCACACGAGGAACCGCACCCAGGTCTGCCACTGCAGGAACGTGATGAGCCAGAGGGAGAACACCACGCCGAGCGCCGGTACGAACGGCATGCCGGGGGTGCGGAACGTGCGCGGCAGTTCGGGGCGCTTGTACCGCAGCACGATCACCGCGATGCACACCACGACGAACGCCAGCAGGATGCCGATGTTCGTCAGCTCGGCCGCCTCGCCGATCGGCAGGAACCCGGCGATCACCGCCGAGGCCCCGCCGACGATCCAGGTCACCCGGGTCGGTACGTGCCGGGTCGGGTGCGTCTTGGCGAACCACTTCGGCAGCAGACCGTCGCGGCTCATCGAGAACCACACCCGGGTCACCCCGAGCATGAAGGTGAACATCACGGTGAGGATGCCGATGATCGCGCCCACCGCGATCACATCGGCCAGGCTGCTGAGTCCCACCGACTTGAACGCCGTGGAGAAGCCGGACTCCGGGTCGATGTCCTTGTAGCTCTGCATGCCCGTCAGCACCAGGCACGCCGCCACGTACAGCACCATCGAGATGGCCAGGGAGTACAGGATCGCCTTCGGCATGTGCCGCTGGGCGTCCTTGGACTCCTCGGCCGCGGTCGACATGGCGTCGTAGCCGAACACGGCGAAGAACACCGTGGCCGCTCCGGTGAAGACCCCGCTCACCCCGAACGGGAAGAACGGATGGTAGTTCGCCGTGTTGACGTGGAACACCCCGACGCCGATCACCAGCAGGACGACCAGGACCTTCAGGACCACCACGACGGTCTCGAAGCGGGCCGCGTTCTTGATGCCGAGGGTCAGCAGATACGCCACGAGGAGGCAGAGCAGCGCGGCGAACAGGTCCACCCGGTGGCCGTCCCCGGTGCCGGGCGCGCCCAGCATCCACTTCGGCAGATCGAGTCCCATCTCGCCGAGCAGGAAGCCGAAGTAGCCGGAGATGCCGATCGCGACCACCGAGACGATCGCCGTGTACTCCAGCAGCAGGTCCCAGCCGATGAACCAGCCGACCAGCTCGCCCAGCACCGCGTAGCCGTAGGTGTAGGCGGAACCGGCCTTCGGGATCAGGCCCGCGAACTCCGCGTAACTGAACGCCGCGGCGGCGCTCGCCACGCCGGCGATCAGGAAGGAGATGAGCACCGCAGGTCCGGCCGTGCCGTTGGCGACCGTACCGGCGAGGGTGAAGATGCCCGCGCCGATGATGCCGCCGACACCGATCGCGGTGAGCTGCCACAGGCCGAGCGATCTGGTGAGCTGAGTGGTGACGTCCCCCGTCGGCCTCTCCTCGTGGATCTGCTCGATCGGCTTGCGGCGCAGCACACCCTCGCCCATCCGAAGCTTGGCCATGAGTCACCTCTCCGCTGACGGATGTCGCTGACGGGCGCTCATGATGGCCCAGCCGCCGCCTGCTCGAAAGACGGCGTGCCGTCGCGCGGAAGTGAGGATTCCGCGACGGCTACGGGACCACCGTGACGGGCCAACGGCCCGCCTTCACCAGCCGGACCGCCACGGACCCGATGAACCGGTGACCGGCGGACTCCGAGGCGCCCACGACGACGGCGTCCGCCTTCAGGTCGTCCGCCGCCGTCACGAGGCCGTTGTACGGATCCCCGCGGACCGTGTGGAACTCCCACCGCACGTTCCATATGTCCTTCAACCGTTCCGTCGCGTCCCGGATCTCGTTCGCCAAGCCCTCCGCGACCTCCTCGGCCGCGTCGGCGACCGGCGCACCCAGCGCGGCTCCCGCGGGGAACACGGGCTGCACGTACACCAGGGAGAGCTTGGCCCCCTGCCGGCGGGCGAGCCCCGCAGCGTATGCCGCGGCACGCATGGAGGAATCGGACCCGTCGAGTCCGGCGACGATCACTTTCGGTCCGTCTGTGCCACGTTCGAACGCATGGCGCTGCTGGTCTGTCACGGCAGCGAGGCTATCCGCTCCCGGTGCCGGCGCCGGGAGCGAGCGGCGGCGCGGCACGGGGCGTGGCGTGCTCCGGGGCGCGCTGTGGCGTGGAGGCAGTGGGGCCGGCCCGCACTGGCCTCGGTTCCGTCGCTGGGGTGCGGTCCGGACCGGAGTGCCGACCGCAGTAAGGGGATTCCGTCCATCAGGTAAAAAACGATCGGTGGCCGGTGTCGCTGCTCGGTAAACGGCGGCGGACGTGCGAGCAGTTGGTCATGAAAAATGATCAGATGCTGCCGGGGCGCCGGACGCTGCTGCGGCTGACCGCCGGGCTGGGCACCGCAGGTGTCGTGCGTGTGATCGCCGCGGATCCGGCCGGGACGCCGTTCCGGCCGCCCGCCCTCGACCGGGCCGGAGCCGCCGGCCCGTCCCCGGCCCTCCGGGGGGCACCCCCCTCCTATCGGCTGACACCCATGACGGGGGACGCCCCGCCCCGCTTCCGCCCCGCGGCGCCTCCGGTCCGCACCCGGCCCTTCGAACATCTGCCGGAGGTCGGGCACGCCATGGTGCTCAGCTTCGATGACGGCCCCGATCCGCACTACACCCCGCGGGTCCTCGCCGTTCTCCGTGAACACGATGTCCGCGCGATGTTCTTCCTGTGCGGCGAGATGGCCGACGACCACAGGGACCTGGTGCGGGCGATCGCCGACGACGGCCACACCGTCGGCAACCACTCCTGGGCGCATCCCCTGGTCACCAAGCTGTCCCGGGCCGGGGTGCGCGACGAACTCGGCCGTACCAGCGAGGTGATCGAGGGCCTCACCGGCACGCCGCCCGTCTGGTACCGGGCCCCGTACGGGGCGTGGAACCGGGACTCCTTCGAGATCGGCGCCGAACTCGGCATGGAACCGATGGCCTGGAGCGTCGACACGCTGGACTGGACCGAGCCCGGCGCCGACACCATCGTGCGCAGAGTCCGGCAGGGGGCGGCACCCGGTGCCGTGGTGCTGTCGCACGACGCGGGCGGCGACCGTTCGCAGAGCGTGGCCGCCCTCCGCCGCTATCTGCCGGAACTGCTCGACCACGGCTACCGGATCACGGTGCCGCAACGCCGCTGACCGCACCGTCAAAGCCGCCCCGGGGTGAACCGCGAGGCGGCCGTCCCCCAGGGGGAACATCCGCCCGCTCCCCGGTCCGGCCCGAGCGGCGCGCCGTCATGTTCCGGCGGCGCCGCCGACCAGCGCCGGCCTCAGGTCCCCGCCACGCCGGGGAACAGGTCCAGGAACGGCTCCGCGGTGGCCGAGATGCCCCGTCCGAACGGCGTGTCGAAGTCCCAGATCAGAAAGAGCAGCAGAGCGATCAAGGAGCTGAAGAGACCGGCCAGCAGCAGTTCGCGGAAGGTTCTGCGGATCTGCAGCGTGAAGACCAGCCCGACGGTCACCAGTGCGCCGATGACGAGACCGAACCAGACCACACCCGGCATGGTCGCACCGGCGCTCTGCCCGCGGGCGCCGCGCGCGTCGTCGGCCGCGGCGACCCGATCGACCAGTGGCTGATAGGACTCCGCCTCGTGGTCGTCGGCCGGACGGTAGTCGGTGACGTCGGCGCGCACCCGGGCGAGGAGTCGGGCGCCCTCGGCGTCGAGGGAGCCGTGCTCGGCCATCGTCCGCCACTCGCGGTGGACGACGTGGGCGACATAGGCGTCGACGTCGGCTCGGATGCGTCGGTGGACCTCGGCCGGGTAGACGGAGGAGCGGACGCTCACCTCGTGGAGGGCCTGGGCCTCCTGGCGTACGTACTCCTGGGCGGCGCTGCGGCCCTCCCAGACACCGGCGATCGCGAGGCCCAGCACGATCGCGTACACCACGCCGATCATCATCACCATGTACTCGATGACGTCGGGGGTCTGGGACGGGTCGTCGTCCGCCTTGATCCGGCGGTTGTTGAGCACGGCGATGGTCAGGACCACGGCGCTGACCGCGGCCATGGCGAGGGCGAGAACGAGCCATTCCGACATGGATGTCTCTCCGGAGGTCATCGGGAGCGGGGGCGGAGCACGGCGACGGCGAACACCGCGGGGACCGTGATCAGCAGGGTCAGGGTGACCAGGGACGGGCCGTGCCGGGGAACCTTGTGGGACGGCCTGCGGTAGTCCGGGTAGGCCACGGGCCGCGGCGCGGGCGGCGCGGAGGGTGCGGAGGGTGCGGAGGGCGCGGGCGACGGGGGCGGCGGCACAGCTTCCGGTTGTTCGGGCCGAGGCGGTTCGGGCCGAGGCGGTTCCCGGCGCGGTGGATCGGGACGAGGGAGTGGAGGCGGCGCCGGGAGCGGAGAGGCGGTCCCTGGGGGCGCCGGGGGAGGCGACGGGGAGGGCGAGGGAGGATGCGGTGGCGCGGGCCGCGGGGGCGCTGCGGGTGGCGGGCTCGTGCGACAGGGGCCGCCCGCCACGGCGACGGCCGAAGTCCCTCCGCCTTCCCCGAGGGTGGCGTACGCGCAGCTGTCCGCCACCGCGGGCGCCGGGGTGGACGCCAGCCAGAGAAGCAGCATGGCCCCGGCGAGCCGGGCTATGAGTGATCCGTACACGCCCCGGAGCATGTTCCGGCCGCATGCTCGGCACGCCGTGAAAGAGCCGGAATTCCCCTGATGGTGGGACGTGGGCGCAGAGCGCTTGCGCGGCCGGGGAATTCCCTGAACGGCGCCGTGCGGCGGGCGGCTTGTCGCTGTCTTGCGTACCCGGTGCGAGTGTGGTCCGCGCGACGGACTCCAACCGTGCTCAGTGGCAAAGCATTTGGGATACCATTTATCGATGGTGCTCGTCGTAGATCGCGTCGCATTGCGATGGCGACCGGGTGAAGCGGCTGTGGGATTTCGGCGGAGTGTACTGATCGCGTCGGCGCCGTTCCGGCGTCGGCCGCCGAACGGGGCTTCTCCGTGCGGAAGGTCTGGACCGGTGGTCGAAACCTGGGGCTCGTTCGGTTCGAACGCGGCCGCCGTTCCCGGGTATTCGCTCCGGGGGGGCGGAGCGCGAAGTCGTGCCGATCGCGCGAAGGGCGTGGAGGCCGCCGTTCCGGAACGGTACGCCTCGCCGTTGCGGGGCGCCGCGCGTACGCCCCTCGGGGCGGCCGATCGCCGCCCTCGCAGCAAAAGGCAGTGGGAAAGGCGCCGCGGGTAAGGGATTTACGGCACTCATTCGGTCCGCGGGAACAAGTCGGAACGGTTCGCCGTAATGGTCCGTACCTGTTCTGGACGTCGGGTCTGTACCTTTTGGTGCCGTGTCGATGCGTGAAGCGGCGATGCGGGGGAGCGGGGCCCGGGTAAACGCGGGCGGTCGGGCGGCGAGTGCATGTGGACGCGTCCGCTTCCAGCCCTCCGCGGGTGGGCGGTTCCCCATCGGCTAGCGTTACTTGACGGAGGCGAAGAGACCTGTGAATGTCACAGGCAGCGACGGATCGGTTGCACATGCCACTGGTGTGTGACCAATAACGGACGGCTAATTTCCGTTTCCGCTCGCTCTCTTGGCGGTCGATCAGTAGCCTCTGGTCCACACCGACCATGAACATGGCCGGTTCGCCGTGGCGACTTGTTGGAGACATCGATGGAGCGTCCCGCCTGGGCACCGCGAGGCATAGACATTTCGGTGCCGAGCGTGGCCCGCATGTACGACTTCTATCTGGGCGGATCGCACAATTTCGAGGTGGACCGGGAAGCGGCTCGCAAGGCCATGGAGTTCATGCCGGGAACCCCCAAGATCATGCAGGCGAATCGCGCGTTTATGCGCCGGGCCGTGCGCTACGCGGTGAGTGAGGGCATCACCCAGTTCCTGGACATCGGCTCCGGAATACCGACTTTCGGCAATGTGCACGAAGTCGCCCAAGCCGCCGATCCCGAGGCCCGTGTGGCATATGTCGATCACGATCCCGTTGCGGTCGCGCACAGCCAGGCCGTACTCCGGGGAAACGAACGGGCGGTGGTCGCGGCCGCCGACCTTTGCCGCCCGCAGGAGATCGTGAAGAACGCCGGGGTCTCCCGACTGCTGGACCTGGACCGCCCGGTGGCGCTGCTGCTCGTCGCCGTCCTCCACTTCATCGAGGACGCCGACGAGCCGCAGGCCGCGGTCGCCGCACTGAGCGAGGCACTCGCGCCCGGCAGCCTCCTCGTCATCACCCATGCCTCTTACGAGGGGATTCCGATCAGCAAGGAGCAGGCGGGCGGCGCCGTCGGTGTCTACGAGGACATCAACAGCCCCCTGATCATGCGCTCCCGCGACGAGGTGGCACGGTTCTTCGAGGGGTACGAGATGGTCGAGCCCGGACTCGTCGCGATGCCGTACTGGCGGCCGGACAGCGGCACTGCGCCGGAGCAGGAAGATCCGTTCGCCTTCTCGGGCTTCGGCGGAGTGGGACGCAAGGCGTGAGCATCCCCGCCCAGTCGTCCGGGACGTCCGCCGCGGAGGCGGACGGCGCCGAGGACCGGCTCCGCAGATTCGCCACGATCTGGAGCCGGGCCATCTTCCCCTCGACGGCCACCTCCCTGACGCGCACCGAGTTCGAACAGCATCTGCTGCCGCTGGCCCGCCGGCTCAGCGACACCCTGCACGCACGGCCTTTCGACGCCTCGCCCGCGAGCGGGGTCGGCGAAGCCCTCGTCGCCGCCCACTGCACGGACCCGGAGGCGCTCAGCAGCACCCTCGGCGTCGTCGAGGCATATCTGGTGCTCTACTGCGGTGGCAACGGCCCGGCCGCGCTGTCCACCGACGACGGCCGCGCCCGCTGCGCCCGGATCCAGCACGCCCTCGCCGGCGGCTTCGCCCAGGCACTGCGCGAGCGGACCCTGGCGGAGCAGGAGGCGATCGCCCGCTCGGCGCTCACCGCCCGCTCCGACGCCGAACAGGCCCTGCACGCCACCGAGGCCCGCTTCCGCGCCGTTTTCAAGGACGCCGCCATCGGCATCGGGATCGCGGACCTGGAGGGCAATCTGCTGGAGGTCAACGACACCCTCACCCGGATGTTCGGCGGAATCGAGCGCCATGTGCGCAGCCGCCGGGTCGACGAGTGGGTCCACCCCGAGGACACGCCCCTGGTGTGGAAGTACTACGACGAGCTGGTCCGCGGCGAACGCGAGCACTACCAGGTCGAGAAGCCGTACTACCGCCACGACGGCACGGTGCTGTGGACCAATCTGACGGTGTCACTGCTGCGCGACGCCGAGGGCCGGCCGGCGTACCAGCTGACCCTGTTGGAGGACACCACGGAGCGCCGGCTGCTCAATCTGCGGCTGCGGTACGAGGCCACCCACGACGCGCTCACCGGGCTGCCCAACCGGTCCCTGTTCTTCGAACGGCTGGAGAAGGCGCTCTGCGCCGAGGGCGGCAGCCGCTTCGGCCTGTGCTACCTCGACCTCGACGGCTTCAAGGCGGTCAACGACAGCCTGGGGCACGCGGCGGGGGACCGGCTGCTGGTCGAGGTGGCCGACCGGCTGCAGAGCTGCGCGACCGCCCCCGGCGAGATGGTGGCGCGGCTCGGCGGTGACGAGTTCGTGGCGCTGACCACCGGCCCCGACACCCAGAAGGAGGTCGACGAGCTCGCCGGCCGCATCCTCAGCGTGCTCGCCGTCCCGATCCGACTGGACGGACGCGAACTGACCGTACGCGGATCCATCGGGGTCGTGGAGGGCCCGGCCGGGGAGCGCGGCGCCGCGGAGGTGCTGCGCAGCGCGGACATCACGATGTACCGGGCCAAGTCGGCCGGCGGCAACCGCTACGAGTTCGCCGACGCCGAGGCGGACGCCCGCGCCATCACCCGGCACGGGCTGACCACCGCGCTGCCGGCGGCCCTGGAACGCGGCGAGTTCTTCATCGAGTACCAGCCGCTGGTGCACCTGGACGACGGAACGGTGCACGGCGCCGAGGCCCTGGTCCGCTGGTGCCACCCGCAGCACGGGGTACTCGGCCCGGACCGTTTCATCCCGCTCGCCGAGCACACGGGGCTGATCGTGCCGCTCGGCCGCTGGGTGATGGAGGAGTCCGTACGGCAGGCCAACATCTGGCAGCAACGCCACAGCGACGGAGGGCCGCTGCGGATCAACGTCAACGTGTCCCCGACCCAGCTGCACCACCCGGGTCTGGTCGCCGAGACCGTCGACGTGCTGGAGCGGTCGGGGCTGGAACCCCGGGCGCTGTGCCTGGAGGTCACCGAGTCCGCGCTCATCGGAGCCGACGACGACCTGCTCAAGCCACTGCGCCAGCTGGCGGACATGGGCGTGGACATAGCGCTCGACGACTTCGGTACCGGCTACTCGAACCTGGCGAACCTGCGCAGGCTCCCGGTGAGCGTGCTCAAGCTGGACCGCTCCTTCACCCAGGGGATGCAGCGGCATCCGGCGGACCCCGTCGACCTGAAGATCGTCGAAGGCATCGTCTCGCTGGCGCACAGCCTGGACCTCGCGGTCACCGTGGAGGGCGTGGAGACCGGGGCCCAGGCCGAGCACCTGCGGAACCTGGGCTGCGACACCGCCCAGGGCTGGTACTACGCGCGTCCCGGGGCCCCGGACCGCATCCACTCGCTGCTGCTGGCCGACGCGGTGTGAACGGCGCGGCGCGCACGCCGGCCGCGAGGCGGTGGGGAGGCGACGCGGGCGGGACGGCCCGGGGCCGGGCGGGCCGACGGTCCCGCTCAGCCGTCGGACGGGTGCGAGGCGCCCGTCCGGCTGGCCAGCAGCACCTTCTGCAACTCGCGGGCGGCGCGCGGCGGCGCCACGTCGCTGCGGTGCGCGAGCGCGATCGTGCGCCGCAGTCCCGGCCGGGCCAGCGGAGTGGTCCGCATGCCGTGGCCGGCCCGTCCGGCGACCATGCTCGGCACCACCGCGATGCCCAGTCCTGCCCGGACGAAGCCGAGCACCGCGTCCATCTCCCCGCCCTCCACCGTGTACGAGGGCTCGAAGCCCTCCGCGCGGCAGGCCGCGACCGTCAGCTCGCGCAGGTCGTAGCCGTGCCGGAACATCACCAGGGGTTCGCCCTGGAGATCGGCGATGGCCACGCTTCCGCCCCGGCCGGGCCGCGGGCCGT
This sequence comes from Streptomyces sp. NPDC052042, assembly GCF_044548345.1. Taxonomy (NCBI): domain Bacteria; kingdom Bacillati; phylum Actinomycetota; class Actinomycetes; order Kitasatosporales; family Streptomycetaceae; genus Streptomyces; species Streptomyces sp. NPDC052042. The sequence continues at coordinate 27,462 of NZ_JBIUBU010000018.1, read as the reverse complement.
GTGCCGACGACACCACGACGAGGTCCTCCTGCAGCAGCTCGACGGTGGTGAGCGCGGGCGACGAGGCCGGCAGCGGCAGCACCACCAGGGCGAGGTCGAGCGCGCCCCGCGCCAGCTCCCGTACCAGGTCCAGGGAACCGCCCTCCTCCAGGAGCAGCCGGATGCCGGGATGCCGGTCGTGGAAGGTACGCAGCACGTCGGGGAGCAGGCCGGTGCAGAGGCTGGGCGTCGCCCCGAGCCGCACCCGGCCCCGTCGTAGCTGCGCCAGCTCCTGCACCTCGTGGCGTGCCGTGTCGGCGTCCGCGAGGATGCGGCGGGCCAGCGGAAGCAGAGCCTCGCCCGCGTCGGTGAGCGTGATGTTGCCGCGGGCCCGGCTGAACAGCTCCGCACCCAGTTCGGTCTCCAGCGCCCGGATCTGCTGGGAGAGCGAGGGCTGTGAGACGTGCACCGCCTCGGCGGCACGGGTGAAGTGCAGGGTCTCGGCGACCGCCACGAAATACACCAACTGCTGGAACTGCATACACGCACCATAACGCCAGCAATAGCCAAAGCCTATGAAGATGAGCTGTTTCATGTCTTGGACTGATAAGGTCGTCCGGCCCTAGCGTCGGATCCATGGCATCGGCAACAGGGACGGATCGACGGCCGTCCATGACGCGTACGCTCTGGGACTCCACCGTCGGCAAGAAGACGATCATGGCCGTGAGCGGCCTGATCATGCTCCTCTACTTGGTCGCCCACATGGTCGGCAATCTGAAGATCTTCTTCGGGGCCGACGAGTTCAACCACTACGCGCACTGGCTGCGGACCATGGGCGACCCCGTCCTTCGTCACGAGTGGGCGCTGTGGCTGATGCGTCTCCTCCTCGTCGCCGCCGTGGTGCTGCACGCCGTCTCCGCGTACCAGTTGAGCCGCCGCGACATCCGGGCCCGCCCCGTCGCGTACGTCCACAAGCGGCCGCGCGCCGGCTACGCCACCCGGACCATGCGCTGGGGCGGGATCATCCTCGGCCTCTTCATCGTCTGGCACATCCTCGACCTGACGACGGGCACGGTCCACTCCGGCGGGTTCCAGGCGGGCCGCCCCTACCAGAACGTCGTCGACACCTTCTCCACCTGGTACGGCAACGTCATCTACATCGTCGCCGTGGTCGCTCTCGGGTTCCACGTCCGGCACGGCTTCTGGAGCGCCGCCCAGACGCTCGGCGCGGGCAACGCGGCCCGCGACCGCCTCCTCAAGACCCTTGCCGACATCCTCGCCCTGGCGCTGACGGTGGGCTTCGTCTCCGTACCCGTCGCCGTCATGACCGGAGCCGTGAGCTGACATGACCGACTACACGCACTACCAGACGGGTACGCCCGTCGTCGACACCAAGGCCCCCGAGGGCCCGATCGCCGAGCGCTGGGACACCCGCCGCTTCCAGGCGAAGCTGGTCAACCCGGCCAACCGCCGCAAGCACACCGTCATCGTCGTCGGAACCGGCCTGGCCGGTGGATCGGCCGGTGCGACCCTCGCCGAACAGGGCTACCACGTCGTCCAGTTCTGCTTCCAGGACTCACCCCGCCGGGCCCACTCCGTCGCCGCCCAGGGCGGCATCAACGCCGCGAAGAACTACCGCAACGACGGCGACTCGATCCATCGCCTCTTCTACGACACGGTCAAGGGCGGCGACTTCCGCGCCCGCGAGTCCAACGTCCACCGGCTCGCCCAGATCTCCGTGGAGATCATCGACCAGTGCGTCGCCCAGGGCGTCCCCTTCGCCCGCGAGTACGGCGGTCTGCTCGACAACCGCTCCTTCGGCGGCGTCCAGGTCTCCCGCACCTTCTACGCCCGCGGCCAGACCGGACAGCAGCTCCTGCTCGGCGCCTACCAGGCGCTGTCGCGGCAGATCGCCGCCGGCAACGTCGAGATGCACTCCCGCTCCGAGATGCTCGACCTGATCGTCGTCGACGGCCGGGCCCGCGGCATCGTCGCCCGCGACCTCGTCACCGGGAAGACCGAGACCTACTTCGCCGACGCGGTCGTCCTGGCCAGCGGCGGCTACGGCAACGTCTTCTACCTGTCGACGAACGCCATGCACTCCAACGCCACCGCGATCTGGCGGGCCCACCGCCGGGGCGCCTGGTTCGCCAACCCCTGCTTCACCCAGATCCACCCGACCTGCATCCCGCGCACCGGCGACCACCAGTCCAAGCTGACGCTGATGAGCGAGTCGCTGCGCAACGACGGCCGGATCTGGGTGCCGAAGGCCAAGGGAGACACCCGCCCCGCGAACGAGATCCCCGAGGACGAGCGCGACTACTACCTGGAGCGCATCTACCCCTCCTTCGGGAACCTCGTGCCGCGTGACATCGCCTCCCGCGCCGCGAAGAACGTCTGCGACGAGGGGCGCGGCGTGGGACCCGGCGGCCAGGGCGTCTACCTGGACTTCGCCGAGGCCATCCGGCGCATGGGCCGCGCCAAGGTCGAGGAGAAGTACGGCAACCTCTTCGACATGTACGCCCGGATCACCGCGGAGAACCCGTACGAGACGCCGATGCGGATCTACCCGGCCGTGCACTACACGATGGGCGGGCTGTGGGTCGACTACGACCTCCAGACCACCATCCCCGGCCTCTTCGCCATCGGCGAGGCCAACTTCTCCGACCACGGCGCCAACCGCCTCGGCGCGTCCGCGCTGATGCAGGGCCTCGCCGACGGCTACTTCGTCCTGCCCTCCACCATCAACGACTACCTGGCCCGCAACCCCGACCAGGGTGAGGTCGACCCCTCGCACCCCGCCGTCGAGGAGGTCGTCGCGGAGACCGAGGACCGGCTCAACCTGCTGCTCTCCGTCGACGGCGACCGCACTCCCGACTCGTTCCACCGCGAGATCGGCGAACTGATGTGGGAGTACTGCGGCATGGCCCGCAACGAACAGGGGCTGCGCACCGCGCTCGCGCGGATTCCGGAGATCCGCGAGGAGTTCTGGCGCCGGATCAAGGTCCCGGGCTCCGGCGAGGAGCTCAACCAGTCCCTGGAGAAGGCCAACCGCATCGTCGACTACCTGGAGCTCGCCGAGCTGATGTGCCTCGACGCGCTGCATCGCACCGAGTCCTGCGGAGGCCACTTCCGCGAGGAGTCCCAGACCCCGGACGGCGAAGCCGCCCGCCGCGACGAGGAGTTCTCCTACGCCGCCGCCTGGGAGTTCTCCGGCACCGGCGAGGCGCCCCTCCTGCACAAGGAAGACCTCGTCTTCGAGTACGTCCACCCCACCCAGCGGAGCTACGCATGAAGCTCACCCTGCGCGTCTGGCGCCAGAAGAACGCCGACGCCCCCGGTGCCATGTCCACCTACGAGGTGGACGGCATCTCGCCGGACATGTCGTTCCTCGAAATGCTCGACACCCTCAACGAGCGGCTCATCCTGGCCGGTGACGACCCCGTCGCCTTCGACCACGACTGCCGCGAGGGCATCTGCGGGGCGTGCAGCCTGGTCATCAACGGCGACGCCCACGGCCCCGAGCGCACCACCACCTGTCAGCTCCACATGCGGTCGTTCCGGGACGGCGACACCATCGACATCGAGCCCTGGCGAGCCTCCGCCTTCCCGGTCGTCAAGGACCTGGTGGTGGACCGCACGGCCTTCGACCGGATCATCCAGGCGGGCGGCTACATCTCTGCCCCGACCGGCACCGCCCCCGAGGCGCACGCCACACCGGTGCCCAAGCCGGATGCCGACTTCGCCTTCGAGCACGCCGAGTGCATCGGCTGCGGCGCCTGCGTAGCCGCCTGCCCCAACGGCTCGGCGATGCTCTTCACCTCGGCGAAGATCAACCACCTGAACGTCCTGCCGCAGGGCGCCCCCGAGCGCGAGACCCGGGTCCTCGACATGGTCGCGCAGATGGACAGCGAGGGCTTCGGCGGCTGCACCCTCACGGGGGAATGCGCCACCGCCTGCCCGAAGGGCATTCCGCTGCCGTCGATCGCCGCCATGAACAAGGAGTGGCTGCGGGCGACCCGCAAGGCGCGTCGCTGAGGGGCGTCCCGCATCCCTTGGAGACGCGTCGCATTCCCGGTCCCGGAGGCCGCCCACCTCCGGGACCGGGAGGTCACCGGACGCCCCGAGGGGTCAGGACGTCACGGCGAGATCGTCCGCGTAGACCGTGCCCTGCCCGTACCAGCCGTGCACATACACGGTCACCTCGCCGGTCGAGCCGGTCGTGAACCCGACCGACTGCTTGGCGTAGCCGCTCGACGAACCCCAGACGCTCGCCGAGGCGTCGCCGCGCACCCCGAGGTAGCCGTAGCCGCCCTGGAGCCAGCCACTCAGGGTGTACGCGGTGTTGGGCGACAGGGCGAGGGTCTGCGTGCACTCGCCCGTCTGCGACGCGGTGGCCGCGACCGCGAGCGCGTGCCCGCCGCCGTGCGTGGGCGTGGAGACGACCGCACCGCCGGACTCGCAGGTCCAGGGGTTCAGCGAGCCCGTCTCGAAGTCGCCGTTCACCAGGAAGCCGTTGCCGCCGCCCGGGCCCGACACCGTGAGGGTGAACGTGGCCGAGTGGCTGAGCGTGCCCGAGGTGCCGGTGACGATGATCGGATACGTGCCGGGCACGGCGGTCGCCGACGCGGTCACCGTCAGCTTCGAGGCGCCGCCCGCCGTGACCGATGCGGGGCTGAGCGTCGTGGTCACACCCGAGGGCGCCCCGCTCGCCGTGAGCGTGACGGTCTTGGCGTTGCCGGAGACCACCGCCGTGTTCACGGTCGTCGTGGTGGAACCACCGGGGGCGATGGCGGCGGAACCCGGTGCCACGGCCACCGAGTAGTCGTCCGTCACCGGACCGGAGCCGCTGGTGAAGGGCGCGAAGGTGTGGGTGAAGTACCACGTGTCCTGCGCGATGCCGGAGCAGGAGTCGCTGCCGCCGGTCCCCGGGCAGCCTCCGTTGTCGCGCTGGAGCGCCCAGAACGACAGGGTGTTGACACCCTTGGACCTGGCCCAGTCGTACACCACCGGTGCGTTGGCCGTGGTGAACGTCTCCGCGGGACCGTAGTCGTCGATGCCGGGCATCTCGGTGATCCCGGTCATGCCCCACAACTGCGCCTCGGTCTTCGACGGGTAGAGCCGGGCCAGTTGGTCCTTGAGGCCGCTGATCGCCGTCTTGGTGTCCTCCGCCATGTCGTGCGGGGCACCGTCGTAGTAGTCGAACGTCATCAGGTTCACGACGTCGACCCGGGTGCCGTTGGACACGGCGTTGCGCAGCACCGCCAGACCGCTGTCGGCGAGACCGCGCGTGGTGGTGGGCAGGGTGTAGGAGATCTCCAGCGGACGGCCGTTGGCGGCGGCCCACTCCTGCACCTGTTTGATCGCCTTGTTGCGCCGGTCGATACCGGCGCTGTTCTCCAGCGAGTTGTCCTCGATGTCCATGTCGAGGCGGGAGACGTCGTAGGTCGTGATGACCTTCTCGTACGCCGCGGCGATCGAGTCGACGCTGGAACAACTGTCGGCGATCTCCGTGCCGCCGTTGTCGGCGGTGTAGCCGCCGAACGACGGGATCACATCGCCGCCGCGCGAACGGATGGTGGTGAAGTCGGCGCCGAACTCGGACGGTGCGATGGGCTGGCTCCGGTCGCCGTTCCAGTACGGCGTACAGGAGCCGCGGGCCTCCGTCTGGATGAAGGCCATGGTCAGGTACTTCGCACCGGACTGCTGCGCGAGCGCGGCCGGACTCTCTCCGGTCCACGCCTCGAAGTACGGGGCGAAGACGTGCGCGGGCAGGGGAGTGGCGGCGGTCGCGGCGGCCTGCGCGCCGCCTCCCGATCCGAGGACCAGGCCGGCGGACGCGACGGTCGTCGCCAGGGCACTCAGGAACGCACCGAGTGCGCGTGGACGTCTCATGGGGGTTCGCTCCCAGCGGGGGTGAGACAACGGGCGGATCGCAAGGCTCTGCCGCACCCGGCGAGGGGCGCGGTCCGTTCCTGTGAGTCCCGGCCGGGGTCACAGCCGCACGGCGAGGATCGGCCGCGGGGCATGCCCATGATTGGTCTGGACCAGCTTGGGGTCAATGTTCTTTGCCGTTTCATTTCCGATTGCTTGCCTGAAGCAGCAACTCAGTGTGAAAAGGCGGGAGTTGAGTCGAGCTGGGTGCTCAGCGGATTCCGAGCGCGGCGGCGAGGTAGGGAGCCGTGCGGCTGCCTTCGGCGTGGGCGAGCTCGGTGGGTGCGCCGGCCGCCACGATCCGGCCGCCCCGGTCGCCGCCGCCGGGGCCCAGGTCGATCACGTGGTCGGCGCCCGCCACCACCGCCATGTCGTGTTCCACGACCACGACGGTGTCACCGGCGTCGACCAGGCCGTGCAACTGCCGCATCAGCACCTCGACATCGGCGGGATGCAGTCCCGTCGTCGGCTCGTCCAGCAGGTACACGGTGTGGCCCCGGCGGGTCCGCTGGAGCTCGGCGGCGAGCTTGATCCGCTGCGCCTCGCCGCCCGACAGTTCGGTGGCGGGCTGGCCGAGTCGCAGATAGCCGAGACCGACGTCGAGCAGCGTGCGCAGACTGCGCTCGGCGGCAGGCGTTCCGGCGAAGAAGGAGGACGCCGACTCCACCGTCAGGTCCAGCACCTGCGCGATGTCGAGTCCGCGCAGGGTGACCTCCAGGGTCTCCGGGTTGTACCGCGCGCCACGGCAGTCCGGGCAGGGGGCGTACGTACTGGGCAGGAAGAGCAGCTCCACCGAGACGAACCCCTCGCCCTGGCAGGTCTCGCACCGACCGCCCGCCACGTTGAAGGAGAACCGCCCCGCCCTGTAGCCGCGCTCACGTGCCGTGTCCGTGGCCGCGAACAGCTTCCGCACCACGTCGAAGAGCCCCGTGTACGTGGCCAGATTGGACCGGGGGGTACGGCCGATCGGCCTCTGGTCGACCTGCACGAGCCGGTCCACCGCATCCAGGCCCTCGGCCGAGACGCAACCGGGCGCGGGGAGGCCGGCGGGCGCGTCGGCGGCCGATCGCCGCTCGGCCAGCACTCCGGCCAGCACCTGGCCCACCAGCGTCGACTTGCCCGAGCCGGAGACACCGGTGACGGCCGTGAACACACCGAGCGGGAACGCGGCGTCCACGTCCCGCACATTGTGGCGGTCGACCCCGTTCAGCCGCAGCCACCCCGACGGTGTGCGTCGCCTCCGGGCAGGGGCCGGCCCACGGCCGAACAGGAAGCGCCGGGTCGCCGACTCCGGAACGTCCGCCAGGCCCGCCGGGGGACCGCTGTGCAGCACCCGGCCGCCGTGCTCGCCCGCCAGCGGCCCCACATCCACGAGCCAGTCCGCCCGGCGCACCACGTCCATCTGGTGCTCCACCACGAACACCGAGTTCCCGGCCTCCTTCAGCCGGCCCAGGACCGTCAACAACGACTCGGTGTCCGCCGGGTGCAGACCGGCCGACGGCTCGTCCAGCACGTACACCACACCGAACAGGCCGGACCGCAACTGCGTGGCCAGACGCAGTCGTTGGAGCTCGCCGGACGACAGCGTCGGGGCCGTGCGGTCGAGGCTGAGATAGCCGAGGCCGAGCTCGGTGACCGTCTCGATCCGAGACAGCAGATCGGCCGTCAGCACCCGTGCCGTGTCCCCGCCGTCCGCCATGCGCAGGAGCCCGGCGAGCGCACCGAGCGGGAGAGCGGCGAGTTCCGCGATCGTACGGCCCGCGAAGGTGACGGCCAGCGCCTCGGGGCGCAGTCGGCTGCCCCCGCACGCCGGACAGGGCGAACTGGTCAGGAAACGCTCGGCCTTGGCCCGCAGGGCGCGGCTCTTGGAGTCGGCGAAGGTATGCATCACATAGCGGTGGGCACTCATGTACGTGCCCTGATAAGGGCGTTGGATGCGTCCGGCCTCGCGCACGGGATGGACCGTCACCACCGGCTGTTCGTCGGTGAACAGGATCCACTCTCGGTCCCGCGCGTCCAGCTCGCGCCACGGCCGGTCGATGTCGTACCCGAGCGCGTCCAGCACGTCGCGCAGGTTCTTGCCCTGCCAGGCCCCCGGCCAGGCGGCGATGGCGCCGTCCCGGATCGACCGCGACGGCTCCGGCACGAGCAGTTCCTCGGTGGTGCGGTGGACCAGACCGAGACCGTGGCACTCCGGGCACGCCCCGGCGGCCGTGTTCGGCGAGAACGCGTCCGAGTCCAGCCGCTCGGCACCGTCCGGATAGTCACCGGCCCGCGAGAACAGCATGCGCAGCGAGTTGGAGAGCGTGGTCACCGTCCCGACGGAGGAGCGCGCGCCCGGGGCCGAGCGGCGCTGCTCCAGCGACACGGCGGGCGGCAGCCCGGTGACCTCGCCCACCGCGGGCGCGCCGACCTGGTGGATCAGCCGCCGGGCGTACGGCGCGACGGACTCGAAGTAGCGGCGCTGCGCCTCCGCGTAGATGGTGCCGAACGCGAGGGAGGACTTCCCGGAGCCGGAGACGCCGGTGAACACGGTGAGGGTGTCGCGCGGGATGTCGACCGACACGTCCTGGAGGTTGTGCTCGCGGGCGCCGCGCACCCGGACGTACGGATCGTGGGGGGTGGTCATGGCGCGGAACTCCGTACGCATCGGATCAAAGCTGGTGCAGGGGCAAACACTCTGATTCTAGGTAGATGCGGATTCCACGCGGGAACGCGTGGCCCCCGTGTCAGGCCATGCACACGGGGGCCCGATGGCCGTCCTCGAACGGCGTCGGGGCCTCCGGCGTCCGGCGCGAGGGCCCGGGACGTGCCGGTGGCCGGGGCGGGGCGCCGTCAGCGCGCCCCGCGCAGTGCGCGCTTGATGGGGCGCCCGACAGCGCTGCGGGCGCGCTGGTAGGTGGAGCGCTGGTTGGGCACCGTCCGCTTCGCGAGCAGCCGCTTGAGCTCGGTGTTCTGCGCGCCGAGTTCCGCCAGTCGCGTCTGCAACCAGTTGAGGCGTTGCCCCATCGCGGCGGCGTCTTCGCCGATCCACGGCCGGACGCCCGGGGGAAAGGCCAGCGCGCTCATCCGGGCCTCGAACGCCGCGCCGCCGTCGCCATGGGAGAAGGTGTTCTCCAGCCCGTTCTTCTCCAGGAAGCCCATGAACCGGTCGAAGCGCTCCTGGTGGCCGCGCTTCAGCGGGCCGAAATCCGCCTCCTCGTAGAGGTCGGCGGGGTCGGTGTCGCCGGGCAGCTTCGGCAGCATCCGGTGCGGGATGTCGAAGTATCGGCACAGCTCCAGGGTCCGGGAGTCGCCGCAGAGCACGGTGGCGGGGGTGCCGGCGAGGAGTGCCGCGATGTTCCCGTGGATCCGCGAGCCGAAGGAGAAGTCGAAGCCGCGCAGGTCCTCCACCCAGGTGACCGGGTCGATGTAGACCCGCACCTTGTCCTCCCCGTACATGGGGTGGTCCGGGTGGGTGGGGATGCCGGTCATCTCGGCGTTGGGGTGGGAGAGGTCACGCCAGTGCAGCTGGCGCGCGTCGGACAGGTTCTGGCCGATGAACCGCAGGTGGGGGTAGCGCGCGTGGGCGCGGTCGATGATCTGCCCGAGCTTGTGCTTGCGTACCGCGTCGTGCGACCCGTTGACGGCGATGCGTGCCCCGGGGCCGAGCGGCGCGTCCTTCTCCCGGATGTCCAGCCGGGGGCCGTTGGCGAACAACGAGGGGCAGCCGATGACCTCCACGTCGCGGAAGCCCATGTCCCGCAGATACCGTTCGGTGAACTCGCCCCGCACGCCGATGGAGGCGCTGTGGTCGAGCACCGCCGACACGAACGCGTAGACCGTCTCCTTCATCGGGCGCAGCCGCTCCGCGGAGTAGTTGACCCCGGTCTGGGCGCCCACGCCCGGCACGACGACCGGGATCCTCAGCTTCGTGATGAGTTGGGTCAACCGCGCCAACTGCCGCTCGAAGGAGGGCCGGAAGGCGTTGGCGAGCGGGACGACGAACGCGTCGTACTCGTTGTTGATGAGCTCGGCGTCGGCGACCCGGGTGGAGATGCCGTTCGACACCACCTCGGCCCGGGGCGTCTCCAGGATCTTGTGCGCGGCATCACTGAAGATCAGGTTCCCCGCGTTGGTGGCGAACACGTCCTCATGCAGAGCGCGCTCGACGGAGACGACGTCGTACGGACTCTTCCCGGAACGCAGGAGTATTCGCTTCACATGTTGAACGTTGGATGCCACAAACCTGAATATAGCTTTACGAATGCGTCAGGTTCCATAAGCATCCTGTACAACTTTTTGCCAACGGTACGGAACGAACGTACAGGATCGCGCATCCCCTCGCGGGCGCGCCCGGTTTGATGCGGAAGATCCGTGGGTCCGGGGTCGGTTCGAAGCGGCCCGGCACATCAGCCGCCGCCGGGACCGGACTGCCGGCCGTCCCGGAAGCACGGGGCGCGGTCCCGGAGGGGAGGCGCGTCCGCCGTCCGCCGTCCGTCGTCGCGGCGCCGGCCGTGGTGGTCGTCCTGGCTCGCCCCGGCGTGCCGGCCGTCTGATGTGATGGAGCGGTGGGAGACGACCACCGGCCCCTGGCCGTATTCGACTTGGACGGCACGCTCGCGGACGCCGGCCGTCGTCGGCATCATCCGGAGAGGCCCCGGCGCGACTGGAACGCCTTCTTCGCCGCGGCCGTCGACAACCCGCCGCCTCCCGAGGGCATATGGCTCCTCCTGGCCGGCGCGGACGAGTGCGAGATCGGTCAGCTCACCGGGAGGCCCGAACGGTGCCGCCGTGACCCCCGGGCCTGGCTGGTGGAACGCGGGCTGCCCGAGGGGGCGTTGCACATGCGCCGCAACGACGACCGCAGGCCGGCCCGGCACACCGAGCCGGAGGTCCTGAAGCGGCTGGGACGTGAACGCGAGGTGCGGATGCTGGTGGACGAGGACGCACGCGTCTGCGAGGCGGCGGAACGGGCCGGCTTCGCGGCGGTCGGGGCACGTCGGTCCGCGGTGTTGCCCCCGTTCGAGGTCGCGCAGGGGCATGAGGGGCGCTCCTGGTCTCCGCGGTCGCCGGGCGCGCTGCCGGGCCGCGGACGGTGCGGCCGAGTGGCGCGCGGGTGCCGCCCCGGTCCCGGAGCCGCGGCGGTTCAGCCCGGCTCGTCGAGCCGGAATCCCACTTTCAGTCCCACCTGATAGTGCTCGATCCGGCCATTGCGGATGTCTCCGCGAACCTCGGTGATCTCGAACCAGTCGAGATTGTGCAACGTTTCCGAAGCCCTCGCGATGCCCCTGCGGATGGCGTCATCGACGCCTTCATGGGAGGTTCCTACGATTTCGGTGACCCGATATGTGTGATTTGACATGTCTTGTCGCCTCCTCGTTTCTCCCAAGGTGCCCCACCCTGCCCGAGTACGCGAGAGATTGGTGTGCAGAATGTGACGAACGGGGCTTGACCGAACCAGTGGTCCATACCAAAATCCAGCCACGCCCGTGCGAGCGCAGCCCGCAGTCCCCCACACCGGGTTCTGGATTTCGTCGTGCCGATTCACAGAGGTGGACCTGGTGAAGAACCGCATGTTCGTCGGAGCCGTCGCGCTCGTTTCAGCCGTCGCGCTGAGCGGGTGTGGAGTGTTCTCAGGCGCGGAGGGATCCGGAAACAAGAAGGTCACGATCTGGCTGATGAAGAACAGCGTGTCAGCCGATTTCCTCAAGCGCTTCAAGAAGGCGTACGAGGACGAGCACCCCTCCGTCAAGCTGGATTTCAAGATCCAGAGTTGGACCGGCATCGGCCCGAAGGTCATGGACGCGCTCAACGGCAAGGACACCCCCGACGTCATCGAGGTCGGAAACACCCAGGTGTCCCAGTACGCGCAGAGCGGCGGTCTGCGCGACCTCACGCTGGAGTCCGTACGCGATCTGGGCGGCGGGGACTGGCTGCCCGGACTCGCCGACCCGGGCAGCATCGGCGGGGTCCAGTACGGAATTCCCTGGTACGCGGCCAACCGCGTGGTGATCTACAACAAGGAACTCTTCGAGCAGGCGGGCATCGCCTCGCCGCCCAAGACCAGGGACGAGTGGATCGCCGACAGCGAAAAGCTCAACCAGAACGGCAACCAGGGGATCTACCTCGCGGGCCAGAACTGGTACGTCCTCGCCGGATTCATCTGGGACGAGGGCGGTGAACTCGCCGAGGACGAAACCGGGGAGTGGAAGGGGACTCTGGACAGCCCCGAGGCGCTGCGGGGCATGAGCTTCTACAAGGAGCTCCAGGCACTCGGTGACGGACCGAAGAACTCGGACGAGGCGAAGCCCCCCCAGGCCGAGGTCTTCGCCAAGGGCGACGTCGGACAGATCATCGCGGTGCCCGGTGACGCCGAGCAGATCGAGCGGCTCAACCCGGAACTGAAGGGGAAACTGGGATACTTCCCGATTCCCGGCAAGACCGCGAAGACCCCCGGTTCGGTGTTCACCGGCGGATCCGATCTGATCGTTCCGCAGAAGGCGGGTCAGCGGGCCGCGGGCATCGAGGTGGTCAAGGCACTGGCGAGCCGCGCCTGGCAGGAGGAGGTCGCCAGGGAGATGAGCTACGTGCCCAACAAGCCGGAGCTCGCGCACGTCATCGAAGGACAGCCGGGCACGGCTGCGATGGCACGCGGCGCGACGAAGGGTCGCGCGACGCCCAACTCGCCGCAATGGGCCGATGTCGAGGCCGACAACCCGATCAAGCCGTACATGACGGTCGTCCTGGAGGGCGGCGACCCGCAGAAGGCGGCGAGGAAGGCCTCGGAGAAGATCTCCGAACTGCTCGCGGGCAGCTGACCGGCGCGCGCCATCGGGCCGGACGCCGCCGGGACCACCCGGACCGATGCGGCGCACGCCACCCGGTCCCCGCGTCCCCGGCGCGTACGCCCGGGGCCGACCGTCCGGCGGTGCGCACGTCGCCGTCCCGCGTACCGGCGGGCCCGGCCGTGGCACCCGGTCCGCCTGCGCGCGTGTGGCAGACCCCCGGGCACGCCCGGCAGGCAGGCGCACGGATCCGGCCGCACCCGGGATTCAGGTGTCGCACATCCGGGCTCTCCCGTCCGGTCATGTCGAATCCAGCCGGCCACGGAAGAAGTAAGGGGCCGGGTCCTCGCAGTGGTGCGACGGCCCGGCGGCCGCCCTTGCCGATCCGTCCCCGGAGTCCGTCATGAACGCGCTGCCTGTCATCTCCCCGCCCATCGCCCCGGCCGTTCCGGCGCAGCCCGCTCCTGCGCCCGCACCGCGCTACCGGGTGTCCCTCGCCGCGAACCAGGAGGAGGTGCGCGCCGCCCAGCGGCTGCGCCACCTCGTCTTCGCGGGTGAACTCGGTGCCCGACTGGAAGGCTCCGAACCGGGCCTGGACAGCGACGCGTTCGACGCCTACTGCGACCACCTGCTGGTACGGGAACAGTCCACCGGTGAAGTCGTCGCCACCTACCGCGTGCTGCCGCCCGACCGGGCGCGCGTCGCCGGACGACTCTACGCCGAGGGCGAGTTCGACCTCGCGCGACTGGCTCCGATCCGCGACGACCTGGTCGAGGTCGGCCGGTCCTGCGTCCACCCGGCCCACCGGGACGGCGCCGTCATCGCGCTGATCTGGGCCGGGCTCGCCCGCTACATGGAGCGCACCGGGCACGACTGGCTGGCCGGCTGCTGCTCCATACCCCTTGCCGACGGCGGTGTCGCGGCGGCCGGGGCGTGGGAGACGGTACGGACGAAGTACCTGGCGCCCGAGGACCACTGGGTCACGCCGCACCGCCTCTGGCAGGCCGACGAGGCCGTCACCGGGCGCGCGGACCTCCCCACCGGGCTCGCCACGCTCCCGCCCCTGCTCCGCGGCTATCTGCGGCTCGGCGCGCGGGTGTGCGGGGCGCCCGCCCTCGACCCCGACTTCAATGTTGCCGACCTGTACGTCCTGCTGTCGCTGAGCAGCACGGACCCCCGGTACCTGCGCCACTTTCTCTCCCTCGCCCCGCGGTGAACCCCTGGCTGCCGGCCGCGCCCTGCACACCGCGCGCCTGCGCCGGACACGACGGCCCGAGCCGTTCGCGCCCACGGGCCGTGGGCCTGCTGTGCGCCGGCTGCGCCCTCCTCGTGGCGGGAGCGCTGTGCGCGCCCTTCGCGCTGCTGCTGGGCCCGTCATGGCGGGAGCGGTTGATCCGCCGCTGGTCGCACGCGATCGTCCGGGCCTTCGGCGTTCGCGTGCGGGTCACCGGCGATCCGGTACCGCCCCGCCCCGCGCCCGGGAAACCGGGCACGCTCGTCGTCGCCAACCACGTCTCGTGGCTGGACATCCCTCTCGTCGCAGCCGCCCTTCCCGGCCGGATGCTCGCCAAGCGGGAGATAGGGAACTGGCCGCTGCTCGGGCGGCTCGCCGCCGCGGGCGGCACCCTCTTCGTCGAACGCGACCGGCTGCGGGCCCTGCCCGGCACCGTGTGCGAGATCGCGGCGGTGCTGCGCACCGGCTCGCGGGTGGTCGCCTTCCCGGAGGGCACGACCTGGTGCGGGCGCGGCGGCGGCCGGTTCGGCCCCGCGGTGTTCCAGGCCGCGATCGACGCGAAAGCCGAGGTCCGGCCGATCCGCATCGGCTACCGGAGCGGGCCGCCGCGCACGTCGGGACACGGCGGACCGGTCCGGAGGCCCGGCGGCCCCGGACCGGCGCAGCGCGCCGCCCCGGCCGGTGCCGCCGCGTTCGTCGGCGACGACCCGCTCACCGCCTCCCTGTGGCGGGTGGTGAGGTCCGCCGGACTGACCGCGGAGATCCACCTGCTGCCGCCGATGCCGGCGGGCGACCGGTCGGACCGCCGCACCCTGGCCCGCCTCGCTCAGACCGCCGTCGCCAGCGACAGCGCGAACCGCCCACCGGAATCCGTCCACCACTGATCCAGCCTCAGCCCGGCCCCGGCGAGTTCGGCCCGGACACCCTCCTCGCGGAACTTGGCGGACACCTCCGTGCGCATCTCCTCGCCCGCCTCGAAGGGCACCACCAGATCCAGGGCCGGGATCTTCACGCTCAGCGCCGAACGGGCCCGCAGCCGCATCTCGATCCACTCCCGTTCCGGGTCCCACAGAGCCACGTGCTCGAAGTCCGCCGGGTCGAAGTCCGCCCCCAGCTCCCGGTTGACGACCCGCAGCACGTTCTTGTCGAACTCGGCCGTCACCCCCGCCGCGTCGTCGTACGCGGCGACCAGCACCTCCTCGTCCTTCACCAGATCGGTGCCGAGCAGCAGCGTGTCCCCGGGGGAGAGCAACGAGCGCACCGACCTCAGGAACACCGACCGCTCGTCCGGCAGCAGATTGCCGATCGTGCCCCCGAGGAACGCGACCAGCCGCGGCCCCGGGGTTCCCGGCAGCGCAAGACCGCCCGTGAAGTCGGCGATCAGCGCGTGCACCGAGAGGCCGGGCCGCTGGACCAGCAGCTTCTCGGCCGCGCCGCGCAGCGCGCTCTCGCTGACGTCGACCGGCACGTAACTGTGCAGGGCGGGCAGCGCGTCCAGCAGGTGCCGGGTCTTGTCCGACGACCCCGACCCCAGCTCGATCAGGGTCCGGGCGCCGGAGGCCCGGGCGATCTCCTCGGCGCGGTCGACGAGGATCTCCCGTTCGGCACGGGTCGGGTAGTACTCGGGGAGCCGGGTGATCTCCTCGAACAGCGCGCTGCCGTGCGCGTCGTAGAACCACTTGGGCGGCAGTGTCTTCGGGTGCCGGGTCAGGCCGTGCAGCACGTCGGCGCGCAGCGCCGCTTCCGTGGCGTCCTCCGGCAGGGTGCGGGTCAGCAGAAAGGGGCTCACTGGGTCGGCTCCTTGAGCGGGGTCAGCAGGACGTCGGCGCGGCCCGCCGTCAGCAGCGTCCGGTCGGGGACCTCGCGCCAGCGGGGGTCGTCGTCGTACGGCTCCGAGGCCACGACCGTGCGCGGACCGGGACCGGTCAGATACCACAGGGTGTCGCCCCAGGCCGTGGCCACGATGGAGGCGCCGTCGGTGAGCAGCAGGTTCAGTCGTGAACCGGGCGCCGCCGACGCCACGTCGAGCACGGTGTCGGCCACCGCCTGCGGCAGCGCGTCCCCGTCGGCCAGACGGTGCCGCACCAGGGCCCAGAGCAGGGCCGAGTCGCAACGGGCCGCCAGGGACAGCAACTCGGCCGGAGGCAGCACGGCGGCGAGCGGTGCCAGGGATCCGGGCCAGCCCGTCACCGCGCCGTTGTGGCTGAAGAGCACGTTGCCGCCGGTGAAGGGCGCGGCGGCGGCCTCGCCGTCCGCACCCGCCTCGGTCGCGTCGCGCACCGCGGCGAGGAGGGCGGTGGTACGCACCACCCGGGCCAGATCGGCGAACGTCTCGTCGCCCCAGACGGGGCCCGCGCGCCGGTACCGTCCCGGCACCGGATCGCCGTCCGCGTACCAGCCGACCCCGAAACCGTCCGCGTTGACCGTGCCGTACCGCTGACGGCGTGGCGCCCAGGACTGGCGCACCAAGCCGTGCGGCGGCCGGACCAGCACTTCGCCCAGCGCCACCGGGGCTCCCAGGTAAGCAATATGACGGCACATCAGACATCCCTCGCGGTGCGGAACCCGGAGAAGATCTGGCGCCGTACCGGCAGGTCCCAGTTGCGGAACGTCCCCCGGCACGCAACGGGGTCCACGGCGAACGAACCGCCGCGCAGCACCTTGTGGGCCGGTCCGAAGAACACCTCGGAGTACTCGCGGTACGGGAACGCGGAGAAGCCCGGATACGGCAGGAAGTCGCTCGCCGTCCACTCCCACACGTCGCCGATCAACTGCCGTACGCCGAGGGGGGACTGGCCGGCCGTGTAGGCGCCCGCCGGGGCCGGACGCAGATGACGCTGGCCCAGGTTGGCGTGTTCGGGGGACGGGTCCCCGTCGCCCCACGGATAGCGCCGCGACCGTCCCGACGCCGGGTCGTGGCGCGCCGCCTTCTCCCACTCCGCCTCCGTGGGCAGCCGGCGTCCCGCCCAGCGGGCGTACGCGTCCGCCTCGTACCAGCTGACGTGGAGCACCGGCTCGTGCTCGGGCACCGGCTCCGTCACCCCGAAGCGGTGCCTGAGCCACTGCCCGGCCTCTCGGCGCCAGAACAGCGGGGCGGTCAGTTCGTGCTCGCGGACCATCGCCCAGCCCTCGGGGTTCCACCAGCGCCGCTCGGCGTACCCGCCGTCCTCGACGAAGCGCAGGTACGCGCCACAGGTGACCGGGGTGGTGTCGATGAAGAACCCCGCAACGTCGCGCACATGGGCGGGGCGCTCGTTGTCCAGGGCCCATGGCTCGGTCGTCGTGCCCATGGTGAACGGGCCGGCGTCGACGAGGACCTCGGCGGGCAGGAGCCCCGAGTCGGTGGGCGCGGGCGGCTGAAGCGCGGTGAGCGCCGCGGGGCCGGACCTGAGCTGATGGGTGATCAGCATGGTTTCGTCGTGCTGCTGTTCGTGCTGGGCGATCATGCCGAAGGCGAATCCGGACCGGAGCAGGGGCAGATCGTCGCGCAGTGCCGTCCCGTCGAGGACGTCCAGCGCGCGGTTCCGCACCTCCGCGGTGTACGAGCGGGCCTCGGCGGGCGGCAGCAACGGCAGCGAGGGGCGGGACGCCCGGGAGTGCTGGAAGGCGTCGTACAGCCCGTCGATCTCCGGGCGCATCGCCTCCCGTCCCGCCACCATGCGCAGCAGCCAGAGCTCCTCCTGGTTGCCGATGTGTGCGAGGTCCCAGACCAGCGGGGACATCAACGACGAGTGTTGAGCGGCCAGTTCGCGGTCATCCACGCTGTCGGTGAGCAGTGTGGTCCGTTCCCGGGCGGCGAGCAGCGCGGCCAGGGCCCGTTGCCGGAGCGCCTCGGGGTCCGTCGGGTGCGCGGCGCCCCGTACCGGGGATCCGGGCCCGGACGCGCCGGGCTGCGCCGAGGCGGGGGGACGGGACGAGTCGGACGCGGGGGAGTGGGTCATGAGCGGAACCCCTCGAAGTGGCCGGAGCCGTGAGCCGGTTGCGGCGAGAGCAGCTCGGGCGGATCGTCGGCCGGACAGCGGCCCCGTGCGACGTAGCGGTCGTCGAACTGCGCGACCGCGTCCCGTACGGCCCTGGTCGCCCCGATCCGGGGCAGAGCCTCCAGTGCGGCCCGGAAGCAGGTGGTGGCCGCGGCCCGCAGCTCCGGGTGGGTCAGCCCGTCGCGGGCGGCGGCCGACCACAGCGGATTACGCGGAGCGGGACCGGGGCCCGCCGTCTCGGCCAGTGGTTTGACGGCGCGGTACACGGTCTCGGCAGCCTCCGGATCGTCGAACAGGGCGGCCGTGACGGCGAGCGGCACCAGCCACCCGTCGGGGCCGCGCTGCGCGTCGATCATGCGCAGTTCGAGGTGCCCGCGCGGGCGGACGGGCGGGAAGAGGGTGCTGACGTGGTAGTCCAGATCGGCGCGCACCGGTGGTCTCGGAGCGCCGGTGCGGATCCAGTCACGAAAGGTCAGACCGTCCGGCACGGCCCACGGTCCGGTGTCGTCCCGGACGCACATCACCGGCGTGTCCAGGACGTGCTGCGCCCAGGCGTCGCGGGGCGGCGGATGCCCGGCCGGTGCCAGCGACCGCCGCGGATCGAGATCGGCCCAGAGGGCCTGCCGGGCGGACCGCCACGGCGTCGGCCGGCCGCGGCGCAGGGGCGAGTTGGCGAAGACCGCCACCAGCACCGCGCCCAGCAGATGCGCCAGCCGCCAGCGTCGCCCGTAGCCGAGCGGGCCGGGCTCCTCCTCCCCGGCGTCCAGACAGACCTGGACGGACGCGGTGGTGCACATCATGGCGCGCCCGGCCGGTCCCGACCGGTCCAGGGAGGTCTCCATGGCGTCATAGCGGGGCTCGCGCAGCAGACGGCGCGGGGGGTGCCAGGGATCGAGACCGTAACCGACCGGCGCGAGATCAAGCCGGTCCAGGGCGTCGCGCACCGTGGCGAGGTCGGCGGCCATGGCGTCCACGCAGGCCATCAGGGAGTCCGCGGGGCACGAGCTGAGTTCCAGCTGGCCGCCGGGTTCGAAGGTGAGCGCCGCGTTCAGCGGCAGCTCCCGGAGCGCCGCCCGGGCGGCGTCGAGACGTTCGTGCGGTACCGGGACGCGGGGCCGGTCCCGGTGGTGGATGAGCCATTCGAGCTCGACCCCGACACTGCGGGGCGGCCCGGTCTTGAAACAGATGCAGCGCAGTAAGTCCTCCGCCCCGACCTCGTCGAGAGGCGGGGCATGGACAGGCGGGCCGTGGTCCACCGATACGCCGTCGGATGACATGTCGGGACCTCCTTCTGCTCGGTCGGCCGTACCACCCAAACCCCTGCGGGGGGATCACACAAGGGCGCCCTTCCGCAGCGGAAACCCGGTTGCGCGGGTGCCGTCGGCCCATCGACGATGCCGGGTATGCACCACACGGGGGAGTATCGATGAGCGCACGGCTGCGCGCCATCGCGCGCGAGACCGAGGGCATCGTGGCGGCCGGCCGCTACCGCACACCGGGCGGGCGCGAGGTGGGCATCGAGCGCGCGCTGACGTCCGCGCTCTCCGGGACCAGGCTCTACGGCCCGGAGCCGGTGCCCGTCGCGGTGCTCGACAACGACCGCGTCCCCGCCGTTGAGGTGACCGGCGAGAGCAGCCTGGGAGCGGCGCACCGGATGACGGGCGAGGGTCCCGGCAGGATCGCCGTCCTCAACTACGCCTCCGCCCGCAACCCCGGTGGCGGCTACCTCAACGGAGCACAGGCCCAGGAGGAGGCCCTGTGCCGGTCCTCGGCCCTGTACGCCACTCTGCTGCGCGCGCCCGAGTACTACGCCCGTCACCGCGCGGAGCGCAGCGCCTTCTACACCGACCGGGTGATCCACTCACCGGGAGTGCCGGTCTTCCGCGACGACCGGGGGCGGTTGCTCGACACCCCGTACACCGTCGGCTTCCTCACCTCTCCGGCGCCCAACGCCGGGGTCGTCCGCGACCGCACCCCCAGGGAGGCCCATCGCATCCCCGCCGCGCTCGCGTCCCGTGCCGAACGGGTCCTGGAGGTCGCGGCGGTGCGCGGCTACCGCAGGCTGGTTCTGGGCGCCTGGGGGTGCGGGGTGTTCCGCAATGATCCGGAGCAGGTGGCCCGGGTGTTCCGGTCGCTGCTCCTCGACGGCGGGCGGTTCGCCGGGCACTTCGAGCAGATCGTCTTCGGCATCCTCGACCGCGGCCCGGCTACCGCCACCCGGTCCGCGTTCGCCCGGGTGTTCGGCGGTCAGCCCCAGCCGTAGCGTTCCCGCAGCCGGCCGACGACCCGGTCGAACCGCTCGCAGTCCAGGGCGCAGGCCTCGCGACGCATTCCGTTCTCGTGGACCCGCAGCACCCGGTCCAGGTTGACCCACGAGGGGCGACCCGAGCCGTCCCACGGCCCGGCCCCGAGCGCCACCCATTCCCGGTCCATGTCGTGCTGCTTGCTGGACAGTTGCACGGCGAGGAGGGTGCCCGTCGCCTCCCGGGCGACCACCAGCACGGGGCGGTCCTTGCCACGCCCGTCGTTCTCCTCGAACGGCACCCAGGTCCAGACGATCTCCCCGGGGTCCGGAGTCCCGTCCCGGTCGGGGGCGTACGAGGTGCGGACCGGGCCCACGTCGCGCGGGTCGGCCTCACGGGTCGCGGCGGGACCGCTTTGACCGGGGACGAAGGCCGCGCCGTCGGTGTCGTCAGGGTGTCGCGTGTTCATCCCCACACCGTAGAGGCCGAACGGAACCACCCGGCAGGCGGGTCGGGTTGACGGCCGTTCGGGAGCAATCCGGTGTCCCACCAGGCACCGGTTCGGCGCGATCGGGACATCGACGCCGCCCGGGTCTGGGAGACTGCCCGACGCCATGAGCCAGTTACCGAATCAACCCACCGAGGGCCCCGTCCCCACCAGCGCCGACGTCGCACGACTCGCCGGCGTCTCCCGCGCCACCGTGTCGTACGTCATGAGCGGCAGCACGACCGTGCGGATCAGCGAACCCACCCGGCGCCGGGTCCGGGCGGCGGCCACCGAACTCGGCTACGTGCCGCACGCGGCCGCCCGCAGTCTGCGCGCCGGCCACAGCCGCACGGTGCTGCTGCCCACCGTCGACCTCCCGGCCGGCCCGCTCCACCACCACTTCCTCCACGAACTCGAATCAGGACTGCGTGGTCTCGACTACACCGTGGTCCAGTACGGCAGCACCGGCCTGGACGCCGACGAGGCGGCCCGCGCCTGGGCCGAACTGCGCCCCGTGGCCGTCGTCGCGCCGGGCACCATCCCCCTCACCCCGCGCGGCATATCCACGCTCCGGCGCTCGGGGGCCAGAGCCGTCATCACCCTCGGGCCGCGGCCGGTGACCGGTGCCCACGCGCTGGTCATGGACCAACGGGAGATCGGCGGACGGGCCGTGGCCCACCTGCTGGCCCGGGGCCGCCGCCGCATCGGCGTGATCATGCCCGAGGAGCGGGGCCTCGGCCCGTACGCCGAACCCCGGCTGGCCGGGGCCCGGGACGGCGCACGGAACCACGCGGCCCTCGTCGAGCCGGTGCCGCTGCGGTACGAGGAGGACGCGGCCGTCGGGCTCGCCGCCCGCTGGCGCGACCTGGGGTTCGACGCCGTGTTCGCGTACGACGACACGTACGCCATGCTCCTGATGCGGGCGCTTGAGGACGCCGGGGTCGATGTGCCGGGCGAGACGGCCGTGATCGGTGCCGACGACCTGGTGCTCGGCAGACTGCTGCGGCCCCGGCTCAGCACCGTGCGGACGGAGCCGGCAACGGACCAGCCGCTCGCGGATCTCGTCGACCGGCTGGTGCGGCGCCCGGGGGCCGCACCCGAGCACCATGACCTGCTCCGGGCCGCGGTGGTCCACCGCGAGTCCAGCTGAACCTCCCGGGCTCCCCCGGGGCCCACCGCGCGCGGGCCCCGGGGGAGCGTCGTGGGGCCCGCGCGGGCGGCGACATGCGCACCGCGTGCCGCTTGCCTAGCGTCGTGACCATGAGCCATCCGCAGAGTTACGAGATCCTGCTCGTCCCGGGGTTCGCCCAGGCAGTGGCCGGCACGGCCGGGACGGGAACTTCCGGGGAGGGCGCCGCCGGTACCGAAAACTCCGGAACCGGCACATCCGAGAACGACACCGCGGGGAACGATGCCGTGGGAAACGACATCGTCGTCCTCCGTTCGGCGGTCGTCGCGGCGACCGGTGAGACGGGGGCGTCTGGCTACCCGCGGTACGCGGGAGAAGGCGTCGTGGCGGACATCGACCCGGCAACACGCACGGTCGAGGCCCTGTTGGTCGACGGGGCGGAACTGGACTACGGGCTCTCCGTCCGTGTCAAGGAGAAGTCCGCCGACGCCCCCGGAAGCCGGGCCGGCGACTGAGCGACCTCGCCGTCCGCGCCGGACCGGACGCCCGCACCGGGCCGGACGCCGGTCACCCGCACAGGGCACCGACCGTCCTTGCCGCGAGAAGACGGCCCGACCGCCGACCGGCCGAGCCGCCTCACCCCGCTCGCGCGGGCACGGAGCCTCACCGCCCCCGCTACTGCTTCTGCTGCTGCTCCTCGATCGACCTGCGGACCTCGTCCATGTCCAGCTTCCGCGCCTGACCGATGACGTCCTCCAGCGCCGCCTCCGGCAGTGCCCCGGGCTGTGCGAAGATCGCGACCTTCTCCCGGACGATCATCAGCGTGGGAATGGAACGGATGTCGAACGCGGCGGCCAGCTCCTGCTGCGCCTCCGTGTCGACCTTGGCGAAGACCAGGTCCTCGTGGCGCTCCGACGCCGCGTCGTACACGGGCGCGAACTGACGGCACGGGCCGCACCAGGAGGCCCAGAAATCGATCAGCACGAAGTCGTTCTCGCTGACGACCTGGTCGAAGTTCTCCTTGGTGAGCTCGATGGTGCTCATGTTCTGCCCTTCTTCCTGTACGGCTCGGATCTGCCCCGCACAACGGCACCGGTGCGGGTCCTATTCCGCTTGCCCGTGTGGCCGCCGCCCACACCCGCGCCCACACTGTCCCCATGACAGATCCCTCCCTGAACGCCGAGTACGACGTCGTGGTGATCGGAGCCGGGCCGGTGGGCGAGAACGTCGCCGACCGGACACGCGCGGCCGGGTTGAGCACGGCGGTCGTCGAGTCGGAACTCATCGGTGGAGAGTGCTCGTACTGGGCCTGCATTCCCAGCAAGGCGCTGCTGCGCCCCGTCGTCGCCCGGGCCGATGCCCGCCGCGCCCCCGGCCTCGCCGACGCCGTGCGGGGACCGCTCGACACCGACGCGGTCCTCGCCCACCGGGACGAGTACGTCTCGCAGTGGAAGGACGACGGACAGGTCACCTGGCTGGAGGGGATCGGGGCGGACATCTTCCGCGGCCGGGGCCGGCTCACCGGCGAGCGGGCCGTCTCCGTCACCGCACCCGACGGCACCGAGCACCGGATCACGGCCCGCCACGCCGTGGCCCTGTGCACCGGCAGCCGCGCCCTGGTGCCCGACCTGCCCGGTGTGGCCGGGGCCCATCCCTGGACCAGCCGGGAGGCGACCAGCGCCAAGGAGGTGCCCGGTCGCCTGGTGATCGTCGGTGGGGGTGTGGTCGGCACGGAGATGGCCACCGTCTGGCAGGCCCTCGGTGCCCAGGTGACGATGCTGGTCCGGGGCCGGGCACTGCTGCCGAGGATGGAACCCTTCGCGGGCGAACTCGTCGCACGGGCCCTGACGGAGGCCGGTGCCGACATCCGCACCGGAACCTCGGTGACCGCCGTGCGCCGCCCCGCCCCGGACGGCCCGGTCACCGTGGAACTGGGCACGGGGAAGCGCGTCGTGGCCGACGAGATCCTCTTCGCCACCGGCCGAGCCCCGCGCACCCACGACCTCGGGCTCGACACCGTCGGTCTGGCCCCCGGCTCCTGGCTCACCGTCGACGACAGTTGCCGCGTCGACGGCTTCACCTGGCTGTACGCGGCCGGTGACGTCAACCACCGGGCGCTCCTCACCCATCAGGGCAAGTACCAGGCGCGCATCGCGGGTGCCGCGATCGCCGCCCGTGCCCACGGCACACCGACGGACACCGGCCGCTGGGGCGCCCACGCGGCCACGGCCGACCACGCGGCCGTTCCCCAGGTCGTCTTCACCGACCCGGAGGCCGCCTCGGTCGGTCTCAGCCTCGCCGAGGCCGAACGGACCGGTCACCGCGTACGCGCCGTCGACCAGGACCTCGGCGCGGTGGCGGGCGCCGGCCTGTACGCGGACGGCTACCGGGGCCGGGCCCGCATGGTCGTCGACCTCGACCGCGGGGTCCTGCTGGGCGCCACCTTCGTCGGACCGGGCATCGGCGAACTGCTCCACTCAGCGACGATCGCCGTGGCGGGTGAGGTTCCCATCGACCGGCTGTGGCACGCCGTCCCCTCCTTCCCGACGATCAGCGAGGTCTGGCTGCGGCTGCTGGAGGCGTACCGGGACGCGTAGCCCCCGGGTGGCGGGTGCCGGGTCGTCACCCGGAGCGGCGGCACCGGTTTCGGCTGGGACGGCCGGCACCTTCGGACCCGGCCGTCGATCCCGGCGCGCCGGGGAACTCCATGGCCTGTGCCCGGGCGGAGCACGGCCGTCGCACCGGGTGCGGCGCGGCGATACCGGTCGGCACCGCCGGCCCGCCGCCCACCACCGCCGGCCCGGTCTCCGGGCGCGCGAAGGCGCCCGCCGCGGCGACGCCGACGGCCGTGCCCACGTCCGGTGTCGCGCTCTGCCACGAGCCGAAGGCCACCTCGAACTCCGGCCATGAGCCGTCCGCGTGGTGGACGGTCGGCTACAGCGGCCGTCCGCACCGCAGGTTCCACCGCCCGGCCCGGCCGCTGAGTCCGGTCAGAGTCAGCGGGGCGACGTCCAGCCGCCAGAACGACTCGGTCGGCAGGCCGAGCGCCCGGACGATCAGCGCCCGGACCACCGAGGGGTCGACGACCGCCAGGACCCGGACGCCCCCGCCGCCGGTACGGTCGGCCACGTGCTCCAGCCAGTCGCCCACCCGGGTGCAGAACCCCGTCAACGACTCACCGCCGTGCGGGGCCGCCGAGGCGTCGGTCAGCCACGCGGACACCGCTTCGGGTTCGCGCCCGCTGACCTCCGCCAGTTGCCGTCCGCTCCAACGGCCCAGGTCCCAGCCGCGCAGGGCGGGTTCGGGATCGGCCCGCAGCCCCAGGGCGTCGGCGGTGCCGGCGCACCGTTCCGACGGTGTGCGCACATACAGGTCGGCGGCCGGTACCGCCGCGGCGGCTTCCCGGGCCTGCCGGACTCCGGCAGCGTCGAGCGGGGAGTCGCCGTCGAAACGGGCCTCGCGCAGCGCGGGATTGAGAGCCGGTGAGACCGACATCAAATGCACCGTCATGACCGGAACGATCCCCCTGAACCATGGACGTCGAGTGCGCACACCATGACATGAGGGGCCCGGCCGTTCGGGTAGGGGCCGCTTCCCGCCTCGGTCGGGGCCTACCCCGGCCTTGGGCGGGGGCCGCTCCCGGTCCAGGAACGAGCCGTTCCCGATCCTCTGAGGCCCATGGCCGTGCCCGCTCCCAGGCGGTATCGTCCCAGGGACATGACGAAGGTGTGACGGAAGTCCGGTGAGAGTCCGGCACGGTCGCGCCACTGTGTACCCGTACCCGTACGGGAAGTCAGACCCGGCACCTTCGCCTCGGCACCACGATCGGGACGCGTGTTCCCCCAGGAGGTTCTGCCATGGCACAGACGGCTGCCGCTCCCACCACCGCCGCACCGGCGATCACCCCCATCTCCCTGAAGGCCATCGCCCCCTGGGCGGTCTTCTTCGGCATCCTCATGCTCGTCCTGCTGTACTTCGTCGGCGCGGAGCAGGGCGCCACCTCGCTCATTTCCGGTGAAGGCGTTCACGAGTGGGTCCACGACGGACGCCACCTCCTCGGTTTCCCCTGCCACTGACGCACTGTCCGAACCAGGGGAAGCCCACATGAACTCCATATCCGTCAGAGCCCTCCTCGTCCGCGGCATGCTGGCCGGCCTGGTCGCGGGGGCGCTCGCGCTGGCCGTCGCGTACTTCCTCGGCGAGTCCCGAGTGGACGCGGCCATCGCGCTCGAAGAGGCGCACAGCCACGACCACGGCGGCGAGGAACTCGTCAGCCGCACCCTCCAGTCCACCGCCGGACTCGCCACCGGGGTGCTGGTCTTCGGCGTGGCGATCGGCGGTATCGCCGCTCTCGTCTTCTGCTACGCCCTCGGCCGGACCGGCCGGTTCGGGCCGCGCGCCACCGCCGCGCTGATCGCGGGTGCGGCCCTGCTGACCGTGTACGTCGTCCCGTTCCTGAAGTACCCGGCCAACCCGCCGGCCGTCGGAAACCCCGACACCATCGGCCGACGCACCGGGTTGTTCTTCCTGATGGTCGCGCTCAGTGTGCTGCTGGCCGTCGCCGCGCTCATCCTCGCCAGGCGGCTGGCCCCGCGCCTGGGCAACTGGAACGCGACGGTCGCCGGGTCCGCCGCGTACGTGGCGCTGATCGGGATCGCCTGTGCGTTCCTGCCCTCGTTCGACGAGGTCGGAGCGGACTTCCCGGCGACCCTGCTGTGGGAGTTCCGCTTGGCGACCCTCGCCGTGCAGACCACCCTCTGGGTCGTCTTCGGACTGGTCTTCGGGCATTTGACCGAACGGCTCCTCGCTCCGGGTGCCGACGCGGCCAGGGCCGGAGGCGCCGGGCCGGGCCGCACCGCCACGGCGGCCGGCTGACGGCCCAGCCCTCGCCGCAGACGGACACCGGAGCCCGCCGGGTTCTCCCGGCGGGCTCCGGTGTCCGTTCCCGCGCCGCACCACAGCCGGTGCCGGGCCGCACGCGGAGGCGTCATCCGCCTCCGCGTCCCGCCCCCACCCCTTGCGGCGCGTCCGATGCCCTCGTTCCTCGCCGTCCGTCCGCTGTCCTTGTCCGAGCCTCAGCTGCCGCTCAGCGGCCGATGCGGTCCGGCTCGGTCTCGAACTCCCCGGAGAACGCCGCCGCCATCCGCAGATGGCCGGACGCCTCCGCGTCCCGCCCCTGGCGCTCCAGAGTGCGGCCGAGCATCAGCCGGGCGTAGGGCTCCACCGGGTCGCGCTCCAGAACCGCGCGCAGTTCCTCCTCGGCCCTGCGCAGCCGCGCCGAGTGGTAGTAGGCGCGGGCCAGCAGCAGCCGCGGCGACACCTGCTCCGGCACCTCCTCGACCAGCCCTTCGAGGATCCGGGCGGCGGTCATGTACTGCTTGGACTCGAAGAACATCTGCGCGCGGTCCCAGCGGTCCGCGGCCGTCCCGTACTCGAAATAGCTGTTGCTCATGTGATCTCCTCGTTCACGGACCGTTCGTGGAGTGTCCCGGCCCCGTCCAGCCCCGGACCGGGAAGGTCCGGCCGTCGTGACAGTTGCTGCAACCAGGAGTGATGGTTGAATATTCCACTAAGTCGTCGGCGTGGGTACCGGCACCCCCGGGCCCCCACGGGAATAGGTTGAGCGCCATGAACAACATGGGGCCCTGAGCTGTAGCAGGTCAGAAGGGTGAAGACCCTCTGACCTGCAAGGCGGCATGCAGTTCCGAG
>NZ_JBIUBU010000017.1:0-171552 GCF_044548345.1 Streptomyces sp. NPDC052042 | reverse complement strand
AAGCGCAGCCTGGCCAGCCTCGCCGTCGTCGCCCTCGAACGACTCGAGACCCTCGTCCGCAACCGACTCAAACGCCTCCAATACCGGCCCGACACCCTCGACGGCTTCATAGCCGGTACCGGCCTGACCCTCGACACCCCAACATCACCCTGACACGCCGAAGTCAGTAACGCGGTGTCGTGATGACTGGTCCAATGTCGAACAAGTCGCCATAGAAGCGTGTGGCCTTATCGATATCGGTCACATAGATCAGGAACAGGTTGGGGATCGCCATGGTGCTCTCTCCTTCGTCTTGGTCCTGGACGGTTCCCCGCATCGGGGCCATCGCCATGTCCGCAACACTGGCACGTAAACATGACAGTTCATGTCATGTTTGGGCACAGGTGGTCCGATGAACCGAGGTGGTCCCTTGAATCGACAGCAACGGCTGCTCGCGATGCTGGCTGCCCTCCAGGCGAGGCGCCGCACCACCGCCCAGGAACTGGCCGAGGAGTTCGGGGTTTCCGTGCGTACGGTGATGCGCGACATCGAAGCGCTGGCCGCCGCCGAGGTCCCCGTCTTCACCGAGCGGGGCCGATATGGCGGCATCGTCCTGCTCCCCGGTACGCAGCTCGACGTGTCCCGCCTGAGCGACACCGAGGCGGAACTCCTCACCGTGCTCGGCATCGATCTCGTCCAGGCGCAGAAGCTCGGCCTGGAGGCCGCCGCTCGCATTGCCACGGACAAGCTCACGGCGCAACGGGCCGGGCAGCGACGGACGGCATCGCGGAAGGACGACCTGATCCCGCTGGCGGAGGTCGTCGTCATCGATCACCGGGCCTGGTTCGCCCCGGACGAGGACGCGGAGGCGGACGTCGCTTCACTCGCCCAGGACCTGCGACGTGGACGACGCCTGCGCGTCCGCTACCGACACAGCGGCGCCCAACACCACCGGTCGATCGTCGTCGACCCCTATGGAGTGCTCCTGCGCGCCGGCCGGTGGTACCTCATCGCCGACGCGGACGGCGAACCGCACATGTACGCGCTCAGCCGCCTCGCGGGCTGGGACGTCCTGGACGAACCCCACAGGCCACGTGACGGCGCCACGCTCACCGAACTGGTCGGGGCGCTCGGGGCGAGTCTGGAGGACGCGCGGGATCTCGTCGTCACCGTACGTCTGGACGCGAACCGCCTCGACATGGCCAAACGGATCCTCGGCAAACGCCTGTTGAGCACGAGACCGGCCGCCGAGGACGGCACGATCGTCCTGCGGGTCGGCTACGACCGACTCGACGCGGTGCGCCAACTCCTCCAGTTCAGCGACCACTTCGAGGTCATCGACCCGCCCTCCGCCAGGGAACTGGTCATGCGCCTCGCCGAGACGATCGCGCACCGCCACCGCGCCCCGAACCCGTAGGGGCACCGACGGCGAGTTTCGCGGTCGGCATCCCAAGACGGAGGAACGGCACTCCGAGACGGGGCACGACTCGCTACCGTCCGCGACGACGGCACGCCAGAGCGCGGCGGCCATGGCCGACTCGTCCTCATCACGACCTCGACAGCGGTGGGGGCAAGGTTTACAGAGAGGTTTGCATCATTGTTTAGTTTCATGTTTGGCTCCATGTTTGCGTCCATGTTTGTGCACATGCTTTCGGGCATACTTGTAGCCATGGTTGTGGCCATGGTTGTGGCCATGGTTGTGGCCATGGTTGTGGCCATGGTTGTGGCCATGGTTGTGGCCATGGTTGTGGCCATGTTTGCGTCCAGGTTTATGCTCACGCTTGCAGTCACGTATATGGCCAGCCTGCGTCCACGTTTAATCAGGGGCTTGCGTAAGTGTTTGCATCTACGCTTCACCCCAGGCCTGGCCCGAGGTACCCGTCGACGACGGCCGAATCAGGGAATCCGACATGATGGCGGGCAGTCACGGTCCAGCCGATGGTGACGATAAGTAGCCGTCCCACGACTGTCCGCCTCCTCAGCGCTTGGCAGCGGATTCGCGTCTGAGAAGGACGCGGATCCGGCCGGCGTGGGCATGAACCTCGGAGGCGACAAGTTGGCATCTGCGGTGACGACCCCCGCAGACGCTGTCGGAAGTCGCCGCGGACGGGCCAGGCCCCCGGGCGCGGCGGGCTCGGGCATCACGGTGGACGCTTCGCAGGTGCCCACCCGAACACCCTCCGCGGTCGGCGGTTCCAGGACGAATGCGATCGATTGAGAAGCCGTCAGCTTGAACGGTGACAGGAAAGCTTCGGAGAGTAACCACAGGGCAATACCGAGGCAACACCAGCGTCATGTGCCAACAAGCGTGTTGATTTGCCAACTGCGCTGCGTCATCTCAGGGCTCCGGCGCCGAGACCCGGGAACGGCCTGGCCGTCCACTGCGGGTCAGCCCGTGATCTCCCATCGGGCGTTGGCGGTGAGCCGTACGGCCCGGCCTGCCGGTTGTCCTTCCGGAATGTGAACCGCGGCGCACCCGTGTGTGGGCGTCCGGCCTTCAGGCCGTCGAAGAAGTTCCGGCGGGCAGTGTCCAGGCCCGCAGGGACTGCTGGAGGCTCACCGAGGAGACCTCGGTGAGCCATGCCCACTCGGGCGTCTTCTTCACAGCAGTGAGCTGCCGCTCGCCCGACATCGTTCGCGCGCGCCGTGGATGCGGCCCCGCTCGTCGGGGATGTGATGCTCCGTCCCGGTGAGTCACACCGGTAGGCGGTTGGCACGCGCGGGCTCCCTGCCCGAATCCGCGCGCGGGAAAGCCCGCCGGCAGCCGCCTGGGGATACCCCGATGTGTTCGAGGAAGTGGCAGTGGAGGTTGTTGGCCGCGCCGGACCAGGTGCAGGCACAGGGTTCAGAGAGCGCCTGGCTGCGGTCGCGCGCCCCCTCGATGCGTCAGGAGGACGGCACCGCGCCGGGATTACGTACCCGGGCGCGCGCATCGACTTCCGCGCCTCCCTCCGCGCCGGGCGGACACCGGCTTCCGTCCCGACCTCCGCGCCGGGCGGACATCGGTCGTCGCGCCGGGTGCCGCGGCATCCGGCATGCCGGATGCGCCTCCAGATCCAAGACGCGAGACCCGAGACCCGGGCGCGAGACCAAGCGCCGAAGAGAACCTCAAGTCCCGGAAAACCGCAGATCAGCCCCTCCACAAGACGGCGGCACCGCCCGCTCCGTCACCGTCGGGCATGCGTTCCGCTCAGCAACCGTCAAGCCACAAGACCGTCAATAACGGACAAACTTCTGTTTTCTGGCACTTCATCAGCCCGCTGAGTATTGGTCTTGACCAATGTGTCATTCTGTGCAAACTATGGCCAAAGCCGCCACAAAATCTTCTCAATCACTCCGCGGGAGAACCTAGCCCCATGCGCATATCCGCAACCGCCGCAGCCGCCGCGCTCGGTGGAGCCCTCGTACTCGGCCTCACGGCCGCCCCGGCCGCACTGGCCGCACCCGCTGATTCGGCCGCGTGCACCACCGACGCCTTCGGTATCGCCGGCAAGTACGGCGAGTTCGTCCTCGGCGACAACGTCCACTCCCCCGACGCGGAGGGTGCGGTGGCCGTCGGCGGTAACGCCGACTTCCGCGGCGGCTTCAGTGTCGCCAACGAGCTGACGGCGGCAGAAGTCGGCGCCCTGCCCGGCCGGGCCTCGCTCGTCGTCCGCGGCAGCCTCCTCAACGGCTCGTCCGCCACCGTGGTCATGAAGGGCAATGCGGTCGTCGGCGGCAAGGTCGGCGACACGCCCGTCAGCCTGCACGCCGGCACGTTCAGCCAGAAGGCCGACCTGATCGACTTCGACGGGGAGTTCGCCAAGCTCCGGTCCTACTCCTCCGCTCTGGCCGGCGAGGCGACGACCGCCGGTGCCACGGTGACGCCGGACGGCAGCAAGCTCACCCTGGCGGGCAGCGACAGCACCCGCAACGTCTTCAACGTGACCGCCGCGCAGCTGGAACAGGCCAAGGACATCTACATCAAGGTCCCGGCCGGCTCGACCACGATCGTCAACGTCAGCGGCGCTGCCTACGACATGGCGAAGGCGGGTACCACCGGCTTCTTCCTGTCCGACGGCCAGAGCTTCGTCCTGGACGACAAGCTCCAGAGCGCCGCCGGCGGCAAGGTCCGCGCCAAGCTGCTCTGGAACTTCCCCGAGGCCACGACGATCACCAAGAGCAGCAAGGCCGCCTGGCCCGGCAGCGTGCTGGCACCCCAGGCACACCTGGAACTGGGCACCGCAGCGCCGATCAACGGCTCGGTGTGGGTGGCCTCGCTGCACGGCTCGGGCGGGGCGGAGACGCACCACTTCCCGTTCACCGGCTGCCTGCCGGAGCCCGGCAAGACTCCGTCGGCCACGCCGACGCCGAGCAGCACCCCCGAGACCACCCCGCCGGTGGAGAGCACCCCGCCGGCCTCCGCGACCCCGCCTCCGGCGAGCAGTACGCCGACCGGTGAGGCGTCGGAGCCCGCCGCACCGGGCACCCCGGCCCCGTCGCAGAGCACGTCGCCCGCCACCGGCGGTGGCGACCTGGCCTCGACGGGCAGCAGCGGCACGGTCCCGCTGGTCATCGGCACCGCCGTGGTGCTCGCCGCGGGCACCGGCCTGGTCGTGGCGGCCCGCCGCCGCTCCAAGCGCGCCTGACACCCCGGGAAGCGGGTCGTCCTTACCGGGACGCCTGACCGGCTACGGCAATCACGGGAAAGGCCCGCTCCCGCCTGAATCCGGTTCAGCATCCGAGCTCCACTCACCCGGAGCCCGGTTCAGCACCGAAACCCCGTTCACAACGGAACCCCGTTCACGCCAGAACTCCGTTCAGCGTGGGCGGGGTTCCGGCATGACGTGCCTCTCCCGGAGACGCCCGCTCCCGGGTGCGCCTTCAGGCGGCTCAGGCGACTCAGGAGGCTCAGGCGGCTTCGGGGCGCGGCCCGGCGTACGTCTCGGAACCCTCTGGATGCCTGCGCGGGTGGGATGGTTGTCCGGCGGTCCCGCTCCGGAGCCTCCTGACGCCCCCAGGAGGCTTCCAGCCGCCCGGCCCTGAGTACGGCCCGCCGCACCCATTCGGCGCACGGTGCGCGCCCTCCGCGCACGGCCTCCCCCATGCCGGGGCAGCCCAACTCCTGTATCCGCTCGGCAGAGTCACCGGACACCGAGCTGCCGGACACCGCAGGAGCGACCGCAGCGCGGCCACGGGAGAGTCCGGCGCGTGGGAGACACCCGGAGCGTCGTCTGCCACCCTGCTCGCAAAGGCGGCCTGCGGTTGCCGAAGCGCCCCGGAGTGAAATCACTTACACAATCATGCCGTTTCGCATTCATACGGATTGAAGCAACGGGCCATTCCGTAGATTCACATTTAGAATTCTCCGGAAAGAGGTCGACCCTGCGGATCGATGCGTGCACCGGCGTGCGTTTCAGCGAAGGCCGCCCCCTTCGTCAACGAGTGGCCGCCCACCACCCCGCCCCCATACGAAAATCCCCGGCAAACAGACCAAGATCAAGACGCGATCTCGCCCAGGAGCCTTCGCCACACCCCCACCTGGAAACACCGGGCTCACGGGGCACTCTCGACAAACAAATCAGGCAGCCTTTATTTTACTGAGCACCTCGACGGCCTCAGCGGCCGGAGGTTCCGCGTCAGCAAGCCCCAGGGGAGAGGCATGCTCATCACGACTGAACGTCCCGCCGTTCCACGTCCCGCTCTGACCACCACCGTCGCCAAGGAGTACGTGCATCGTGCGGCGCTCGCAGAAGTTTTCCTGACCAGTTGGCACAAAATGGGTGATGACCGCTTCGCCGTCACTGCCCAGTGGCCGCGCAGTCACAGTTTCTATATATCCGGATCCAGATTTCACGACCCTTTGTTACTCTGCGAAACGGTGCGGCAGACGTTTCCGCTGCTCGCCCACGTCGCATACGAGGTGCCCTTCGGGCACCAGCTCAGCTGGTCACGCTTCCAGTTCCGGGTGCACCCCCGGGCCATGCGTACCGAAGCGACACCGGCAGAAGTCGAACTCCACATCCGCTGCTCGGAGATCGCACTCCGAAGGTCGGTTCCCGTCACGATGCGGATGGATATCGAGGCGGTCCGGGACGATGTGCTGCTGGCCGTGGCATCGACCCGGTTCGGCATCCATGCCCCGGCCGTCTACCAGCGCATTCGACAAGGTCGCGGCGACGTGCCCCGCATGTACGGCGAGGCCCCTCCCCCGACGCCCCCGGTCCGCCCCGCCACGGTCGCCCGCGACCGTGCCCAGGACGTCGTCCTCACCCCCACGGCACGCGAGCACCACTGGCAGCTACGCGTCGACACCTCCCATCCCGTCCTGTTCGACCACCCCGTCGACCACGTGCCCGGCATGCTGCTTCTGGAGGCGATCCGACAAGCCGGTCACGCCCTGTCCGCATCCGCCGCTCCCAGCAGCGAGACGCCGACCTACATGGACATCCACTTCCACCGCTACGTGGAATTCGACTCCCCATGTTGGATCGAGTCGAGCGCCATCACTCCCCCGCCGGAGGGCGCCGACCGGGGCGTACGGGTCGTTGCCCGGCAGAGCGGCGAGCCCATGTTCACCGCGTCGGCCGGCATGACCGACCTGGCCGAAATCTGACCCCCGCTCCGCTTCACCCGGCGCTCGCCCTCGGAGTAATCCGGACCATGCCGCAACGAGGGGTATCCGCCTCCGTCATGGACGACGAGCGCCGGGTGGTCGACCATGCCACCCCTGAGCATCCGTGCGGCATCGCAACGAATTGCGCAGTAGAGGCGGAAGGACCGGTGAATACGTGCAGCACCCGTTTCCCGGTCCCGCTCCCGCTCTCCCGAGCACCTTCCTCATCCCGCAACAGCCGCTCAAGACCCTCGGGCAACTCCCCGGGGTCGTGTCGCCACGGCGGGTTTTCACATGAAAATCAGCCAGAACCTTCTGGCGCCGGAATCACCATATAGCGGCGATTTCCTTCCTCTCGGCAACTCCTGACACATACGAATAGAAGCCACATCACACACCTCGCGATTCACGAGCGCAGGGCCACCATCGCCCTGCCCCCTGTGCCACATCTGCCCCATATCCGCAGGTCAACAGCCTTCTCCAGAGGGGTCGAGCATGGAGGGCAGCCCGGCGGCCGCAACGAACAGACCGCTCGTCCTGTTTCCCCTCCAGGCCCTGGAGACGGCCTATACGATCAAAAGCGTTCTCTATTGTTTATGGAGGTGGCGATGAGCAAGCCGAGGCAGGAGCGGGCGATACAGACCCGTGAGTCGATCCTGCGAGCGGCTGCGGAAGTGTTCGACGAGTTCGGCTTCGTCGGCGCGAGCATCAACCGGATCCTGGCGCGCGCCGGAGTCACCTCGGGTGCCATGTACCACCATTTCGCGTCGAAAGAGGCACTGGCCCGGTCGCTGATGAACGCTCAGGCCGGAACGGTCGTCCCGTGGCTGGAGTCGACTGGCCTCCAACGTCTGGTCGACCTCACCCTGATCTGGTCGCACCAGCTCCAGATGGATCCGATCCTGCGCGCCGGTGTGCGGCTGACCAGTGAACAGGCGACCTTCGGCATACAGGACTCCAGCCCGTACCGGGACTGGTCGGAGATCATGGCCGAGTGTCTGGCGGTGGCGGCCGAGAAGGGCGACCTCCGACCCGGTGTCGATGCACTCGCGGTCGCCGAGTTCGTCGTCGAGTCGTGTACGGGCATGCAGACCGTCGCCACCGTGGTCAGTGGGCGCAAGGACCTCGCGGACCGGGTCATACGCATGTGGCACCTGTTGCTGCCGGGCATCGCCGTTCCCACCGCCATCACGCGGACCCAGGTGAGCACGGACCGTCTGGAGCGACTGCTCTCCTCACAGAACTGAACAGCGTCGGCGCGTATGCGGGCCGTCCGCGTACGCACACCGCCATACACACCATCGTCATACACGCCACCGTCCCGGCAAGGCACTTCTCCCCTTCCGCACCTTCCGCCCCCGTCCGCACAGGAGCGTCATGGTCACGAGAACCCGGCAGATCCGCCTCGTCGCGCTGAACATCGACGGCGTCCTGCTCAACGACACCTTCAGCCCGGTGATCCACGGTTTCCTCACCCGCCGCGGCGCCACCTACACGGCGGATGTAGAGCGCCGTATCTTCTCCCAGCCCCGGCACATCGCAGCCCGCGAGATCGCAGCGGTTCTCGGTCTTGAGCTCGGCCCCGGCCGAGGTGGAGGCCAGTGCCCGGCTTCGGGGTCGGACTCGGGGGCGGGATCGGTTTCGGGCTCGGGATCGCCTTCCGGTTCGAGCTCTGGACCTGGCGCCGGGACCCCGACCGGCCCCCGGACCGGCACCATCCTGAGCCCCGGCTCCAGCCCCGACGACGTCCTGGCCGCGTACTTCGAGGAACGGGCCGAATTCCTCGACGCCCACCCCGTCAGGGTCACTCCAGGTGCCATTGAACTGGTTCGCCGAGCAAGGGCGTTGGGGCTGGAGACCGTGTGCTACGGCGGCTTGGAGAAGGGGCACTTCGACAGGTTCCTCGGCGAGTTCGCCGGCCTCTTCGACGGCCCCGGGTACATCTGCACCGATGCCTTCCGCCCCGGCATCCATGAGATCGCCACCGAGTTCTTCGGCCTTGAGCACGACCAAGTACTCGTCGTCGACGATGTGGCCCGGGTCGCCGAAGCCGCGAAGTCTCTGAACATGCCGTTCATCGGTCATCCCAGCTCCTTCGAGCACAGCTTCCAGCGGCAGCTGATGCGCGAGGTCGGTACGCGCCACATCGTCGGGTCACTCGACGCCATCGACGACAGGCTGTTGAGAACGCTGGACGAGGAAGCCGCAGCCGGCACGGTCTGGCGCGACTGACCCCATCGTCCCGGGGCCCGTCCGATCCGTATCGCTGGGCAGCCCCGACGCCGAAAGGGACACAGCCCGTCCCGCCACCGGATGAGATTCGAAGCGCCATGGACCAGCGCGCTTACGCGCAAGGGGAGTCGACACGATGGGCACCGAGCAGGGAATGCTGCACGACAAGGTCACGATGATCACCGGCGCCTCCAGTGGTATCGGAGCAGCCGCGGCCCGGCTGTTCGCAGCCGAGGGGGCCGCGGTCGTCCTGATGGCGCGAAGAGCCGGGAAGCTGGACTCCGTGGTCGCGGAGATCTCGCGAGCGGGCGGCAGAGCCGTCGCCGTGCCGGGAGACGTGGCGCGGAGCGAGGACGTGGCCCGCGCGGTGCACACGGCGATCACCGAGTTCGGCGGTCTGCACGCGGCTTTCAACAACGCGGGCTTCGCCACGGCCGGAACCGATCTGCACGAGATGGACGACGAGGTCTACGAACACACGATGGACGTCAACGTACGGGGCGTCTGGAACTGCCTGCGTCAGCAGATCCCGGTGATGCTGCAGTCCGGTGCCGGAGGGGCCATCGTGAACACCTCCAGCGTCGCGGGCCTGCGGGGCACGGGCGCTTCCGCACCGTACGTCGCCGCCAAGCACGCCGTCATCGGCCTGACGAAGGCCGCCGCCCTGGAGTACGGGGAACGGGGAATCCGCGTCAACGCACTCGTCGTGGGCAGCACGCGCACCGAGATGATGGACGAGGTCGTCTCCGCCAACCCCGCGCTGGAGCACGAGTTCGTCGTACGCACCGCGCAGAAGCGCATGGCGGTGCCTGTGGAGGTGGCTCAGGCGGCGGCGTGGCTCTGCAGCGACCGCTCGTCCTTCGTCACCGGCACGGCGATGCCGGTCGACGGCGGCTGTACCGGGTCCTGAGAGGCCCTCGACGGCGGACCGTGCATAAGCGCGCCTCTTCCATAAGCGCACCCTCGGCCGCTCGACGGCCGGACGCTCCGGTGCCACAGCAGGCGGGCGCCCACCTGCTTCCCCCTCCCCCGGCCGCTCGCAGGCACTCACGGTGCGGCCCGAGCCGGCCGAATTCCTGCGAGAGCTCCAGCGCCTCCCGCTCTGGCTCTCGGTTGTGGGCGTCGTGGCATTCGCACTGATCAATCCGGTGTGGGAGGAGATGCTGTTCCGGGGCGTGCTGCTGACCGAACTGGCCTCGGTCTGGGGCAACAAGGCCGCGGCTCTGCCACGCCCCGGGGCGCGCCTGCCCGAAGGTGCGCCTGCCCCGGAGCGTGGGCACGTCCCGGGCACGGGGCCTCGGGGCGGGAAGGCTCCGGGCCGAGTCGGAGCCGCAGCCGTGCGGATGCCGTTCCCTCCCCCTTCAGACCGTGGTCACGAACTGGTCTGTACGCCCGCGTTGCGGAGGATTTCCCGCGCTGGAAGGGCAGTGCTCTGGCTGGCGGTCAGCCCCGAAGCCGCCAAGTGGGCGTCCACGATCCGTAGTCCGACGGAGTATCCGGCGAAGTCCGGGAGCCCGACCGGAGGCTGCCCCATGCGCTGGGCCGTGGCATCGCCGAGAACGTACGCGGTCAGGTTCTGCATTCCGGCCACGTCGATGTCGGCCGTGATCTTCTCGTGGGCCCGGTCCAGCTCAGCACCGGTCAGGCTCTTCGACCAGGGGCCCATGGCCTGATCGCCGGCCAACTCCCGTACGAACGCCTCGGCGAGCCCCTCGGCGACGACGTGCTCGCCGACCGTGACGGACACGGGGTCCCAGACCACGTTCGCGTACCGAACGTTGTGGTGGAGCTCGTGCGCGGCGGCGTGACCGATCAGACGCAGGCTCGTTTCGGTGGGCCAGATCACCAGGTGGATCGCGCCCGGGATGCCGCCCATGCCGGCGTAACCCCCGCTGCGGCGCGTCAGATGGTCGTCGTCGGGGTTGCCGAGTTCCACGACCACATGCACGGTCTCGGCGTGCCCGATGCCGGGCACCGCGGCGTCGATCCGTTCCCACGCGGCGGCGAGCGAGTCCTCGACCCGCTCCCACACACGCTCCTGCCTCATCCGGCGCAGGGCGGGCAGATACCTCGGGTCCTCACGGTCGATCCGGAAACAGCCGTCCGGGTGGTCGCGCATCCCGACCAGGTCGATATCGCCCATCACCTTCTGGATCGGGCTGAGCATGTCTCGCAGGGCGTCGGGACGCTCCTCCGGCGGTCGCCGCAGGAGGTCGAGCATGGCGGACGCCGTGTCATGAACAATGATCTTCATGGCACGAGACCGTAGGGCCTCCTGTTGCGTCAGGGTCAAGCCGTCACGGCCGTGATCGGCCCGTGGAAAACGTCCCGTAGAAAGCGTCCCGTGGAGGCCGGATCGCCGGCCGACGTGCCGAGACGAGCTCATTGACCGACTCGTCGCATATCCGGTGCTCAGGACGAGCCCGTCGGGACAAACCCATCGGGACGAGCCCGTCGGGGCGAACCATCGGGGCGAACCATCGGGGCGAATCCATCGGGCCTGGCGGCCGGGGCCGAGCCACCGCCGGGGCGACCCCGGCGGTGAGAGGGCGCCGGTCACCCCCACGTCGCCGACTCGGGGTCGACGCCGTGCCCGCGGGCGTTCGCGAAGATCACATCGCGCAGCCAGGCGGTCAGCCCCGGTGCCAACGCGTCGTAGTACTCGGCGAATCCGGGCTCGCCGACGAACATCCGCCCCAGGCACGCCTGCATGGAGTGCGTGCAATCGAAGTAGGTCGACATCAGTGCACGGTGCCGTTCCGCGAGAGCGTTCGCTTTCTCGGAGCCGGGTGCGACACCGCCGCGCCTGGCCACGGCGAGGTCGGCGTTCAGAGCTTCGGTGGCCGCCGCGACCTCCTTCCAGTCCTCCGGCGTCATCCCGTCGGCCCGCTCGGCGTACTGGGCCCATTGCGCACTGTCGCCCCAGCGCTCCTCGGCCTCGCCGATCCAGTCGGGCCGCCAGTCGTCGCCGAAGATCTCGACCTGCTCCTCTGGCGTCAGCCGCATCCCCGTGTACGAGACCTCCAGCATGCGGTCGACCGCGCCAACCACCGTCTGCAGTCGCGAGATGCGTTCCATGAGCGCTGCCCGCTGCCGACGCAGGTGGTGGCGCGCGTCGGCGGCCGGGTCGTCGAGGATCCGGCCGATCCGGGCGAGGGGGAACCCGAGCTCTCGATAGACGAGGACCCGGTGGATCCGGGCGATGTCGTCGCCCGAGTACACCCGGTACCCGGCCCAGGTGCGCTCGCTCGGACGTACGAGGCCAATCGCGTCCCAGTGATGCAAGGTCTTCACGCTGACTCCGACGAGCGCGGCCGCCCGGCCGACGGTGAGTCCGTCGGGTCCGACCGGTTCTGCGCTCTCCCCCGTGGTGGCTGGTTCCCGCTCCGGAAGGTCACGCATCATCGGTTCGGCCTCGCCCACTCCGCCGAATTCGCCTGCTCCACCGAGTTCGCTCATATCCCCGACGCCCGGGCGCCGCCGAGGCAGCAGTCCGGTCCCGGTCAGTCACGCTCGCCTTCCTTCCTGCGGTGACCACCACGGGCGCGGAGCGCTCCCGGATCCGCGCCACGCGGCGTATCGCGGGGCGGGCACCGGGCCACCCCGACACCCGCTCCCCCGCCTCCTCCCCCGCATCGGCTTCTCTCGCCGATCGTCACACGTCCCGGCGTCCCGGCAGGAACTGGTCGAGAACGATCGCCAGGAACTTCGTGTGATCCGGGAGCCCGGACTCGGCAACGAGCCCGTTGATGATCCCGCGCTGCGCCTTGGTCGGCTTGTACTGCAACTGAACCGGGCCGAGACCACGCAGATCCGTGTCATCGGGCTTGACGGCGAACAGCTTCGACTGGAACTTGGGCGCCCTGCGCGCGTCCTCGACCACCTGCGTGATGCCCTTCTCCAGGGCCGCCTCGACGGCGAGGAGAACGATCTGCGTGTGGGTGAGGTCGGTCTGCTTGCGGTGCTTACGGAACCGGTTCGCGACGTTCGTGGAGACGTAGAACCCGACCGGCTTGGCCGTGTCCGCGTCATCGACCGTGTCAGGTTCCTCGACAACCTCTCGCGAAGGCTGCGGGATCACCGACACCGGACGCGTCGGCTCCACCACCGGGGTGGGCTGGACGGGGGCGACGGTCGGCTGCACTGCTGGCGGGCTCGCCCAGCCCGCCAGCGCGCTGGAAGGCGCCCCTCCCCCGCTGAACAGATTGCCGACGCCTTCGTCGGACATGCTCTGCCCGTCGTCCTCGTCCCCGCGCTTCTTGCCCTTCGGCGGTGTCATGCCGCAGTTTCCTTCCTCAGTTCAAGAGCCCGAGCGAACATTTCTTCGGTAAAGCCTTCATAGTCGGCGGCCAGCCCCTTGACGGTCTCCGGAATGCTCCGGTCTCCGCCGCTCCGCCGTTCGGCCAGCTCGGACACGAGCAGACCACGCTTACGCACGAGCCGAGCGACCGACTCGGTGTGCCCGATGAGGTGCTTGAACATATGGGCTTCCTGCCCGAGCACCTTCTGGACCTGCTGCCGCACATCGGCGTGGATCCCGGTGTACGTACGCCCCGTGTCGAACAGCAGCACGCCGAGAAGCGCGATGTGCGGGTTGATCTGGCTGACGAACTTGACGTACGAGAACTCAAGGCCGATCTGGGCGAGCCCGTCCTCCGCGCCGCCGTCGCTCTTGACCGGGATGATGAGCCACCGCGCGGCCGACAGGGCGAGCCGCTGCAGGGAGGGGTTCTCGGGAGGCGTGTCGAGGACGATGATCTGGTACCTGTGCGCGATGGGCAGCAGGCACATCAGCAGCCGCAGGTAAGCGTGCGGGCCCTCTTTGGCGAGAAGCGTATGGAAGAAGATGCCGAACTCGTCACCGAGTGCCGGTCCGCCCATGACCACATCAAGGTTCTCGCGCACGTTCTCACGCGGATTCAGCGGAGCACCTGCCCGAAGGGATTCGAGCAGCCCTGCTCCCCCGTCGTTCCACTCGGCCTTCTTGTAGCCGAGTTCGCGCGCGATGTTGCCCTGGGCGTTGCAGTCGATGATGAGCGTCCGCAGGCCGCTGCGCGCGGCCTTGCCGGCGGCGTTGGCGGAGACCGAGGACTTGCCGACGCCTCCCTTGCCGTTGCCGAACATGAAGATGTGCGACAGCGAGGCCCAGGGGATCGCCGGCAGCTGGGCGTGGACGTCAGGTGCTGCAAAGGGACTGGACATGGGTCCTCTCACTCTGGTTCAGGCCCGGAAAGAGGGCGCTGTATGCCCGATTTGAACTGTTTGCATGGTCAGAACTTCACCCAGAACGATCCTGCGCTCCAAACCGCTCCATGACGGTGCGAGGTAGGGCTCAAGGGCAGGGGCCTGGCCGCGAAAAGCCCCTCGGCGGCCCCGTCCCGCCAGGTCAGCGGCCTCTTCTGAGTTGACCTCCACATAAGCCGCACCGCTTTTCCTCAGGTTGATTCACTTGCCTCTCAACCTGCTCGCTCCACCGTGCCTTCCTCAATGGAGTGGGCTGCGATGACCACTCCTGGCACACCCACAAGAACAGTCACCTCCAGCCCAGTTGTGGATCAAACCGCAGCACACGCTATCAGGAAACCCTCGGGGCTTGCCGCCCAACACACCGATCGGCTCACTAACCGTCAGGGATGCGGGTCTGCCGGACAAGCAGCAAGGCGGCGAGCAGGCTCCCTCGCCTCGCCCTCTGCCTCCCTGCCCATAGATCACCAATCCCGCAGGCACACCGTCTACAGGGGCGGCACACTCCTCTGCGGGGTCACAGCCTCACCCCTTGACCGGCCAACCCGTAACCAATCTCGCCGACGCGCATGGTGATCAATCATCCACCAGGCCGACCAGCAGCTTTACGCGCGGGCTGGTCCCCCGATTCGCCGCCCCGTCTCCCTCCCCACCCAGCACTGTGCGGACGAATCAACCAGCCGAGCGACTTTCTGGGCAACCCTCCGTTGAACTGCCTCACGGACTCACGCTTCACCGGGCATGCCCCCCGGCACTCATGCCCGCCACCGGACAGACGGACCCACTCGGCAGTGAGTCATCACATTGATCTGCCGTCGAATCCACCCACCAGCGCGGATGCCGACTTGCGGGCAGGCCGTCCTCCCTGCGAAGCAACAAACCCGCTCCCGTGTCTCCGTACTGGCATGCCGGCGGGCCCGCACACCGACACCTGACCCTGCTTGCAGCCTGATGAAACCGCCCGCATGCCAGGAAACCGTCACTCGAACCAGTAGACCGACTCACACCCTTGCCCGATGGCTCACTTGCACAGCGGCCCGCACCTACGTACGCGGGGCTGCCTGTCGTCACGTCCACCGGCACACCCTCTTCCGCGTATGACACTCCGTGAAGCACCTCGCATACGGATGGACCCCGAGGGATGCTGCGCAGCCGACCTGCACGATGGCGCGTACGCCCATCAGTGGCGTAACCGATAAACAGGCCCGCACGCGCACCTGCATACCGACTCGCAAACCGACTCACTATCACGTGCTCAGACCAACGTTGATGCAGGCGCATAGAAGCACCTGCATCAACATGGAACCCATGACACTTTGCCAGGCAAGTGGATCCACGTGCATCTACATAACCCTTCAAGTGAAGTGAGACGCTGTTGGATCCACTCGCCTTCAAGCGTGACTCCACATGTGCGTCCAAGCTTGCGTCCATGTTTGCGCCAATGTTTGTTTTCGCAG
Organism: Streptomyces sp. NPDC052042; assembly: GCF_044548345.1. Lineage (NCBI taxonomy): Bacteria > Bacillati > Actinomycetota > Actinomycetes > Kitasatosporales > Streptomycetaceae > Streptomyces > Streptomyces sp. NPDC052042. The sequence goes on along the minus strand of NZ_JBIUBU010000017.1, from coordinate 156,045 downwards.
GTCAGAGCCTGTTTTCTCTCGAACAAGACACCCTCATTCTACGCGTTCAGACAGGTCTTGAGCATCACCTCCACGGCACGTCTGAGCAGTCCGAAGTGATGTGTTGGTCATGGTGAAACGAACCCAAACAGCCTTCTTGACTGCTACCTGGCCTCCTGCCGTCGACGCGGAAGCACCCCCGCACTCGACCAGAGACATCAACCGACTTCACCATCAGGTAGATGCCACCCATCGCTTCTGCCCGGTCTGTTGCCCTCTTCACCGACGGCGGACTAGCGCACCGTCCATCCAGCAGATCTTGCTTCTCTCTCACTCCATGCGCCCCCGGAGAGCACCATGCCAAGGTGGTCCACTCTCTCGGACCCCTGGGTGTCTTCATGGACACTCTGCACCGATAGAACCTTCTTCGTGACACCAACTGGATGGAGTGCACGCAGGGAAATCCATGAACCACACCCGTGAACACAATGAGGCATCCATGGACAAGATGAGATCGGCAGGCACGAGGGCACTCGACACCTACGGGAGAGCCAAGCAGCAGGCCAGCCTTCGGATGCCAGAATCAACGATCTCTCCTCCGACCATTCCTCCCGCCATACGATCCGCCGAGTCACACATGCTGGTCTACCGATAGGCCAAGAAGGGTTCGGAGAACAAGACAAAGACAGGATCAGGTGAAGGTCTTCCGCTGTTCGGGCATGGCTACAGTCCCGTACCCATGACGACCCGAGCCAGGTGCCCGCTCATCCGTGAAGCTGGGAGGAGAACCAGCGTGGACGGATCACCGATCGAGGTTTCCCAGCCGAGGAAACCTCACCGGATCCGCCCAGGAATCGGTCGGAGTCCTATCCGTCTCGGACCGACCGGAAGAAAGATGCTGTGAGGCCATGCCCTCCCAGCCTGCTCCCCATGGAGCAATGCTCTGTGCCTCCTGCGGATGCAGCGAAGCACGGCACGGGCCAGCAGTTCTCTCAGCCATTCCGCCGACTGATGCCGTTACCGACAGCGTCGATCCCCTTCATTTAAGATCGATTCGATCGGCGTTCTGCGGCGATCTCAGCGATGGCGGACCCGTACGAGGGTCGCCCCAGCATGTCGGCCCACACGTCATCTGTGCACGATCTGCCGAACGACCTCTACGCAACGACGCAGGCTCCTTAGACAGCAGCGCCTCGCTCTGCCAGGCAGGCCCCCGACGGAGTAGCCGAAGCAGCGCGAGGCCCTGGCCGAGGGGACAGCACGTCACCCGCCCGCAATGAGACGCTCCCGATCCGGTGTTGAGGCGACGCCCGGATCGTGTGACGCCACGGGCCGCCAAGGCCTCGTTCCATCGCGATCATCCTGAAGCACGTGGGCCGATCCAGCACGGCGGAAGAACTTTCGGGAAGCCCCACTCCAGCGGTGGGGGAGAGGGGCCAGACAGCGCTGGAGCACCAAGGCCCACCCTTGGTCATCGGGACCGTCCCTGGGTCGAATCGCGTCCGTATCCACGCCGAAACGCCCTCGGGGCGGCCGGTGCGCGGCGGGCTCGACCCCGGCTGTATGGCCGTGAATGCGGTTTCCTGGCATGAAGAACGCAGTCGGGCCGCACGCTCTCAGGCGCTCCCACAGAAGTTGTTCATCGATAAACCATCTGGTCCGGGGATCGCCGCCTCGGGGGGGCTCAGCGGGGGGCTCAGCGGGGGAGGGGCTCCGCACTCGGGCACACATATGACTTCGGATTGCTGGGCGCGTCCGCGCCCAGCGCTGCGGCCGGGCGGCTTCACCGACTCGTGACGCCCGATGCGACTCCTCGCCGCTCTGCCGCATCACCCGAGTACGAGGCAGTACGTCGGACCCGAGTACGGGCCTGTACGCGGCCGATGCTCCACCTTGCGATCCACCACGCCGGACGCCGCGAGCCGCCGGCAAACCTTCCCGGCCCCGCACCGGGTCTTTCCGCGCAGCGTGACTGTCCTGCGTTTCGACCATCTACACCTCAGCCATGAGCTGGCCGGCCGGTCGAAACGGGCGGGCGGCTCTTCACAGACGAGCGCCTCGTCCGCGAACAGACACACCCGCCCACTCCCAATCCTTCGGTCTTTGCGACCGCACCGTCCGAAATCGCCATAGCTCCAAGGCCGACCACGTCCAGGGGATCAGCAACACCACACTTCAGGCTGACTTGTTCATGCACGGTCGATGAAAGGTGATGACACGTCCCGCTTTGCATTCATCGCGTCCGCGCAGACAAAGAGAGCTCGCGATCCGGGCCGGAGCGCGGCCAAGTGTCCGACGGCGGGCACTCGGCAGCCGAGTCGTTGAACCGGACGGCCGCCGGTCCGGTCGGCGCAACGGTGGCCCTGTCACCGGTCGCACAGCTACGACGCTGCCTCACATCTACTTTGCGACAAGGTCTGGCCAAAAACGTACGCCCCTGTATAACCTCTGTCCCACATCACTGAAATATCAGTGATGTTCCAAGGTTCGCGCGGCAGTGCATGGCGTGGACTCGGGCTGCTCTTCGTACTCCGAAGTCATCCTCCCCAGAGGTCGCACATGAAGAAGTCACTGAGAATCAGCGGCGTAGTGGCCATAGCCACTTCCCTCGTCGCGCTCACAGCCTGTTCCGGCGGGGCCGGAGCGGACTCCGCGCATCAGGCGAAACCGTTCGGAGACTGCGAGGTCACCAAGAACCCCCAGATCCATGAGATGAAGACGAAGAAGGCGGGTGAACTGACCGTCGCCGCCTCGCTGCCCTTCCCTGCGGGATACCGGGGCAACACGTTGGAGACCGTCGACGGCGGCTACATGTACTGCCTCGACGCGGAGATCGCCAACCGGGCGGGCCTCAAGAAGATCACCCTGGTCAACGCCTCCTTCGAGGCGCTGGTGACAGCCAAGACGTCGAACTTCGACTTCGCGGTGTGGGACATCCTCGTCACCCCGGAACGGCGCAAGGCCGTCGACTTCTCCACCCCGTACAACACCTACGAGACCGGTGTCCTCACCAAGAACGGTTCCGGGCTCTCCCAGTCCACCATCAAGAACTCGACTGTCGGCGTACTGGCCGGATCACTCCAGCTGAAGTTCGCCAACGACACCCTGAAGCCCAAGCGGGTCCGGGTGTTCAACTCCAATGACGACCTCTTCAACGCCGTACTCTCCGGTCAGATCGACGCCGCGCTGAACGACACCGCGACCGTCATGCCCCGTGCCGCCAAGTCGGACGGGAAGCTCAAGGTCATCGGCAGGTACCCGGTCGGCGGCGATGTCGCCCCGCTGTTCCCCAAGGGGTCGCCGAACGTCGAGGTGGTGAACCAGATCCTCGCCGACATGGAGAAGGACGGCACCTTGAAGTCGATCATGGACAAGTGGCTCAACCCGATCCTCGGCGGCGACCCGGGCGCACTTCCTGACTGGAGCGCGTGAAGATGGGTGCCAGAACGCTCGACAAGGATTCCACCGACAGATCCGCACCCGACGGACAAGGCTTCGCCCCGGCTCGTCCACTGCGCACCTCGGGATACCTCGGTGGGGCAGCGATCCTCGCCCTGCTGACCGTCGTGCTGTGCTACGAGTTCGCTGGAACGCTCACCACCGGCCAGATGCCCCGGCTCGTTTTCGGAGTCGTGCTGCCGGTCGTCGTTCTCGGCGGCCCGCTTCTGCTGGCCCACCAGCGCAACAGGCTCTCGGACGAGGAGTGGGAGGCCGGGCGCTACACCGAGTCGCGGGTCGCAGCCGCCCGGTCGCGGAACGCATCGGTGTCCTCGTTGGGCCTGACGGGGTTCGTGGCCGTCGTGGCAGTCGCCGGCCTGCTCGTCTTCACCAACGACGGTGCGGTGCAGAAGACCTTCTTCAACATGTCGTTCATGACGAAGAGTCTGGGAGACGTCTTCAAGGCTCTTGTCATCAACATCGAGATCGCCGTCGGCGCCCAGATCCTGGCCATGCTCTTCGGCCTGGTCCTCGCCGTGGCACGGCTCCTGCCGGGCAAGGGCTTCTGGCCGGTTCGAGTGCTGGCGATCGCGTACATCGACGTATTCCGCGGCATTCCGTCCGTGGTGCTGATCTACCTGGTCTGCTTCGGTCTGCCCCTGACCGAGGTACCCGTGCTCAGCGAGGGCGACCCGATCGTCTACGCCATCGCGGCCCTGGCGCTCACCTACAGCGCGTACAACGCCGAGCTCTACCGCGCCGGCATCGAGTCCATCAACCCGGGGCAGACCTCCGCGGCGCTCTCCATGGGCCTCTCGCAGCCGGACGTCCTCAGGTTCGTCATCCTGCCGCAGATGTCGCGGAACATCGCCGCGCCCATGCTGAGCCAGTTCATCGGGCTGCAGAAGGACACGGCGCTGGTCATCGTCGTCGGCATCATCGACGCCTTCAGCCAGGCGAAGATCTACTCCGCCAACGACTTCAACCTCTCCGCGGTGACCGCCGTGTGCTTCGTCTTCGTTCTCGTCACCATCCCGCAGACCCGCTTCGTCGACTACCTGCTGGCGCGCTCCGGCACAAAGCTGAAGAGAGTCTGACCCATGACGACAACCGCACATGTGGCCCTGGAACAGGTCACGAAGAAGTACGGCGCCACCACGGTCCTCGACCGCATCGATCTCGCCGTCGAACGGAACGAGGTCGTCACCCTCATCGGCGCGTCCGGGTCCGGAAAGTCGACACTCCTACGCTGCGTCAACGGGCTCGAACCGATTCAGGGCGGAAAGATCTCGCTCAACGGCGATGTCGTCTCCGGCGACGGAGTCGACCTGGTCAGGCTGCGCCGCAAAGTCGGCATCGTGTTCCAGAGCTTCAACCTCTTCCCGCACATGACGGTCCTGCGGAACTGCACCCTCACGCCGATCCGTGCCGGGGTGGCCTCGAAGACCCAGGCGGAGGCCGACGCACGCGTCATGCTCGAACGCGTGGGCCTCAAGGACAAGGCGGACGCCTACCCCGAGCAGCTCTCGGGCGGGCAGCAGCAGCGGGTGGCGATCGCACGGGCCATGCTGATGCGCCCCGAGGTGCTGCTGCTGGACGAGATCACCTCGGCCCTGGACCCGGAGTTGGTGATCGAGGTGCTCAACCTCGTCCGGGAACTGGCGGCCGACGGCATCACGATGATGATGACCACTCATGAGCTGCCCTTCGCCAGGGAGATCTCGTCCCAGCTCTGCTTCCTGCACAAAGGAACCATCCTCGAACAGGGGCCGCCCGAGCAGATCTTCAACGAGCCGCGCACGCCCGAACTGAAGACGTTCCTCCGCCGGATTCACGAGGCGGGAAGGAACTGAGGGACTGTCCCGCAATCCCCGGTGGGCTGCCGCGCCGCATGCCGCAGCGGGGCCCCGATCACACGAAAACCTTATGGAAAAAGGAAGTTGACGATGTCACAGCACTACGACGTGAAGAACTTCTTCAAGTACCTCGGCTACCCCGGCGGTGACCAGCCGTACTGGTCGCAGGACCTCCGGACGCTTTCGGTCTACTGCCGAGGGGACGCCGCCAATCTCGCCGCCCTGCTGGAGCCGACGCCGTTCGAGCCGGCCGATGACCGGTTCGTCGTCCAGATCGCGGACTTCGGCAACGCGACCCCTGGCCCCTTCTACGACTCCGGAGTCGTCATCCCGGTCCGGTACAAGGACACGACGGCGGTGACCTACTTCTTCGAATTCGAGGACCAGCCCTGGAGCGTGGCCTTCGGCCGCGAGGTCTGGGGCTACCCCAAGCAGTACGCCGAAATCGAGCTGACGGACAGCGACAGCGGTGCCTGCGGCACGGTCACGCGCGCGGGTTCCCAGATCTTCCGTATCGCGATGACGACGCAGGACGGATACTCCGCCGACGCCTGGTCGGACATGCGCCTGTATCCGCACCTCCAGGTCCACGCGCTCCCCGAAGCGAACGGACCCGGCTTCAAGACCTTCGAGATCATCTCGCGCGACACCTCCAAGGACTTCGTCCTGAAGCGCAAGTCCTTCGGTCCGGCCGAGGTCGATCTGTCCTCGGCCCTGTCCGTCAATGGCATCGAACTCAAGCTGGTGGACATTCTCGGTGGGGAATATTCCGTCGGCGACTACGCCTGCACCGTCGAGAACGGCATATCCACGGTGATCGACGACCTGCTCGCAGACCCTGGAGCGCAGGGCACCGCGCCTGTGACCGACGCGTAGCCTGCTCACAGTCAACTGCCCACGGTGCCAACGGTCCTGCCGTTGGCACCCCCACAGAGAGGTTGTCCGGTGCGTTCTGTAAAAGTCGTCGGCGACTCAACGGCCGACGGCGAGGCATCCGCTCCGAATCTGCTCAGCGCCTCGGCCTACAACGCCTTGTGCTCGCGCCTGGTGCGCTGCGAGATCATGCCCGGGGAACGGCTCAGCGAGCCGGAGCTGCGCAGCAGTCTCGGCTTCGGAGCGTCTCCCATGCGCGAGGCGATCAGACGGCTCGCCTTCGAGCGGCTCGTGGTGGTGTACCCCCGCAGCGGAACCTACGCCACCGACATCGCTCTCAAGAACTCCCGGTCCGTGACCGAGCTGAGGCTCGAACTCGAGGCGCTCGCCGCGGTTCTGGCCTGCCGCCGGGGGTCGGACGCGGAGAAGCGGCATCTGCTGGCGCTCGCCGAGCAGCAGGCCGAGACCACCAACCTCCAGGAGTGCATCGACCTGGACGCCGCGTTCCACCGCGCGATGTACGCGATGACCCGCAACGAGCACCTCTCGGCCACGGCCGAGATCCACTTCAACCTCGCTCTGCGGCAGTGGTACTTCTGCTCAAAGGTCGTGAAGTCTCCGGGCGGCACCGCCGTCGACCACCGCCCGCTGGCCGAGGCCATCGTCCGGCAGGACGCCGAGGCCGCTGCCGAACACATCCGCGAGCACGTCTTGCACGACTCCCAGAAGGTCGTGCGGATCCTCACCGACTACGGGCTGTAGGGGCTGTCCCGTCATCCGCGGTGGACCAGCGCGCGGCGTCGGATGCGGTGCATCGCAAGGCGGAAGGACATCCATATATCGGATGTATCCGGATGTATGCGGATGTTCCGACAACCCGGCGTGGTACCGCAGCCGGCTTCGCGCACCCGCCGGGGATGACGGGACAGCCCTCTGGCAGCCCCCGCCGTCTCGCACGGCCCAACACGAGGAGCGCCGTTCCATGCCGGCCGTACACGCCACTTCCCCCTCCGCCGCCCCGTTCGATTGCTTCTCATTGTCCGGGCAGACCGCCCTGGTCACAGGCGCCGCCGGCGGCCTGGGCCGTGCCCAGTGCCTGGCACTGGGCACGGCGGGCGCCCGAGTCATCGTCTCCGACCTCGATCCGAAGGCCGCCGAGGAGACGTGCGCGTTCCTCAGAGAACACGCGATCGACTGCTCCGCCCTGGAACTCGACGCCGCGAGACCGAGCAGTATCGACGCCGCGTTCGACGCCCTGGAGGCTTCCGGGGACAGCCCGGACGTGCTGGTGAACAATGCGGGCGTCTCCCTGCGCAACAGCGCGCTGGAGGCCACCTCCGAAGAGTTCGACACCACGCTCTCCGTCAACCTGCGCGGCACCTACTTCACCGCGCAACGCGCGGCACGGGCCATGCGGGAGCGCCGGGGCGGTCGGATCATCAATCTCGCCTCCATCGGCGGCCTCGTGGTCGATGGTGAACGTTCCTCGGTGTACGACGCGTCCAAGGCCGCCGTCGTCCAGGTCACCAAGAACATGGCGTACGAATGGGGGCGGTACGGCATCAGGGTCAATGCCATCGCCCCCGGCTACATGCGCACCGCCATGACCACGGATCTCCTGCCCGATCGGACTGAGGAGGACCGACTCGTGGACACTCACATCCCGCTCGGGCGCATCGGTGAACCCGGTGATCTCGGAGGTGCCGTGGTCTACCTGGCCTCGGAGGCGTCCGCGTATGTGACCGGCCACACCCTGACGGTCGATGGCGGCTGGGTGGTGGCGCTGTAGAAGGGAGCTGCCGGTCGGTTCTCGGGCCCGGGGTGGTCATCGGCTCCCACGGCCGCACCCGGGCCCCTGGGAGCCGCTGCCCGCCCCCGCCGCCGCCCACGGCGCACGTCGGTCGCGAGCGGCGGCGGGGGCCGGGGGAGGGGAGGTGAGGGGGCGACAAAGCCGGGTGCACCGCCCGCGGCTCTCGGACGGTGCCCGTCGGGCCTCAGGCGCCGATGTACTCCGCGAGGTGCTCGCCGGTGAGAGTGGAGCGGGCGGCGACCAGATCGGCGGGGGTGCCCTCGAAGACGACGCGACCGCCGTCATGGCCCGCGCCGGGGCCGAGGTCGATGATCCAGTCGGCGTGGGCCATGACCGCCGGGTGGTGCTCGATGACGACGACCGACTTGCCGGAGTCGACGAGTCGGTCGAGCAGACCGAGCAGCTGCTCGACATCGGCGAGGTGGAGGCCCGTGGTCGGCTCGTCGAGGACGTAGACGCCGCCCTTCTCCGCCATGTGGACGGCCAGCTTGAGCCGTTGCCGCTCCCCGCCGGACAGCGTGGTGAGCGGCTGGCCGAGACTGAGGTAGCCGAGCCCGACATCGGAGAGCCGACTGAGGATGCGGTGCGCGGCCGGCGTACGCGCCTCGCCGGTGCCGAAGAACTCCTTGGCCTCGGTCACCGACATGGCGAGCACCTCACTGATGTCCCGGCCGCCGAGGTGGTGGTCGAGCACCGACGCCTCGAAACGCTTCCCTTCGCACTCCTCGCAGGTGGAGGCGACGCCCGCCATCATCGCCAGGTCGGTGTAGACGACGCCGGCGCCCTTGCAGTTCGGACAGGCCCCCTCGGAGTTGGCGCTGAACAGCGCCGGCTTCACGCCGTTGGCCTTCGCGAACGCCTTGCGGATCGGGTCGAGCAGTCCGGTGTACGTCGCCGGGTTGCTCCGCCTCGAACCGCGGATCGGGTCCTGACCGACCGCCACCACACCCGCGGCGGCGGGGATCGATCCATGCAGGAGCGAACTCTTGCCGGAACCGGCGACGCCGGTGACGACGACGAGCACCCCGAGCGGGATGTCGACGTCGACATCCCTCAGGTTGTGCGCCCTCGCACCGCGGATCTCCAGGGTGCCGGCGGGCTGGCGTACGGCCCCCTTGAGCGCGGCCCGGTCGTCGAGGTGGCGTCCGGTGATGGTGTCGGCGGCCCTCAGCGCCTCTACGGTGCCCTCGAAGCAGACGGTGCCGCCCGCCGTACCGGCTCCGGGCCCGAGGTCGACGACGTGGTCGGCGATGGCGATCGTCTGGGGCTTGTGCTCCACGACGAGCACCGTGTTGCCCTTGTCCCGCAGCCGCAGCAGCAGGTCGTTCATCCGGCTGATGTCGTGGGGGTGCAGGCCCGTGGTGGGCTCGTCGAAGACGTAGGTGGTGTCCGTGAGCGCGGAGCCGAGGTGGCGGATCATCTTGACGCGCTGCGCCTCGCCGCCCGACAGCGTGCCCGACGGCCGGTCGAGCGAGAGATAGCCCAGCCCGATCTCCACGAACGAGTCCAGCGTCCGTCGCAGGGTGGCGAGCAGCGGCGCCACCATGGCGTATCGGGTGCTCGACGAGCCCTTGGCTTCGCCGAGGGAGCGGGCCCACGCGGCCAGGTCGCTGATCTGCATCGCACAGGCGTCGGCGATGTTGATTCCCTCGATCTTCGACGAACGCGCCGCCTCGCTGAGCCGGGTGCCGTCGCACTCGGGACAGGTCGTGAAGGCGACCGCCCGGTCCACGAACTCCCGGATGTGCGGCTGCATCGCCTCCCGGTCCTTGGAGAGCATCGACTTCTGGACCCGCGGGATCAGCCCCTCGTAGGTCATGTTGATGCCCGCGACCTTCATCCGGGTCGGCTCGTGGTGGAGGAGGTCGTGCAGTTCCTTCTCGGTGTACGCGCGGATCGGCTTGTCGGGGTCGACCAGGCCCGACTCGGTGTAGAGCCGGTAGTTCCAGCCACCGGTCTTGTAGCCGGGGATGGTGAGCGCTCCCTCGTTGAGGGACTTGGAGTCGTCGTAGAGTTGGGCGGGGTCGAGAGCGCTGACCGTGCCCCGGCCCTCGCAGCCCGGACACATGCCTCCGGTACGGGTGAAGGTGACCTTCTCGGTCTTCTTGCTGCCGCGTTCGACCGTGATCGCCCCGCTCGCCCGGACCGAGGGGACGTTGAAGGAGAACGCGTTGGGGGAACCGATGTGCGGTTGTCCGAGCCGGCTGAAGAGGATCCGCAGCATCGCGTTGGCGTCGGTGGCCGTACCGACCGTGGACCGGGGATCGGCGCCTATCCGCTGCTGATCGACGACGATCGCGGTTGTCAGCCCTTCGAGGACATCGACCTCGGGGCGCGCGGACGTCGGCATGAAGCCCTGCACGAAGGCGGAGTAGGTCTCGTTGATCAGTCTCTGGGACTCCGCGGCGATCGTGTCGAACACCAGCGAGCTCTTGCCCGAGCCGGAGACTCCGGTGAACACCGTCAACCGCCGCTTCGGGATCTCGATGCTGACGTCCTTGAGGTTGTTCTCCCGGGCTCCGTGCACGCGGATCAGGTCGTGGCTGTCGGCGATGTACGGCATGTGCGACGGGCCGTCCGTCGTCTCCGTCGGGTCCGTCCTCTTGGCCATGTCGATCGTTTCTCCCTCTGTTGGGCGGTGCCGCTTCCGCGGTCCCCGTCGCTGTCGCCCGGCTCGGCCCGACGGGCACCGAGCAGTATGTCCGGCTCCCCTCGGAGGAAGGCCGTTCCTCCCAGTGAAGGGCCAGGGCCTCGGCCCTCCCTCCGGCTGCTCGGAACGGCCGCCGGAGCAGCCCCGGGCAGCGCGGGCACATCCAAAACTGGCCGGATGAGCGTCCAGGGCCTCGACGATCTCGCCCGGCTGCGCCGGGCCCGCGACCGCAGGACCGCGACTACGCCGAGCCCCTGGACGGGCCGGCGCCGCACGGGGCTCCCTGATGGCGCCGGGCCACTTCTCCCGCAGTTTTCGCGCTGCCTTCGGCGAGACACCGTACAGCTACCTCATGACACGCCGGATGCGGACGGGCCAAAGCGCCCCGCGCCCCCGGATGGCGTGAACGTCGTCCACATCGCCCTTTCCCAGTGCTTCATCGCCGTCGATGACCGCGACAAGGCGATCTCCTTCCACCGCGATGTGCTTGGCCTCGACGTTCGCAACGACGTTGGGTCCGAGGGGGGCACCGGGTGACGGCGGGGGCCCTCCCATGCGGACGTCGGCATCGTCCTGAAAAACGCCCCTGGCGGGACGCACGCCTCAACGGCCGCCCGGGGCCTCCGGGCGGGCCCTGGGGGGCGGTGGCGGCCCCCCAGTAGGGCGGCGGCCTCCGGGGCGCGCGGCGGGGGACCGGTCGGCGGGGACCCGGCACCCGGGCGGGGGACGCCCCAGGGCCTTGAAAAGCGCTCAGAGGGCTCTCCAAGGCCCTGGAGGACGGGAATGGGCAGAGGAAGGCCCGGAGCGGGCGGGAGGCAGTCAGGCGGGCTTCTCGCGCGGAGGCGCCTCCGCGGACCGCGTGGCCCAGGGCAGAACGGACGGCAGGGTTGTTGCCGTGCCGCCACACCTGGCCGGCAGGCCGGGCGCACCGGGCCTCGACGGGGCTGCCGGATGGGGACTGGTCGCGCAGCAAAACTCCCGGACCCGCTCCGGGGCGATCTCGGTGTGGGTCATGCGGCGCAGCCGTCGAGGGAAGGGACCGGCTACGCCGAGACCTGCGCGGCGCGCGGGCCGTGGACCGACCATCGGACGCCGGCTGCGGACGGCGTCGACCCCCGCTCCAGGGACTCAAGGGGCCAGGGACTCAGTCCAGTGACTCGTGGCCGTTCGGTCCCTGTCCTTCAGTCCCTGAGAAAAGCCCAGGTCAGAGCGGTTGCGTAGCTCTGAACAGGGACTGAAGGGACTCAAATCTCCAGTTATAAGCTCACTACGTACGCGTGTATGTGTGCCCGCGTGTATCTCATATGACCCATTGCGTATCTGGCTCATAATTAGAGATTTGAGTCCCTTCAGTCCCTGTCTGGGGGGTGATCAGTGCCCTGACCTGCGAGAATGTGCAGGGACTGAAGCCAGGGACGGTCCCGCTCCGTTCAGTCCCTGGTCCCTTCCTTTCAGTCCCCGAGCCGACGTCAACCTTCCTTCTCAGCCTGAAATCGGCGTGTCGCCCGCTCCGGACCCTTGCGCCGAGCAACCCCCCAGGGGCAGGGTCCGTTCTTAAAAGCGGCATATAACGTGACTTTGCCGGGCCCTCAGTGACTACGGAGAGGGGCCGAAGGGACTCAAGGGACTCAGAATCGGATAACGGCACGCGGGGGAGATGACAGGACGGGCAAGGAGGACATGCCTACACTCATTCCGAAAGACAGTCCCTTCAGTCCCTGTCGGCGCGCCAAGAGCCCTTGTGACCAGCGGCGTCGGGGGCAGGGACTGAAGCGTTTATGACCGGACGGACAAGGACGACTACGTGCGGCGCCACGGTGAGACGAGCCCCGGAGCTCCCCCTGCCCGGCAGGTGTCGTCGTTGTCCGTGGCCCGCTGGTGTGCCGGGCAGGGCTGGCCGGTTCACCCCCTCGCCCCCGGCCGGAAGACCCCGGCCGGGAACTGCGAGGACTGCAGGGACCGGCGCCACGACCCCCGGACCTGCCCCTGCCTCCCCGCAGGGCGCCCCTGCCACGGCTTCCACGCCGGGACCACCGACCCGCAGCGCATCGAGAAGTGGTGGACCGACAGCCCCCGCTCCGGAGTGGGGGTGGCGTGCGGGCCCGCCGACCTGATCGTCATCGACATCGACGCCCACTCCGCCCCCGTGCCGGACCGCAGTCGGCTGCTTCCGGGAATCCCGATCCATGAGTCCGTCAACCTCACCGGTCTGGCTTCGGGCTTCGACACGATGGCACTGCTCGCCGCCTTCCGCCGGCAGCCGGATCCGGCCGAGGACGAGGGCACCCTGCGCGTACGGACCCCCTCCGGCGGGCTCCACATCTGGTACCGGAATCCCGCCCCTGCGACCCGGTACCGCTCCTCGACCGGTTCCAGTCCCAAGGTCGCACTCGCCTGGCAGGTCGACGTACGGGCCGAGGGCGGTTACATCGTGGCCCCGACGACCAAGACCTCTCAGGGCGTGTACGAGGCCCTGGGCCTTGTCCGTACGCCTGCCCCTCTCCCCGCCTGGCTGGCGGCCGAACTGGCCCGCACGGGCCACGTCGTGCCGCCTCCGGCTCCGAAAGCCCCGCGCGGCCGTGTGGCGCCCGTCGTCCCCGGTGCGCGGCGCGCCCGTCGTCCCAAGGCCGCACACCGGATCCTGGCACCGCTCCTCGACGAGGTCACCCGGTGCGAGGCGATGAGGGAGGGGGCGGGATTCACCGAGAAACTCAACCGGGCCGCGTTCACCGCCGGAGGGCTGGCGGCCGCGGGCCACCTCCGGGAGGACGACGTGCGCGCGCTGCTCCTCGACGCCGCCCACCGGGCCCGCCCCTGGCAGGAAAACCGGAACGAGAAGATCATCCACGACGGTCTCGCAGCCGGGGCCGCCCGACCGCTCCACCCCGAAGGACGTTCATGAGCAGTGCCGAGAGCATGCGCTTCGACGCCACTGCCGCCGCTCAGCAGATGCTCGACCTCGAAGCCCGGGAAGAGTCCGCGTCGGCCCCTGCGGTGCCCTCGTCGCCCGCGCCCGCCCTGCCGGCGCAGGCCGTTCCGATGGCAGCCGTGTCCCCGGTGGCCTGGCCGCCACCGGGACAGCTGCCCGGCACGCTGACGGACCGCGGCAACGCGAAGCTCTTCGCCCGCCTCTACCGCGACCAGTTCCGGCACGTGGAGGGCCTGGGGTGGTACTCCTGGGACGGCTACCGCTGGAAGCGCTCCGGCGGGGAGAAGGCCGCCCTGTGGGCCGCGGGGGAAATGGCCGAGGACATGCCGGACGCGGATCCTCGGGGCCTCTTCAGCGACCGGGAGCTGCGCCTCCACAAGAAGCGCACCCTGTCGACCACCGGCATGAAGGCCATGCTGACCCAGGCCAAGGCGTCCCCGGACCTCTCCGTCGACCCCGACACCCTCGATGGCGACCCCTACGCCCTGTGCACGCCCGACGGCATCGTCGATCTCAAGACCGGTCGCCTCCGCAAACCCGACCCCACACGCGACTTCCACTCCCGGGCCACCAGCGTCGGTCCTCGGGACATGCCCACGCCCCGATGGCACCGGTTCCTGGCGGACACCTTCGGCGACGACGCCGAGGGCCAGGAGATGATCGACTTCCTGCACCTGCTGCTCGGCTACTCCATCACCGGCGACGTCGGCGCTCAGGTCCTGCCGTTTCTCCACGGTCAGGGCAAGAACGGCAAGTCCGTCCTCCTCGACGTGATGATCCAGATCCTCGGCGACTACGCCGACGCGGCCCCGCCCGGCTTCCTCATGGACCGCGGCGCGTTCTCCGAGCACTCCACCGAGCTCACCGAACTCCACGGGCGACGCCTGATCGTCTGCAGCGAGCTCAAACCGAACGACCGCTTCGACGAGGCCCGCGTACGGCTCCTCACCGGCGGTGACAAGATCAAGGCCCGCCGCATGCGGCAGGACTACTTCTCCTTCACCCCCACCCACCACCTGTGGCTGCTCGGCAACCACAGGCCCGAGGTGTCCACCGGCGGCTTCGCCTTCTGGCGGCGCATCCGCCTGCTGCCCTTCGAGCGGATCGTCCCGGACGAACGGAAGATCGACAACCTCGCCGTCGAACTCGTCGTCGACGAGGGACCCGGCATCCTGCACTGGCTCACCGAAGGCGCCCGCCGCTACCTCGCCACCCGCGATACCCTGGCGGGCCCCGACAGGGTCCGCATCGCCACCACCGCGTACGCCAACACCGAAGACCACATCGGTCGCTTCCTCACCGAGTGCTGCATCCACGACCCCGAACGACCGGAACTCCGTGTCGAGCAGGGGCTGCTCTACGCCTCCTACAGCACCTGGTGCACCACCAGCGAGGGCATCCGCCCCGCGACCACCCGCACCTTCGCCACCCGGGTCCGTCAGGAGGTCGGCCTCGCATCACCCGCCGACATGATCAAATCCAACGGCCGCAAGTTCTACCCCAACCTCGCCCTGGCAGCCGAACAGTGAATGACATCCCGCACCCCTCCGCCCCCCGGCCGCGCCGCCGCCCTCTCCACGCGTACCGCGACCCCCTCTACGATGGAGACAACGCCCGTTGGGCGTACGTCCCACCTCCGGGAACGCCATCCCGGACCCCCCGGTGGGACAGCGGTACACAATTCGGGCACCTCCCGGAACGGTGCACGCGGACGAAGGAGAGGTCGTGGCCATGAGCTCGCTACTGACAGACGGCGATCTCACCCACGAAGCCCACGTGGTGTGGCTGGAAGAAACCGAGCATCTTGACTACGTCCGCCAGGCCCTGGACAAGACCCCCCGTCGGCGCAGCAGACCCCGCTACGCCCGCGACGGGCGCATGATCGGCTACGTCGAGCTCGACGCCGCCGCCGAGGCCGACCCGGACAGCGGTCTCTACCGCCGCCGCGTGTTCTTCCTCCTGCCCCACGACCGGGACTCCGACCCCGACGGCGTCTACCGGCAGGGTGCCCCGGGCGAAGCCGTCGACCCGAGAACCATCCAGCCCAACAAGGCCGGTGAGAAGACGCCGCGTTCCCAGCGGGGCACCGCGACGGCCGGGACGTCGTAGCCGACGGCGGCGGAGCGGCCGGGACCCGGTACGAGCCGTGGTCATGGCGGCACGCCGAACGCAGGCGGGGGTGGTGAAGCGGGTGACACCGCTTCACCACCCCTGTTCCGCAGAAGTCCGGTGTTCCGCAGAAGTCCGGCCACCCCGCTTCAGCCGCAGGGAGGGCAGTTCAGCATCTGCTCGATGAGGTCGGCGGCCCGGGTGGTGCCGCCCTCGGCCCGCACGTCGGCCCGGAGCCGCGCTGAGCGGCGGGCGGCGGGCGACCTCCGCGTCGGCGACGAGGTCGCCCAGGGCGCCCCACAGGGTCTCGGCGGTGGCGTCCAAGGTGTCGATGCGGCGTTGCCGAGGAACGGGTCCAGCGCGGCGCTGGGGTCGTCGGACCAGTTGCCGTCGGCGACCGGCAGCGTGGAGGTGCAGGGGACCAGCTCGGCACCGGCCGCCGCGACCAGGTCGGCCACCGCCGTGCCGTTGGCGTAGCTCACCCGGTGGCCGCGGGCCACCAGCTCGCGAATGATGTCAAGGCTGGGCAGGACATGGCTGACGGCGGGGATGCCGACCATCGCGATATGGGCACGGCGACGGGTCATGGACGATCGCTCATTTCAGGTCTACGGCGAAAAGGGCAGCGCAAAAACCCGTGCACAAACTGTCGCAAAAGAAAGACCCGCTGTCGGAGCGCCACCCGGGCCTGCGGGACGGAGGCGGGGCCCGCCCGCTGTGTCAGGCGTAGAGCTGAAGGAAGTGCACGGCCGGGACCCTACCCCTGGGCCGGGCCACCGCACACGGCACATACGCTGAACTCCACAAAGAGGTGAACCTGGCGCTCCGGATGCCCGGTTGGGGCGCAGATCCGTAGCTGCGGAACATACTGCTGTTCCGGGGCCCACGCCGTCCCGGGGCCCACGCCGAGCCGATCCACGGGAGCGACCGGCGGCCCATGCCATTCGTGCCCGATGTGTCGTGCCGACGAACCGGGCGCATCCCGCCGGGGGCACGGTGTGCGGCTTTCCGAAAGGCCGGAACATCTTCCTGAAGGCATGGAAGTTCCCGTGTTGATATGGATTTCGGTCATCACGAATTATTGAGGATTTCCGTGAGCCGGTTTCCCTCCCGGGGCGTGTGGGGGTTTTTATGGCGTGGCCCGGGACAGCAGGGCGTCGTGAACTGTGAAGGGAAACCGATGAAACTCCGCGCATTTCCGTCTCTCGCCGCTGCGGCTGCGATCCTCGCGGTCGGCGGCATGTCGGCGACCGCCGCCCAGGCGTCCGTCTCCGCACCGGAAGCGGCCCGTTCGTCCCACGCCGCCGGGGCACGCCCGACGGCCGACACGCTGATTCACCCCAGGGCGACGCTGCGGAAGAACCAGGCGTGGACCTCAGGAAACGGTCGCGCCATCCTGCGTTTGCAGCAGGACGGAAACCTGGTCCTCTACAAGGACAACCGCCCGGCCTGGCAGGCTCCCGGCGCCTATCCGAACGGTGACCACGCCGTCATGCAGGAGGACGGGAACTTCGTTCTCTACGACCGCGGCGGACGACCGCTCTGGGCATCCGACACCTGGCACAAGGGCGCGTACCTCGCTGTCCAGGACGACGGCAACGTCGTTGTCTACGACAAGGACAGGCGCCCGGTCTGGGCCACCAACACCGGGGACTGAACCCGTTCGGTGACAGCGCTCCGGGAATCCTCTCGGAATGGCTTCGGCACGCGGCATCGGATCTGTTGACTCCCCGCCCTTCAGGTCCGATGCCGTTCCTTTCGTTGGTCTCGCGAACGGGCCGGATGACATGAGAAGCCCGTTGCCGCACCCTCCGCACCCTCCGCACCCTCCGCATCCTCCGTTCTCCGCGCTCTCCGTGCCCCGGCGCGTGGCAGTCGGACGCCCCGGGCGGACATCCGGCATCTTGGTCGGAACATGTCAAAAATCATGACGGTGCGCCTTGTTGTCTCAAGGGGGCCGTGCCTCAATGGGGGAGTCATCCACCTGACGGATTGTCAGGTATGTGAGATGTTCCGGTGCGGCATGTCGAATCCGTGCCGGTCCCCCCCCACGAAGGGCCAACCATCATGAGGCATGGCATACGGCGGACAGCTGTCTGTTCCGCGCTCGCCGCGGGCACGCTCGCGCTGGCGCCCACAGCCGGCGCGGTCACCCCCACCACCGCCACGATCTCCTTCAACTGCGGCATCTACGGGTCAGGCTCCGCGACCCTCACCGCCAGCCAGAGCGGCACGGCGGCGACCATCACCCTCTCGACCTCCGCCATCACCGCCCCCATCAACGTCGGGGCGAACTCGGTGAAATCGACGCTCACGCTCACCAACAAGGGCACGAGCACGGTGACGTTCACCGGTGGCTCCAACCCTGCCATTCCCGCGGGCAGCCCCGTCTCCACCGGCCCGCTCAGTGGAACCGTCGCGTCGGGGGACAGCCTGGTGGCCAAATCCCTCAAGGTCGTGGTCATGGGGATCACCGTGACCTGCAACGCGACCTCCACCCAGTCGCCCGGACCGTTCGTGTTCTGAACGGCTGAACGGCTGAACGGAGCGATGGGCTGAACCATGTATGCGGCCGGGTGGCGCCGCCGTTCCGGGAACGGAACCGGTGGCGCCACCCGGCCACTCGTCGTACCCGGCCCGCAACGTTTTCCGTCCCGTCAGGACGACGGCCCGGGGCCCCGCGGAGAGGGGACGGAACGCAGCAGCTCCCACAGGGGGCGGTGTCCGCCGGCCCATGTGGCCAGCTTCGCCCGGTCCACCAGATGCAGGCGCTGCGACTGGGCGAAGTCCAGGGCCGGTTTGGAGAAGCGGCCATTGGTGACCAGGACGACGACATCGCCCTTGTGCACGGGGCGGCCCGTGCCATTGAGGACTTGGAGGTCGGGTGTTCCGACGGCGGCCCCGGACACTCCGGCCCGGCGGTGCTTGCACTGGATGACCCATCGCCGCCCATAGGGGTCGGTGGCCTTGACGTCGGCGCCGTTGTCCCCCGCGCCGCCGACCTGGACGGCATCGGTGCAGCCGTCGCGGTACATCAGGTCGCGTATCGCGAACTCGAAGTCGCGGTGGTGCAGTTGGTCGATGTGCGTCATCGGGTAGCGCAGGGCGCGGGCCTCCTCCCGCCGCCGACGTTTCCGCCGGTCCCGTTGATGCCACCACAGGGCGGCCCCCGCGGCTGCGAGCCCGAGGGCGGTCGCGGCGACCCAGAGGTGTTCGGTGAGCCAGCGCATCAGCTCGCCCAGGAGCCACAGCGCGACGACGGCGAGCACCAGCGCCTCGCCGACGCGCAAGCGCCGCCGCCCGCGGGCCCGGGAGAGGCGCCGCGCGGGGGACCGGGACGGGGGGCGGCGTGTGCCGGACCGGGGCGGACGCCGCACCGGACGGCGGCTAGGCACGGGCCCCTCCGGTGGACTGGCGGCCCTTGGCACCGGCATACCCGCTGATCCGCGCCATCGCGTCCCCCTCGCTGCCGCTCGGGCCACATCGCCCGATCGATCCATCAAAACAACCGCCGAGGACAACGCGTCACCGATAGTCCGCTATCGGTCATGAATGGCCGAGTATGGCCGAGTGTCGCTGCCACAGGTGCGGCGCCCTCACACGCTCGACGCCGACCGCGTGGGGCGGCGATGCCCGGAAGCCGTCGAGCGACAACAAGACGACACCAAGGCGACAACAAGAACCGTCATGCCGGGCACTGCCTCAGACGCCTGGACGCGCCGCTGGGCCACCACGACCGCGTGCCGCGATGCGGCCACGAGACACAGGCCGTCGGTCCGAGGCATTCGTGCCGGGCAGAGAGGTCGTGACGCGCCGCGTCAGGAGCCGGTGGCGGAGACGTGGCGAGCCAGTTCGGTGGCCAGGCGCCGCATGACCGTGCGGTTGGCACGCCGCATCGTGGCCCGGACGACGGGCGCCAGCAGGCGGTCGGCCAGAGGGGCGCGTGTCCAGGTGTAGGTGAACGAGACGCGGCTCCCACCAGCTGGCAACGGCTCGATGGTGTAGGTGCCATGGGCCAGGCGCCGGCCACCCGCGCTGACGTTGCGTTCGACGATGCGTCGCGGCGCCTCGGCCTCGACGACCTCGATCGTGACGTCGGTCTTCGTGCCGGCCAGCGCGGCGGTGACCGTGGCGCACGATCCGACGCCGCGGCCGGGCCCGCTGTAGCGCCAGTCGGTCAGATAGTGGTCGGTGAATCGCTCGTGGTGAGCCATGACATCGAGGAAGTCATGGACCTGCTCCGGCGGCTGCGGTACGTCGATCGATACGGTGACGGGCTGCATGTACCAGACGGTACATGCGCCATGCACCGATGGGTACACTCGCGGCGTGATGAATGCGGATGAACCGCGGCCCGAGGCCGCGCGCGGCGCGGAGGGGGACCGGCGGGCCCAACTGGTCGACGCTGCCGTCGACCACGTCGCGGCTCACGGCATCGCGGACCTGAGCCTGCGTCGTCTGGGTGCCGCGATCGGCATCAGCCACCGCATGCTGATCCACTACTTCGGTTCGAAAGAGCAGTTGTTCGCCGAGATCATCCGGACATCGGAACGGCGCCAGCGCGAGCTGCTGTCCCGGCTCCGCCTGGAGCCCGGTCTCTCGCCCGCCGACGTCGCGCGACTGCTGTGGCGGCAGTTGACGGACCCCGGGCTCGTCGGTCAGGAGCGCCTATTCTTCGAGATCTGCGGGCACGCGCTGCGAGGCCGGCCCGAGGCCGTACCAGTCCTGGAAGGGCTCGTGACGGACTGGCTGGAGCCGCTCGTGGACGCCGAGACGGCCGCGGGGGCAGACCCCGCCACGGCCCGGAACCGTGCCAGGCTGGGGCTCGCCACCGTCCGCGGTCTGCTGCTCGATCTTCTTGCCACCGGTGACCGTGCCGGTGTCGACGCAGCCATGGAGGAATTCCTCCGCCTGTACTACGGCTCGGACTGACGCGGTCGCCGAACCGGACGCGACGGAACGGTCATTCGGGGGCGCCGCCGCCCGCTCGCCCGCCCGCCCGCTCGGCGCGCGGTGTCACGGCGTGCCGGTCTCCTCGACCACCCAGGACAGATACGCCCCGGAGCCACCGGTGACCGGAAGCGTGATCCATTCCGGGACGTCGTAGGTGTGCTCCCGGGCCACCCACGCTTCGAGTTCCGGGAGCCGGTCCGTGGTGGTCTTGTACGAGATCCGCCACTCCCGGGCCGTCTCGACGGCGTCTTTCCAGCGGTAGACCGCGGTGAACGGAGGGTCGATGTGGGCACAGGCCGCCAGTCGGTTCCCGATGGCGCCGCGCGCCAACGCGTCCGCCCGGTCCTCGTCGTCGATGGTCGTCTGTGCGATCACGATCTCGCCGGCCATGCAACCGCCTCTCCTGGTCGGGGGTACCTCGACCCTATCCGGGTCCGGGCGCGGTGCCGGTCAGCTCCCAGGGCTCGCCCAGGGCCCGCCGACTGCCCCCTTCCCCCGCCATCACATGAACGGAGAAACGCTCACCGGGGAAGAGCGCGAAGAGGGCGATTCTTGACGAAAGCGGCTTCCTGGTCCGGCTGGGGGTGGGGCCGACCCCCGAAGAGACGTCCTCGATATCGAGGTGGCCGGCCTCCTGGGGCACGAGCAGCGTGTGGAAGCGCAGCATCTCGTACCCGTCCTCGTCGTCGGCCTCGGGCCGTCCGGTGTACAGAAGCGCCTCGGACTCGCCCAGCAGCGCCAGCGGCCTGCCGCGCAGCACGGCCGCGATGTTGCGGGGGTCGCCCGGGTCGTCGCCGATGGTGCTTCCGGAGAGGTGTTCCGCGACCGCCCAGGATCCGTCGTCCTCCCGGGTCGAGAAGTAGAGCTCCTCGGCGAGGATGCCGTCCTTGCGCCGGTGCAGGAGTTGGACGAAGCCGAGCCCGCCCCGTACACAGGTGTCGGCGACGCGGGCGATGTCACCGTACCCGCCGGGCCCGGTGGCATCGCCCCGGCTCCGCACGCACGCGGCCGTCAGTGCGGCTCGGGCGACATCCGCCAGATTCCTGGGCATTCCCGACTCCGTCCGAACGTGTTCTTCCCCGGGTGGACGTGTCCTCTCCGGGCTGTCACCTGGCGGGAGCCTATCGACTTCCCGGTCCGGCCGTCCGCCGCCGCCGGGCCTGTTCGGCCGGGGCCGGGGCCCGGCCGTCCGCCGTCGGGTGGGTACGTCGGCGGCACCCGTCCCGCCATTCGCCGGGTCGGCGGCAGGCATCGCCGCTTCACCCGCTGCGGCGGGCATGCGGACACCTCGACGTCGGCGAGCACCGGGCGCGCGGTGCCCACGTCCTCAACGGAAAGCACGTGTACGGCCGCAGAGGCGCCGGAAAGCCGCCGGAGAGGACGCCGGAGAGGTGCCGGAGAGGACGCCGTCGTCGACTTCTCCGCGCCCGAGTCTTCTTCGCCCCCGAGCACGGGGAAGGGGGTGCGCCGGGCCGCGATCCGCAACGTTTCCTCGCGGGCAGCCTCGTCAAGGCGGCGGGGAGAGCGGCATCTTGCCCGGATCCGGCAGAATCGCACGCACTGTTCTGCCATGGATTGCCCTGCCCTTCTGCCCTTCTGCCCTTCCGTCGTCGAGAGTGCGCGCATGTCCCTGTTGTTCTTCCTTGTGTGCTGCTTCCTGTCCTGGACCGTGCCGGTCCTGTGGATGTACCGGCGGGCCAAGTCGTACGAGCGCGCCTTCTCCTCGGGCCGCCCCCTGCGCATACCCGCGGAGGTCGCCTGGCGTCCCCTCGTCGGACCCGCCGAACGTGACCAGGACCAGGACCCGGACCCGGACCAGGACCCGGACCGGGAGCAGGACCGGGAGCAGGGGCAGGGCCGGGATCGGGACCGGCCGGTACGGGGCGACTTCTGGCTCATCCGCGGCGCCGGCACGCCCCCGCGCTTCGTGGCGGAGGACTCGGCCGTTCTCGCGATACCCCGCGGCGGACGTGTCAGGGACATCGGACCGCGGCCCTCGGGCGGACTCAGGCGGTCGCCGTCGCCGTTCGTCCAACAGGACGTCGTGGTGTACGAGGTTCCCCGGACCGGACGCCTGCTTGAGATCGCCGTGCCCCCGGCGGCGAGCAGCACCGTGTCGGAGGCGCTCACCGCTCCCGGCGCGGACGAGCCCGCGCGGGAGATATCCGCGGACGACCTCCGGATCCCTCTGCGGCATCGCATACGGGTGCCCGGCTTCGTCGCGCTGCTGCTGGCCGGAGTACTCGCCCTGGGGCTCTTCGGCGCGCACACCTTCGGCCTGGGCCGCGAGGTGACCGCGACGGTCACCGGCGCACGGGACGGCGAGTGCCGGGTTCAGTGGCAGGACCCCTGGGACGCGGACCGTACCCGGCGCGCACAGGTGGACTGCTACCAGGGGGAGAAGCGGGGCGACACGCTGCGGATCAGCGCGCGTCCATGGCCGGTTCGCGGAGAGGCGGCCGACCTGGAGGACTCCCCGTTCATGACGGTCTTCGCCATGACCGTCATGGGAACGGCCGGGCTGATCGGGATCGTCGCCGCCTCGGTGGGCGACGCGAGGCGGCTGCGCCGACTGCGGAAGCTCCTCCTTGACGGCGAGGGGACGCCGCGAACCGCCCCGAGCGGTCTGGTGGTTCCCTGGTGGAGCTGGCCCGCGGCGGCACTGGGACTGCTGGGACTCGGCCTGGCGGCCTTCGCGTACGGGTTCGGGCACACGGTACGGGCCGAGGTCACCGGTACGGCGGAGTACGGCTGTGCCGTCGCGTGGGTGGACCCGTGGGACGGCACCCGCCGCACCGCGGAGGTCGACTGTGAACACGCGGTCCGGGGCGATGCGCTGACGATCAGCGCCCTGCCGTGGCCCCTGCGGGGCGAGGCGTTCGACCGCGACTTCACGCCCGTGGCCCTCGGATTCGTCACGGTATGCGGGATCGGTACCGCACTGCTGGGCGTCGCCCTGCGCTCCCGCCGCTCACGGCACGCCGGACAACTCATACCCGCTCCCACGCCGGCCGGACCGGCCACACCCGCTTCCGTGCCCGCCGGCATGCCCGCAGAGTCGCCCGCACCCGCCTCCGCTCCCGCCACCGACGACGCGGCCGCTCCCGCTTCTGCCATCGACGACGCGCCCGCACCCGCCGACGCGCCCGCACCCGAGCCGTGCACCGTCACGCTCCAGTCCGCTGCCACCGCCACCGCCACCGCCACCGCCCCGGAACCGAGTGCCGATCCGCTTGACCGCGCCCATCTGGCGGCGGTGTCCCGCATGCTTCTGGCCAGGGGCGCCCCGAAGCCGGGCACGAAGCGACGGCGCCCCGAACCCGACCCGCGGACCGGGCGTTGGTGGCGCTCACCGGCCCTGCGCCGCGTCGTACTCGCGTCGGGCATCGCCTGGGGCGCTCTCCTCGTACTCGCCGTCACCGCCGGGCTCTCGGCGCGATGGTGGGTGACGGCCGCGCGGCTGCACGCGGGCCCCACCGAGACGGCGGTCGCGACCGTCGAGCAGCGGTACGACGGGCTGCCCACCGAACCGTGGCTGCTGCCCGGCGAGGCGGAGGTCCGCTTCGTCACGGCGGACGGCCGCCGGATCGTGACGGACATCGTGCTCGGAGACGACGGTCCGGACGAGGGCGGCACCACGACCGTCGCATACTCCGTCGCCGATCCCGCCATGGCGGAGATCCCCGGAGACCCGGGCCTCACCAGGGGCCTGTGGATCAGCGCTGCGGTCGCGCTCCTGGCCATCGGCCGCTTGGCGTGGTCCGCGGCCGTCACCCGGCGCATGCTGCGGCGTGTGCTGCGCGCCGCCCGGTCACCGCAGGTGCGCGGGCTCGACTACATCCTCCTGCCCGACGGCGAGGAGCCGTTCTCCGAAGCGCCCGCGCTGGTCCTGTTCGAGCCGTACGCGGACCGGCCGTTGGGGCTGATGGACGTCGAGCCGGGCGCGCTGTCCCTGCCCCCGCAGGGCACGGCCGAGGTGCGGAGCACCGTCGACGACCCGGCCGCGGCGGTGGCCTTCGTCGACGGCCGGCCGGTGTGGCCGACGAGTCCCCTGTCCGATCTGAGCGGTGAGGGGGAGCGCGAGGCGTTCGCCGAGTACGTGGCCGACCTCGTCCCGCCCGGTGTCACCCTCGACCTCCACGAGACCGATCACCGGAAGGAAGGGTGAACCGAAGGCGCCGGACGTTCCGGTGCCGCGGCCGGGGCGGACACCTCCGCCCCTGACCGGTCATGGCTGACGCGGTGTCGGCTCATCTCATCGCGCCGCGCGTGCGCGGCGGGCCGCCCGGTACGCCTCCGCGGGATCGGCGGAGCAATCGGCGGCGGGCCGCCACTCCCCGCCGAACGAGGTGAAGGGGAACCAGCGGCCGTCCGGGACCGGACGGCCGCTGGATGCCGGCCATGGTGTCGGTGAGGGCGCCGCCGTCGACATCGAACCACCGTTCGCCAAGCTGATGGACAACCTGGCGTTCGATACGGTGCCGTCGGCCCGGCAACTGATCGAGCTGCTCAAGAAACGAGGCTGGACCAAGCTTGAGCGCGTGGCCCCCGTGCGGGGTACGGCCGGAACCCGGCGGGAAGACACCACGATGCAGCATTCCCGGTGTGAGCGGTGAAGGCAGGCAGGGCCTGCCGGGCGAGGGACAAAAGGGTCCCCACTGCGTCTGACAACGGCAGGGGCCCTTCATGACGTCGCCGGGAGGCGGTCAACAGGGCCGGCTCAACACCTGCCGCGACTCCGGCTCCCCTCGGACGTCCACCGGTTTCCTGCTCGTCGTGCTGACGATCAGGGCGAGGACGACGGCGACGACCTGCGCGCCTACGGCCCACATCGGCAGAGAGCCGGCGGGAGCGCCGCTGCCCAGCAGCGCCGTTCCCAGCGCGGAGCCGACGGCGGACCCCAGGTACATCGCGGCCATCTGGAACGCGACGATGAACGTCGTGGCCTCGGGCCGGGAGCGCGTCAGGGCGTCCTGCAGCGTCGGGACGCTCGCCCATCCGGTCGCGCCCCAGACGAGGATCGCGACGAGCCACGCCACCGGTTGCGGCAGGAACGCGATCACGACGAAGGAGGCCAGCAGCCCCGTCGCCAGGATCGGCAGGAGACGCCTCGACCCGAAGACATCGATCTGCCGGCCCACGAGTGCGGAGCCCGCGAGCGCCTCATGCCCCGGTGACTCCGTCGATTCGTTCCCGGATGAGATCGGCGTGACCGTTGTGACGAGCGTATTCCTCGATCAGGTGCACCATGATCCAGCGCAGGGAGACCCCTTGGTCGCCGACGTGACCGGCTTCCTGTTCGGACAGGCGGCCGGAGTCGTCGAGCGAGGCGTCGGCGATGAGCTCGCGGCCTCGAAGGACTTCTGCCTGCCAGGCGGCCATCGCCTCGTCGAGTCCTCGGTCCGGCTGAAGGGCGTAACCGTCGAGATTGCTCTCCCCGAAGACCGGAGGCACGTCCCGGCCTGCGAAGACACGTTGGAACCAGTTGCGCTCCACCTCGGCCATGTGCTGCATGAGGCCCAGCAGCGTCATCGGCGACGGTGCCGCTGAAGCCAGCCGCAACTGATCATCCTTGAGGTCCGAGCACTTGAGGGCGAGCGTTGCGCGGTGGAAGTCCAGCCAAGCTTCCAGCATGGTGCGCTCGTCGGCACGCGGGGGTGGGACGGGCCGTCCATCGGGTGTCGTATTCACAAGCACACCCTGGCACGGGCGGCCGTGCCCCGTGACCCTCTTCGCCGCTGACGAACACGCCCGATCGATGTCATGCCTCGCGGGCCGAGCCGGTGACATCAGAACTCACCGACCCGTTCCTGATCGGAGGCGTGCGCGGCATCGCGGACGGCGTGCGTGCGGGCGATGCCACCGCCGTGCCGCCCGGTCCGGTCGGCCAGGGACGGAAGGCGCTCCTGGAAGCCGGACGGAACGACTCAGCGCGCCGACCCGCCGAGGGCGGCCAGTTTGCCCGACCGCCGCGCGGAGCCGGCCGGGTCGGTGCTGCCGTCGACGGGGTCATCGAGGTAGAGGGCGGGGGCGTCGCAGATCTGCCGCAGGGCCCGCAGGCGGCACGGGCCGGGCCCGGTGCGTCATGGCGCCCGAGGGCGGGCAGCGGGTCCTCCGCCCCGTCAGCAGGTCTTGCTGGAGCCGCTCGGGCTGAGGTTCGCGTTGTAGACCCAGCCGCCGAAGGAGCCAGGGATGCGTACGTATGTCCACTTGTTGCCCAGGCTGTTCGTGGTCGTGCAGTGGTAGACGAGCGTGATCGTGTTGTCCACGTACCCGTCGATCACGCAGTCCGCGTAGGGGCCTTCACTGCGGATCGGGATGGTGGATTTGGTCGCCTTGCCGCGGGTCACGTTGTCCTTGGCCGAATGGTCGTGAGCCTTGCAGTCCCTGGCCTTGGCCGCCGGAGCGGTCGCCTCGGCGGTGGCCGGGACCATCAGGCCGGCGGCGGCGACACCGGCGGCGACCAACATACCCATGGAGCGCTTGCCCATCGATCGACTCCTCGTGAGTGGTGTCCGGTTCGAGATGACGCCTTGAGCATGGGGGCGCCGCGGCGCGAAGTCCTTGCCGATCCCCGTACGGAGGTTGATGGTTCGCGCACGCCCCGGACCGGGCCGGTGTCCGGACCGGGGCGGGACACGCGTACGAGCCCGTCCGGGACCGGGCGTCCCGGAGGAAACGGCCGATCTCCGTCTCACCCCTCGCGCGGCCGGCCGGGCACTCTCGGAGTCGACCCGCGCTGCGGCACGTTGGAGGGGGACGACATGCTGGTGACGGAGTTCACGACAGAAGTGGTGGCGGCTCCGGAACGGTTCGCCCTGTGGGAGGACATCGCGGAGCGGTCCCATCTGCGCAATGTGCTGCGCAGTGAGGAGAAGGACGACTTCCGCGCCAGGATGCGGCTTCTGACCCTGGGAGAAGCGACGCAGATCTCTGCTCTTGCCCTACCGCATTTGAACGTGCTGCGCACACCGCGGTTGATCCGGCAGTACGACCCGGAGGTCTATCAGGTCCAGTGCGTGATCGCCGGGAGCGGGCGACTCACTTATGCGGGTTGCACCCGTGAGTACGGCTCGGGCCACCTTGTGATGGCGGACAGCAGCCGGCCCCTCGACGTCACGCTACGAGCCACTCCGGAGAAGTGGTCATCCGTCGTCGCCACGGTCCCCCGTGCCCTGCTGCCCCTGCCGGAGCGGGTCGTGCGCCCGCTGATCGGCGTGCCGATCCCCAGCGGCTCGGGCATGGCCGCCGTCCTCGGCCGTTGGATCACCGATCTGCACCATCGCGCTCACGAGTTCACCCCCCGGGACGTTCCCGCCCTGGCCTCGGTCACGGCCGATCTCCTGACATCGATGGTCGGCCGCTGTCTGGACGCGGAGCACGCCGTGCCCCCGGAGGCCCGCAGAAGTGCTCTGCGCGTCGAAACGCGGAAGTTCGTCGAACGGAACCTGGGCGATCCCCGGCTGACTCCGCAGGCCGTCGCGGATGCCCACCACATCTCCCTGCGTCTCCTGCAGCAGCTGTTCGCGGAGAACGGCAGCTCACCCGCTGCCTGGATACGCCAGCGCCGCCTCGAACGCTGCCGAGCCGACCTGGCCGACCCCAGCCTGGCCGGGGCCTCGATCCAGGCCGTGGCGGCCCGCTGGGGGCTCACCGATCCCGCTCACTTCAGCCGTCTGTTCCGTGCCGCCTACGGCCTGCCGCCGAGGGAATACCGCCACCAGGAGCACCGGGCCGACGGCGGATCTGACCGTCGAACCGAGGGCACCGGACGCGGTGCCGCCGTCAATCGATGACGCCGCCGAAGCCCGCGCCTGCGGCTGGCCGAGGTGACGAGAACGCGGCTCCACGACATCCGGAAGGTCTTCCGCGGTGAGCAGGGAGCAGCCGCACCAGCCTTGCCGGGAGGGGTGCTGAGGCTTCGAGCCCCTGAACAGCGGGGCGGGCTGTCGGCGGGTCGAGTCCGTGTGCCGGACCGCGGTGCCGGACCGCGGTGCCGGACCGCGCCCGGTACGCGCGCTCGCCGCGGGATTCGACGGCCGCTTTCCGCCGGGCGTCGCGCATGGAGCGAAACAGCCAGTAGCCCCGGCCCGGGCGCATGGTGGGCCCGGGCCGGGGCCACCGGCTTACGGATCAACGCCTCCGGTGACCCGGGTCCGGGTCGGTCGGGGCGCGGGCGACGAGGCGGGCCCGCGTGTGGCGGGACACGACGGGCCCGGACGGTCCCGTCCGGGCGGCTGTGGTCGCCTCGTGGCGGGAGAGTCCGCAGAACCGGTGGGCTGCCCTCCCGCCGCGACGGCCGCCCGCGGCTCGCACCGTGGGGCGACCGCCGTCCTGTGCCGCTGGTCAGCGGTGGCGCAGGGCGGCGAGTGTCACGGCGAGATCGGCCGGACGGGGACGGTTGTGCGGCAGCTTGGCCAACAGGACGGCCATGCCGCAGGTGTTGGTGAGCGCGGAGAAGACGAGGCCGCCCGCGATGCCGGCCGAGAGGATCTGGAAGGCCGGGTGCACCAGCAGGCCCAGGAGCAGGCCCAGGAGCACCACCGTCCCCGCGGTGAAGCGCACTTGGCGCTCCATGCTCCAGCGGGCGCGTGTGTCACAGGCGACGGGCCGCTGCAGGTCGTGACCCGCGGCGGCCCACGCGCTGGTGCCGCCGGCGAGGGTGGCCGCCGGGATGCCCTGCTCGGAGAGGAGCTCGCAGGCGCTTTCCGAACGGGCGCCGGAGGCGCACACCACCAGGACCTCGCCGCGCTCGGTCGCGCGCCGGATCTCGGGCAGCGCGCGCCGGATCTGGTCCAGGGGGATGTTGAGCGCCTCGGGCAGGTGGCCGGAGGTGTACTCGCCGGGGGTGCGGACGTCGATGACGATGAGTTCGTGCAGCCGGGCGTGGGCCTGGTCGGCGTCGAGAACGGTGGGGGTGCTCATGGCAGATGTGATCCTTGATGTTCGCCGCCGCCCCGAACCGGGACGTGCGGTACCCCGAGGGGTGTTTACGGGTGGTTGTGGAACGTTGAGATCGAGGGCGGCGGCGCGCCCCCGAGGGCCGTGCCGAACCGGCTGCGGCGGGTACGGAGCCGGGACCTTTGGCGCGATCCGGACGACCGGCGAGGGGCGGCACTGTGGGTGCCGCTCCCGGCAACGTGCAGTGCTGCGTGGCCGACAGCGCGTCGGGGGAAGGAACGGGGGTGGGGGTGCGGGGGCGAGGCAAGTGCGACCGGAGAAGCCGTTCCCGCCACCGACGTGGGGAATTCCGCTCGGGCGGTCATCACATCACCGCGTCCACCAGCATGAAGCCGGCCACCGCCAGCAGGACCAGGGCGAACACCCGCTGAAGGGTGTGTCCGGACAGCTTCGCCGACAGGCGTCTGCCGTCCCAGGCGCCCAGGATCGCCGCACCGGTGAACGGTGCTATGACGGCCCAGTCCAGCCCGTCGGCCGTACCGGCACGCATCGCCAGGGCGGCCAGGGAGTTGACGGTGATGACGAGCAGACTGGTGCCCACGGCCGCCCGCATCCGCATGCCGAGGACGCTCACCAGCGCGGGGACGGCGAGGAAGCCGCCGCCCACACCGAGGACACCGGTGACCGCGCCCAGTCCGGCACCGGCGGCCGCCGCCCGGCCCGGCCGTACCCGGGTGGTGCCTTCCGGGGACGAGCGGGGTCTGAGCATGCGTACCGCCGCGACGGCCGCGATCACGGCGAAGGCCGTGGTCAGTACCGCCTCCGGCAGGCGTCCGGCGAGTGCCCCGCCCAGCATGGCCGGGCCGATCCCGGCCGCCGCGAAGAGCAGCCCCGTGCGCCAGCGGACGTGTCCGTCACGGGCGTGGGCGGACAGGGCGGTGGCGGAGGTGACGGCGACGATGACCAGGCTGGCCGTGGTGGCCGCGACGGGGGTGAAGCCGAGCAGATAGATCAGGGCGGGGACGGCCAGGACGCTGCCACCACCCCCGAGGGCTCCGAGCGCCAGGCCGATGACGGCCCCGGAGGCCAGGGCGAGTATCACCGCGCTCACACGACGGTCCCGTCCCCGCCCCGTGCGTCCACGACCGGCAGCCCCGCCTCGGCCCACTCCCGCATGCCGCCCGTGACGTCGACGGCCTCGACGCCGCGGGCCCGGAGCAGTTCGGCGGCCTGTTGGGAGCGGTTGCCCGACCGGCAGATCACGACGACCGGTCGTGACCGCGCCTCGGCGGGCAGCACGGCACCGGAGGTCAGTGCCGTGAAGGGGAGGTGCACGGCACCGGGGACGTGGCCGGCGTGCCACTCGTGGGGTTCGCGTATGTCGAGCAGCACGGAGGCCGCGGTGGCTGGGGCCACTCTGGCGTGTCCGGTGCGGGCGGCGGCCTCCTGTGCGGTCACCCGCACCGGGCCGCCCCGGTCGCGTCCGAAGGGGCTCATCGTGGTTCTCGCTCCTGTTCGTCTTCTTGATGCGGTGATCCGCTTGGTCTTCCGGGTGCGGTGATCCGCTTCGCCTTCCGGGTGCGGTGATCCGCGACAACTGCCGTCAGAGCGTGCGGATCGTGAGCCCGGCCCGCTCGGCCGCGTCGAAGGGGTCGTCGACGGCCACGACGTCACGGCCCGCGGCGTCGAGCAGGGAGGCTGCGATGGCGGCGCGCATGCCGCCGGCGCAGTGGACCCACACCTGTCCCTCCGGGATCTCGTGGAGGCGGCGGTGCAGGAGATGGACGGGGATGTGGACCGAGCCCTTCACGTGGCCCGCCGCCCGCTCGGATTCCCGGCGAACGTCCAGGACGACGATGCCGTCCCCGGGGTGCTCCGCGAGCTCGGCGAACGTGGCCCGCGGGAAGGAGGCGAGGGCCTCGCCCTGCCGCACCCAGCCTGACGGTTCTCCGGTGGCTGCGGCGGCCGGGCGGCCGATGCCGACCCGCACCAGTTCGCGCTGGGCGGTGGCGAGCTGCTCGGCGGACTCGGCGAGCAGGGTCACCGGCTTGCCCCACGGGATCAACCAGGCCAGATAGGTGGCGAGCTGCCCCTCGGCCTCGAAGTTGAACGAACCGGCGACATGGCCTTCGGCGAACGCGACCCGGTTGCGCAGGTCCACCACCCACTCACCGGCGGCGAGCCGGGCGGCGATCTCGTCGGCGTCCGCCAGGGCGGGCGGGGTCAGGTCGACCGGGTCGGGTCCCGCGGCGTTGGCCGGGCCCATGTGGGCGTAGTACGCGGGGATGTCGTCCAGACCGGCCAGCAGATCGGCGACGAAGGTCTCCACGTCACGGGTGAGCGCCTCGTTCGACGCCTTCTCCTGGCCGATCGTGGTGGACTCGCCCGTCGCCTGCTTGGACGAGCAGAAGCTGCCGAAGCCGTGTGTGGGCAGGACCGCCGCGTCGTCCGGCAGTTCGTCGGCCAGGCGGTGCGCCGAGGCGTGCTGCGCCCGGGCGAGGTGCTCCGTCAGCCGCGGTTCGACCAGGTCGGGCCGGCCCACGGTGCCGATCAGCAGCGAGCCGCCGGTGAACACCATGACGGCCTCGCCGTTCTCCTCAAGCACGTAGGAGGTGTGGTGCGGGGTGTGGCCGGGTGTCGCCAGCGCGCGCAGTGCCAGGCCGGCCTCGATCTCGTGGCGGTCCCCGTCGTGGACGGGCACGCGGTCGTAGGAGACGCTGGCCCCGGCCGGGACGAGGTAGGCCGCGCCGGTGAGCCGGGCCAGCTCCAGACCGCCGGTGACGTAGTCGTTGTGGAGGTGCGTCTCGACGACGTGGGATATCCGCACGCCGCGCCGTGCGGCCACTGCGATCACCCGGTCGATGTCACGGGGCGGGTCGACCACCGCGGCGGTCCGCTCGCCGCCTGCCAGGTAGCTGCGGTTGCCGAGCCCTGCCACCTCGATCGTGTCGACGAAGAACATCGGGCACTCCCTTCCAGTACATTTACCCCCCGGGGTATATCTCGACGATAGCACAGATACCCCGGGGGGTATTTTTGGCGGAGGGGAGCCCGGGGTGTGTGGTGGCGGTGCGCGTACATGACGCGGGGCCGGACCCCCGACGTCCGTGCCGCATGGCCGGTCCGTGTCGACGGAATCACAGCTAGTGCCGCATCAGGCACGTTCGCCCCGTCGCGACGTCCGGCACGCCCTCTTGCCGCACCGGCCGAAAACCCGACGTCCAGTACGAGGGCTTCCGGCCGGCACACCGAGAGCACGCACCGGACGCGCTCCTTGACGGGCAAACGTCTCCTGCCGCGGCACTAGTTGATCCGGAGGACGAGAGCCGCGCCGCCTGCCGCCGCAGTACTGTGACTTCGCATGACCGACACCGAGATCGAGATCACCGCAGACCTGGTTCGCGACCTGCTGCAGGAGCAACATCCAGACCTTGCAGGGCTGGCCATCCGCGAGGTGGCGGGCGGCTGGGGCAACCAAATGTGGCGCCTCGGGGACGAGTTGGCCGTGCGCATGCAGCGCATGGACCCCACCCCGGAGCTCCAGCTCAACGAGCGGCGGTGGCTGCCCGTGCTGGCCCCGCGCCTGCCGCTCCCGGTGCCGACCCCGGTGCGGCTCGGCGAACCGTCCGAGCGCTTCCCCAAGCACTGGACCGTGATGACGTGGGTTCCCGGCGAGCCGCTGGACCACGGCTCGATCAGCCGCGGCGCCCACGCGGCCGACACGCTGGCGGGCTTCCTCCGGGCGCTCCATGTGGAAGCGCCCGCCGAGGCGCCGATCGCTACGGACCGCGGTGCCCATCCCAGGAACTGCACGGACGGCTTCGAGAACTTCTTCCAGGCCGTCGCCCCCGACGACATCGCTGCCGACGTCCGGGCCGTCTGGGACGACGCGGTTGCGGCCCAGGCGTGGGAGGGTCCGCCGGTGTGGGTGCATGGCGACCTCCATCCCGCGAACGTCGTCGTCTCGGACGGAACGCTCTCGGGCATCGTCGACTTCGGTAGCATGTGCGCCGGCGATCCGGCGTGGGACCTCGCCGCCGCATGGGTGCTGCTACCCGAGGGCACGGCCTCACGGTTCTTCGACATGTACGCGCATGCAGACGAGGCGGCGATCCGGCGCGCCCGCGGGCTGGCCGCTATGAAGAGCCTCTTCCTGATGCTCATGGGGCAGAACGGAGACCGGGGCCTTCCCGGCGGCAAGCCGAACTGGGGACCTGCAGGCCGGGCGGCACTTGATCGTGTTCTGAAGGGCGCTTGATGCGCGCTTTTTTGAACTTGTTCTCGATCTCGGTTGAGGGCCATGCGGCAGCCCGTCTTCGTGGGTTCATCGATCACCACGCGTGGTGCGGATGCCAAGGTCCACGGCCGTATGCTGCCCGTGGCCCCGATCGCGCCCGGCGGGCGGCGGCGCCGTCGCCGCAGCCGGACGGGATCGGATCGGCGACCGGCCGACCGCGCGACCGCCCGCCGCCCTGGAGGGGGCAGCGGGCGGCGGTGTCTGTGGGTGTGTCAGGTGCGGGGGGCGTCCAAGCCCTGCGACGTCTCCGGCATCGTGAAGTAGCAGACCGCGGCGATGAGGGCGGTGAGTGCGACGTACCCGAAGTACCACATGGCGTTTCCCGCATCCACCAGCCAGGTGGCCAGGTACGTGGCGGTACCGCCGAAGGCCGCGGTGGCCACCGAGTAGGCGAGGCCGATGCCGAGGCCGCGCGACTCGGGCGAGAACTGCTCGCTCATCAGTGCGGGGAACGGTCCGTGGAAGCCGGTGAGGAGCACGACGAGCACCAGCAGGATGGGAAGCGTCACCGCGACGGAGTTGGACAACAGGCTCGCCAGCGGCACGAGGACGATGGCGAGGGCGAGTGAGCTGAATCCCATGACGGGGCGGCGGCCGAAGCGGTCGGAGAGCAGACCGGCCAACGGCGGCAGCAGGCTGTAGAGGGCCAGGGCGATGCAGTTCACCATGAACGCGGTGGAGGAGGCCATGCCGACTTCCAGCTTGAGGTACGTCGGCATGTAGACGGTGACGGTGTAGAAGGAGACGGTGCCGCCGATGCCGAAGCCGATGATCCGCAGCACGCCGCGGGGCTGGGTCTTGAAGAGGGTGACGAGCCCTTGGACGATGCCGGTCTTTGCGGGGGGCGCGGCGGCCGCGGTCTGCTCGGCAGTGATGTGGGCCGGCTCCTCGACGTGCAGCGAACGGCGCAGGACCAGCGCGTACAGGCCGACCAGCGCACCGACGCCGAACGCGATCCGCCAGCCGTAGTCCATCACCTGCTCTTCGGTGAGGAAGGTGGTGAGGATCCAGCCCAGCAGCGAGGCGAGCAGCACGCCGATGCCGACGCCGACGAAGATGGCCGAGGAGTAGAGGCCGCGTCGCCGCGCCGGCGCGGCCTCGGCTATTAGGGCGGTGGAGGCGGGCATCTCGCCACCCGCCGACAGGCCCTGGACGACGCGGGCGAACAGCAGGATCAGCGGTGCCGCTATGCCGATGGAGTGATACGCCGGCAGGACTGCGATGAGGAGCGAGCCCGCGGCCATCATCAACACGGTGAGGTTGAAGATGACCGAGCGGCCGAAACGGTCGGCGAGGTGGCCGAAGAGGACGCCGCCGAGCGGGCGGAAGAAGAACCCGATGGCGTAGATGCCGAAGGCGGCGAGCAGGCCGTCGGATCCACCGGCGCCTTCGGTGAAGAACTGTCCGGCGAAGTAGGGGGCGAAGGTCGCGTAGAGCGTCCAGTCGAACCATTCGATGACCTGGCCGGCACCAGTGGCGACGATGACCTTGCGGTGGGACGGACCGGCGGTGGGCGGGCGTCTGAGAGTGGGAGAAGACACGGCGGATCCCAACGGTGCGTAAGGGGAGGGGACGGGGCGGGGCGGCGGCAGCGGGTGGGGCGGCGACGAGCGAGTCGGGGCGGCGGCAGCGGGCGCGGCGGCGAGCGGGGCGGGGGAGCGGCAGCGGGCGCGGCGGCGAGCGCGTCAGGGAGTGAACGGGGCGGGGACACCGAGCCGTTCGCGTTCGGAGGCGATCGACTCGCGTACGTCGGCGCGCAGCGCGGCCGCGTCGAAGACGACGCCGCCCTTGAGGGTGTGGGTGACACCGCCGACGCGGGCCAGTGCGCCGTCGGGCAGCATCCGCAGGTGGCCGTGGCCGTAGAGGGTCTTGAGATTGGCGAGGGGGTTCTCGGCGGTGACCAGGAGGTCGGCGCGCTTGCCGGGTTCGACGACGCCGGTGTCCTCAAGTCCCAGGAGCGCGGCGGCGTTCGATGTGGCGCACTGGATGATCTCCAGCGGGTGGAGGCCCGCCTCGCGCAGCAGTTCCATCTCCTCGATGAGGCCGAAGCCGTAGAGGTTGTAGATGAACCCCGCGTCCGAGCCGACGGTCACTCGCCCGCCGCGGTGGTAGAAGTCGCGGACGAAGGCCATCCAGAGGCGGTAGTTCTCCTTCCAGGCGACCTCCTCCTCCGTCCCCCAGTCCTGGAAGTACGAGCCGTGGCTCTCGGGGTTGGGCTGGAAGAACTTCCAGGCCTGCGGTGAGGTGTAGTCGCGGTGGTACTCACGTCCGCGGGCGCGGGCGGCATCACGCGAAGCGACGTAGACGGCGAGGGTCGGATCGAGGGTGGTGCCGAGCGAGACGAGCTCGTCGATGGTGTCGTCCCACACCTTGCTGCCGGGGTCGGCGGCCTCGCGCCACAGGCGGCCGAGGTAGGCGAAGCGGTCGTGCTCGTCGTTGTAGTTGTAGGAGCCGGGGAACTTCTGGACACGGCGGTCGGTGAACATCGACTCGGGCAGGCCGTAGCCGTGCTCGATGCTGGTCAGGCCCCAGCGGGCGGTGGTGAGCGCGTTGACGCGGGCCACGTCGGAAGCGGCGTGGTGGCAGGCGCTGCCCAGGTCGAGCCGGTTCGCCTCCGCGATCGCGGCTTCGAAGATCGCGGGCGGTGCGCCGAAGAACTTGATTCCCCGTGCCCCGGTCTCGGCCTGTTCGCTGATCCACTGCTCGGCGTCCTTGGGGCTGCGGAAGGGCTCGCCACGTCCGGCGCCGAAGGCGGAGTAGGGGATGACGTAGGGGGCGGTGATCTCGTTGGCGGCGGAACGGGCGGCTTCACGGACGGTGAAGTCGACGCCGTTGCCGATGCAGCCGACCTCGCGGACGGTGGTGATGCCGTGGCCGAGCCAGAGCCGGTAGATGTAGTCGGCGTTCGGGCCCTGCTCGGCGCACCCGATGTGTGCGTGGGAGTCGATGAGGCCCGGCAGGACGTAGTGACCGTCGAGGTCGATGACCTCGGCGTCGCCTTCGACGGTCGCGCCCATCTGTGTCATGTCCGTGTTGCGGCCGGCGGAGACGACGGAGCGGATGCGGTCGTTCTCGATGACGATGTCGGCGGGCCCGTAGGCGGGGCCTCCGGTGCCGTCGATGACGGTGACGTTCTTGAGTATCAGGCGGCGGTACGGGCCCTGGCCAAGGCTGCCTTCGCGGCCGGGGGCGATCGGGGTGAACTTCACGGGGCGCCTCGTGCGGGGTGGTGTCGGGTGGGTCTTCGGTCGGAAGAGGTGGCTCGCCGGGTCACGGGCTCGCCGGGTCAGAGAGTGATGCCGGCGCGCTTGTACGCGCGCAGGACGACGGCGAGGTCGCAGCCGAGCAGTCCGGAGATACCGGCGAGCGGACCGTCGAGCAGGTCGTGCATCTCGGCGAGGGAGGAATGTACGGAGTAGCCGAGGATGCTGGCCGGTCCCGTCACCACGTACAAGGCGCGCAGGGCGGGGTCGGCGGCGAGGGTGCGCAGCGCCGCGGCCTGGTCGGCGGGACGGACGCTGAGAGTGAAGCGGGACTCCGCCGCGTAGCCGAAAGCGGCGGGTTCGACGTCGGCGCGCAGTTGCAGCGCTCTGCCGTGGAGCATGCGATTGAGGCGGCGCTGGACCGTGGTCTCGTGGATGTCCAGATCGCGGGCGACGCGGGAGAGCGGGGCGCGGATGTCCTCGCGCAGGGCTGCGGCGATGGCGAGGTCCGTGGCGTCGAGCGGAGATGTGGCGGGCGCGGGTTCGCCCCGGGTGGCGCGGCGCCGGGTGTCGCTGATCAGGCCGTCCGGGTCCCAGTCGACAGCGGTGAAGAGGAGTCGCATCACGATCTGGGTGCGGATGGCCGACACCCCCTCCAGGGCGCTGAGTTCGCTGGTGATCACGGCGTGCAGGGCCTCGGTGTCGGGGACGGTGAGGTCGGCGACGACATCGGCGCCGCCGGTGGTGACCGCCACGAACCGGGTGTCGTCCCGGTCGGCCAGGGCACGGGCCACGGTGTCGACGGCGTCGGGGCGGCAGTTGAGCTCCAGCTGGGCGACGAGGTACCCGCGCGCGTTTTCGAAGAGGACGGAGGCGGAGAAGGCGAGGGTGCCGTCTTCGCGCAGGCGCTCCAGGGAGCGGCGCACCGTGCGTTCGTCCGCGCCGGTCTCGGCGGCGAGCGTCGCATAGGAAGCGCGCGGCGAGCGCCGCAGGGCGACCACCAGGGACCGATCCATCCGGGAGAGAGCCATATGCCCTCCACCTCCGCATTCATTGCCGTGCTCGTGCCCCCGCGCCTCGCGGCGGGCAGGTGGAACGCCAGGCGCCGAATCTCTCAATCGCACCCGGCCTTCGGAATCATTGCATTCTTAAGTTTGAAAATCCCGAACTTCTGCATGGGGCCGATTCTGATTGCGGCAATCCTGCATGGTCGGGAGTGGGGCGTCAAGGGTTCCCGGTATCCATGCCTCGGGCCGGGGTGTTGGGGGACCAGCCGGCGGGGCGAAGACAACGGGCCCGAGGTCATGACCGATGCCTTCGGGATGCCCGAGGCCCGTCTCCGAAGCGAGCCCGGCCACGCGTCGGGCGCCCCGACCGCGGCCGACGGGCGGTCTCGAACGGAAGCCGGGCCAAAGTGGCGGTCCGAGACGTGTGATCGCCACCGTCACCATCCCCTTCGACTTCGACGCCGACGGCCGGGTCAACGCCCTCTACTGCGCGGCCGGCCCGGACGGAACTCCGGGTCGGCGCGGAAGGCGTCACGTAGGTGTCGGAATGCGGCGAGCGTCGTCATCACGCGCTGCCGCCGCCGGTCGCGCGGCCTCCCGGAACGTGGGTGCGGTATGGCTGGTCCGTCGTCCTGCCGTGTCCAGGACCCACTTCGGCGTGACCGAGACCAGGCGCTCGGGCTCGGGCAGCTCGCCGAGCATCCGGATGTCGATGGGGCTCTCGGAAAGATGGCGATGGGGCTCTTGGAAAGATGTCGATGGGGCTCTCGGAAATGGA
Organism: Streptomyces sp. NPDC052042; assembly: GCF_044548345.1. Lineage (NCBI taxonomy): Bacteria > Bacillati > Actinomycetota > Actinomycetes > Kitasatosporales > Streptomycetaceae > Streptomyces > Streptomyces sp. NPDC052042. Next base: position 117,262 of record NZ_JBIUBU010000017.1, on the reverse strand, counting down.
ATTCCGCACGGCACTCACCTTGCTCCCCGGGGCCGCTCCCGCCCCCTGCCGTGCAGCCCGGTCGATGCCGTGGAGCCGCATGTGCGCCTCGGGGCGAAGGGCTGTCGGCGTGGCCCCGGGCTTGCCGTGCTCCGCCCGGCCCGACGACCGAGGGCTACTCGGCGGACGGCTGCTCGGCGGACAGGGCGGCCTCCCGCACGGCCCGTACGGCCCCAGCGGGGTCGTAGCCGTCGGGGACGCCTTCGACCAGGATGATGTCGCCGTCGATGTGCCGCGAGCGCAGCGGTGCGATCTCCCGGTACGCGGGGGAGTGCCACCAGGCCCGCGCCTCGGCGATGCCGGGGAAGCCGATCATCACGACCGCCCCGGGCCAGCTTCCCTCCTTCACCTCGTGCTGCGTCATGTGCACGAGGTAACGGCCGCCGTACGGCTCGAAGGTGCCGGGGAGGCGCTCGATGTACTCGGCGATCTCCGGGTGCGGGGCGGCGTCCCGCAGGTGGGCGATGACGTAGGCGGGCATGGCATGGTCCTTCGGGTCGGTCTCCCTGTGCCGACGATCCTGGCGCCCCGACGCGTCGGGGGCGATGACCTGACACGTCATTGACGCCGTCGCCCGGTTGAGTGGTCAACCGACTGGGCTGCCGGGGCCGCCAGGCGCCCGCGTCGGCGCCGCGCACCTCGCAAGGGCGTCAGCCGCCAGGAAATATGTGGCCGTTCGGGGCATCGGACCATACCGTCGCCTCCATGCAGTTGCTCTCCGTCAATATCGGCAGACCCCGCATCAACCCGTGGAAGGGGCTTGGTGCCACGGGTATCGACAAGCGGCCCGTCGACGGCCCGGTCGCCGTGATCGCGCCCGGCCCCAAGGGCACCGGGGAGGTCGGTCTGGTCGGCGATCGGGTCTATGACGTGCAGCACCACGGTGGCTACGACCAGGCCGTCTACGCCTACGCCCGGGAGGACCTCGACGGGTGGGAGGCCGAGTTGGGCAGGCCGCTGGCGAACGGCGTCTTCGGGGAGAACCTCTCGACCGTCGGCCTGGACGTCAACGGTGCCCTGATCGGCGAGCGCTGGCGCATCGGGCCGGATGTCGTCCTGGAGGTGTCGTGCCCACGGATTCCGTGTGCGACGTTCCAGGGCTGGCTGGAGCGTGACGGCTGGATCAAGCGGTTCACGCAGGCCGCGCTGCCGGGCGCGTATCTGCGGGTGATCGAGCCGGGGAACATCCGCGCCGCCGACCCGGTGGAGATCGTGCACCGGCCCGACCATGATGTGACCGTCGCGCTCGCCTTCCGCGCGATGACGCGGGAACCGGAACTGCTGCCGCGGCTGCTGGTCGCCGAAGCGCTGCCGAAGGAGGACATGGAACTGATCCGCAGGCGTACCAAGGCGTAGACGGCCTGCCCCAGAGCGATCGGCCGCACGCACGGGACCGTGGCCGACCGCAACGAGCGGCTGCGCAAGGCCACTTGGCTGATCCGGAAGTCCACACGCCTGCCGTCCGCCGACACCGCGCTGTGGACCGATGACGTCTGGGTGGTGGACTCCGCCGGGGCGGAGTGCGGCGGTCCAGTGAGTTCCCCGGACCGGAACATCGGGGCTGCGCGCGACGAATAATCCACGCTTTCCTGAATTCAGGATCGCGTGTACTGTCGAGCTGTGTTGACGCTGACCGTTGCCTCCGACATCGAGGTGCTGGCCCGGTTCGGCCGCGCCCTCGCCGACCCGATCCGCTGCCGCATCCTGCTCGCCCTGCGCGATGCCCCCGCCTACCCCGCCGACCTCGCCGACGCGCTCGGCATCTCCCGCACCCGGCTGTCGAACCACCTGGCGTGCCTGCGCGACTGCGGCCTGGTCATCACCCTCCCCGACGGCCGCCGCACCCGCTATGAGCTCGCCGACGAACGCCTCGGCCACGCCCTGGACGACCTGCGTGCCGCCGTGGTGGCCGTGGCAGCGGACCGTACCTGCCCGGACGCAGAGGAGAAGGACTGCTGCTGATGATCATCGAGACACCGATATCCCTCGGGCCCTCCCCGGCCCGCCGCGACACCCGGTACGGGGACGCCCGCTGTGTCGTGCCCCCGCCCGGCCCGGTCGCGGTGGTGCCCGGTCCCCACGCCGCCGGGCGGACCGACGAGGACGGACATCGGCCGGGCCGCGCCTGCCGCACCCCCGGCGCCGACGGGGAGGTCGGCCGATGAACGGCTGGGCCGCGACCGCGCTGGTGCTGTATCTGGCGTGGGCGGGCGTCGCGTTCGGGGTGCGGGCGGTGGTGCAGCGCCGACGCACCGGGGACGCGGGGTTCCGCGGGATCTCCGGTCGTCCCGGCTCGGCCGCCTGGTGGGCCGGGGTGGTGTTCGTCCTGGCCGTGCTGGGCGGTGCGGCGGCGCCGGTGGCAGCACTGGCCGGGCTACCGGAGCTGCCGGGCACCGGCCCGGGATGGCTGCGGTGGGCGGGGCCGGCAGTCGCGCTCGGCGGGATGGCGGCGACCCTGGCGGCTCAGGGCCACATGGGCGCCTCCTGGCGGGTCGGGGTGGACGCGGGCGAACGCACCGGGCTGGTCACCGGCGGCCTGTTCGCCCACATGCGCAACCCTGTCTTCACCGCCATGACGACCATGGCCGTCGGCCTGGTGCTCATGGTCCCCAACGCGGTGGCCGCCGCGGCGCTGGTCGCACTCGTCACCGCGGTCCAACTCCAGGTGAGAGTGGTGGAGGAGCCCTACCTCGCGGCCGTCCACGGTGCCTCCTACACCGCCTACACGGCGCGGGTCGGACGGTACCTGCCCGGCATCGGACGCCATCGGCCCGCGCGGCCAGCCCGGGCTTGACCTGCGAGCCGCCTCGAAGGTGTGCGGTCGGCGGTATGAGCGCGCCGCGGATCTCCCGCCCCGCCGAACGCACCGGCGTTCCGACGGCCACCCTGCGCTTCCACGAGACGTCCGGGCCGCCGCCCCGGCGGGGCCTGGACGTGACGACCCTCCCGGCCCGCTCCGAGGCCGTGATCCACCTCGCCCTGACCGACCTGGTGGACCGCCGCCTCACCGGCGAAACCGCCCTCTCCTGGCGGGAAACCGATGCCATAGGACCGAACGCTCTTTCCAGAATGGGGTATTGGGAGAGAACGACCTCACGGATCCGAGAAGAGATCTCTGTGCCAGCATGAGGGCCGTCGGTGGGCGCCGTGATGGAGCCCCCGACGGCCCATTGGCGCGGAACGGGGGAAATTTGGACGACGTACAGCCTGACTTGCGACGCAGAATCTACGGACTGATCTTCCGGAATCCGGGCTGGACCATCGAACAGGTGGCCGCGGAGGCACGTTGCCCCGCGGGAGTAGCGGAGCAGGCCTGTGAGGAACTGGTCGCCCTGGGGCTCCTGTCACCCGCCGCCGAGTCCCCCAACGGCTATCTGACGGTGACTCCGGAAGCGGCATTGACCCGGCTCTTCTCGGCCGAGGAGCGGCAGACCACCACACATCTCCAACTCGTCTCCAAGATCCGCACCTCCATTTCCAGCCTGGTGCAGGACTACACCCTCCTGGCGGAGGAGCGGCGGGAGACGGTCGACATCCACACCCTGCCGACCCCGGCGCTGGTGAACGCGTTCCTCGAGGACGTGGGCAGCACGACCCGGGTACGGATGCGGTCGATGCATCCGGGCGGGCCGCCGCCCGAACACGTGATCGATGACATGCTGTTGCGGGACAAGGAGATGGAAAGCCGGGGCATCCGGGTCGAGACGCTCTACTCCCGCCGGGCGGCGGACGTGCCTTACGTCGCCGCCTATTTGGCGGACTCGGCGCGTCCGGGGCGGGAGGTCCGGATCGCCGAATACCTGCCGCTGCGCCTGCTGCTCTTCGACGACGACCGTGCGGTGCTGCCGATCGATCCCGAGGACAGCGGTCAGGGCGCGCTCGCCCTGCACGGCCGGACGCTGGTCCGCTCGCTCCATGCGCTGTACGACTACTGCTGGCGCGACGCCACACCCTCGCTGCCGTCGTCGGCGGCGTGCGGCGGCGCGGGGGAGATCGTGCTGGACGGACAGGAGCAGGTGGTGGTGCGGATGCTGGCCGACGGCGTCAAGGACGAAGTGATCGCCCGTCATCTGGGTGTGTCGCCAAGGACATTGAGCCGATCCATCGCCCAGTTGATGGAGCGGCTGGGCGTTCAGACCCGCTTCCAGGCGGCCCTGCGGATAGCGCGGCTGGGGCTGCTCGATGACTGAAAGAGTGCCCTGCGGGCGCGGTGCGGTACGGGAGCAAGGGCTTTCCGGGCCGCGGGAACCTGAGTCCGTTCCCTTGAGCGACGGGTGCGACCTGCGCGCTTGACGTTCTCTTTGCGTCCGGTATCGAAATGTGAGACGAAGGGTGGGGTTGGCGTCTTTCCGTCATGTCGGAGGGACGCCGCCACCATCTGTTGAACGCCCGTACGGGAGTGGAGCAGCATTCCAGCCAGCGCCCGACCCGAAATCCGGTCAGGGGCGTGGTTTCCACAAGACACGGCTCACTCACCGGGGGACAAGCATGTCTACAACCGTTCGTGTGCTCCACCGCCTCATTCCGATCGCCCTGGTTCTGGCGCTGGCCGGATCGGCCGCGCAGGCCGTGGAGGAGACCCCCGGACAGGTCCGGGCGGACGCGCCGGCCGCCCAGGAGAGCAAGGGTCCCCAGGGCGACAACGGCTGGTGGTGAGGGCGGGCCCCGCCCACGCGCGCCGCCTCGGCAACTCCGTTCCCGCACTTTGCCCCCTCTACCGGGAGTCCTCCCTGATGGAAGCGATCGCCACCGCGCCGACGGCCCAGTCGGCACCCTCCCCGCCGGCTCCGGCACCGGATCCGGGCTCCGCCTCCGTCCACGCGGCCACCGCGGAAGTCGCTGTCGTCGGCATCGGATACGCCGGCCTCCCGCTGGCGGTCGCCGCGGCAGCGGCCGGTCACCGGACCCGGGGGCTCGATCGCAACGACTTCCTGGTGGCCCAGGTCAACATGGGCCGACCGCCCGTGGACACCGTCACCCTCGCCGAACTGGCCGCGGTGTCGGACCGGCTGGATGCCACCACCGACCCCGCCTTCCTGGAGGAGTGCTCGGTCGTCGCGCTTTGTGTGCCGACGCCGGTGAGCCCGCAGGGAGTGCCCGATCTGGGGCCGCTGATCTCGGCCGTGCGCACCGTCCGGAGCCACCTGGTCCCCGGGCAGCTGGTCATCATCGAGTCGACCACCTACCCCGGCACCACCGAAGGCGTGGTGCGTGAGGTCCTTGAGGAGAGCGGCCTGGTCGCGGGACGCGACTTCAACCTGGCCTTCTCGCCCGAGCGGGTCGACCCGGGCAACACCCGCTTCGGATTCCACAACACGCCCAAGGTGGTCGGCGGCCTCACCCCCGCCTGCCGGGACCGGGCCGCCGCCTTCTACGGCGCGCTGACCGAGCAGGTGCACCTCACCCGCTCGCCCCGGGAGGCCGAGGCGGCGAAGATCCTGGAGAACACCTTCCGCCAGGTGAACCTGGCCCTGGTCAACGAGTTCGCGCAGATCTGCCACCGCCTCGGCGTCGACGTCTGGGACACCATCGAGGCCGCGTCCACCAAGCCCTTCGGCTTCACCGCCTTCCGGCCCGGAACCGGGGTGGGAGGCCACTGCATCCCGGTCGACCCGCTGTACCTGATCCACCGGGCCACCCAGGCCGGCGTCCCCTTCCGGCTGGCCGAACAGGCCCAGCGCATAAACGACTCCATGCCGGTCTGGGTCGCCGCCCGGGCCCGGGAACTCCTTGAGCGGGACGGCGTTCCGGTACGCGGCGCCCGGGTGCTGTTGCTCGGGGTCACCTACAAGCCGGACGTGGCGGACGTCCGCCACTCCCCCGCCGGGCCACTGGCCGCCGAACTGCGGGGCGCGGGTGCGGACGTCGCCTTCCACGACCCCTATGTGGACGCCTTCTCCGTCCAGGGACAGCCCCTGACCCCGACCCGGGATCTCCGGGCGGCCATCGAGGCCGCGGACCTGACCGTCGTGGTGCAGCGCCACCGTGTCTACCGGAACGGACTGCTCGCCCGGTCACGCCGGCTCCTGGAGCCCTGCGGTCCCGCACCCATCGAGGAGCACCAGGCATGACCGACCTGCCGCAGACCGCCACGACCCCCGCCGACGGCACCCCCGGCGGCCGGACTTCCTCCGTGGCCCGGCGGATCCGGGCCCATGCCGACGCAGACCCGTCCGCGGTGGCCCTGCGGACCGTGGACGGGACCATGACCTACGCCGAGCTGTGGTCCCGGGCCACCGGGACGGCGCGGGAGCTGGCGCGGGCCGGCGTCCGGCCCGGCGGCGTGGTCGCGATCCGGCTCCCCTCCGGACCGGAAGCGGTCATCGCCATGCTCGGCACCTGGCTGTTCGGGGCCGCGTTCCTGCCCATCGACACCGCCACCCCCGAGGAGCGGCGGAGCCACCTGATACGGCACTCCGGGGCAGTCGCCTTGTTCGACGCCGAGACCGGCCTGGTCCGGTTCGACCGGTCCCGGGCCGACTCCGCACCCCGGACGGGGGCGGCCGGCACAGAGACCGACGGGCCCGCCTACGTCATCTACACCTCCGGTTCCACCGGCACCCCCAAGGGCGTACTGGTCGGCCACGACGAACTCGCCGAGCACTGCACCGCGATCGGCGACCTGCTCGCCCTGACCCCCGACGACACGGTGTTGCAGTTCGCCAGCCTCGGGTTCGACGTCGCCCAGGAGGAGATCTGGCCGACGCTGACGGCCGGCGGCACCGTGGCCTTCCGCGACGGAGGCGTCCCGGACGCCCGTGCGCTGGCCGCGCTCGCCGCCGACCTCGGCGTCACCGTGCTCCAACTACCCACCGCCTACTGGCGGTTGCTCTGCGGGGAGCTCGACGGTGAGCCCACCTCGTCCTTCGTCGGCATCCGGATGACCGTCATCGGCGGCGAGAACGCCTCCGCCGACGACGTCCGCGCCCACCGGCGCACCCCCTTCGGCCACACCGTACTCGTCAACGGCTACGGGCCCACCGAGACCGTGATCACCTCGACCGCCCTGGTGCTGTCACCGCGGACGCCGGTGCCCGCCACCCCGGGCCTGCCCATCGGCGACCCCGTCGGGGAGCGCCGGGCCTACGTCCTGGACGAGGGGGGCGACCCGGTCGGCCCCGGCCGGAGCGGAGAACTCTGGATCGGCGGCAGCCCGCTCGCCCGTGGCTATCTGCACGACCCGGAACGGACCGAGGAGCGTTTCCGGCCGGACCCGTTCCACGGCGCCCCCGGCGCCCGGATGTACCGCACCGGCGACATCGTTCGCCGCCATCCGGACGGCAGCATCGAGTTCCTGGGCCGGGCCGACAACCAGGTCAAGATCCGCGGCCACCGGGTGGAGCTCGACGAGGTCGACCGGCACCTGCTCGCCGTCCCCGGGGTGGCCGCGGCGGTCTCCTTCGTCCTCGACGACCCGTCCGGCGGAGAGGTGCTCGCCGCGGCGGTGTCCGGAACGGAACCCGCCCTCGAACCGGAGGCGGTGCGCACCACCCTGAGAGAACGGGTGCCCGCCTACCTGGTGCCCAGCCGGATGGTCGTCCTGGACCACGTCCCGCTCACCACTTCCGGCAAGACCGACCGGAAGTCCGCCGCCGCTCGCGCCGCCGCCCTCCTCGACGCCCCCGCCACCGACGGCGAAGACGGCGGCGCGGGACATGATGGAACGCCCACCCGGGACACCGTGGTACGGCTGCTGCGCGGCCTGCTCCAGGACCCGGCCCTCGGCCCGGACGACGACTTCCTCGCCCGCGGCGGGGACTCCCTGATGGCCCTGCGCGTCTGCGCCGCGCTGCGCTCCCGGGGCCTGGCCATGCGCCCCGCGGACCTGCTCGTCGGCCGTACCGCCCGCGAGGCGTTCACCCGGGCCGCGGCACGATCCGTACCGCTGACGGCGGCGGCCCAGGAGCCCGCCGGACCGCTGCCGCTGCTCCCCGCACAGCACCGCTGGTTCCACGACGGGGAACTGCCCGAACGTGACCACTTCTGCCTCAACGCCCTGTTCGCCGTCGACACGGGGCTGGACCGGGAGCGGCTCGCCTCGGTCGCCGAGACACTGCAACTGCGGCACCCCGCGCTGCGTACGGTGCTGCACGCCGACGGCACGGTCGAGCTGGCCGGGCCCAGCGCCACCCAGGTGGTTCGGCGGGCCGACCTGCGCATGGTCCCCGAGGCGCGGCGAACCGCCCGCCTGGAGGAGGCCCTGGCCGACGTCCAGCGGTCGATGTCGCTCACCGGCGGCCGGGTCTTCGGCCTGCTCTACGCCGAACTCGGCGACGGCACCGCCCGGTTGCTGCTGACCGTGCACCACTTCGTGCTGGACGGCGTCTCCATGGGCATCCTCGTCGACGACCTCGAAACGCTCCTCGCCGACAGCACCCCGCTCTCCCCGGCGACCGGGCCCCGCGCCGTCGGCGCCGCCGTCGAGGCCTGGGTACGGACGCCGCAGGCCCGCGAGGACGCCGCCCTCTGGGCCGCCCGCTGCGGGGAGTTCGCCCGGCTGCGGCCCGAACGCGACGGCGACGACCGGCTCCCCTCGCTGCGCACCCATCGCTTCCGGCTGCCCGCCGCCGCCACCCGACTGGTCACCCACGACCTGCCCGCCCGGGGGATCGCCCCTCACGACTTCGCCCTGGGCGCCCTGGTGGGCGGTCTCGCCCGCTGGACCCAGGACCCTGTCCACGGCGTGGACGTCTACGCGCACAGCCGTGACCTCGCCGTCGGGGATCTGGACCTGTCCCGCACCGTGGGTTACGTGCAGAGCACCTTCCCCGTGGCGCTCCGCTGGGAGGGGGAGGGGCTCGACGCCCTGCGGACCACCCTGGGCGCGCTGGCGACGCTGCCGGAACGCCGTTACGGGTTCGACGCGCTGCGGTTCTCCTCCCCGAAGGCCGCGGAGCGTGCCGCACTCGCCGCCTGCCCGCGCCCCACCGTGCGACTGAACTTCCGCGGGCACCTGCTGCGGCTGGAGCAGCGAGCCTCCGGCGCGGTGCTGCGCCCGGCCGCCGAGAGCTTCGGCGCCCACCGCTCCCCGCTCCAGCGGGAGCGCTACCTGCTGATGGTGGAGGGCGACATCATCGGCGGAGAACTGGAGTTGAGCCTCAAGTACTCCACCGGGCACTGGGCGCCACAGCGCATCGAGGACCTGGCCGCCGCCATCGAACGCGTGATGAACGGGTGCCTGGCCGACCTGGAGGCCGACACGGTTCCCACTGGAGGACAGCGGTGACAGCACCCATCGAAGCACCCCTGATCACCGGCATCGCCGAGGAGCACCAGCCCGCCGGGAGCAGCGCCCCCGGCTGGCCACTCGTTCTCTACTTCCACCACGTCCACCCCGGCGTGGACCACTACACGGCGGTCGGCCCGGAGGACTTCGAGCGCGGCCTGGAACGCGTCCTCGAGGATTTCGCGCCCTACGACCCGGCGGATCTGTTCGCCGGGCCGGACGGCGGAGCCCGCAGGCCGGACCGTCCCACCGTGCTGATCACCTTCGACGACGGCTACCGGGACAATTTCACCCTGGCCGCTCCGATCCTCGACCGGCTGGGCGTCCGGGCGTTGTTCTTCGTCTGCACCGGACTGCTCGGCCGGCGCAGCCCCCGTCCCCGGGAGGACCACCTGACCTGGACGGAGTGCGATCGGCTGGCCGACGACGGCCATCTGATCGCCGCTCACACCCGCACCCACCCGCATCTGGACCGGATTCCCCGGGAACAGGCCCGCGACGAGGTGGCCGGGTCCCTGGAGGACATCGCGCACCGCTACGGCCCCCGTGCGGCACGGCTGTTCGCCTATCCCTACGGCGGCATCCCGCGGGACGACGTGCTGCCGGATGACGTACTGGCCTTCGGGACGGTGCGCTCACCGGCCCTGCCGTGGACCCACGCCCCCCGGGCGGTACGGCGCACCTACCTGCCCTCGGGCCGCACCGGGACCTGGGACGGGCTGGTCCGCCACTGGCGTGCCCGCTGGGACGCCGGCCGCACGACGGGCGCCGCCGCCCCACCCGGCGTCCGTCCCGACCGTCTCCCTGACGCCCCGGAGGGGGACTCATGACCGAGAAGACCACCTGGCGCACCCGGCTGACCGGTGCGCTGCCCGCCACCCGGGAGTCCCGGATCATCGCGCTGAACGCGCTGGTCGGCTCCACGGGTACGGGCCTGTTCCTGGCCGGGTCGGCGCTCTACTTCACCCGTTTCGCCGGACTGACCGCGACCGAGCTGGGACTGGGACTGGGCATCGCCGGCCTGGTCGGCCTCGCCACCACCGTGCCCATGGGGCGGCTGGCGGACCGGTTCGGCCCGCGCAACATGATGCTGCTGGTGAGCATCTGGCGGGCCGTCGGCTACATCGCCTACCTCCGGGTGGAGGGCTTCACCGAGTTCCTCGTCACGGCCTGTCTGCTCTATGTGATGGACCGTGCCGGACAGCCGCTCAACCAGGCCCTGGTCGGTCGCCTGATCACCGGCCCGGAACGCAACCGCACCATGGCCTTCGTCCGGTCCCTGCGCAACGTCGGGTTCACCGTCGGTTTCGGTGTCGCGGGCATCGCCCTCAACATGGGCACCGCGACCGCGTTCCAGGTGCTGTTCCTGGGCAACGCGCTCAGCTTCCTGGTGGTGTTCTGCCTCCTGTGGCTCCTCCCCGACGTCCGAGTGCCCCGCAAGGGCACCGACGACGGGGAGGAAGGGGCGGACACGCTGGTTCCGCCGCTGCGCAACTGGCGCTTCGTGGCGGTGACCGCGGCGACCGGCGTGCTGTTCCTGCACGACGCGGTCCTCACCGTGGTGCTGCCCCTGTGGATAGCGGACCACACCAGTGCCCCGATCTGGATGTTCACCGTCCTGGTCACCGCCAACACGGTCATCACCGTGCTGGCGCAGGTCCGGGTGACCCGGCACATCGACGACCTGGCCTCGGCGACCCGGGCGACCACCCACTCCGCCGTCCTCCTCTCCCTGGCCTGCCTGATCTTCGCGGCGAGCGGTGTGCTGGACGTGCCGGCCTGGGCCGTGGCCGCGCTGGTGGTGGCGCTGCTGCTGCTCACCGCCGGTGAACTGCTCCACTCCGCCTCGTCGTGGGAGATCTCGTTCGCGCTCTCTCCGGATGCCGCCCAGGGCCGCTACCTCGCCTTCTTCAACATGGGCTTCTCGGTGGCCGAGATCGGCGGGCCGGCCGTGATGCTGTGGCTGCTCAGCCGTGCCGGAGCGGTCGGCTGGCTGATCCTCGCCGTGGCCTTCCCGCTTGCCGCCGTGCTCAGTTGGGCCGGTTCCCGCCCGCGCCCCGGGGACCCCGGTCAGCAGCCCGAGCCGTCCGCCGTCCCCGCCACCACCGGTTCCTGAACATCGCGCCGTCCGCGCCTCGCGGTGCCGCCCATTCGTACGTCCCTCTCGGAGGAGGACTTCATGACCGACAACCCGCCGCCCCAGCATCTCCTGGTCGTCAGCGGGGGACGCGACCTGCCCGACCGGGCCCGGGACGTCTGGCCCGGACTGCGGACCACGGTGATCTGCCGCCCCGAGGTGGTGCCGCGGCTGCGCAGCCGCGAGAAGATCCAGCGGCTGCTCGTGCTGCGCGAGGACGCCCCCGTCGACGAGTGGGTGGCCGCCGCGCGCTTCGTGCACGCGGTGGACCCGGTCGACCGGCTCACCAACTTCACCGAGAAGGACACCGAAAAGACAGCCGCCATCGGGGTCGCCCTCGGTCTGGACTGGCACAGCCCCGAGACGGTGCGCGCGGTGGCCGACAAGCGCGAGATGCGCCGGGTCCTCGCCGAGGCGGGCGTCGGCGGGTCGATCGCCGAGGTGGTGCACGACACGGAGGGCGTCCTCAAGGTCGTCGAGAAGGCGGGATACCCGCTGATCTGCAAGCCGGTGCGCGGTGTCGCCAGCAAGGGCGTCACCCGGATCGACGGCCCCGCCGACATCGAACGGGCCCTCGCCTGGGGCGCCCGGGGCGCCGGGGACCTCGACTCGCCGGAACTGCTGGTGGAGCCCTTCGTCACCGGCGACGAGTACAGCGTGGAGTGCGTCAGCGAGGACGGCGAGCACCTGGTCACCGGCATCACCCGGAAGATCTCCGAGGACGACCACTTCGTGGAGGTCGGGCACGTGGTGCCCGCCCCGCTGCCCGACTCCGACGAGCAGCGGATCGCCGGCACCGTCCGGGACGCGCTGAAGGCCCTGGGCGTGCGCCGGGGCGTCACCCACACCGAGGTGATCGTGCGGGCGGACGAGGTGTACGTGGTGGAGACCCATCTGCGCCCGGCAGGCGACGAGATTCCCGAACTGTGGGCCCGGATCACCGGAGTCGACCTGATCGACGTGGTGGCCCGCCAGGCCGTCGGCCTTCAGGTCCTCGACGACGTACGGGCCGCGCTGGCCGAGACCCGGGAGAACGGGCCGCGGGCCGCCGCGATCTGGTACGCGTGCCCGGACGCCGTCGGTGAGATCGTCGAGGTGAGCGGGGAGGAGGGGGCCCGCGCCCTGGAAGGTGTCGTCGATGTCGAGGTGCTGCGCGAACCGGGCAAGCGTCTCAAGGGCGTCACCGGGTCCTTCGCCCGCGGTGCCCACGTCTGCGCGGTGGGCACCACCCAGGAGGAGGCCCTGAGCAGGGCCCAGGAAGGCGTTCGCAAGCTGGCCTTCACGGTCCGCAGCAACGGCATGGCCGAGCGCCACGAGGAGCTCACCACCCGTAGTTGACTTACCGTCACCGCCTCACCGCCTCACCGCCTCACCGCCTCACCGCCTCACCGCCTCACCGCCTCACCGCCTCACCGCCTCGGCGGTGACCGCAACGCCCGCCGGAACCCCGGCGGGCCCCACCACACAGGAGAGAGAAGACACAGATGACCACGGAGAACACCACCACGGAGAACACCTCCGACTACGCCTTCGGCGGCCTGCACCACGTGCAGTTGGCCATCCCGGCGGGCGCCGAGGACCAGTGCCGCGCGTTCTGGGGCGACGTACTGGGCATGACGGAGCTGGAGAAGCCGCCGGTGCTCGCCGCCCGCGGCGGCTGCTGGTTCCGCGGTGGCGGCCTTGAGGTCCACCTCGGCGTCGAGAAGGACTTCAGCCCCGCCAAGAAGGCTCATCCGGGCATCCTGGTCCGCTCCCTGAAGGACCTCGCCAAGCGCCTGGAGGAGTGCGGGCACGAGGTCACCTGGGACGACAACTTCCCCGGCCACGAGCGCTTCTACGCCTTCGACAAGCTCGGCAACCGGCTCGAGTTCCTGGAGCCCGAGAGCGCCTGACGCCTCGTCCCGCAGGCGGCGGGCCGGCTCCGGCCCGGCCCGCCGCCCCCCACCGTCGACCGTTCATCCGGAGGAACCAGCAATGACCGAACCAGCGGGCAGGCCGCCCGCACTTCGCGTGGCGGACCTGATCGTGGCCGAGGGCCCGGAAGGCGCGGAACGCATCGTCGTCGCAGGGCTCGGGGTCACGGTGGCCGCCGGTGAGATTGTCGCCGTGCAGGCGGACGACGCCGCGGCGGCCACCGCCCTGGTCCAGGTCCTGGCCGGACGGCGGCGGGCCCAGTACGGCTCCGTCACCGTCGGCGACGGGGCCCCGGCCCGGCGGGTCGCGCCCGCCCCGCCGGCCGGCCTGGCGGTGGTCCGGCCGGGCGACCCGGTGCCGGCCGGCACCGCCTCGCCCGTCCTGGTGGTCGACGCCACCCGGCCGGACCCCTCCGCGGCCCCGCCGGAGGAACCGGCCCGCGCCGCCGCCCGCGCCGGCGTCGCGGTGCTGATGGTGACCACCGCCGGGAACCCGGCCGCCACCGCGGACCGCGTGGTGCACCTCAACCGGCCGCCGCGGCCGCCCGCCCGACCCGACGCCGAGGTGGCCCGCTTCTCCCGGGACGCCCTCACCGAGGCGGCGGTGGGATCGCTCACCGGCGCCGGGGTCGCCGCCGACCGCGCCGCGCTGGTGGCACGGGTCCTGGTCGACGCCGACGTCCGCGGTCACTTCTCGCACGGCGTGGGACTGCTCCCCATGTACCTGGACCGGCTGGCCCAGGGCGGGATCGACGCGAACACCGAGCCCCGGTGGACGACGCCGGAGGACGCCCCGGTTGCCGTCCTCGACGCCCGCGGCGGCTTCGGGCAGGTGGCCGCCGAACTGGCGGCGGAGCAGTGCGCCCGCAGGGCGGCCGAGCACGGCATCGCCGCCGTGGCGGTGCGCGGCAACAACCACGTCGGCATGCTCGCCGCCTACCGGGACCACTTCGTGCGGCGCTCGGTGGTGGGCCTGGTCCTCAACATCTCCGGCCCGAGCGTCGCCGCCCCCGGCGCCGGCCGCCCCACCCTCGGCAACGACGCCGTGTGCCTGGTCGTCCCGCGCGGCGAAGTCCGTCCCCTGGTGGTGGACTTCGCCACCGGGATCGTCGCCAGCGGCAAGATCCGCCACGCCGCGCACCGGGGCGAGCCGATCCCCGCCACCTGGCTGGTGGACCGTCAGGGACGCCCCACCACCGATCCGGAGGAACTCGACCGGGGCGGAGCCGTGCCGGTGTTCGGCGGGCACAAGGGCCTCGGCCTCCAGGTGATCACCGAGGTGCTGGCCGGGATCCTCGCGGGCGCCACCGTCAGCCCGCTGGTGCACAAGCAACGTGCCGAACCCGACCGCCCCATGGACTGCTCGCAGCTGTTCCTCGCGCTGTCCCCGGCCGCCTTCGGCGACCCGCCCGTGGACGAGCTGCTCACCGTGCTCACCGACGCGGTGGCCGCCGGCTACCCGCTCGGAGCCCCCTCCGTCCACCTGCCCGAACAGCAGGAGGCGGCGGCCGAGGCCCGGGCGGCGGACGAGGGCATCCCGGTTCCGCTCGCCGTCGCCGCGAAGCTCGGCTGGACGGCGGACCGCACGGCCGTCGCCGGAGGTGTGCGATGAGCCTGGGGGTGGGCATCGTCGGTTACGGCTCGGCCGGCCGGCAGCACGCGGACGCCCTGGACGGGCTGCCCGAGGCGCATGTGGCGGCCGTCTTCGACCAGGACGCGGCGACCGGCACCGGAGAGCACGCCAGGGCCAGGAGCTGGGCGGAGCTGCTTGCCGACCCCCGGGTCGGACTGGTGTCCCTGTGCGTGCCGCCCGGCGGCCGGGCGGCGCTGGCCGTGCAGGCCCTGGAGGCGGGCAAGGCCGTTCTGCTGGAGAAGCCGCCGGCCGTGTCGCCGGCCGAGATCGACCTGGTGGCCGAGGCCGCGCGGCGCGCGGGCCGGCCGGTCGGCGTGATGCTTCAGCACCGCATGCGGCTGCCGGACTCGGTGCTTGCCGCGAACTGGTCCGACCCGGCGGTCACCGCCGTGCTGGAGGTCTCCCGGTTCCGGCCGCCGGCCCACTACCGCCGGGCCGGCTGGCGCAGCGACCCCGCGTCCGCCCTGGGCGGCATCCTCGCCCACCTCGGGGTGCACTACCTCGACCTGGCCTGCCAGATCATGGGCAGCCCCCGCCGGCTGACGATCGCCCCGGTGCGGGAGTTCGCACCCAGCATCGACATGCGGGTCACCGGGCACATCGTGTTCACCAGCGGCTCCACCCTCGCCTTCACGGTCACCGCCGAGTCGTCCGTGCGCAGCGAACGCCTGCAGATCCTCGGCCCCGAAGGGGGCTTCTGCATCGCCGACGGCATGGTGACCCTGCAACTCGGCGGGACCGAACACACACTGCCCACCGTGCCCACCCCCGAGCTGCGCCGCCGGGTGTACCAGGAAATGGCGCAGGCCGTCGCCACCGGGCGGCAGCCCGTCCGGTGCCATCTGGAAGCAGCGCGCCCCGTCACGGAGATCCTGGCCGGTGCCGCCGCGGACGCAAGGGCGGTGGCATGAGCCCGTCCGCCACCCGGGTCGGCCTGTGCTCCGGCTCCGCCCCCGGACTCTCTGCCGACGCCCTGGCCACGCTCACCCGCTCCCTGGGGGGCTCCACCGTGGACGTCCGGGTCGGCAAGGGCCATGCGTGGGAGACCACCGGCGGGCTGGCGGCGCTGCGCGCGGCCGGCTGCGCGGTGGCCTTCGTCGGGGTGGGCACCGTGCTCGGCGACCCGGCCCACCCGGCCGGGGTCCACGACGGCCCGTCCCGGCCGGAACCCGGGCTGCCGGTCAAGGTGTTCGCCGCCGAAGGCTGCACCGCCCCCGAGCGCATCGACCTGACACTGGCCCAGGTCCGCGCCCTGGCGGACCTGGTCGGCGGGCCACACCTCGTCCTGGCCGAGACCCACCACGGCTACGCCCCCGTCGAGGAGCTCGCCGCGCTGTGCACCCGGGCGGGCACCGGGATCGTGCTGGACACCCTGGGCCTGGCCAGGATCACCGACGACCCGGTGCGGGCGGTCGGCCGGCTGGCCCGGTGGATCTCGTACGCACAGGTCAAGGGCTTCGACCCGGACGACCCGCACACCTCGCCCCATCTGCCGCTGGGCAGTTCCTGCGCCGACCTCACCCACCGGCTGCTGACGACCGCCGGTCCGCTGAAGGCCGTCACCGTCGAGTCCAAGGCCGGCTCCCTGGCCGAGGACACCGCGCTCCTTCTCCAGTGGTACGCATCCACCCCCCGATCCGCCGAGGAGGCCCCCGCATGAGACTCGCCGTCATCAACGACGAGGTGTCCCAGGACATCGCGACTGCCGCCGCGGAGGCGGTCCGGCACGGCTTCGGCGGGCTGGAGATCCGCTCCAGCGGCGAAGTCCCGCCGCACCGGATGACGGACGCGCAGCTCGCCGAGGTCCGCGACACCGTCCTCGCCCACGGCCTGGAGATCGCCGGCTTCGACCCGCCCGCCCTGAAGCGCGCCCTGCCGCGCACCGGCGCCGAGGTGGACGCGGTCCGCGACCTGCTCGTGGACGCGGTCCGCCGGGCGGAACTGCTGGGGGCGCCGTTCGTCCGCATCTTCACCTTCTACCGCGAGGGCGACCCGGCCCCGCGGGCCGCGGCCAAGGCCGCCCGGGAGGTACTGGACGGCGTGCCCGCCGACCGGGTGCCGCTGATCGTGGAGACCGGCATGCGCACCAACAGCCCCACCATGCGCCACACGCTGGAATTCCTGGACGAGCTCGGCGACGACCGGCTCGGCATCCTGTGGGACCCGGGCAACAGCGTGTTCAGCGGCTGGGACCCCCGGCCCTTCCCGCAGGACTACACGCTCGGCCGGGACCGTATCCGGCACGTCCATGTGAAGGACCCCGACGGCCGCGCCTCCTACGTCCGCCTCGGTGACGGGGACCTGCCCTGGCCGGCGATCCTGGCCCGGCTGGCCGAGGACGGCTACCAGGGCTGGGTCTCCCTGGAGACCCACTGGCGGGTCGGCCGGGAGCCGCTGACCCAGAGCCAGCGGGACGAACCGTGGGGCGAGCAGTTCACCGCGGGCGGCCTGGAGGCCAGCACCACCTGCATGCGGCTGCTGCGCGAGATGGCCGAGGCCACCGGCGCCGTCCCGCCCGCGGAGGCCGCCATATGACCACCCCGCCGGTGATCCTCCTCGGCAGCCAGCGCTGCGGCACCACCGCCTTCGCCTATGCGCTGAACCTGGCCTTCCACGACGCCGGAGGGCACTTCACCGTCAACGGCAAGCTGCCCTATCTTCTGCACCGCTGGCTCACCGCCCAGGACCTGGCCGACCGGCACCTGCGCGCCGACGAGATCCTGCACGCTCTGGACCGGCGGCCGCCGGACGGCGCGGGCGTCGACGCCTGGCGCGACCGCGTCGAGGGGAGTCTGCGCGCCGCCGCCCGGGAGGTCGCCGAGGGGACCGCCGGAGACGACCCCGTCGCCCTCGCCCGGCGCATCCTCACCGAGGCCGGGCGGGACCTGCCGTACTGGGGCGACAAGTACAACGAGTACCTGCTGCACCTGCCCTGGCTGAACGCCGTCCTGCCCGACGCCCGCTATGTGATGCTGGTGCGCCATCCGGCCGCCGCCGCGCGGTCCATGCTGCGGTGGACCGGCGACCGGCCCTGGCGCCCGGAGACGCGGGACGCGGCACTCGCCAAGTGGACCGCGTGGAACCGGCACTGGCTGGACTTCGCGCCCGAGGTTCCGGACGACCGGAAGCTGGTCGTCGAGTACCAGGCCCTGTGCCGGGGCGAGGACACCGCTCGGCTCAGCGAGTTCACCGGCCTGGACCTGCGGTCCTACCTGTCCGGCCTGTCCCCGCGGAGGGCTGCCGACGAGGAGGACCTGCCCCCGGGGACGGCCGCCGTGTGGCAGGCCCTCTCCGAGTCCGCCCGCCCACCGGCAGCCGTCCCGCCCCTTGTCCCGACGATCCTTTCCTGAAGGTGATCCCTGTGACCTCCCCCCGCGTTCTCGTGCTCGGCGGCAAGGCGGGCATTGTCCGCAAGGCGGCCGCCCTCGGCTACGAGGTCGTGCACGTCCAGAAGCCGTCCGCGTTCGACCCGGCCGTGGTGGAGCACTGCGCCCAACTGCTGCTGGTCGACTACCAGGACGTCCCCACCACCACCGCCCTGGTGCGCGCCCTGCACGAACGGAGTCCCTTCACCCGGGTCTTCACCCAGACCGAGGCCGCCCAGGTGGTGGCCGGCCACCTCACCGAGACGCTGGGCCTGCCGGGCAACGGCGCCCGCACCACCCGGCTGCTGCACGACAAACCCGCCCTGCGCGCCCTGCTGAACGAGCACGGCATCGGCCCGGTCCCGATGCTGGTGCGCCCCGGTCTGGAGGAGTTCAGGGACTTCGTGAAGGCCCACGACGGGGCGGTGCTCAAACCCACCATGGGGTCCGGGAGCCTCGGCGTCCGTATGGTCACCGCCCTGGACCAGGTGGACGAGGCATGGGCCTGGCGCGAGGAGTTCGCCATGGAGTCCTTCATGGCCGAACAGCTGCTGACCGGTGAGGAACTGAGCGTCGAGACCTTTTCGGCGGGCGGCCGGCACCTCGTGGTCGCGGTGACCGGCAAGGAGACCGGTGGCGGCGTGGTCGAGATCGGCCATGTGGTCCCCGCGCCGCTGAGCGCCGAGGACCTGACCGCGGTGCACGAACTGGTGACGGCCACCCTGGACGCCGTCGGACTGGTGGACGGCCCGGCGCACACCGAGGTCATCCTGACCGCCGACGGGCCCCGGGTCATCGAGTCGCACAGCAGGCGAGGCGGCGACCGCATCAACGACCTGATCCGGCTGGTCCACGACGTCGACCTGGAGGAGAGCACCTACCGTCTCGCGGAGTCGGACGACCCGCTGCCCGTCCTCCCTCCCGCCGAGGGGGCCGCCGCCATCCGGTTCCTGGTGGCCCAGCCCGGCGTCGTCACCTCGGTGACCGGGACGGACGACGCCGACGGGGCGCCGGGCGTGACCGACGTCCATGTCCAGGTGGAGGCCGGCGACACCGTGCACCCGCTGCGCTGGTCGGAGGACCGCTGCGGCTACGTGGTGGCACGCGGCCGGGACAGCGCCCAGGCCGTACGGCTGGCCGCCGAGGCCGCCGCCCGCATCGTCATCACCACCGAACCCCCGCACGGGAGCCCCGTGCCCGGCGCCACCCTCGAAGACCTGCTGCACGAGGTGGACGAGGTGCTGGACCCGTTCGCCCGGACCACGGCCTGAGCCACCCCGGCCCCGACCGCTTCCCACCGAGCATTCGAAGGAGCACACCCGTGCCACTCACCCAACAGGTCACCGTGGTGGTCGCCACCCGGAACCGGCCGACCGACGTCCGGCACCTTCTGCAGGCGGTGCGTATCGCCGACATCGGAACGGTGTCCGAGGTCCTGCTGGTCGACGACGCCTCGACGACCCCGCTGAGCCCCGCGACCGAGGACCTTCCCTTCCCCGTCCGGACCCTGCGCAACCCGGTCCGCCGCGGCGCCGCCGCCAGCCGCAACCTGGCGGCCAGCGAGGCCACCGGGAACGTCCTGGCGTTCCTGGACGACGACGCCCGTCCGCTGCCGGACTGGTTCCATGTCCTCGGCGCCTCCCTCACCGAGGACCGGGCGGCCGTCACCGGGAGGGTCCTGCCCTTCGACAGCGGGGTGGTGGCACGGGCCCGCCAGTACCGCTACGAGGCGCGCTACGCTCAGCACGCCGCGGACAGCCCGGTCTCCTTCTTCGCGGGCGGCAACTCCGCCGTCTGGACCGATCGGTTCCTCGACGCCGGAGGTTTCCCCGACGTGGTCACGGCCAGTGACAACGGACTCGTGGAGCGACTGGCCCCCTCCGGCGGGCAGGTCTTCTTCGTACCGGCCCTGCGGGTCGCGCACCGCAACAGCAAAGGCGCCAAGATCGCCTTCCGCGAGGCCTGGCGGGCCGGCCGCCTGGGCCCCCGCAGCGCCCCCTCCGTCCAGGCGCGCCGCTTCGCCGCCACCGTCAAGTCCCAGCCCTGGTCCAGGGATCCCGCGGCGGCCGGCCTGAACGCCGGCCTCCAGGTGGCCAACTCCCTGGCCGCGGCCCTTCCGGCGGGCTGACGGATGACGGGGGCGACGATCTGGCTGACCGGACTGCCCAGCGCCGGCAAGACCACGATCGCGGGGGAACTCGCCGGGCGGCTGCGGGCCGAGGGGCACCGGGTGGAGGTGTTGGACGGGGACGAGATCCGCGCCTTCCTCAGCGCCGGGCTCGGCTTCAGCCGCGAGGACCGGCACACCCATGTGCAGCGGATCGGCTTCCTGGCCGAACTGCTGGCCCGGAACGGGGTCATGGTGCTGGTGCCGGTGATCGCGCCGTACGCGGACAGCCGGGAGGCGGTGCGCGAGCGGCACGAGGCGGGCGGGACACCGTACCTGGAGGTGCATGTGGCCACCCCGGTGGAGGTGTGTTCACAGCGGGATGTGAAGGGCCTCTACGCCCGACAGGCCGCGGGGGAGCTCTCCGGCCTGACGGGGGTGGACGACCCGTACGAGGAGCCCGCATCCCCCGACCTGCGCATCGCAGCGCAGCACCGGACCGTCGCCGAATCCGCCTCGGCCGCCTACACGCTGCTTCAGGAGAGGAGCCTTCTGCCGTGACCACCACCGCAGTGGCGCAGCGAACCGCTGCCCCCGCCGGATTCCGCCCCGGTGGGCATCTGGACGTGCTGGAATCCGAGGCCGTGCACATCTTCCGCGAGGTGGCGGGGGAGTTCGAGCGCCCGGTGCTGCTGTTCTCCGGGGGCAAGGACTCGATCGTGATGCTGCATCTGGCGCTGAAGGCGTTCGCACCGATGCGGGTGCCGTTCGGGCTGCTCCACGTGGACACCGGACACAACTTCCCGGAGGTCCTCGACCACCGGGACCGTGTGGTGGCCGCCCATGGGCTGCGCCTCCATGTGGCCGGGGTCCAGGAGTACATCGACCAGGGTGTGCTGCGCGAACGTCCCGACGGGACCCGCAACCCCCTGCAGACCGTCCCGCTCACCGAGACGATCCGGGCCGAACGCTTCGACGCCGTCTTCGGCGGCGGGCGGCGCGACGAGGAGAAGGCCCGCGCCAAGGAGCGGGTGTTCTCGCTGCGCGACGAGTTCTCCCAGTGGGACCCGCGCCGTCAGCGCCCCGAGCTGTGGAACCTGTACAACGGGCGGCACGCCCCCGGCGAGCACGTCCGGGTCTTCCCGCTGTCCAACTGGACCGAGTTGGACGTGTGGCAGTACATCGCCCGGGAGGGGATCGAGCTGCCGTCGATCTACTTCGCCCACCGGCGGACGGTGTTCCGCCGCAACGGCATGTGGCTGGCCGCCGGCGCCTGGGGCGGTCCGAAGGAGAACGAACCGGTCGAGTCCCGCCTGGTGCGCTACCGCACGGTGGGGGACATGTCCTGCACCGGTGCCGTCGACTCCGACGCCGTCACCCTGGACGAGGTCGTCGCGGAGATCGCGGCGTCCCGCCTCACCGAGCGCGGTGCCACCCGCGCGGACGACAAGCTCTCCGAGGCCGCGATGGAAGACCGCAAGCGCGAGGGGTACTTCTAGCCATGACCACCACCACCGTGTCCGGGCCGACCACGCTCCTGCGGTTCGCCACCGCCGGCTCCGTCGACGACGGCAAATCCACCCTGGTGGGCCGCCTGCTGCACGACTCCAAGTCGGTCCTCGCCGATCAGATCGAGGCCGTCGAGCGGGCTTCCGCCGCCCGCGGCGCCGCCGGACCGGACCTGGCGCTGCTCACCGACGGCCTGCGCGCAGAACGGGAACAGGGCATCACCATCGACGTGGCCCACCGCTACTTCGCGACGCCGCGCCGCCGGTTCGTCCTGGCCGACACCCCGGGCCATGTGCAGTACACCCGCAACATGGTCACCGGCGCCTCCACCGCCGACCTGACGGTGATCCTGGTCGACGCCCGCAACGGGATCGTCGAGCAGACCCGCCGACATGCCGCGATCGCCGCCCTGCTGCGGGTCCCGCACGTGGTCCTCGTCGTCAACAAGATGGACCTCGTCGGCCACCGGGAGGCCGTGTTCGCCGCGACGGCCGAGGCGTTCACCGCCTACGCCACCAGGCTGGGCATCCCCCGGGTGACCGCCGTCCCCGCCTGCGCGCTCGCCGGGGACAACGTCGTGGAACCCTCGGCACGGATGGACTGGTACGAGGGCCCCACCCTGCTGGAACACCTGGAGACCGTCCCGGTGGGCCAGGGCGCCCCGGCCGGCTTCCCGGCGCGGCTGCCCGTCCAGTACGTGATTCGCCCGCAGACCCCCGAGCACCCCGACTACCGCGGCTACGCCGGGCAGATCGCCACCGGCACCTTCCGTGTCGGCGAGGAGGTCACCGTGCTGCCCTCCGGGCGTACCACCCGCATCTCCGGCATCGACCTGCTGGGCGTTCCGGTGGAGACGGCGACCGCCCCGCAGTCGGTGACCCTGCTCCTCAAGGACGACCTCGACATCTCCCGCGGTGACCTGATCGCCCCCAGCGCCGCCGTTCCCACCCTCACCCAGGACGTGGACGCCACCGTCTGCCACCTCGCCGACCGGCCGGTGACCGTCGGGCAGCGCGTGCTCCTCAGGCACGGCACCCGCACCGTGAAGGCGATCGTGAAGGAGATCCCCTCCCGGCTCACCCTCGACACCCTTGCCTGGCACCCGGAGCCCGGTCGGTTGACCGCCAACGACATCGGGCGGGTGGTGCTGCGCACCGCCGAACCACTTCCGCTGGACGCGTACCGGGACTCCCGGGCCACCGGGGCCTTCCTGCTGATCGACCCCATCGACGGCACCACCCTCAGCGCCGGCATGGCAGGGACATGAGGCCTCCGCAGCCCGGCCTGCTGCCCGCACCCGGGATCGCCGTCCGCCTCGACCATGTGTCGAAACGTTTCGGCTCCGCCGGGCCGGTCGCCGCGCCGGTCCTCGACGACGTCCACCTGGAGGTGGCTGCGGGGGAGTTCCTGTGCCTCCTGGGCGCTTCGGGAAGCGGCAAGTCCACGCTGCTCAATCTGGTCGCGGGCCTGGACCGGCCCACCACGGGAACCATCCACCGGACATCCGGCCGGCCGGCCCTGATGTTCCAGGACCATGCTCTCTTTCCCTGGCTGTCGGTGGGCCGCAACATCGAAACGGCGCTGCGCCTGGCGGGGGTGGCCCGGACGGAGCGCCGGGAACGGGCCCTCGACCTGCTGCGCCTGGTGAGGCTGCCGGACGGGTACGACCTGCGGGTGCACCAGCTGTCCGGCGGGATGCGGCAACGGGTCGCCCTGGCCCGGGCGCTGGCGCAGGGCAGCAAGGTGCTGCTGATGGACGAGCCGTTCGCCGCGCTGGACGCCATCAACCGGAACCTCCTGCACGACGAACTGCTGCGGGTCTGGAAGGAGCGGGAACTGACCGTCGTGTTCGTCACCCATGACGTGGTGGAGGCGGTCCGGCTCGGTGACCGGGTCGTACTGCTCGGGTCCCGACCGGGCCGGGTCGCCGCCACCTGGGACGTGGGCCTCGCACGCCCCCGTCGGCCCGAGGACCCCGGTGTCACCCGTCTGTCCCGTGAGATCACCGGCCGACTGCACGAGGAGATCATCCGCCATGCCGCGTGCCGCTGACGCGCTGCCCGCCTCCTGCTCGGGCCCTGTGCCCCTGGCGGGCACCGCCGGGGTGACGGCGGGGCTGGACACCCTGGAGCGAACACCCCCGTCCCCGCACCGGCCGCATCCGCTGCGGAGCTGTCTCCCGATCCTGAGCACGCTGGCCCTCGTGCTGATCGTCTGGCAGCTCGCACACGCACTGGGCTGGTTCCCCCGGCTGCCGTCCCCCGCCGACGTGGGCGACCGACTGGCCAGGGCATGGACCGACGCCGTGCTGCCGGCGTCGGCGGGCTACAGCGCGGCCCGCTGCCTGGCCGGTTTCATGGTCTCGGCCGCCCTCGGGATCCCACTGGGACTGCTGCTCGCCCGGGTCCGGACGGTCCGCACCCTGTGCGGTCCGGCCCTGTCCTCCGTGCAGTCGCTCCCCGCCG
This sequence comes from Streptomyces sp. NPDC052042, assembly GCF_044548345.1. Classification (NCBI taxonomy): domain Bacteria; kingdom Bacillati; phylum Actinomycetota; class Actinomycetes; order Kitasatosporales; family Streptomycetaceae; genus Streptomyces; species Streptomyces sp. NPDC052042. Next base: position 92,868 of record NZ_JBIUBU010000017.1, on the reverse strand, counting down.
CCGCCCTGGTGCCCATGGTGGTCATCCCGATGGGGGAGTCGGAGGCCGCCGTGTACGCGGTGCTGCTGCTCGGCGCCGTGCCCTCGGTGGCCGTCGGGGTGCTGCACGCCGTGGACCAGGTGCCGCGGCAACTGCTGCGGGCGGGGCGGTCCATGGGCGCCACGGGTCCGACCGGAGCCGTCCTCGTCGTGCTCCCCGCCGCGCTGCCCGGCCTGCTCGCCGCCCTGCGCCAGGGCTGGACCTTCGGCTGGCGGGCCCTGATGACGGCCGAACTGATCACCCGGACCCCGCTGCCCGGGATCGGACGGATGCTCCAGGCCGGAAAGGAAAGCGGCGACCTGGCCGCGGTGGTGGCCGCGGTACTGATCGTGCTCACCATCGGCGTCCTGATCGAGGCGGTGATCTTCGCACCCCTGGAACGCCGCATACGCCGAAACAGGGGCATGACCACCGGCTGAGCGCACCCAGGCGCGGGTGGGGTACCCGCCCGTGCGGTCCGAAGAGACCACGCACCACACGCGTGCCCACATCACAGACGGAGAAGAGCCGGCCGACCCGGTCCGGCCGGACGTCGGCGACCGCATCCGCCCCTGCCGGACCGCGGCCCGCGCGTCGCTCCGCCCCATCTCCGATTCCGCTCTCCAGAATCTAGATGTTCTTCTGGAGGGAACAGGGCATGCTGTCGCCTGTGACTCAGTCCTCCATTGCCCCAGACACCGCTACGGGTTCCCCGGTCCGGCTCCAGGCCGTCTCCGCCCAGGGGCAACCCGAGGTCACCCCGGCACTCGAAGAGCTGTACCGGGGCTTCGAGCAGGAACTGCTCGTTCCGCTGTGGACCGAGATCGGCGACCTGATGCCGGCCCACCCCCGCTCGCGCGCCGTGCCCCACCTGTGGCGCTGGGAACGGCTGCGGGAGCTGGCGGCCCGGGCCGGCGGCCTGGTTCCCGTCGGCCGCGGCGGTGAGCGCCGGGCCATCGCGCTGGCCAACCCCTCCCTCGGCGGAAGGCCCTTCGCCAGCCCCACGCTGTGGGCGGCCATCCAGTACCTGATGCCCGGCGAGGACGCCCCGGAGCACCGGCACACCCAGCACGCCTTCCGCTTCGTCGTCGAGGGCGAGGGCGTGTGGACGGTCGTCGGACGCGACCCGGTGGCCATGAAGCGCGGTGACTTCCTCCCCCAGGCGGGTTGGAACTGGCACGCCCACCACAACGCCACCAGCCGGCCGATGGCCTGGATCGACGGCCTCGACATCCCGTTCCAGTACGCCACCGAGACACAGTTCTTCGAGTTCGGCCGGGACGAGATCAGCGACGCCGAGCGGATCACCCCCGAGCGTTCGCGTTCCGAGCGCCTGTGGGGCCACCCGGGCCTGCGCCCGCTGTCGTCCGTCCCGGCCACACCGGGCAGCCCACTGCTCTCCTACAAGTGGGAGCACACCAACGCCGCCCTCAACGACCAGCTCCTGGTGGAGAAGGAGGGCTTCGGCGGCACCGTCGAACCAGGCCACGCCGCGGTGCGCTACTCCAACCCGCACGACGGCTCCGACGTCCTGCCGACCATCCGCGCCGAGTTCCACCGCATCGTCCGCGGTACCGAGACGGCACCCGTGCGCGAGACCGGTTCGTCGGTCTACCAGGTCTTCGACGGCTCCGGCGTGGTGACCGTCGGCGACAGGTCCTGGACGGTCAGTCGCGGCGACCTGTTCGTCGTCCCGTCCTGGGCGCCGTTCTCCGCCAAGTCCGAGGCCGGTGCGACCGACTCCGACGAGGGCGCCCTCGACCTGTTCCGCTTCTCCGACACGCCCGTCTTCGAAGCGCTCAAGCTCAACCGCACCCGGAAGGACGCCTGAACATGAAGCTCGCCACCATCCGCACCGCCGACGGGACCCGGGCGGTCCGCCTCGACGGCGAGGTCCTCGTCGACCTGGGATACACCGACCTGGGCGCGCTGTTCGCCGAGGCCGACTGGCAGTCCAGGGCTGCCGCCGCCTCCGGCACCACCTACCCGGCCGAGGGCGCGGACTTCGCACCGGTCGTCCCCAACCCGTCCAAGGTCGTCTGCGTCGGCCACAACTACACCAACCACATCAAGGAGATGGGTCGGGAGCTGCCGGACTACCCGACCCTCTTCCCGAAGTTCGCCGATACCCTGCTGGGCGCCAACGACGACATCGTCAAGCCGGCCGAGACCGACGCGCTCGACTGGGAGGTCGAGCTGGCCATCGTGATCGGCGAGGAGGTGCGCCGCGCCGACGAGCAGCAGGCCGCCGACGCCATCGCCGGCTTCACCGTCATGAACGACATCTCGGCGCGCGACTGGCAGTTCCGCACCATCGAGTGGACCCAGGGCAAGATCTGGGAGGCGACCACGCCGGTCGGCCCCTACGTCGTCACCCCCGACGAGGTCGGCGGCGTCCGCCCCGCACTCCAGGTCAAGACGGCCGTCGAGGGCCAGGTCATGCAGCAGGACGACACCGGCACCCTGCTCTTCGACCCGGTCTTCCTCGTCCAATACATCTCCACCGTCATCACCCTGCGCCCCGGCGACATCATCGCCACCGGCACCCCGGCCGGCGTCGGCAACGCCCGCGACCCCAAGGTCTTCCTGCTCCCCGGCCAGACCGTGGTCACCGAGATCGCCGGCCTCGGCGCCTGCACCAACAAGGTGGTCGAGGCATGACGGGCGGCACGCGGACGTTCGCCGACGCGCGCGAGTGGGTCCGCACGGGCACCACGCTGCTGCTCGACGCCGTCGCGGGCCTCGACGAGGCCGGCTTCGGCGCCCCCAGCGCCCTGCCGGAGTGGACCCGCAAGCACCTGGCGGCGCACGTCGCCGCCAACGCCGATGCCCTGTGCAACCTGGTGCACTGGGCGGCCACCGGCGAAGAGACGCCGATGTACGCCTCCCCGCAGGAGCGCTCCGCCGGCATCGCCAGGGGCATGGCCCTGCCGGCCGAGGAACTCCGCTCCTGGGTGACCGCCTCCGCGCGGGCGCTCGACGAGGGGCTGGACCGGCTCACCGACGAGCAGTGGCAGCACGAGGTCGTCACCGCCCAGGGCCGCACCGTCCCCGCCACGGAGCTCCCGTGGATGCGCGCCCGCGAGGTATGCGTCCACGCCGTCGACCTCGGCACCGGTGCCGTCACCTTCGCCGACCTCCCGACCGGTTTCCTGACCGCCCTGGTCGACGAGATCGGCACCAGGCGCGGTCTGACCGAGCTCCCCGACGGCCCGTTGCCCGAGGTCGCCGCCTGGCTGGCCGGCCGCCCCCACTCGCTCGCCGACGCCCCCACGCTCGGCCCCTGGCTCTGAGAAGTGAGTCCCATGTCCCACCCTGATGTGATCGTCGTCGGCGGCGGCCTCGGCGGCCTCGGCGCGGCCATCTCGCTGACCCGCCAAGGCCTCGCCGTCCGCCTGCTGGAGAGCGCCCCCGCCTTCGGCGAGGTCGGCGCCGGCATCCAACTCGCCCCCAACTGCACCCGCATCCTCGACGACTACGGCCTCCTCCAGGAGGCCAAGAGCCTCGGCGTCGTCCCGGACGCGATGGTCATGCGCGACGCCGTCGACGGCGACGAGCTGACCCGCCTCGACCTGCGCGACCTGGAAAGACGCTACGGCTACCCGTACCTGGTCATCCACCGCAGCGACCTGCACGGCCTGCTCCTGCGCGCCTGCGAACGCGCCGGTGTCGAGCTGGTCAACGACGCGCACGTGACGTCGTACGAGAACACCGACGACGGCGCCCGCGTGACCCTCGCCTCCGGCGAGACCCACGAGGCCGGCGTCGTGATCGCGGCCGACGGCCTGCACTCCCCGGCCCGCGAGCTGCTCGTCGACGACGAGCCCGTCTCCTCGGCGTACGTCGCCTACCGCGGCACTGTCCCCGCCGAGCTGCCGCGGGTGCAGTCCGTCGACCTCGGCGAGGTCGTGGTGTACGTCGGCCCCGGCTGCCACTTCGTCCACTACGGCCTGCGCGGCGGCGAACTGCTCAACCAGGTCGCGGTCTTCGAGTCGCCCAAGGCGCTGGCCGGGCAGGAAGACTGGGGCACGCCGGACGAGCTCGACGCAGCCTTCGCCCGGACCTGCGACTTCGTCCAGGACGGCCTGCCGTTCATGTGGCGGGACAAGTGGTGGCGGATGTTCGACCGTGACCCGATCATGAACTGGGTCCACGGCCGGATCGCGCTGCTCGGCGACTCCGCGCACCCGCCGCTGCAGTACATCGCGCAGGGCGCGATCATGGCCATCGAGGACGGCTGGGTGCTGGGCGAGCACGTCGCCCGCAATCGTGCCGAGGACGGCACCATCGACTGGGACGCCGCCCTCGCCGCCTACGAGGCCGTCCGCCCGGAGCACTGCCGCCGCGTGGTGACCACGTCCCGCACGTGGGGCGAGCTGTGGCACCTCGACGGTGTCGCCCGCGAACAGCGCAATGTGCTGCTGCGCGCCCGCGACACCTACGACTACTCGTTCGTGGACTGGCTGTACGGACCGACCGCACTGACGCCGGACGAGGAGCCCTCCATGTTCACGCCGATCCCGCTGTCCTCGGCGGCTGTCGAGGACTCGGGAGGAAAGACGCCGACGACGGTGGGAAGCGCCACCGTGTGAGCGGCGCCTTCCGCAACCCTGCGGCCCGCACCTGTTCGGCCGGTTCCACGGAGCCCTGGCCGGGGTGCGGGCCGCTGGTCTCGCCGCCGACGCGCTGACCGGGGCCGCCTGCGTCAGCCTCGTCCGCACCGGCCACGGAATCTTCGCTCCCGGCCCGGACGGGGGCCGCGTCCTGGAAACGCACGGCGGTGCGGTCGCGCAGCCGCGGGTACGACGGCCTCCCCCGAGCACGGCTCCACGGCACGGGGCCGCGTCGGCATCACGGGCGCGCCGCCGTGTCGAACAGCAGCGCCCGAAGCCGTGCGATGACGTACTCATCGGTCGACCGAGGGTTCCGGACCAGCCCCGACCCCGAGCCCGGGAAGCCGTGTGGAGGGCGACGCCGGCCTGGTCGGCACGACGACGCAGACCGCGTCGATCGACCCCGTCGCCCCCGTCCTCGCGCAGCCCCGCATCGCCACTGCCGCCCCCGTCCTCGCGTAGCCCCTCGTCGAAGCCGCGCACGCCGAGCCCGGACCCCGGTCACCGGTCCACCGCGGACTACGGGACAGCCCTTAGGCTTCTCCCGCATCCGCGCCACCATCCGGTCCTGCCCCTTCGACCAGCACGCCCGGACCCGGCAGCGACGGGAGGGGAACGCCGGGGCGGCCCGGAGGCACCACCGGCCGCCGCACCCGCGAACCCGCGGGCGCCCGGCCGGGCCCCGCGTGCGTGTCCCCGTCCGACTTGGAGCACCATGAATCACGGCAGCACGGCACCCCGTGCGATCAGGACCTCACTGCTGGACGACTTCTCGCTGGAAATGACCGGCAAGGACATTGCCGCGCTGGAAGAAGCACGCCTCGGCATCCCCCCGGGGACCCGCGTCAATGTCACTTTCCTCGGCAACGAGAGCCTGACGATGCGGTTGGACGCGGCACGCGCGGTCAAGCGTCTCGGCTTCGTCCCCGTCCCGCACGTCTCGGCCCGGCGCCTGGGCTCGCAGGCCGACCTCGAACATTTCCTCAGCGGACTTCGTGCCGACGGTGCCGGCGACAACGTCTTCGTCGTCGGCGGTGACCCCGCCCGGGCCGAAGGCCCCTTCGAGGATTCTCTCGCCGTCATCGAGACCGGAAAGCTACAGGAGTACGGCGTGAGCCACATCGGCATCGCCGGGTACCCCGAGGGCCATCCGGACATCGACGACGCAGCCCTGTGGACCGCACTCCAGGAGAAGTGCGCCGCTCTCCTCGCCAACGGCATGAGCGGCAGCATCATCACACAGTTCGGCTTCGACACCGACCCCGTCCTGCGCTGGATCGAGGAGGTGCGGCAGCGCGGCATCGCCCTGCCCATCCGTATCGGTGTACCGGGCCCCGCCGGCATACGCCGCCTGCTCTCCTATGCCGCCCGGTTCGGCGTCGGCACCAGCGCGTCGATCGCCAGGAAGTACGGCCTGTCGCTGACGAATCTGATGGGTACCGCCGGGCCCGACCGGTTCCTGCGGGACTTGTCCCTCGCCTACGCCCCCGCCCGGCACGGCGACATAAAGGTTCACTTCTACACCTTCGGCGGTCTCAAGGCGACCTCCGAATGGATCGGCAGATTCAGGACTGGCTGTATTCACGAGTCGTGACGGCGGTTGTACACGGATCTGGGAGGCGCCCGGATCCACGGTCGGGTGATGTTCACGAGTTTTGGTTCTGGCTCACTTGCCGTGGAGTAATTACGGAGATTCAGATCAGTGAAGCCATGCGGTGGCGGTTCGGATGGGCACGAAGTCGAGCGCCTGGCACCGAGCGCGCACGCACGGGTCTGCCGCTCAACTGCCGCAACTGACCGGGGGCCGGCCGACGGCCCGCATGCGCTATAGTTGATCTAGAAAGTTCGCCGCAACTCGCGGTGGCTGACACTGCGTTGGTGGTCCAAGGAAAGACGCCCTGCTTCCTGCGGGGAAATGCAGGTGCAAGGCCTGCCCAGCGCTCGCTCACGAGGCCCTTCCCCCGTCCGGGGGAAGGGCCTCGTCATGTTCCCCGCGCGTCTTGAACAACCTTCGCACGGTCCTCATCCACGCAGACCTCTGTGCTCGTGACTGGCTCAGGACTGGTCCGCTCCTGCGGGCGGGCCGGACGGCGACTGGTCGGGCCGCGCGATGGCCGCGGTGTTCTGCGGTGGTTCGAGTACAAGGCGAGGCATGGGGCTGAGGCATCGCACTCCTTGCGGGGGCCACGCGGCCGTGCGGGTGTGGTGCGAAGTCAGCGTGCGTCGGCCGGGCTCGGGACGGGCTCGTTTTGGGCGGGGCAGCTTCGACGTACCGGTCACCAAGGCGACCCTCAGCCGCCACTTCGCGGTACTGCGCGAGGCCGGGCTCCTGGAACAGCGCGACGCAGGGCCCAAGCGGCGCGGTGAGGGGCGCTGAACTGCCCCGGCGGCGGCCGGTCACGACCCCCTGATGCCCCAGTCGTAGTCGGGACTCGATCCCGGATTCGGACACCCGGGACGCGTGGATCCCGAGTCCAGGAGAACGGATGCCCCGTGGTCATGAAGGGCGATCCGACGGAGTTCGAGGCGGGTGCGGCCGTGGGGTCCGAGTCGCGGCCGGAAGCGACGATCCGGTCGGTTGCCGCTGCTCGGAGAACTCTCCGGAAACCACGCAAAGGCCGTGAACAACGCGATGCGTAGCAGGACTTGCTTGTGATCGGGAAGCCCAGCCGGAATCATCGTCGTTGATGAGTACGGTGCAGTACATGCAAACCAGCGGGGCAGGACAGGCACAGCGAGGGCACGTACTCCTCATCGCGGGCGACACCGCCATACGACGGCGCGCCGTCCAGGTCGAGCCGAGCGCCAATCTCGCGGCCCTGTCGATGGTGCCCGTGTCCGCGCTGCTCGCCAGCAACGTGCCCGCCGACACCACCTATCTCGACGGCGTCAAGGACCAGCAGGCCCTGCTGATGAAGCTGCGCACCGCCGCGGCCACCCCGGGCCCGCTGCTCGTCTACCTCTCCGGCCGCCTCACCCTCGCCCGCCGCGACCACCAGCTCTACCTCGCGTTGGCGCACACCACGGCATCCACCATCCGCTACACCGCGCTGCCCTGGGAATGGCTGGGGACCGAGCTGCGCCACCGTCCCGCAGGGCTGACGACCGTGCTGGTCGACCTCGCCGCGGACAAGCACGCCTGGCCCCACCTGCAGGAGCCCGGCGCGCTCGCCACACCCCCAGCAGCCGAGGTGTACGGGGTAATCGCCCCTCCCGGCTACGCCGGCAGCAACGGCGTGAGCACCTACACACGAGGGTTCGTCGAGCAGCTGCGCCTCACCCCCGACCGGCCCACGAACGCCTGGCTGCACGCACTGACCGTGGGCTCCGTGGCGCTCCCGCCCGGCGCCCTGGTCCTCCCGCACACCCCGGAGATCAGCGCCCCGCAGACCGAGCCCGGGCATCCGAGGACGCACCCGCCGCTCCTCGCGGACGACCAGCGGCAAATGGACCCGAGCGAGGTGACGCCCGGCACCGACCGGCGCCCGGACCCGCCCGCGCACGTGTCCCCGTTCCTGTTCCGGACTTCGCCGCCGCAGCCCGCTGCGCCCGGCCCGGCCCCGGCGCCGCAGTCGCCCCTGCCCCAGCACGCCCCGCCTTTCGTCCTCGCCCAGCCGGCCGCGCCCGCGCCGCCGGAACCCCGGCCCGCGAACGACGACGTGGACCACCGCCGGCAGCGCGCGGAACCCGCCGCCGACCCGGTACAGGGGCCGGGTCCGGGCCGCGCGGCGGCCCGGACTCCCGTACCGCAACCGCCGGTTCCGGTGATCCGGCAGTCGGCCGCGCGGCCCCAGAACGCTGCGCCCGACCCCCAGACCGACCCGCGTCCGTACATCCATGCGCTGGCCGAGCAGCACCGGTACTCCGAGGCGACGCAACTGGCCCAGCTGTGGGAGCAGCACGCCCTGACCACCTACGGCGTCACCTCCGCCCAGGCCACCCAGTGGACCGAGATCCGTGCGGATCTCGCGAAGATGCAGGGCAATTGGGTGCTGGCGACCCAACTGTGGATCGCAGCGGGCCGGACCCGCCTTGCCCACCAGTCGCCCGACGCCCCGCAGGTCATGGCCGCAGTGAAGAGCGCCCACTACTGCTGGACGCAGATCAGCGACCCGCGGCAGGCCCGCGAGTGCGGTCCCGAGCTGATCAGCCTGCTGCGCAGCCTGCCGATGCTCGACCACCGACACCTGTCCGTGGCCAGGCAGCGCCTGGAGTTCCTGCACAACAACTGACACCCGACCACGGGATTCACGGTGCCCACGCGGCCCACGCCGTTCGACGGCAGCGACCGGGGCCTGCCCGCCGCCCCGTACCGGGCGGACACCGCCGCGCCCCTGGCTGCCGGGGCCCGGCTGTCAGGAACATCGGCTCCACACGAGCGAGCACCCGGAGCCGGTCGCTTTCGTCCCGCAGCCGGCACCAGTCCCGCGGATCCAGCCGGTACGGTCCACGAGCATTGCTCAGGACGAGGTTGCTCGGGAGTGCAGGTCTCCCGCCCGGTCCTCGTCATGGTGCTCCGCTGCGGACTGGGGGGCTTCGGGCCCGGTCCGGGGGTGCGCGGTGCGAAGCAGGGTGGCGATGAGGATTGCCGCGCCCGTCATCAGGACGGCGCTGACCATCGAGGCGATCCTGGCCTCCCGGGCGAAGGCGTCGAAGGCGGCGTTCCGCAAGGACTCGGCGGTGCCCCTCGGGAGGGCGGCGGCGGTCTCGACCGCCCCGCCGAGGGTGCTCTTCGCCGCCTCCAGCTCCTTGGACGTGAGGCCGTCAGGAGCATGGGCCGCCAGTTCCGCACGGTAGACGGTGGTGCCGATGCTGCCCAGGAGCGCGATGCCCAGCGCGCCGCCGAACTCGGCCGAGGTCTCGGCCATGGCGGAGGCCGCCCCGGCCCGCTCCGGTGGTGCGGCGGACAGGATCACCTCGGTGACGACGGCGGAGACGGCACCGATGCCGATCGAGACGACGGTCATGCCGCCGACGAGGTGGACGATTCCCGAATCGGCCTGGAGCAGGCTCAGCATGACGTAGCCGGCGGTCGCCACGAGCAGCCCGGCGGCGATCACGTTGTGTTTACCGATGCGGGGGGCGAGCGCGGTGGCCAGCGCGATACCCAGGGGCATGACGAGGAAGGTGGGCAAGGACCACACCGCCGACTCCAACGGACCCATGCCCAGGACGAGTTGCATGAACTGCCAGTTGAACAGACTGAAACCGACCAGTCCGAACGTCGCCAGCGCGTCGATGAGCAGGGGCACGTTGAACCGGGGCGTGCGGAACAGCTTCATGTCGATCATCGGGTGCGCGGCCCTGTGCTGGCGGTGGAAGAATGCCGCACCCACGGCAAGTCCGGCGGCGCAGCATGTCAGGGAGATCCATCCGAAGCCGTGTTCCGCCATCGTCTTGATGCCGTAGATGATGCTGAGCACGGCCACGAGGGACATGGCGGCGCCGAGCAGGTCGAAACGACCCGGCCTGGGGTCGCGGTATTCGGTGAGCAGCAACGGGCCGAGGATCAGCAGCAGGACCATCACCGGCACGTTGACCAGAAAGACCGAGCCCCACCAGAAGTGTTCCAGGAGCAGACCACCGATGATCGGGCCGAGCACCGCGCCGCCCGCGAAGCCCGCTGTCCAGACGCCGACTGCGGTGGCCCGCTGCGCGGCGTCGTGGAACATGCTCCGGATCAGGGAAAGAGTGGACGGTGCCAGCGTGGCTCCGGCGATGCCCAGGAGCACGCGGGCCGCGATGAGTGTCCCGGGACTGGTCGAGTAGGCCGCCAGGACCGAGGCGGCGCCGAAGGCCGCGGCGCCTGCGAGCAGCACCCGCCGCCTCCCGAAGCGGTCACCGAGTGTGCCCATCGTGATGAGCAGGCCGGCGAGGAGGAACCCGTAGGAGTCCATGATCCACAGTTGCTCGGAACTGCTCGGGCCGAGGTCGGCCGTCAGGGAGGGGAGCGTGATGAACATGACGGACATGTCCATGGACGCCAGCAGGCAGGGCAGCACCAGGACGGCGAGACCGACCCACTCCCCGGTTCCGGCTCTTCTGTCTTGTTCAGTCATGCCCTCTCCCGAGCCGTGCAGATCCGGATGGGCTTGACCACTCCGGAAGCGTACTTTGTACGCAGCGACAGCGTGCAGGGTACGCACGCGTGTGCCAGCGAGGCAATGGCTTTTTGACCTGCTTGTTTAAGTCGAATCACGTGCATCTGTGCTGACGGGCTAGAATTTCGACACACATCTGTGGTGTGATGAAAAGGAGCGTGTTGATGTCCGTGCAGCCGACATGCGCGTCGTGCGGAAGGGCTCTGGAGCCGGCGGATCGGGGGCGGCCAAGGGTCTACTGCTCCCGTGCCTGCCAGGCGAGGGCCTATCGGACACGCAGGGCGGAAACGCCGGCCCGCGTCCCTGAGAGCGACGACGGCGCGCGACATCTCACCGTCGAGCGCATCGTGCGGGCCGGGATCGTCGTCGCGGATACGGAAGGGCTCGACGCGCTGTCGATGCGCCGGGTCGCCATGGAACTCGGCACCGGCACGATGTCCCTGTACCGGCACGTGGCATCCAAGGACGACCTGGTGACCCTGATGGTGGAAGCCGCGATGGCCGATGTGCCGCTGCCCGACTCACCACCGCGGGACTGGCGTCATGGCCTCGAACGCGCCGCATCCCGCGATTGGGATCTGTACCACCGCCACCCGTGGATCCTGCCGAGGGTCATGGTGACGACCCGCGCGTATTTCAGCCCGGCTCTCGCAGCGGACAGCGAAAGCGCCCTCTCTTCGTTCGACGGGCTCGACCTCGACCCCGCCGATGTCTTCCGGTACATGTTCATGTTCGCCTCCTATGTGCAAGGCGTGGCACTGATCCTCGTGAGCGATGTGGAGGCGGAGCGGCAGTCGCAGACGGCCGCGCAACAGGGGTCGAAAGCCTCGGACCACGCACAGAGCCCGCTGTACGAACCCGGGGCGTATCCCCGGCTGGCCCGCGCGATGCGCGCGGGCGCCGACCCCTGGGATCTCGATGCGCTGTTCGCCTCAGGTCTTGCCGGTGTCCTGGACGGCATCGCAGCTGATCTCGCGCGACGGCGCATCGACACCTGAGCCCCCTGTGCCTGGGGCCCGTAGGAAATCGCCACGCCCCGGCGCGTCCGCCACCGGGCATTTCAGCCGCCGTCTGCGGGAGTGGAAAATGGTGACCGTGGCGAGATACGTGAAGTGCGGGACGTGCGGGGAGCGGAAACGGCGGTGGCCTCGTGCCTGCCGCCGGTGCCGGACCGGGCAGGACACGGTGGAGGTGGCCGGTGACGTTGCTGAACTGGCGGTCGAGACCGGTCTGTTCAAGTGGATCGGGCGCGGGGTCATGGGGGCCGTACGGCTCGTCGTCCGCGTTCTCGACTGACGGTGATGACGTTCGTGGTGACGCTCCTGGCAGGTCTGCCCCATCGGCTGACTGACGTCTCGACTGTCCTGTTCGGGAGTGGTCGGCCCGCCGGGCGTCACCGCGCGCGGACGTTTCGTTCCCCTGGCTCGCCAGGCGCTGGACGAGTTGAGGGAGGACATCGCTCAGCGCATCTTCGGCGGGCACTCAGCGGCACGTTCCGCTCCGGTCCTGAAACAACGAGCACCCAGCCCAACCACTGGATTTCCGCATCGCCATCAGCGACGCAGAGGAAGAGGAGAAGGAACGGCGGGTTTCCTCAGCGCTCCCGCGGCAGAGGTTCCGGGGATCCTGGCCGAGGGGCGTGCGGCTCTGGAGCGGCTCGACAGGCGGCCGGGGCTCGGCAACGCCTCGCCGGGAGCCGGGTGCTTCTTCGACCAGCGGCACGGTCCTGCCGTCGTATCCGTGCGGTGGGCTCTGCCGGGTGGTGCCGTACGGACCGTCGAGGTGTGCCGGGCCGATGCGGTGCGGCTCGCCGACGGTGAGCTGCCCGACGGCCGTTGACCCGGCCCTGTTCAAAACGCCCGGACCCGGGCGGGCCTGTCGTTGATTCAGGTCTGTGACCCCCGCGGTGGGGGCCGGTCAGCGGGGAGGCTGCGGGTCTGCCGGGTGGGCGAGGGCCGCGACTGCCTCCTCGATGGGCGTGTGGCCGGAGATGAGTTCCAGTGTCCGGCCCGCGGTGGCGGGGGCGGCGAGCAGGGCCACGAGGACAGCGGCCGCGTCCGCCCGGTCCACTTCGCCGGTACCGGTGGTTTCGGCGAGACGGACAAGACCGGTGCCCGGGCCGTCACGGAACCATGCCGGCCGCAGCACCGTGCAGTCCAAGAAGGGCCGGGACATCAGATGCTCGTCGGCCTCGCCCTTGGCCCTCAGGTACGTCTCGACGAGCGGATCCTTCGGGTAACGAGCACCGCGGTCGGCCCCCATGGACGAGAGCACGACATAGCGCCGAACACCCGTGAGCTGCGCCGCGTCCGCAAGGGTGAGGGCCGCGTCACGATCGACCGGGTTCGCCCGGCCGGGGGCGTCGCCCAGACCCGCGCCGGCCGTGTAGAGCACCGCGTCCGCGCCGACGAGCCGTTCCGCGAACTGCTCCGCCGTGGCCGTGGCCAGGTCCAGGAGGACCGGGTAGGCTCCGGCGGCCCGGACGTCGTCGGCCTGTTCCGGGCGGCGGATGAGCCCGGTGATCCGCCAGCCCCGGGCCGTACCCAGACGGGATGCTGCGAGCGCGACCCGGCCGTGACCGCCGGTGACAACAACATGCACGGTACTGACGGTAGGTGCACGGGCACTGACTGTGCAAGCGTGCGGATGCGGCGGCATGGAGCTGGTACAGCCCGGCCCGCAACGGCTGCAACTCGATCACCGCCTACCTCGCGGTGCTTCCCGCCAAGCAGCTCGAAACGCCCATCGATCAGATCTCCCTCGGACCCCACAGCCATGGGCGGAACAGTACGGCACGGGCCGATCACGTTCCGTAGAACCAGAAATCGGCTGAACTCCCTTACTGGGAACGCCTGTTGAGGTTTCCGTCGGCCGGAGGCCGGGTCAACCCGAACGCCGTTCGGCTCGGTTGTCAGGACGAGACCGCGCGATCGTCACCGGTCGGGGGCGGGGAGGCCAGCGCGGCCAGGTAGTCGTCAAGGAGTTCGGTCTGGCGGTGAGGCGGGAACGCCTCGGGGCTGAACAGGGCCTGCACCACCAGGCCGAGCACGAAGGACTGGGCGCCGGCTGCGATGCGGGCCGGGTCTCCGGTGGGCAGTTCGCCCAGTTCCTGGGCTGCGGCCACCAGGTCGCGCAGCCTGTCGCGGCTTCGGGCGTACTTGCGGGCGTAGTCGTCGCTCAGCTCGGGGCTGGCGAGCGCGGCGTCCCAGGAGGACACCCAGATCCGGTTGCTGACGGTGGCCTCGCCTGTCAGCGGCAGGATGTCCAGCAGGGCGGCCCTCACGGCGGACATGCCCTTCCCGGCGGTACGCCGGGGACGGGAGTCGGTACGCAGTTCGAGCAGGTCGAGGGCGTGTGCGACCAGGTCGCGCTTGGCGGGGAAGTAGTGGGTGAGCAGGCCGGTGGTCGCGCCGAGTTCGGCGGCGACGGCGCGCATGGTCAGCCCGCCGAAGCCATGCGTGGCCAGCACGCGCCAGACCGCCTCGGAGACGTCGCGCCGACGGGCCTCGTGGTCCCCCTTGGTGCGTGCCATGCTGCTACCGTACATACTCATAACGTTTGTTGTGTGAATGGGGTCATCATGTTCGCCCTCCCGCTGCGGGACAACGCCTGTCTCCGTCCGCTCGAGATATGGCACGCCGAGGAGTTCGCCGCCCACATGGACCGGGCCCGCGAACACATCCGGCCGTGGGTCGGGCAGTCGTTCGTCACCGACGATCTCGACGGTGCGCGGGCCACCTTGCGCCGGTACGCCGAGCGACAGGCCGCGGACGGCGCCCGCCTCTACGGCATATGGCTCGACGGCACGCTGGTGGGCGGCGTGATGTTCGTGGACTTCGACGCCGCCTCCGGTTCGTGTGAGATCGGTTGCTGGCTGGAGCCCTCCGCCGAGGGGCACGGCCTGATCACAGAGGCATGCCGCACTCTGCTGGAGTGGGCGTTCACCTCCCGGGGAGTGCACCGCGCCGAGTGGTACTGCCGAGCCGACAACGAGCGCAGCTCCGCTGTGGCCGAGCGGCTCGGCATGACACGCGAGGGGGTGCGGCGCGAGTGCTGGCCGTACGGCGGCACCCGTCACGACGAGGAGCTCTGGGCGATGCTGGCCTCCGAGTGGCGTGCCCATCGCCAGTGATCCGCAACCCCGCCAGGTGAGGCTCGTCCTGAGCTGCCCCGAGTTGTGTAGTGGCCGGTCTGTGTGTTCTCAGGCGGGGGGCGGGGTGGCCGATGAGCCCGCCGTTGGCTGCTGCCGCACCCGGCGTTCCTGGACGCATACACCTAGCCCCAATACCGGTGACTTTGGCGCCCGACAGAACCTCTTTGCGCGACGTTTTCGCACGTCAGAGCTGTCAATGGCGCACTAAATCACCGGTATTGCACCTAGCCCGCCGGCCCTGGGCCCGTGCCCCCGACCGGACCTGCCCGCGTGCCCGGCACGCGACCGAGGCCGGTGACGAGGTGGCGGAGCCAGGTGTGGGCGGGGCCGTCGGTCGCGGTGGTGTGCCAGATCGCGCTGACGGTGTACTGCGGCATGGGCAGGGGTGGCTCGGCGGCCGTCAGGTCCAGGGCGTCGGCGTAGACGGTGGCCGCGTGAGTGGGGAGGGTGGCCAGGACGGGCAGGGTGGGGAGCTGGAGGGCGGCACCGGCGAAGTGGGTGGTGGACGCGACCACCCGGCGAGTCAGTCCGCGCGCCTCCAAGAGGTCGTCGACGATCCCGCGGCGGCCGTCGTAGGAGACCAGCAGGTGGGGGTGGGCGAGGTAGTCGTCAAGGTTCAGCGGGGTCGGCAGTGGCAGCAGGCGGGGGTTGAACAGGCAGCTGTAGCCGGAGGCGAACATCTCCCGGGTCCGGTGGTCGGGGCCGTGTGCGGGAGCGGCGGCGATGCCGAGGTCGATCTCGCCGCGGTCGAGCATGCCGGCGACGGTGTTGCGGTGGGCCTGCCTGACGGCGATCCGGATGCCCGGCAGGCCGGCCGTGGCGGCGAGCAGCCGGGGGAGCAGCGCGGCCTCCAGGTCGTCGGACATCCCCAGGGTGAACACATGCCGGGCGGTGGCCGGGTCGAAGTGGTCCCGGCCGGTGACGGCACCCTGGATCAGCCCGAGGGCAGGCTCGATGCGGCGGTACAGTTCGACCGCGCGGTGATTGGGCTCGATGCCGGTGCGAGTGCGGGTGAACAACTCGTCGTCGAAGAGCCTGCGCAGCCGGCCGAGTGCGGCACTGACCGCGCCCTGGCTCAGATGCAGGGCGGCGGCGGCCCGGGTGACGCTGCCCTCGCGCATCAGGGCGGCGAAGACCACCAGCAGATTCAGGTCCGCCTTCCTGAATTCACTCTCATAAATGTCGATCACCACGAACATCAGCTTGCTCGATGAGTGTGAGGATTCCTAGCCTCGATGCCATGACCCCCTCGCTCCCCGCCGCCTCTGCGGCCTCCGAGCCCCGCCGTACCGTGATCGCCGCCGTCGTCCAGGCCGCCGCCCCGCTGTTCGACACGCAGGCCGCGCTGACCCGAGCCGAGGAACTCATCCGGGAGGCCGTCACCGAGCGCGGCGCGGAGGTCGTCGTCCTGCCCGAGGCGTTCCTGGGTGGCTACCCCAAGGGCCTGGACTTCGGCATCACCGTCGGCAGCCGCACACCGGCCGGCCGCGAACTGTTCCGCCGCTACCACGCCGCCGCCATCGACGTCCCCGGCCCCGAGGTCGACACCCTGGCCGCCCTCACCGGCGAACTCGGCTGCCACGCCGTCGTCGGCGCGGTCGAACGCCAGGGCGGCACCCTGTACTGCGTCGCCCTCTTCTTCGGCCCCGACGGTTACCTGGGCCTGCACCGCAAGCTCATGCCGACGGCCGCCGAACGCTACCTGTGGGGTCAGGGTGACGGCTCCACCCTCCCGGTCATCGACACCGGCACCGCCCGCCTCGGCGCGGGCATCTGCTGGGAGAACTACATGCCGCTGTTCCGCACGGCCATGTACGCCAAGGGCGTCGATGTGTGGTGTGCGCCGACCGTGGACGACCGCGACGCCTGGCAGGCCACCATGCGGCACATCGCCCTGGAGGGCCGCTGCTTCGTCCTGAGCGCCAACCAGTACCTGCGCCGCGACGCCGTACCCGCCGACCTCCACCCCGCCCAGGGCGACGAGCCCGACACCGTCCTGATCGGCGGCGGCTCCGTCATCGTCTCCCCACTCGGCGAGGTCCTCGCCGGACCGCTGCGCGACGGCGAGGGCATCCTGACCGCCGAACTCGACCTCGACGACCTCACGCGCGCCCGTTTCGACTTCGATCCCACTGGTCACTACGCGCGCCCCGACGTCTTCACCCTCCAGGTCGACGAGTCCGCCCACACCACCGTCAACAGCGTGAGGGCTCGCTGAAGCGGCTGCGGACCGCCCCCTCGACCGCTACCGGATCCACCACCCGGCACCCCACACACACCGACATCGAGGAAACCCTCTCCGCGCTCACCGACCGACCTCGTGCGCGCCGGCAAGGTCCGCGCGATCGGCGCCTTTGACCCGCCGGCCCCGGAGATCGTCGAAGCCCAACGGGTGTCCCAGCAGCGGGGCTCAGAGGAGCGGCAGCCTCAGGAGGACGTCCACAGGAAGTCGACGGCGGCGCGCACCACATCGAAGGGGAACGCGACGTCGGGGAAGAAGACGGCATCGAACACCGCGTCGCCCACGACGATGGCGTCGCTGCCCGCGGATGCGTGGTCCTCGGACTCCGGAACGTCGGTCTCCAGGAAGCGGATGTCGCACTGCCACACCTCCTCCTTCAACCGCGCGATGATGTGCTCCTGCTGAGCGGCGGTTGGCGCGGCCCCGAGGGCGGCATGAGCGTTCTCTATCCGCACCAGGACGTTGTCCCGCGCTCTTTGGGCCTGAGCCGATTTGACGGCAGATGCCTGGAGAGAGGCGTGCCACGCCGCCAGGCTCTGGGGGGTCACCTGCCGGACCTGCGTTTGCAGCGAATGACTCAGCGCGTTGATCTCCGAATTCTCCCTGCCGCCGCCCACCCATAGATTGTTGACCGAGCTGTTCATCACGTACGCGGCGCGCATGAGGATTTCGGCGTGGTCGCGGTTGCCGTTGCCGAACTGGGCGAGTGGCATCTTCGCGAGTGACTTGTTCGATTCGTCGTTCATGCCCGCGTGCACCTGCCCCGCCCCGAGTTTTGCCGTGAGGTACGGGATCAACTGACCGGCGTGCTCGGCGTAGGCGCGATTGAGTAACGACCGTATGTTGTGCCACGCGATGTAGTGGCGACGATGCTGCAACGGCCGGAGCGGCAGCGCCTCCTGGGTCGCGGTGGCGAAGTTGGGCCGGCCGGTGAGCTCGGTGCCCTCCACCGCCAAGGTGCCGAAGCCGCCGATGTTCGGCGGTCGGCCGCCGCCGTGGAGAAGGTAGGTGACGACCCGAGAGATCGGGTTGCCTTCCGCGGTCTGTCCGGTCTTTATGTAAAAGGCAGTGAGCAGGCCGATGGCCTCCTCCGCGGGTGTGTTGTCCGCCACGGTGAAGGTGTCGGGCGCGGCTTTGAGTTCGTCGAGGATCGGTTCGTAGTCGGCGATCCAGCGCCTGGCCTTCTCGCCGTCGGACTTGATCTGGTCGATCACGGCGTCGCGGCTGCCAGTGAGAGCCGTGGGCGCGGGTGCCATCGCGCTGTTACGGGTGGTCACGACCCGCTGGACACCGATGGCCTCGGAATTCCACGGCTCCCGACCCGCCCCGGCGGTGCCGCCATCGGACGCCGGGACCGCTTCGGTGGCACGCCGCACCGGCCCCGCCATCACCCGGCGCGCGTTGGCTTCCGCCTGGCGTTCGAAGCGGTCGGACGGGTCGCTGACGCGGAGGCCGTCACCGTGGTCCACGCCGGCGACCGGGCCTTGCCGCTGCTGGATGACGTGGGTGAGCTCGTGGGCGAGGGTGTGTTTGTCGGTGCCGCCGTTGCCGATGACGATGTGGCTGCCGCTGGTGTAGGCGCGGGCGCCGACCTCGGCGGCGGAGGTTTTGGCGGCGGCGTCGTTGTGGATGCGGACGTCGGAGAAGTCCGCGCCGAGCCGGGCTTCCATCTCGGCCCGTGTGCCGTCGTCGAGGGGGCGACCGCCGGTGCGCAGGATGTCATGGACGGTGGAGCGCTGTACGGGGTGCTCGGTCTGCTGCTGGTTGCGGTCGGCGCCGTCCTGGTGTCGTTCCTGGGCCCATGGGTGTCCGGCCCGGCAGAGCATCTGGACGACTGCCGCGTTGCCGACGGCGCTCTGCAACGCGAGGAGGTCCGGGAGCGGTGTCCGGCTCACGGCCTGGGGTTGGCGGGCCGGGGCCCTGCCCTTCAATGCCCCGGCCGACCTGGCCCGGTCTTCGGCGTACACGCGACCTCTCCCTCCGCCGGCAGACGACTCCCCTCTGGATACCTGAGGCGCGAACGGTCGGGCCAGGTACCCGAGGGCAGAGCGGGGGCAATGTTCGGGGACCGTTGGCGCGTGGCTGTGGCGTGCCGGGCCATCGGGCCATCGGGCCGGCTCCGGCCCGGCCCGGCGGGGCGTCCGGTGATCGGGTGTGCTGTCCGGGGCCGCCGGATCTTCGGCTACGCCTTATCGGCCTGCTCGTGGACGCGCTTGGGCGCCGTGCGGGTGCCGACCAGGCCGGGACCGGCACCCATGGCTGAGCACTGCCCTACTGGGTGTTGGTCGCCACGGCAGTCCGGATCGTCGTGGCGAGTTGGGCCGCGTCTTCGGTGTAGCCGGTCAGCAGCAGCCGTCCGCCGTCCCGGATCCGGATGACCACGTGGACGTCCCAGCCCATGAGCCGGCCCAAGGCGTGGTTCTGCCCACGATCGACCACGCTGCGGACCGCTGTCCAGGGCAGCACCCGGGTCTCCCCGGTCCGCCGGTAGACCAGTCCGTGCTCGCGCA
This sequence comes from Streptomyces sp. NPDC052042, assembly GCF_044548345.1. Classification (NCBI taxonomy): domain Bacteria; kingdom Bacillati; phylum Actinomycetota; class Actinomycetes; order Kitasatosporales; family Streptomycetaceae; genus Streptomyces; species Streptomyces sp. NPDC052042. Next base: position 73,231 of record NZ_JBIUBU010000017.1, on the reverse strand, counting down.
GTACGAAGACCTCGCCGTGCCGCTGTAGGGTCCGCAGGCCATTGGAGACGCCGCCGTAGACCCCTAAGAGTGCGCCGCCCCACAGCAGCCCGGCAAATTTCGAGCCACCACCGCCCCCGGAGAAGACGGCGAAGGTCACCGGGACTGCGACGGCCACGAAGGCCAGGCCGACCAGCAGCACGCTGATCGCGACGCGTCCGCGACGCGCGTTGTCCGTCGGATGGTTGCTGATGAAAACGCCCAGTGCGCGCTCAGCTTCCCTGACCATCGGTCCCCCCACCAGAGTTTCTGCGGCAATGCCGTCAGTCTGTGGGACTGCCCGGGAGGGAGACAAGGGCGTGACGCGAACGGTTGAGCGGCAGTGCACACATATCGCCCAAGTCGTTCGCGCACGCCGCTCGTGTCCGTCTCCCGCTCGGCCACGGGACAGAGCCGCACGTTCTACAGTCCTGGCCAGGTGTGTTGCCCTGTGACCGGGAAGGTTCGCCGGGTTGGCACCCCGAACCCGGGGCACCGGCGCGTGTGTCTTCCCCCGGACGGTCTCAGGTCACGGGTTGGGACTCTTGTCCGGGTGCAGGCAGTCCCACGTCTTCGGGCCGACGATGCCGTCCACGGTGATTTTGCATCGTCCCTGGGCCCACTTGACGGCGGCTTGTGTGCCAGAGCCGAAGATGCCGTCCTCCGCGATCCCCCTGCCGTAGATGTTCAGCAGGCACTGTGCGTGCTTGACGGCGGCGCCGGTGTTGGTCAGGGAGAGGGTCGGATGGGACCCGGTATAGGGGCAGGCGCTTTCCGCCATTATTGCCGGCGCGGAGGCGGGAGAGGCAATCGCCGGGGTGGCGGCGACTGATCCGGCACCGAGTACGAGCGCCGAGAGGGCGAGGCCGACTTGCTTGGTGAGTTTCATGGGCATGAACCTTTCTCCTGTTGGGAGATGAGCATGCCGCGCCGTTGTCGGCTCGCCTTTGACTATCCACGCAGGGGTGTTGAGGATGCGTGCAGGGCCCGGCACGGGAAGTGCCGGGCCCTGCCCACGTCAACCGTCACACGGCCCGGCGCTTCCACGCCGACCCGCCACCTCTGATGGTCAGACAGCGAGTGTGGCCTGGCTGTGGAGTGCCCCGAGGAGCCGTACGACGGCGAGCTGCAACCCGGGGATGTCGAGATCCGCTTCCGGCCGCTGAGCCCGCTGGACCGTAGCGGCCTGACGGTGGTGATCGAGATCAAGTCGAAGTGGTCCGCCAGCAGGGAAGCCAACCGCCAAGAGCGCGTGGACGCGCTCCACGCGGACATCCACGCCGCAACCGGTCTCGTCGACTTCGGCGTCTACCTGTCACTGCCGAGCGCCGCTTGGTCCCAGGGAGACTGATCACTCCGCTTTGCCAAGCCCGAGACCTGGCCCGAACCGGCCGTCACGACCCACACCGTCACCGCGAACCACAGCAGGGCTGTCACGCCGGCAGGGCTGTCGCGTCGGCAAGGGTGGCTGCCAGCGCGTTCGCGCCTACCTGCACGACAAGCGCACCTTGCCCCGCCCGGTGATCGCCCGCTCCACCCTTGCCGCGAGCCGTCGCTGGCTGGGTCCTCGGCGGGCTCACGCAGTAGCCTTCTGCACGGTGCGCCGGTAACGAACTTCCGATACGGATACTCCGTCGTAGTCGTCGGCCTGGGCGGTACCGTCAGCGGCATAGCCCGCTCGCTCGTAGAAGCGACGGGCCCGAGTGTTGTCGGTGAGGACCCACAACAGCATCACGCCGAAGCCATCCGCCTGAGCGTGAGCGTGCACGGCTTCGAGGAGCGTGCGACCGATTCCAGCTCCGATGAGTGAGGGCTGAACGTACAGGGCGTAAAGCTCACCCGTAGCCGTACTCGTTCCGCTGCCGCGAAAGGGCCCGAGACACGCCCAACCCACGACTCGTCCATGGGCGTCGACCGCTACCAGGTTGGTCATGTCCTCCTTCGGCCTCTCGAAGTGCTGACGGCGCTGCTGAATATCTGCCTCCACCGTCATGTCATCGAGGAAGGACTGGGGCACGATCCCGGCATACGCGGCCTGCCAGCCGGTGACTCGTATCGCTGAAACAGCCGGGACATCGGCTTCCGTCATAGCTCGCACAGTCAACATCCCGGCACCGTACGAGACCCGTCGCCACGACCGCCCGGGAATTACGGCCGTGAAGTCGCAGCAACTACACGGAGTGGCCGCTGCGCGGAAGTTGTGCCAGAAGCGAATCTCGTGGATAGAGCCATGGGGCGACTGGCTGGCCGGGGGCGAGCCCGTATCCGAAGCGGCCTACGGCACATCCAGTACCGCAGTCACCTCATGGACGGCTGTCTCGCCGAAACCGGCCTGACCATCAGACCTACCTGAACAGCAGCACGACAGCACGCGTGCAACCTCGGTGATCAGGGGCGTGGCGTTCCGGTCTTCGGCGGCTGCTCGGTGCCGCAGTACCGACAGGTGACAGCAGCGGCCGGCAGGTCCTCTGACAGGCAGGCCGGGCACGTCTTGACAGGCCCCGGTTCTTCGAAGGCCATCACACCGTGCCGCGCCGAATAATGCTTGTACGGTACGACGATGAGGAAGTAGACGACGGCCATGAAAATGATGAAGTAGATGACTGCGGAGATGAAGGAACCAATATCAAGATATGTGGCCTTGTTGCCTGCCTGACCGAGCTGCCACCCCAATCCGACTGAACGACCGCCCTGAGCACGCGCAATGATGGGATTGATCACAGAATCGGTGAATGCCTTGATCAACGTACTGAAGGCCAATGCGACAATGAGGCCTACAGCTACGACGATGACATCGCCACGCATCAGGAAGTTCTTGAATCCCTTGAGCATTTCCGGCTCCTCGCGACTGGACCCCGGTCGGGATCGGGCAGCACGCTACATTCTTCGGCATACATTGAGTGTTGCGGCGCGGATACGGGAGGCGCTCTTCCCTCCGCTGCCGAAATCCACCGGCGACCGGTACGCCAGTCGGAGGAATAGTCGCATCTGAGAAACGAACAGTTCGCGGAATTTACCCCGCCAGCTATTACTGCGGTTGACATGGTGATGTCGTCTGCGACGGCGAGGGGTTGCTCGTCAGCCCCGTTTCGGTGAGGCAGCCGGCCATGAGGTCGCTGCGGTATGGGATGTGCCGCAGGCCGCTTCGGATTCGTTGCATGGCAAAGGCAAGGAGAGAGATCTCCTTGCCACTCTCAACGTATAGCGCAATGGGGGGCTTGCGGCAAGACCCGGATCGCGGCGCAGAATCGTCGGCCGAGGCCACAGCCTGCGGAAATGGGGGGACATGACGTGTGGGAGTTGTTGTCGACGTACGGGGGATGCGGTGACGTCGAACCAGTGTGGGAACCGGCAGTGCGGTTGCGGGCGTTCGGGGCAAAGGTGCGGGGGTGCGCGCCGCCCGACGGGGCGGAGCGCCCGCCCGACTCGCCAGAGGGAAGGCAACCAGGGATGAGGACGTGCCCGGCAAGAGGTTCGACGGAGCTGGAGACGCCGGTGATTCGACCGGCCGGTGCAGTGCACCGGAACACGGCTGCCCTGGAGGTAACGCGGTGATCGAGCAGTATGTGCTGGATCTTCAAGAGATTGACGAGACGCAGGCGGTGGTCGTTGGCGGCAAGGGCGCGCACCTGGGCGGGCTGTCGCGGATCGAGGGCATCCGCGTGCCGGGTGGCTTTTGCGTGACGACGGACGCCTTCCGGCGGATCATGGCGGAAGCGCCGTCGATCGACGATCGGCTCGATCAGTTGTCGCGCTTGAACCCGGACGACCGGGAGGCGATCCACACGCTCAGTGCGCAGATTCGTCGGACCATCGAAGGGGTCGCCGTCCCGGGTGATCTCGCGGCGGCGATCACCCGCGGGCTCGCCCGGCTCGGCGAGCAAGCCGCCTGCGCCGTCCGATCCAGCGCGACGGCAGAGGACCTGCCGACGGCCTCCTTCGCCGGCCAGCAGGACACATACCTGAACGTCGTGGGGCCGACGGCGATCCTCCAGCACGTCAGCCGGTGCTGGGCCTCGCTGTTCACCGAGCGGGCCGTGACCTACCGCCAGCGGAACGGCATCGACCACCGTACGGTCCACATGGCCGTGGTCGTCCAGCAGATGGTCTTCCCGCATGCGGCCGGCATCCTGTTCACGGCCGACCCCGTCGCGGGCAACCGGAAGGTCGCCACCGTGGACGCCGGCTTCGGCCTCGGCGAGGCCTTGGTCTCCGGCCTGGTGAACCCGGACGTCTTCACGGTGCGACACGGCGAAGTCGTCGCCAAGGCGATCGCCGCCAAACAGCGTGCCGTTCACGCCCTGCCAACCGGCGGTACGCGGGAAGTGGCGATCGACTCGCAACAGCAGGAGCAGCCGGCGCTGACGGATGCGCAGGTCGTACGGCTCGTGCAGCTCGGGCGGCGGATCGAAGCACACTTCGGCCGCCCGCAGGACATCGAATGGTGCCTGGTCGATGATGGCTTCCAGATCGTTCAGAGTCGGCCGATCACGACGCTGTTCCCCATCCCCGAGACCGGCGACCAGGAGAATCACGTCTACGTCTCCGTCGGTCATGGGCAGATGATGACCGACCCCATGAAGCCCCTGGGGCTCTCCATGTGGCAGCTGACGGCCATGGTGCCGGTGCACGAGGCCGGTGGGAGGCTGTTCGTCGACGTCACCCGGCGCCTGGCCTCGCCCGCGAGCCGCGCCGGTCTCCTGGACGCCATGGGGAGAGGCGATCCGCTGATCAAGGACGCTCTGGAGACCGTCCTCGGCCGCGACGATTTCGTCGTGTCGCTCCCGGACGCGGGTCCCGGCGGGCCGCCGGCCGGCGGTGCGTCCGCCCCGATCGAGACCGATCCGGCCATCGTCACCGAGCTGATCGAACGCAGCCAGGTGTCCATCGCCGCCTTGGAGCGCGACATCCGGGCGAAGACCGGACCGGCGCTGTTCGACTTCCTGCTGGAGGCCTTCGAGGAGCACAAGCGGGTCCTCGGTGATCCGCTGAGCCTGCAGGTGATCATGGCGGGGATGGAGGCCACGTGGTGGCTCAACGACAAGCTGCGGGAGTGGCTGGGGGAGAAGAACGCGGCTGACACGCTCACGCTGTCCGCCCCCGGCAACGTCTCGTCGGAGATGGGACTGGCGCTGCTCGACGTCGCGGATGTGATCCGCCCGCAGCCGGAGGTGGTGGCGTTCCTGCAGGGCGTGGAGGACGAGGGCTTCCTGGACGGCTTGGCGAAGCTCGCGGGCGGGACCGAAGCGCGCGAGGCCATGGATGCCTATCTCGACCGGTACGGCATGCGCTGCGTCGGCGAGATCGACATCACGAGGCCACGTTGGCGCGAGCGCCCCACCACGCTCGTGTCCCTGATCCTCGACCACGTCAGGAACTTCGAGCCGGGCGCCGCCGAGCGGCGCTTCGAGCAAGGGCGGCAGAGGGCGCGGAGGAAGGAACAGGACGTGCTGTCACGCTTGCGGGCCCTGCCGGACGGGGACCAGAAGGCCGACGAGGCCAAGCGGATGATCGACCGGGTCAGAACCTTCATCGGGTACCGGGAGTACCCGAAGTACGACATCGTCAGCCGCTACTTCGTCTACAAGCATGCCTTGCTGGAGGAGGCCGAGCGCCTCGTGCAGGCCAACGTGCTTCCTGAGAAGGAGGACATCTTCTACCTCACCTTCCAGGAACTCCACGACGTCGTGCGCTCGAACCGGGTGGATGACCAGCTCATCCAGCAGCGCAAGGACGCGTTCCGGTCGTATCACGCACTCACACCGCCCCGGGTGCTCACATCGGACGGCGAGGCCGTGACCGGGGCGTACCGACGCGACGACATGCCGGCCGGTGCCCTGATCGGCCTACCGGTTTCCGCCGGGACCGTCGAGGGAAGGGCTCGCGTCATCCTTGACATGGCGGAGGCCGATCTCGAAGCGGGCGACATCCTGGTCACGACCTTCACGGACCCCAGCTGGTCGCCGCTGTTCGTCGGAATCGCGGGCCTGGTGACGGAGGTGGGCGGCCTGATGACCCATGGCGCGGTGATCGCCCGGGAGTACGGCTTGCCGACCGTCGTGGGCGTGGAGCAGGCCACCCGGCTGATCCGGGACGGGCAGCGGATCCGCGTGCACGGAACCGATGGGTACGTCGAGATCCTGCCGTGACCGCCCCGGTTCATTGCCGGACACACCACGGCACCGGTTCCAGGACGACATGCGCAACTGGAAGTGCTGGGCCGGATCGTGCGCGTTGGGTGCGTGGGATGTAGGCGGAGTCTCCGGTCGGCGATTCAACACCCCGTGTAGCCGGGCGTGTTGGCCGCTGGAGGCGCGGGGGTCAGGAGATGATGAGGTGAACGACCTGCTTTCCTCGGGTAGCGGATGGGCAGATACGACGGATAGACAGGTGCAGGTGGTATCCGCGACCGGGGCGTTCCGCCGTCAGGTGCCTGCTTTGTCGTCCGGACCGGTTGGCAGGATCGTGTTCAGCCTGCGCCTGAGAAGGTCCCGTTCGGGTTCCGTACCGGCCAGCTCGAGCGCTTCCCGGTAGGCCGTGGCGGCCTCGGGCAGCCGGCCGAGCTGGTGCAGCAGGTCTGCCCGGGCCGCCGGGTAGGGGTGGTGGCGGAGCAGTGGCGGCTCGTCGGCCAGCTCGTCGAGCAGCGCCAGGCCCGCCTGCGGGCCGTCGCGCATCGCCACCGCCACCGCGCGGTTCAGTGCGACGACGGGGGACGGGGTGAGCTGGAGCAGCACGTCGTACAGCGCTGCGATCTGTGGCCAGTCGGTGGTCGCAAGGTCGGCGGCCTCGTCATGGAGGGCGGCGACGGCGGCTTGGACCCCGTACGGGCCGGGCGGTCCGCCGGTCAGCGCGAAGACCACCAGGCCGTTTCCTTCCTCGATCATCGTGTGGTCCCAGCGACCGCGGTCCTGGTCGTCGAGCAGCACGAGTTCGCTGTTCGGGCCGGTCCGGGCCTCGCGTCGCGCGTGGATCAGAAGCATGAGCCCGAGCAGGCCGGCGACTTCCCGTTCGGCGGGCATCAAGTGACGCAGGACCCTCGCCAGCCGGATGGCCTCCTGTGCGAGGTCGAGCCGCTGCAACTGCGGGCCCGAGCTGGCCGCGTACCCCTCGGTGAAGATCGAGTAGATGACCTGGAGGACCCCGGGCAGGCGCTCCGGCAGTTCGTCGGCGCCGGGCACGCGAAACGGGATACGGGCCTCGCGGACCTTCTTCTTCGCCCGGACGATCCGTTGGGCCATCGTCGCGGTAGGGACGAGGAAGGCCCGTGCCACCTCGGGCGTCGTGAGCCCGGCCAGGCAGCGCAGGGTCAGCGCCGTGCGGGCCTCGGCCGCGAGGGCGGGGTGGGCGCAGGTGAAGAACATCTGCAGCCGGTCGTCCGGCAGACCGCCGTCGCCGTCCGCGGGCGGGGCGTGATCGGCCCGGTCCGCCTCCACCTGCAGGACGGCGAGGCGGGCGGCGTATGCCTGGTCCCGCCGCAAGCGGTCGACGGCCTTGCGCCGCGCGGTGGTCAACAGCCAGGCCCCGGGCTTGGCCGGAACCCCCCGGACCGGCCAGTGCACCAGAGCCGCCTCCACAGCCTCGGAGGCAACCTCCTCGGCCAGGTCGAGATCGCCGAAGCGGCGGACGAGGGAGGCCAGCAGTCGGCCGCGTTCCTCACGGAACACCGACTCCACGGACGACTGGACCGGCGACGGGCGGGGTGACTCGATGGACATGCTGGTCCCGGTGCCTCCCTCGTCCTTCACTGTCAGGCCCCGAACTCGGCGATCGGACGGACGACGACCGACCCGCTGCCGCGCGCGCCGGGACAGCGGGCGGCCCAGTCGAGTGCGACGTCCAGGTCCGGTACGTCGATGACGTAGAAGCCGCCGAGGACCTCGCGGCTCTCGGCGAACGGCCCGTCGGTGACGGTCCGCCTGCCGTCCTGGCCGACCCGTACGGTGGTGGAGGTGACCAGATCGGCCAGCGACTCCCCGGAAACCCAGATTCCCGCGTCCTTCACTTCCTTGTCGTAGACCATCCAGTCTTCGACGCTGCACTCGGCGGCCGCGCCCTTCTCGTCGCTCGCACCAGCGTTGATCAGCAGCATGTACTTCATGGTCCGACTCCTGTCAGGTCCTGTTGTTCCCTCGCACGGCGGGTCGCCGTACACCATGACGACGAACGGGTCCCGGTCAGATCGACACCTGCCCGAAGATTCTTTCAGGACGAGTCCGGCAGCCTGGGACTGAACGCTCGACCTGGCCCGTTCGGCCAACTGGAATGCTGCTCTGCCAGGGGTGTTGTCTGCCCATGGTTTCACTCCGGCGACCGGGAGGAGCTGATCGGCATGGGCCCGCCGCGGGGTGCAGCGGATGCTCCGTGATGGCGCCAGGACACTGCGCCGCGACTTCGCCCATCCCCTCGCCGGCCTGTCGATGACGGCCGTCTACCGCATGACGGTCCCGCACAGCCTCCTCGGACAGACCGGACACGCGCTGACCCGGCTGGGCCAGGTCCGGCTGAGCGCCTCGGTCACCGGCCCGCACGACCTCCTCGTCCAGGTCCTGCTGCACAGCCTGTCGGCCATCGACCACTTCGAGGCGCAGCTCGCCGACTCCTTCCCGGCGCTGGAGATCAGGGACCGCACGATCGCGATGCACACGCCCAAGCGGATGGGCTGGCTCCTCGACGACCACGGCCGCGCCATCGGCCGGGTTCCACTGGCCCCCGAGACCTAGACCTGACCCGGCACCGTGCGCCGTTGCAGCCGTTGCAGCCGTTGCAGCCGTTGCAGCCGTTGCAGCCGTCGCAGCCGTTGCGGCCCGCGTGGACGGGGCGGGGCATGTGGGTCTCCTGGGCGGGGTGTCGATGACTGGCGGGTCAGGCCGGGTTCCTGAGGAGGTCGCGGGTGACGGGCACGGCGTCGGGCGCGAGCCCCAGGACGCGGTCGAGGTAGGAGTTGGCGAAGACCCCGGACGGGTCGAGGGCGTCGCGCTGGGCAACGAACTCGTCGAAGCGCTCGTAGCGGGGGCGGAGGCTCTCCGCGTCGAGCGTGTGCATCTTGCCCCAGTGCGGGCGGCCGCCGTAGGAGCCGAGGATGTCCTCGCATGCCTGGAAGTAACGGCGGTAGGGCATCCGGTGGTACTGGTGGAAGGCGATGTAGCAGGTCTCGCGGCCGTGTGCGGTGGAGAGCCAGATGTCGTCGGCGGCGGCGAACCGCACCTCCAGCGGGAAGGACACCCGCTCGCCGGTCGAGTCGATCCACCGCTTGATCTCCCGCAGCGCGTCGACGGCGTGCTCGCGGGGGATGGCGAACTCGCCCTCGTGGAACCGGACATCGCGCGGCGAAGCGAAGACCTTCGGGGACAGGTCGGTCCACTCCCGCGTGGACATCGCCCGCGCCGCGAACCGGGCGATCGGCGGCACGAGGGCCGGGACCGCGGTGCCGAGCCGGCACAGGCCCTCGAACCCGAGGTCACTGACCGCCCGGTCGAGGCGGCGGGCGGCGGGGCCGATCGGCTTCAACGCAGTGGACCCGGGCAGCCGGGCGAAGCGCCGGGTCAGTGCCACGTCGCTGTGAGGGAACCAGAAGAACTCGAAGTGGTCGTTGTCCTCCGTCAGTTCGTCGATCCGGTCGAGGACCTCCCGAACCGGCATCGCCGTGTCGCGGGCGTGCAGGGCGAACCGGTCGACGCACTGGAGCGTGACCTCGGTGACCACGCCGAGGGCCCCGATCCCGACGCGCGCGGCCCGGAACAGCTCGGGACGCTCGTCGGCGGAGCAGCTGACCACGGATCCGTCGGCGAGAACCATCCGCAGCGCCCTGATCTGAGTGGCGATGCCGCCGAAGCGCAGCCCCGAGCCGTGGGTTCCGGTGGAGACGGCCCCGGAGACGGTCTGCCGGTCGATGTCGCCCATGATCTCCATGGCGAGCCCGTGGGAGGCGAGGAGCGGACTCAGCCTCCACAGCGGCATTCCGGCCTCGACCGTGACCAGCCGCCTCTGCGCGTCCACGGAGCACAGGCGGTCCATGGCGTCCAGGCGCAGCTGGACGCCGGGGGCGACGGCCGCGCCGCTGAAGGAGTGCCCGGAGCCGACCGCCTTGACCCGCAGCCCGCGGCCGGCCGCCTCCGCGACGGCGGCGGCCGCTTCGGCCGTGCTCGCCGGCCTTCGGACGAGCACGGGCCGTGCTCTTTCGCTGCCCGACCAGTTGCGCCACACCTCGGTCATACCGGAAGTCCTCTCGATGGGATCGACGGTCGACGACGCTCGTCGCGGCAGCGTCACCTTGGTCGGTTGTCCAAGTCAAGAGGTGAAGACCCTTGACTTGGACAATCGACCAAGTCATGGTGGGCGCCGCCGAGCAGGCCCCCAGGCCCAGAGAAAGGCCCGTCAGCCATGGGACGTTCCACTCCGACCCCGGAAACGACGCACACCGCGGGCAGCGACTTCGCCCCCACGCCGCGGCCCGCGAGTCCTGCGGACCTGGAGCGTGCGACGGCCGGCCTCCAGCCGCCGTTCGCCGTCGTCGACCTCGGGGCGCTGGGCGCCAACGCCGCCCGGATGGTCCACCGCGCCGGCGGGAAACCGATCCGTCTGGCCAGCAAGTCGCTTCGCTGCCGTCGCCTGATCAATGACGTCCTGCGCCTGCCCGGGTTCTCCGGCATCCTTGCGTTCACCCTCCCCGAGGCACTGTGGCTGGCACAGGACAACGACAACGTCCTGGTGGGCTACCCCTCGACGGACGTGCCCGCCCTGCACCGCCTGGCGGCCGACGAAGAACTCGCGGCACGCATCACCCTCATGGTCGACTCCGAGGAGCACCTGGATCTCCTCTCCGCCGCCGTCGGCCCCGACGGTCCGCAGCTACGCGTCTGCCTCGACCTGGACGCCTCCCTCCGCCTGGCCGGCGGGCGAGTGCACCTCGGGATGCGCCGCTCGCCGGTGCACACGCCCGAACAGGCCCGCGACCTCACCCTCGCGGTGCTCGCCCGGCCGCGTCTGCGACTCGTCGGCGTCATGGCCTACGAGGGGCAGATCGCCGGCGTCGGCGACGACCAGCCCGGCCTTCCGCTGTCCCGCGCGGCCGTACGGCTCGTCCAACGCCTCTCCGCGCGCGAACTGCGCGAGCGCCGTGCCGCCGTGGTCAGGGCCGTACGCGCCCTCGCACCCCTGGAGTACGTCAACGGCGGCGGAACGGGCAGCCTGGAAACCACCTCCGCCGAACCGGCCGTGACCGAACTCGGAGCCGGCTCCGGCCTCTACGCCCCCGGGCTCTTCGACCACTACCGCCGCTTCCGCACCCTGCCCGCCGCCCACTTCGTGCTGCCCGTCGTCCGCAGGCCCGCCCCTCGCCACGTCACCCTCCTCGGCGGCGGGTGGATCGCCTCCGGACCGGCGGGACCCGACCGGCTGCCCCGGCCGGTCCGGCCGGCCGGGCTGCGCCTGCTGCCCCGCGAAGGCGCGGGCGAGGTCCAGACCCCGCTCACCGGCGATGCCGCCGACGGCCTGCGCCTGGGCGACCGCGTATGGTTCCGGCATGCCAAGGCGGGCGAACTGTGCGAGCGGGTCAACCAGTTGCACCTCGTCGACGGTGACCGGATCGTCGACGTGGTCCCGACCTACCGAGGGGAAGGCCACGCCTTCCTGTAGTCCTCCGACACCGAGGTACGTTGACCGGGCCCGCCGCCCCAGAACCACGGGAGACCACATGGTCCGCCAGTCCGCCGACGCACGCCGCGAGCAGCTCGTCGAGGCCGCCATCCGCGTCATGATCCGCGACGGCGTGGCCAGGGCCACCACCCGGGCCGTCGTCGGCGAGGCCGGACTCCCGCTGGGCGCGCTCCACTACTGCTTCCGCTCCAAGCAGCAGCTCCTGCACGGTGTGATCGAACGCATCATGCTCCGCTCGCTCGCCTTCCCCCTCGTCACCCCCACCGACGGGGCCTCCCCGCGAGACCTCTTCCGCGCCTTCCTGCACGCCTACTGGGACCGTATCCGCGAAAGCCCCGAGGAGCATCAACTCACCTACGAGCTCACCCAGTACGCCCTGCGCGAGCCGGGCCTGGCCGACGTGGCCCGCCGCCAGTACCAGCAATACCTGGAAGCCAACATCGACCACCTCCGGACCGTCGCACAGCTCGCCGACATCCGCTGGACCATGGAGGTACCCGTCCTCGCCCGCTACGGGATGAACTTCCTGGACGGCCTCACCCTCAACTGGCTGATCGACCGCGACGACCCCCAGGCCCTTGCCGCCCTCGACGCCTACGCCGACCACCTGTCGACCCTCGCGGTCGCCCGTGCCTGACGGGAATCCGGCCCGGAAGACCGGAAACGCGGTCCGGAACCCACACCGGTGCCGCCGGCCCGGCCCCGCCCTCCTGCCGTGCGCCGACACCACGCGTCGCCCGGGTCGATCTCGTTGATCGTGAAGCCGATCTCGGTGGTGTACGCCTCGGTGGCGCTCTTGCCGAGGTCGGCACGCAGCGCGGAGCCGAAGGCGGCCTCCTGTTCGACCAACAGGCGTCGCAGGGCCCGCAGTTGGGCCTTGCGCCAGGCGAGGGGCTTGGTGCGCCCGGTGGCGAAGGCCGCATGGAGGCGGGCGACGGCGGCTGTCGCGTCGGCGGTGGCGGTTGTGGTCCTGGGGGCTCGGGTGGAAGTGCTCAGGCACGGCAGACGGCGTCCGCGAGGGAGGGGATGCCGTCCGCCAGCCGGGTCACCAGCTCCCGTCCGCCGGCGTCCTCGATCCCCGCGGCCCGGATGGTGATCCACCCGGCGCAGACCTGCGGTACGGCGACGGAGACGACGCCCGAGCCGGCCCAGAGAGGGTCGGCAGCCATGGGCCGGGGGGTGACGACGACCACGGTGGGACACTCGTCCCCGGCCCTGTCGAGTCCTCGCGCAGCGCGGCCGGCCGGTGGCGCCCGTCGGCGCTGTCGACCACCACGGCGCACCGGCCGGAACCGGAATGCGCGGCCAGCGCGGCGTGCAGCGCCGACAGTGAGCCGGGCCGGTCGAGGTCCACCACCGTCGCCGGCTCCAAACGGGCTGCCAGGCGGGACTTGCCGACTCCCAACGGCCCCGTCAGGTTGACGAGCCGGTGCGCGGCCGCCGCCGCCCGCAACCCCCTCAGCGCCGCCGATCCGTTCTCCCCGATGACGCCCACGCATCCCCCTTCGCCCGTACGTGCCTCGGTACTCGGCGGGACCGTACCCAGCGTGCGGCCGTCCGCCCAGGCTTCTGCCGCAGTCGAATCCCGGTGCTGTGCGACAACGTCGCCGCGGCCAGGCCGGCCTTGGCCGCACCCCCCCAAACCGGCGGGCACAGGCCGTCGGGGCCCCGAGCCGGCTTCGGCACACCACCAGAGGTGCCCCCGGACGGTTCGGGTCGACGGAACCGGAATCAGACCGGAGCCGTAAGGAGCGGCGTACGCGACTCATGGCCGACGACGACGGACCGCGAGCCCCACGTCCCGCCGCAGCGCCCATCCGAAGACCGGGACGCACAGCGGTACCCCCCGGACAAGCCCCCCTTTCAGGGGGGTACCCCCCGGCTCCGACCGGCTGCTTTGGTTGCCCGACAGCCGCTCACCCCTCACGAGGGGCCGTCCTCCGCCCGACTTCCGCCCGACGCGGAGCCATACCGGTCCGGTGCCCTCGGACGCGGTCGCGGGATGGGGCGGCTACGGACACGCAACAGAAATGGGAGGAAGATCCCTGTGCAGTTCTCGCCGAAAGTGATCGCCACCGCCGTCGCGGCGGCCGTCGTCGTGGGGGCCGGTGTGGTCGGCACCGCCCACGCGTCCACCGCGCCGACGACCCCGCCGGCCGCGGTGGTGGTCGAGAAGGCCGCGACGGCCGGGCAGGACGGCCGCACCCTGTTCGCCGGCCTGGTCTTCACGCAAGGACGGGTGGCCGACAGCCTCATCGCAGGCGGCTACTACAAGAGCTCGAAGGAGACGCTCCGGAAGAACCGCAGCGCCAAGGCCGTGGCTGGGGTCGCCGAGTTGGCGGACATCATCGAGAAGGACAAGCCGGGCTTCTTCGCCGGGCTCTCCACCGACCTCCGCAGCGGCGACCCCGGACGGGTCGAAGCGGCGTTGGACCGCACCTCGGGACTCCTCAAGGAGCACGTCAAGGTTGTAGGGGGGATGGAGAACAGCGACACCGGGTTGTGCGCGGTCCTCATCGTCGTGGCGAACGTCGCGGCGGCGGTCAACATGGTCGCCGTCTACGACGTGGAATACGCGTGGGAGGTCCAGCACTTCTGGATGGACCAGGAACGGCCGCAACTGTCGGCGGAGGAGAGCATCGCCCGTCTGACCAGCCTGTTGAAGGACGCCTGACGGTGGCGGGGTGCCCGGAGCACGGAGCCGGCCCCGGACACCCCGCCGGGCAGGGCCGCGCGCCGGACGGGGAACACCGTCCAACGGCCCCCGGTCGGCAGGCGGATGACCGCCCCGGAAGGACGGACCCCGCGGCCCTCCCGACCAAGGCGGCCCACGGACCGGCACGGAGCACATCCGGTACGGGGCGGACCGCGCCGTCCGCATCGAGCAACGAGAGTGAGGGAAGACGCCGAATGAACCGGCCGACGAGCGGGCGGCGGTGGAGCCGCCTGTCGGTCTCCCCGCCCCGCACCCGGGAAGTCCCCCGGACCTGGGCCGCAGCGGTCACCGGCATATGGGCGGTGATCCTCCTGTACGTGGTGCAGACACAGCTTCCCAACAACGTGGTGGAGCTGCCGGGACAGAACAGGGTGACCTCAGCGACGCGGACAGTGGTACCCCAGGGGTGGGCGTTCTTCACCAAGTCCCCGAGGGAGACCGACCTGGACCCCTACGGCCTGGTCGACGGCACATGGCAGAGCCTGCGGGCGGGACTGCACGCCGAGTACGGCTTCAACAGGGAGTCACGAGCCCAGGGCCTGGAGATCGGCCTGCTGTTCCAGCGGGCCCAGGACGACAGACCCTTCGCATGCAAGGGCCGTGCGCTGACGGACTGCCTCGACCGCGCGAGCACCGTCACCCACGCCGACAACCCGACTCCGTCGCCCACCTTGTGCGGCCGGATCGCCCTGGTCAACCAGCGGCCCGTTCCCTACGCCTGGCGTGACTTCTACCCGGGCACCCACACCCCGGAGAGCGCCTACGTCCTGGAGGTGAGATGCCGGTGAAGTCCTTCCCGTCACCGTGGACCAGCGTCTACGGACTGGCGCGCACCCTGGTGGCCCTGGGCACGTCGGGCACCCTCCTGTGGAGCGGCTCCGACACGCTCTTCCGCCCGGGCGTCGGCCGCGACGATCCCGTCGGCTGCGAGGGTCCCAGGGCGATCGGCCTGTTCTGCCACATCCCTGAGCAGCAGTTGGACGTGGGCCGCCTGGTGTGCGTGGCGGTCCTGCTCGTCATCGCGTCCGGCTGGCGCCCGAGGTGGACGGCACTGCCGCACGCGTGGATCACCTACAGCGTCTGGGCCAACATCGCCATCCCGGACGGCGGCGACCAGATCGCCTGCAACCTCAGCATCCTCCTCGCCCTCGCGGCCCTCGGCGATCCCCGGCGCTGGCACTGGGACGGCCCGCCGGAGGAGCGGCCCGGCCCGGCACGCCCACAGGTGACGGCCTTCGTGTGCTGCTCCGCTCTGGTCATGGCCCGCTTGCAGATGTCGTTCCTGTACTTCCAGGCCTGCGTCGCGAAGCTCCCCCACACGGAGTGGGCGGACGGAACCGCGATGTGGTACTGGAGCAACAACCTCGCCTTCGGCGCTCCCGGGTGGCTCGACCCGGTGGTGGAGCTCGCCGTCGGCCACCCCCTGGGCGTCGCGGCACTGACCTGGGCACCGCTGTTCATTGAATTCGGGCTCGCCCTCGTGCTCCTGCTGCCGCAGCGCCTGCGCTGGTACCTGCTGGCGGCCGGCGTCCTGTTCCACCTCTCCATCGCGCTGATGATGGGACTGTGGAGCTTCGCCTTCGCCATGTGGGCGGGGCTCGTCGTCCTCTGCCTCCCGCTGGGCGCGCACCTGCGCCTCGGGCCGTCACCGGAGCTGCCCACGGCCGAGGACCCGACACACGAGCCGACGCAGAAGCCCGCACTCCGCACCACCGCCGACGCGGACACCGACCCCCCGAGCAGGCCGGCCGACTTTGCCGCGCAGCATTGAATCCTCTCTTCAAGGGTCGGCATCCGCGGACGCTCCGCCATGACCCACGACCGGCTTGCCGACGCCCTCGACCACGCCACGGGCATATGAGGGACGCTTGAGCGCCGTGCGGGGGCTACACCCAGGAAGACATCGACGCAGCCGAAGCCCGGATCCTCGCCCGAGTACAAGCGCCCACCGTCCCGCACCAAGCCCCGCTTCCGCACCGGCGAGCATCCCGGAGACCCCGGAGCAGGACGCGGCCCAGAACCTGCAGACCCTGTGCGAGGCGGTAGTCACCCGCACCGGCCTGCGCACCCTGGACGAGTTCATCACGCCGCACCTCCCCGAACCGCCCGGTGCGCGCGTGCTCGGCTGCATACTGCAGCTCGCCGAAGCCGAGGAAGACGCTCGCTTCTGGTGGCAGTACGCCGCCGGCGCGGGTGATGCCGCCTCTTCGTACTGCCTCTACCTCCACCATCTGGCGCTCGGAGAACGAGGCGAGGTTCGGTGGTGGCACCACCAGACCGAACTCGTCCAAGAGTCCTTCCCCGCCACGGACACCATCATCAACACCCCCGCCGAACCCGCAGGTGACGTACCGGCCGCGGTCACCGCCGCGCTCACCGAGGTCACGTCCACCAGCGCGAACCTGCTGCCCACCGTCCTGCGCATCCGCGGCGCGCTGGCCAGTGCAGCCATCTCGCCGTTCTCAGCATGGATCCAGCCGTGTGGTCCTGTGACCCGCGGGGCGGTTGCCTCCGGTCTCGGAGGGGTGGGAAAGGGCTCGGTGTTCACCTGACAAAGGCGGTGCGGGGAATGTCGGGTGATCGGGACCGGTGTCGCCGCACGATGGGGACATGGATGACACGACCTTGGTATCCAGTTTCCTCCGCGATGGCTTCGTGAAGTTGGAGGGCGCCGTCGCGCCGCGCGTGGCCGCGGACTGCGCGAGGCTGCTGTGGCGAGAGACGGGTTGCGATCCGGACGACCCGTCGACGTGGACTCGGCCCGTGCACTGGGTGGGCGGTATGGCGCAGGGGCCGTTCGCCGCCGCACCCAACTCCCCGTCCCTGCAGCGCGCGTACGATCTGCTCGTCGGTGCGGGACGCTGGGAGCCGCGCTACTCGCTGGGCACGTTCCCGCTGCGCTTCCCGCACGAGGAGGAGCCGGACGACGCGGGCTGGCACATCGAGGGGAGTTATCTGCCGGAGGGCGAGAGCTGGTACTTCACGAATCTGCGCTCCCGGGGCCGGGCGCTGCTGATGCTTTTCCTGTTCAGCGAGGTCGGTGAGGAGGACGCCCCGACCCGGATCCGGGTCGGCTCACACCTCGACGTGCCGAAGGTGCTGGAGAAGTACGGGGAGGAAGGGGCGAGCGGGCTGACTCTCGCGCCCGATCTGGTGGCGGCGTCCGACCACCTACCACTCGCCCACGCCACCGGGTCCCCGGGCGACGTCTTCCTGTGCCATCCGTTCCTGGTGCACGCGGCGCAACCGCACCATGGGGTGCGGCCGCGCTTCATGGCCCAGCCGCCGCTGATGCCGGCCGCGCCATACGAATTGGAGCGGTCCGACGGCGCGTATTCGCCCGTGGAGATTGCGATCCGCCGGGGCCTGGGACAGGACACCCCCGGCCCGGACGGGGACGGCGCCGACCGCAGTGCCGGGTAGACGTGCTTCACGACCATCGCCGGCAAGGTGGTCGTGAAGAGGGATGAGAAAGGAGGCCGGGCATGCTGGAGCGGCTGAACCAGGCCATGGAGCACATCGAGTGCTGCCTCGACCAGGCCGTCGACATGGAGGAACTGGCACGCATCGCGGCCACCTCGGAGTACCACCTGCGCCGGATGTTCTCCGCGCTCGCGGGTATGCCGCTGTCGGAGTACGTCCGGCGCCGCCGACTCACCCTCGCGGGCGCCGAAGTACTCGCAGGGCGTGAGACGCTGCTGGAGATAGCGGTGCGCTATGGCTACAGCTCCGGCGAGGCGTTCGCGCGAGCGTTCCGTGCCATGCACGGCATCGGACCGGGCGAGGCCCGGCGTACCGGCGCCGTGCTCAACTCCCAGTCCCGGATGGCCTTCCGCCTCACCATCGAAGGGAGCAGCAGTATGCGATACCGCGTCGTGCACAAGGCGGACTTCACCGTCGTCGGGCTCAAGACCCGGGTCCCGCTGGTGCATGCGGGGCCGAACCAGGCGATCATGGAATTTGTTCGTGGGATCGCCCCGCAGACCCTGGAGCGCCTGGAGAAGCTGTCGGACCAGGAGCCGCACGGCATCGTCGCGGTCTGTGACGGCATGGACCCCAGCCGCGCCGAGGGCACTGAACTCGACTACCACCACGGTGTGATCACCTCCGCGGCCGCTCCGGAGGGCACGACCCTGTTGGCCGTCCCGGCCGGCACCTGGGCGGTCTTCACCACCTCCGGGCCGGCGCCGCAGGCCATCCAGGAGCTGTGGCGGGACGTGTTCACCGAGTGGTTCCCGTCGAACCCGTACCGTACCCGCACCGGCCCCGAACTCCTGCGCACCCGCCTGTCGCCGGAAATGACCGAGGCCGATGCCGAACTATGGCTCCCGGTGGAGCCCGAGCACAGCTGAACACAGCGGCAAGCCCCGGGGCAGGCGTGTGCGAGCGCTTCGGTTGGCCACGACCCGGGTTCCGTGACCGACTGACCGCATGAGCGATCAGCAGCCGGCTCCGCGCCGCGGCAAGGTTCTGGAGGCCCTCGCTCGGGCGGAGCGGAAGGTGTTCACCCGGCCCGCGCCGAAATCCGCAAAGGTTCAGGTGAAATTCCTTCTCACACGGGCGAACGGGGCGACCAAGGCCCTGGCGGAGCGCCTGGACGTCTCGCGCCGCACGGTGGAGCAGCTACCGCGCCGGAAAGCAGACGACCCCGCAGAAGCATCACCAGGCCGCCCTGGTGGAGGAGGCCGATTCCGAGTGGCAACCGCAGGTCAGGGCGCAGGTGCGCGAGCAGGCGTCTACCTCCAGCGGGATGATGGTGGAGGTGACGGCCTACTTCGGGTTCACGTGCTCGGGCAACTCGGACGACGGCCGCACCGCACCATCACCACCCCGATCTCGCCCGCCTACGCGAAGCAGATCCTGGAGCTCCAGGAGGCTGGAACGACGGAGGAGGATCTGCATCCGGTCGTCGTGGAGGCCATCACCGAGTCGTATTTCCGGAATGGGGCACCCGAGCCGATGGGCTGCGCGCGGATTTCACGCACGCCCAGTCCATAGATGTCCCGTTCCGGCACGGTCGAATTCCCGCGACGAGGTCGGGATCCGCTCGGACCAGGTCACGGGCCGCACCTGGGGTGCCAGGGGAAGCACTCCGGTCGTCCGCCGCACCGGGAACCGGTTCTCCGTGAACGTGATGTCCGCGATCAGCACCAAGGGGCGGATGCACTTCATGGTCTTCACCGAGTCCTTCGACGCGAAGACCATGCGCCGCTTCCTGGAGCGCCTTGTCGGACACTTCGACCGCAAGGTCCACCTGGTCGTCGACCGGTACCCGGTCGGAGAGGGGATTCCCGGTCAGGTCCAAGATATGCGCCGGGTTCCGAGGGCGCGGCGGGTCAACGGGATCAGACATCCCGGAACGCGTTGAACAGAAGAATCGCCGCCAGGACGAAAAACCCTGCGGCGACCCCGTACGACCCGGTCCCCTGGGAAACGCCGTTCACCAGAGCTGTCGTCTTCCCTTTGGGGTCGTAGCTCACTTGAGCTTTTTCCCCTATCCCGACCGGAATCGTGCTTTGGGCCCGCGTCCACGCCACGCGCCGGCGGCCCTCCTTGTCGACATAACGGATACCACTCGCCACCAGCCCTCCAGGAGTCCATCTCAAGTTGACGCACTCCCCTCTCGTGGTCTCCATCTGCCCGCTTCGTATGAATTTCCTGTGCCGCCACTGAAGGTAAGCGAGATATCCGCCGATGGAAGCCATGAAAAGCGAAGCGAGAATAAGAAGAACCATGAGAAATATCTCCGCGAATATCATCCTGCACTTCCTGCCGTCGTACTCACCTGAGCTGAACCCCGACGAGCTGGTCGACGCCGACCTCAAGCGCAGCCTGTCCCATACCCACCGGGCCCGAAACCAGGCCGAACTCGCCGCCGAAACCCGCAGGTTCTTCCACCGCCGACAACGCCAGCCCTACATCGTCCGCGGATACTTCGGCGGCCCACACGTCCACTACATCCTCAACAAGTGAACCCCATAAGTTTCTGATCAATATAAACTATTTTCATGTGCCGAAGCGGGATAGTTGTCACTTGGGCGCGCCAGTTGGCAACAGTGCCTCCCGGCGGAGCACACGCTGCTGTGACTCAGCACGCCAACTGTCGTGTCAGCGCGGCATCTGTCGTCTGTGACCGTGCGGGGAGTGCGCGATGCTGTGCCGGGCCACGATAGTTGGCACCTGGCCACGCTGGTTGGCATCGCCCTCGCTCATCTATGCCAAGATTCGAGGGTGGATATGACCGACGTCACGCGTGCGATCGCGGCTGCGACTTCGGTCGCCGCATCGCTCGACCTGCCAGCCAATGATGCAATCGTTCTCCACAACTCGAACAAGTTGGCACTGCGGCTGACGCCATTCGACGTCTTTGCCCGGGTCGCCCCTCTGGGACAAGAGGTTGCACAGTTCGAAGTCGATCTCGCTCAGCGGCTCACCGAGGTCGGATGCCCGGTGTGTCCCTTGGAGCCTCGCGCGGACCCGTGTGTGTACACACGCGATGGCTTCGCAGTGACGCTGTGGACCTACTACGAGCCCGTGACACCTCACACCTCACCAGTCGACTACGCCAAGGCACTGGAGCAGCTGCACGCCGGCATGCGCAAGGTCGATGTGCCGAGCCCGAGGTTCACAGACCGGATCACGGAGGCGGAAGAAGTTGTCGCCGACCCGGATCGCTCGCCGGAGCTCACCGACGCGGACCGCGTGTTCCTCAGCGGCAGGCTGGCAAGCCTGCGACGAGCGATCGACGACCGCGGCGCCGTGGAGCAGCTGCTCCACGGAGAGCCGCATCCAGGCAATGTGCTCAGCACGAAGAACGGCCCGTTGTTCATCGACCTTGAGACGTGCTGCCGTGGACCCGTCGAGTTCGACCTCGCCCATGTTCCCGAGGCGGTCTGCGAGCACTACCCAAGCGTTGACCAAGGGCTGCTGGACGAGTGTCGGCAGCTCGTTATCGCGATGGTCGCCGCGTGGCGTTGGGAGCTTGGCGACCAGTTTCCGAATGGGAGGCGATTCGGAGAGGAATTCCTGCGCTTGCTGCGCGAGGGTCCTCCTTGGCCGACACTCGACACAGTGACCAGGCGACTGGATGGTCTGTAGAAAACGCCGAAGGTCACGTGAAAGCGGCAAGGAACCAAGCGACGAGACTGTCGCCGTTGCACCCCCATGCCGCGACGGCCTGAGGTTCCCCCGAGATTCGGGATGGGTGACAGGGGGCAGATGGGTCTCATGAGAGGAGCTCAGACGATCCCTGCGCCGAGGAAGTACCCGCTGGAGTTGCGTGAGCGTGCGGTCCGGATGTACCGGACCGCCGAACCGAAGCCCGTGATCCGCCGCATGGCCGAGGAACTCGGCGTGCACCACGAGGCCCTGCGCAACTGGATCCGGCAGGCCGAGGCCGAGGCCGACGTCGACGAACGCGACGACATGCTCACCAACGCTGAGCGTGAGGAGCTTGCCGCCCTGCGCAGCTGTCCGTGTGCCGGGTCGAACCAAAAACCAGCGCACCCCCGCCCGGCCACCGCAGCTCCGCACGCACGACGCCGGCGTCCTCGCCCGACGCCGCGACCGCCTGCGTGAACCCCGGAACATCGGTCAGGAATGCCGGTGCCACGTCCGTGTCGTCATAGGGGCAGGACCGGCCACACCGAGGAAACAGAGGCATCAAAGGGCATGCCGGTCATCGTAGGCAGCGCCCCGAAGCGGCGGGAGGCCACTTGCTCTGGGCGCAGCCCCCCACAGGCTGCGCCCAGGGGAAACACAGGATCGGATCAAGCACGACGTGCTCCGGCCAGGTGAGGCAACGCGGCCCGCTCACGAGGTCAGGGGTCGACGATGAGGGAAGGCAATTCCCGCATGTCGCGAAATAACACGGTGTTGGGGCCTTCGAGTCGGTCAGCGGGTGTCAGTCCGCCTGCACAGCCGAAGGCGCAGATGCCGGCCGCACGAGCTGCCTGCACACCGTACTGGCTGTCTTCGACGACAGCGCACGCCGCAGGTTCAACGTTCATCCGCCGCGCGGCGTGTAGGAACAAGTCGGGGGCGGGCTTGCCTCGCGCGACTTCGTCCGAGCTGTGGATGCGGCCTGCGAAGCGTTCGTAGAGCCCCGTCATTCCCAGGGTGAACCGCATCTTGTCGTGGCTGCCACTGGACGCCACGCAGACGGGGATGTGCCGCAGTGCATCGAGAGCTTCGAAGATGCCCTTCACGGGGTGAGTTCGGCGGCCAGAGCATCGCGATGGGAGGTGTGAACTCATCCTCCCAGCGGGCTGGCAGGCTGCGCCCGAGGTGGGCTTCGATCTCATCCACCATCGCCTGGTGTGAGCGGCCCATGAACCCTCCGGTTCGAGCGGTTGAGCGGGGAAGGCGGCGTCACGGATGTCGGCGGCGAACCACTCCTTCACCGCGGCCATCTGCCGCTTCAGCTCGTCGTAGCGAGCATTCACCAGTAGTCGGTGCACGCGAGGTCACACGAGCGGCGCACTTCCGGGCCGAGATCCGTTACACCACTCCGTGGGACACCATCGTGGAAGAACCGGCGTGTCTCAGCAGCGAGTTCGGTCTGGTCCTGGTCCGGTGGGTGTGGGACAGGCTGCGCGTGAGGTCGGCGTCGACCAGCTCGTCCGTTCGGTGAAGCCCAGCGGCAGCCTGCGCCCGGACGGCATGGCCGCAAAGGAATTACGCGGCTTGCGGGGCTTTGGCGGGGATCTGGGGCGACTTTGGCCCGGCGCAGAAGAATCACCGATGGCCAACAGGCCATGTGTCATCGACCACCACCAGGGAGAGTCTCTGCGATGCAGAAGAACAAGATGAAGAAGATCCAGATCCGCAAGGCCGGTCCGGTTCGTCTGACCTCCTCGGCCTGTGCGACGTACCCGGTCGCCAACTGAGTCCAGCGCACGTGAAGTGCCGCTCCGGGTTCCGGCGGCAGGCCGCGGCCTGCCGCCGGAACCCGGGCGGTGAACGGGCTGCGTGCGTGCGCGGTGCCGGACCATGCAGATGAAGGAGCCGCGATGGCGGATCAGGAACTTCGTGACGGCACCGCGCTGCCGGACGCCCCGGACGTCGCCGCAGACACCGCCGCGGTGCGCGACCTCGACAGCCCGCTGGTGCTCCACCGCCTCGTGTATCTGGAGGAGAACGGCGAGGTCACGATCGGCCGCCCGGACACCGAGTCCTTCGCCATCTTCCCGCCGGACGGCGCAGCGCTGGTGCGCCGTCTCCAGGAGGGCGCGACTCCGCGGCAGGCCGCCGACTGGTACGCGGTCGAGTACGGCGAACCCATCGACGTCGCCGACATCGTCGAGGCGCTGCACGAGCTGGATTTCGTGGTGCCCGGGCCCGGCCCCGCTCCGGACGCCGCCCCACCGGTGCGCTGGCAGCGACTGGGGCGGGCGCTGTTCTCGCCGGTGGCGTGGCTCTGCTACGGCGCGGTGGTGGCCTGGGCGGCGGTGCTGGTGGTGCGCAGCCCCGAGCTGTTGCCCACCCCCAGGGACATGGTGTTCAGCGACTACTACTCCCTGATCATGGTGGTGATGACGGTCGCCGCCGCACCGCTCATCGCGATCCACGAGATCTACCATGCGCTGGCCGGCCGCCGCCTCGGCGTCGGCTCGCGCACCCGGATGTCGTACCGCTTCTACTTCCTGGTGGTCGAGACCTCGCTGGACGGCCTGGTCGTGGTGGAGCGCCGCAGACGCTATCTACCGATCCTCGCGGGGATGCTCGTCGACGTAGTCCTGATCGGTGTGCTGATCATCGTGGCGGACCTCACGCGCGGGCCCGGCGGCGACGGCCTGGCCGCCCGGGTCTGCCTGGCGGTGGCCTTCGCCGCGGTGATCCGGGTGCTGTGGCAGTTCTTCTTCTACCTGCGCACCGACATCTACGTGCTGATCAGTACGGCCCTCGGCTGCGTGGATCTGCACACCACGGCCACCCGGATGCTTCGCAGCCGGTACAACCGGCTGCTGCGGCGCCCGGACCGGCTGCTGGACGAGTCCGGGTGGCATCCGGCGGACCGGCGGGCGGCGCGCTGGTACTCCTGGCTCATCCCGGTCGGCTACACGCTCAGCCTGAGCACCTTCCTGCTCGGCCTGGGTCCGGTCTTCTACGACATGATCGGCGCCGCCCTCGGCCGCTTCACGGCGGACCGGCCGGACTGGGTCATGCTCGTGGACGGCACAGTCTTCCTGCTGCTGACCTTCCTCCAGATCGGCATCGCCCTCTGGCTCGCCGCCCGCGAGCGGCTCCGCAGGCGCCGCGACCGGACCCGGCACGTCATCACCTGACGCCGTCGCCCACCACGCGCTTCCTCGCCCACCACGCGCTCCCTCGCCCAACGCCGGCGGGACCCCGCAACCGCCTCCACCTCCGAAGGCCCTCAGTGAAAGGCAGAAACGTGAGCGGTCACTACTGGATCTCCGCCCCGCACTCCCGCCGACGCGAGCAGTTGCGGGACGCTCTCGGTCTGCCCGGTCCGTCGCTCACCGTGGACGCGCACCGTCGGCTGCGCGGTCCGTACACCGCCGCCGGGACGCTGCTGCGCGAGATCGCGCCGGAGATCCTGCGGGCCAGGCCCGAGTTGGCGGACCGGCACTACATCGAACTCCAGCAGAGCACCCAGGAGCTGACGCCCCTGGTGCCGCCGCTGGTCCGGGGGCTGGAGAAACAGTCCTCGGCCGGCGAGATCAGCCGGTACCCGGCGCGGCTGCACTCGCTGCGGGTGGCGCACGGGCTCGTGGAGTTCCTCCTCGCGGCGCTGCCCGGTTCGGCGGGCGCGCCCCGCACCCTGATCGTGACGAACGTCGAGCACGCCGACGTCACCGACCAGGAGTTCCTGGCGGTGGCGCTGCGCCGGATACCGCCGGAGCTGCTGACGATCGTGGCCTGTTCGGGCCGGGAACCGCTGCGGGAGCCGCCGGGCGAGGTCTCGATCTCGTTGCCGGACGCGCTGACGGCGTACGCGACCCCCGTCACCGGACCGCCGGAGCCGGAGCAGGACGCCGCGCCGTCAGCCGTGGCCGGGGACCCGGCGGCGGTACGGCTCGCGGCCCGCGGCTTCGTGGACGGCGACTGCGTGGACGACGAGCCGGGCCCGGCCGCCGCCTACGCGGCGCTCACGCCCTCCGAGCGGGCCGCCCTGCACGAACGGAGGGCCGGGGAGCTGGCCGAGCGGGCCGAGGCCGGCGAGACCTCATTGCGCCTGGGGGCACTGCCGTACCATCTGCTGCGGGGCACGGATCCCGTCGGGGCCGGGGTGACGGCGGCGCGCTGGGCCCTCGACCACTGCAAGTACCTGGGCTTCTACCACATCTCGGCCGAGCTCAGTGAGGCCGCGAGGGCCTTCTTGACCGTCGAGGAGCACCCCGACACCTGGTGGTACTTCATCCGCGAGGCCAGCGCCTGTCTGGCGGCGGGCGGCCGCCCGGACGAGTCGGCGGTCCTCCAGCACGAGGCCCGTACCCGCACCCAGAGCGCGACCCACCACATGAAGCTCGCCTACGAGACCGGGATGCTCTACGCCCGCCACTACCCGCCGGAGCGGCGTGACGAGAGCCTGGCGCGCGCCTGGGTCAACCAGGCCATCGGCATCGCCGACCTGCTGCCGGACCCCGACGAGCGGGCCTTCTTCTCGGTGTTCAACCGCAACGGCCTGGCGCTGGTCGAGGTCCGGGCGGGGCGGCCGGACGAGGCGCTGCGGCTGCTGGACGAGGGGATCGAGCGGCTGGACCGGGAACTGAGCCTCGGCAAGCGCAGCTGGCACCGGACCGGCCTGCGCTACAACCGGGCCCAGGTGAACGCGATGAGCGGGCGGTTGACGGAAGCCCTCGAGGACTATGCCGAGATCCTGGAGGCGGACGCCGGCTTCTCCGACCACCACTTCAACCGGGGCACCATTCTGCGCAGGCTGGGCCGCGCCGAGGAGGCGATCGCCGAGTACACCAGGGCGCTGCGTCTGGAGCCGCCGTTCCCCGAGGCGTACTACAACCGGGGCGACGCCCGGCTGGAGCTGGGGGATACCGAAGGTGCCCTGGCGGACTTCGACCGCGCGCTGGAACTCGAACCCGGCCATCCGGAGGCCTCGCTCGGCCGGGCCGGTCTCCTGGCCGACCTCGGCGACACCGCGGCGGCGCTGGAGAGTGTCTCCGGCGGCCTCGCGCAGTACCCGGAGCACCCGCATCTGCTGTCGCTGCGCGGGCGGCTGCTGGCGGAGGAGGGAGACGTCACCGCGGCCCGGGAGGCGCTGGAGGCTGCGCTGCGCAACGATCCCGAACTCGCCGAGGCATGGGCGGTGCGCGCCGAACTGTCGTACCTGGACGGCGACCTGGACATGTCCGTGGCCGACTTCGACCGGGCCGTGGGTCTCGCGGACCGTGCGGACTTCCGGTTCAACCGCGGTGTGGTCCACGAGGCGGCCGGCCGCTACAGCGAGGCCGCGACGGACTTCGAGGCGGCCCTGGCCACCACCGGTGACCCCGATGCCCGTAGCCGCCTGGACAGCTGCCTGCGCGCCGCCGGGCAGGCCCGTGCGTAGGGGGGCGGAGGGCACCGCTCTGGCCGGCGGGCGGCCGCCGGCCGGAGAGCCCGCCACGGGCGGACAGCCTGCCGCGGGCGGAGGGCACTCGTCCGGCGCGGACACCGAACCGGGCGTGCTCACCGAGCGGTTCACCGAGGCCATGTCCCGGCTGGTGTCCGGCGTGGCGGTGGCGACCGCGCGACGGGCGGACGGCCGCCCCACCGGCATGCTGGTGTCCTCGTTGTGTTCCTACAGTGTGCGGCCGCCGTCCGTCCTGATGGCCGTCGCCGGCGGCTCCCGGACCGGCCGGGAACTGAGCGCCGGGCCGGGCACGGACTTCGGGGTACACCTGCTGGGCGCGGACGACGAGGCGCTGGCCCGGGTGTTCGCGGGCGGCACGGACGACAAGTTCGCGGACGCCCTGTGGGAGTGGGACGGCGAGGTGCCGCGGCTGCTCGGCGTGCCCGGCTACCTGCGCTGCCGGGTCGCCGCGGCCTTCCCGCACGGCGACCACACGGCGCTGGTGGGCGAGGTGTCCTCCTGTGTGCCGGGCGAGGGCCAGCCCCTGGTCTACTACCGGCGCCGTCTGGACTGGCGACTGCGCTGAGCACCGGGGAGGTCTGCCTCAGCGAGGAAGGAAACGTTCCTGCGTGTCGTTCAAGGCCGACCGGCAGTGCTCGTGCCCGGTGTTGAGCGGTGGCCGTACCCGTAACACTGCCTGCTGCGCCGCCCGGAGAGCGGATCCCGGTTCGATGCCACCGGCTGCCACCACCGTCCGTCGGGCCTCGGCGTACACCTCGAGGGCCTCGGTCTGCCGGCCGGTGGTGGCCAGCGCGAGCATCAACTGCTCGTGGAAGGCCTCCCGCAGGGGATAGCGGGCGCACAGTTCCCGGAGTTCGCCGGTGACCTCCCGGGCGCGGCCCTGACAGATGTCCGCGCCGATCCGGTCCTGCACCACCGCCAGCTGCTCCTCGGCGAGTCGGTCGCCGTAGAAGCCGGGCAGGTCCGCGTGCGTCAGATCGCCCAGGGGCGTACCGCGCGAGAGCGTCAGAGCGCGCCGGAAGGCGTGGTCGGCGGCCCGGCAGTCGCCGGCGGCGAGCCGGCTGCGGCCCAGGGCCGCCTGCTCGCGGAACTCGTCCAGATCGAGTTCCCCGGGCCCCACCCGCAGCAGATAGCCGGACCCCACCGTCGGCAGCAGCGGGTGGCGGCGGGCGTCACGGCCGTCGTGGCTGTGGCCGGGGTCCAGGACCCGACGCAGGCCCGACACGTACATCTGGAGCGCCGCCAGCGCCGAGCGGGGCGGCCGGCCGTTCCACAGGTCCTCGATCAGGGCGTCCGCGGAGGACTGCTGGTTGGCGCGCAGTAATAACAGGGCCAGCAACGCACGGGACTTGAGCGCCGTGGGCGTACATGGCCGACCCTCGAGCCGCAGCTCCAGCGGCCCCAGGACCAGATAGCGCGGCCCGCGCCGCGCTGCCCCGGCGCCCGCCGGCCCCCAGGATTCCGGGGGCGTGCCGGGGTGCCGCCCCGAACCGCCCGCCGCATCGCCCGCCACCGTGGTTCTCGCGCGCTGGAACGCCACCGCTGTCGACTCCCCCGTCACCGTCAGTTGTGCGCAAGATGTGCATGAACTGTGCCCAATGTGAGGTGCTTTGCCTGGGACCGGCAAGGTTCGAATCGAGCCATCCTGGGCCGCGGAGGTCTCGGGCCTCGCGGGGCCGCGGTCGGAGAGGTGGTGGGTCCCTCCGCTCGTTGCGGCGGGTATCCGGATGGCGGCTGCATTTCAGGGCCATCGGTCCGTGCTGAACACCGCGTATACCAGCGCTGGTGCTGTCCTTGTGCTGGACAACGGCTGCCGTGTCGCTGTGATACGGCATCGGAGAGGCCAAGGCCACCGCCCTGGACGTATGGCGCCGATCCCTCGTTGCCTCCGCCGAGGCACGGGGGCCGACCGGCCGCTGATCCGCGAGGCCGTGCCGGCAACGGCCCGCTGCGCAGGACACCAGGGGTTGACGAGTTGTTCCGCCGCACGCAGCGCCAGCGGGGCCACGAGCGTCACCCCGGGGTGTGCAGCCAGTGCGACGCCCCCTGGAGCGCTCGCCAGCGGTGCGCAGAGCACGTCGTCGCCAGCCGGGATCGGGCGGACCCCTATGGTCACGTCTCCCGGCACCGGCTCCCGGGGCAGTCCGAACGCCTCCCTCACGGCGCTCAGGGACGCACGTACCCGAGCCCGCGTCGCTGTCTCGGTCCCGCCCGGGACCACGTCCTCGGCGCCGACGAAGCCGTACCGGGCGGATGGCCGGATCTCGAAGGCCGGCGTGGACACCACCCGGTCCAGGCGTAGTTCCGGCGCGTTGAAGGTGAAGCGTGCAGCCGGGACACCGGGCACTTCGATGTGCTCGCTAAGGTGCTCCGCGAGGGCGGGCAGGCCCGTCCCGCAGGCGAGAACGATCCGGTCGACGATGATGCCACTCCGGTGCCCTGCAACTCGTAGCCGCCCGCCCGCCGAGGAACGCGCGGCGCAGGTCGTCCGGCTCAACCATGCCCTCGTCGCTCGCGTGCGCGATGACCGGCGGCGGCACCCGCAGGGCTGGAAGGATTTCCCGCAGAGCCTCCGCCTCGACGGTCGCAAAGCCGGGACCCGATTGCTCGGCGAACCGAGCCAGGGCTGCCTGATCACGGCTCCGCTGTCGTAGGGATTTCGCGGGCGAGGACCCGGAGGTCCTCCAGGGCGTGCGGGGAACGTGACGAAGCCCTTCCGCCGGTGGGGGGAAGGGCCTCGTGAGTGAGCGCTGGGCAGGCCTTGCACCTGCATTTCCCCGCGGGAAGCGGGGCGTCTTTCCTTGGACCACCAACGCAGCGTCAGCCGCCGTGAGTTGCGGCGAACTGTCAAGATCAACTGTAACGCATGACGTCGGTGGTGCCCAACCGGCGGACGGCATGAGGCGGGAGGCGAACGGTGGCTGGGATTGCGGCCTGGCGGCGCCGATCCGTGTCGCCGCGCAGGCCGGTGCCGTGTTGCCCGGGACGGCTGTCGGGGCCGGTGCCATCAGCGGGCCTCTCGTAAGGGGATGCGCGTCGGTCCGTGGGCTGAAGTCATCGCCGTTCAGCCCGCCGCGTCCGTCAGAGGGGCCGGGCAGGCGCCGCCGGGCGCGGTGAGCAGCTCGAAGTGCCACATCTCGTTGTTGTAGACCTGGCACAGCCCGTAGTTGTCGCCGTGGCGGATGAGCCAGTCGTCGGCGTCGGTGGGGCCGATGTCGACGGCCTTTCCAGAGACGTGGGCCGACTTGTCCGGGGTGTTCACGAACCGTCGCGCCTCTTCCGCGTTTCCGTATCGCTGGACTGCTTCGTTCAGGAGCCGCTGCTGGTGCTCCCTGCTGCGCCATCCCGAGGTGACCCGGAACTCGATGCCGTCCTCGCGAGCGTCCCGGGCCGCCTCCTGCACGGCCTTGAGCAGGTCTTTGTCCAAACGGCCGATTGCCGGGTACTGGGTGTCGAAGGGGGTGAGGTCACGGCCTTCGGAGAGGTCAGCAGCGTCCTGCGGGGCCGGGGCGTGCGCTGCTTCGCGCTGGTCGCTCGCGTGGTTCCCCGCGGTGGTGGCCCGCGCGGCCGGTTCGTCCCGGGGTGCCATGCCCCAGACTGCCGCCAGCACGACCACCAGAGCAGCCCCGGCCCCGGCCGCCATGCGGGCCGGGGAGCGCCGTGCGGCCGTGGCGGAGCGGTTTGTGAGGGGATCGTGGTCGTGCATGGTCGCCTCCGGGCATCTGGACGGGCGGCGGGTGCCGCCTGTGGGTGCCCCGAGTGAACGGCGGGTCGTGTTGCCGGGCCGTTTCGGTTTACCGATACGTTTTCGATATCCCCGTAGCGTTTCCATGGCCCCGTACCGTTTCGATGGGGCGGTACGGCCGGGCCGGTGGCCGGCCGGGCCGGGCGCGAGCAGGAGAGACCGTATGAGGGTGCTGATTGTCGAGGACGAGTTGTATCTCGCCGAGGCGGTGCAGGCGGGGCTGAGGCTGGAGGCCATCGCCTCCGACATCGCCGGGGACGGGGACACCGCCCTGGAGCACCTGGATGTGAACGAGTACGACATCGTTGTGCTCGACCGCGATATTCCGGGCACCCACGGGGATGACGTGTGCCGGATCATCGTCGAGCGGCGCCTGGGCTGCCGGGTGCTCATGCTCACCGCGGCGGGTCTGATCGATGAAAAGGTCACCGGGTTCGAGATCGGCGCCGACGACTATCTGACCAAGCCGTTCGATCTGAAGGAGCTGGTCGTACGCCTGCGCTCGCTGGCCCGCCGTCCCAAGGACGGTACGCCCCCCGTCCTGGAATGTGCCGGGATCCGGCTGGATCCCTTCCGGCGCGAGGTCTTCCGTGACGGGCGGTACGTGGCGCTCACCAGGAAGCAGTTTGCGGTGCTGGAGGTCCTGATGACGGCACGCGGTGGTGTCATCAGCGCGGAGACGTTGCTGGAGCGGGCCTGGGACGAGAACGCCGACCCGTTCACCAACGCGGTCCGCATCACCATGTCCACGCTCCGTAAACGGCTCGGCGAACCATGGGCCATCCACACCGTGCCCGGGGTCGGATACCGGCTCGACGAGCCGGACGGTCAGCGCGGGCCGGCCGGGCACCACGGCAGGGCCGGGCAACAGGGCCGGCCTGGGCGACAAGGCACGGCGGGGCAGCGCGGGCCGACGGGGCGTGAGCGGTGAGTCACGGCCCCGCACCCCGCCACGGCGACGACACCGGCACCGGAGCGGCCACCGGCCCCCGGGGTGCCACCGGCCCGGCGACCGCCCACGCCACCGGCGCCGCCGACACCCCGGCGCGGCCCGGGCGGCCTCGCCGGCTGACCGCCCGGATGAAGCTCACCCTCACCTACGCCCTGTTCGTCGTCCTCGCCGGAGCGCTGAGCCTGGTCGTGGTCTACCTGGCCATGCGCTTCGTGCCCAACTACCCGCTGGGCGACGTGAACCCGCAGGCCGCGGCTGTCGCCACCCGTCCGGACATCCTCCACGCCCTGGTCAAGGCGTCCTGCGTCGCCCTGCTGCTCCTCGCCCTGATCGGGCTCGGCGCCGGCTGGCTGATCGCGGGCCGTGTGCTGCGCCCGCTCCAGGACATCACCCGGGCCGCCCGCCAGGCCGCTGACGGCTCCCTCGACCACCGCGTCGGACTCGCCGGTCCGCGCGACGAGTTCACCGAGCTGTCCGACACCTTCGACGTCATGCTCGCACGCCTCCAGCGGTCCTTCGACGCCCAGCAGCGCTTCGCCGCCAACGCCTCACACGAACTGCGCACGCCTCTCGCCGTCAGCCGCACGATGCTCGACGTGGCTGTCGCCGACCCCGACGGCCAGGACTACCGGCGGCTCGTCTCCCGGCTCCGCGAGACCAACCAGCGCGGCATCGACATCACCGACGCCCTGCTCCGGCTCTCCGCCCTCGAACACGCCCCGCCCGCCATGGAACCGCTCGACCTGGCAGGCACCGCCCGGGACGCCGTCGACACCGTCCGCGAGGAGGCCGGGGCACGGGGCGTCACCGTCTCCACCGGCATCCGTCCGACCCCGGTCACCGGCAACGGCGTACTCCTGCGCCAACTCGCCCTGAACCTGCTCCACAACGCCATACGCCACAACCTGCCCACGGGCGGATCGCTCACCCTGACCAGCGGCCCCGATCCGGCGCAACCCGGCCGTGCCCTGCTGACCGTCACGAACACCGGACCGCCGCTGTCCGGCACCGTCGACCGGCTCACCGAGCCCTTCCTGCGCGGCAGCGGCCGCCTGGCCGAGCAGGACCCCACCCGCCGCGGCCACGGTCTGGGCCTGACCATCGCCGCCGGCATCGTCCGCGCCCACCACGGCGACCTGGCCCTGACCGCCAACCCGGGCGGCGGCCTCACG
The DNA here is from genome assembly GCF_044548345.1 of Streptomyces sp. NPDC052042. Lineage (NCBI taxonomy): Bacteria > Bacillati > Actinomycetota > Actinomycetes > Kitasatosporales > Streptomycetaceae > Streptomyces > Streptomyces sp. NPDC052042. The sequence continues at coordinate 40,417 of NZ_JBIUBU010000017.1, read as the reverse complement.
GTCCAGGTGTCACTGCCGGGCGCGGCGTAGCGGCCGGTGGACCCCGGAGCCCCGCGGCCGGCGGTCACGCGGTGTCCACGTCGGAGTGCCTGGCCCCGTCGGAGACCGCCGGCACGCACCCGTACCGCGTACCACCCGGCCTCGGCCCCTTCGGGCAGTGAGGTGTCAGTCGGTACAGGTGGCATCAATGACCATTTCGGTATTTACCGGCTGGTATTCATCAAGGGTGTTCGCCCAGGTCGCTTTGAGAGGGGGGGTGACCGACCCGTCTGGTGCGGTCTGCATCTTGATGCCGACGCCGGCTGCTGCGCGCAGCAGCGGTCCGAAGCGGTGCCACGGGTCGACGTCCAGGATCAGGCCGATCGCCGAGTTCAGCAGATGCAGTTCCTGCACCCGTTTGGCCTGTTGCCCGTCCCTGCGGCGCAGTGCCTCCAGCAGTGCCACGTCCAGTTCCACGATGTAGTCGGGGAGCCGTCGGCGGTTGTAGTAGAAACGCTGCAGTCGGCCCAGACGCTGGTAGGTGTCGAGGACGAGCTGGCCGAGTATGGGGCCGAACCATTCCTTCGGCAGGATGTGGAAGTCGACGTGGTCCTGATGGCAGTCGCGGCGCGTGGGTGGCCTGCTCTGCATGTCGGTGAGCCGCTCTTCCATCGCGTCCAATGTCGCGTCGGAGATCTCCGAGGCCGCGAGCGTGAGGAGCGGGGGCTGGAGCAGGAGGAGCATCCCGTAGAGTTCCTCGGCCTCGGCGAGGTCGATGCCGGTGACCGTGACCCCGCGGTTTGCCTTGGAGGTGACCAGGCCCTCGGCTTCCAGCATGCGCAGGGCCTCACGCAGCGGTGTCCTGCCGACATCAAGGGTCTCGATCAGTTCCTGCTGTGTCAGGCGTTGTCCTGGCAGCAGTTCTCCACCGAGGATCATGTCGCGCAGTCGTTCGTGGGTTTGTGCCACGGCATCGCCTGCGCGTGAAGCGCTTCCGGTCGCGCTCTTCATGGCCGGTTCCCCCTGCGTCGCTCGAAGCCGGGGTTCTCCCGGACGATTGCATACTCTATTGGATCATATCTTTGATGCTTGGCTCCTTTGGCGGGGTCAGGGATCCCGGCTCCGCAGAAGGAGGTCGTCCTGCTGAGCACTGTCCGTGGCGCGGGTGCCCCTGCTCGGGAACACCGCGCCCCCATGAAGCCCTTCCGGGGGATGGAGGGCGACCATCGGGTCCGGTGCCGGCATGACACGGTCCGCTCGTCCGTCGCTTGCGTTCCGTTCGGTGCCGGCTACCGGACCGTGACGTTCTCCGTTGATATCTCCTGCAGCGACAACTTCAACACCTTGGGCGTGGGCAGCGACCTGTTCATCCGCAAGGCCGGAGCCATGGCCGACGAGAACCTGTTGGCCGAGTTCATCAGCCACTTCCTGGTGCCGCATGTGCCGCTCGGTGCAGGGTGCGTGGCATGGGAGACGGTCTGCCTCTTCAACGCGCAGCGCGGGCCGGCCCGGCCCGCGCTACGGCTGTCGGGTCACGACCCGGTGTCACCGGTGTCGTTGTTTTTCACGGCGAAGAGATTCAATGCCTCGGGAAGGCGCAGGACGTCGCAGTACTTGGCGGTCAGGTCGGTGAGCGTCGCGGTGGCCTGGACCGCGTCGCGGTCGGCACAAGCCTCGGGTACGAGCACCGCGGGCAGGTCGCTCTGGATGAGGTCCACCGCAGTGGACCTGACACAGCCGCTGGTGGAGGCACCACACAGCAGCACCGTGTCCACACCGTGGGCGCGGATACGATCCACCAAGTCGGTACCGAAGACGGCGGAGGCACCGCGCTTGACGACCACCTCGTCGCCCGGTCGGTGACCGAGGCGGGGATCGAGATCGGCAGCGGCCCTTCCGGCGCGCAGTTCCTCCAGAGCGGGGATCTTGGCCGACCAGAGGGGGAGCGGCTCGTCGGGGCCGTATCTGATGACGGTGAACCAGACCGGGGCCTTCGCTCGGTGTGCCGCCTCGACCAGGTCGTGTGCGGCGGCCACGGCGGCCTCCGCGTTGCACGACAACGGTCCGTCCGGCTCGGTGAAGCCGCGCTGCAGGTCTACTACGACGAGCCCAGGCCGGGTGCCGAGGGCGAGTGTGCCACCAAAGGTTCGGCCGGTGGCCCATGCGGGACTCATGTGTGTACCTCTCTGAATGCGTGAGCCACCTCGCGCGCCAGTTCGTCGGGGCGCTCGAAGGGAATCATGTGTCCGCAGCCGGGGACGGCTCTGACGGTGGAGCGGGGGTTGGCATGCCGGAGCAGTGCCGCGTCCTGGGCGGTGACCACATCGCTTCGCTCTCCGTAGAGGAGCTCGGCCCTCAGGCTCGGCCACTGGCTGAGGAAGCGGCCGTCGTGGAAGTCCCGATGTGCGGCTGTGATGGCTGCTTCCTCACAGGACGGCAGCGCGGTCAGCCAGGGTTCGGCGCTGGTCCAGGCGGGGTGGCGCCGTGCGACCTCGTCCGAGGTGAGCGTGCCCGAACGGGCCCGCCGTACCAGATCGAGGTAGCCCGCCAGCGGTGTGGGGTACGGCCTGCCGTCCCGGCAGAGCGGCGGGTCGGCCAGCAACAGGCGGACGATGCCCGGCCACCGGCGGCGGGCGGCCTCGGTGGCCGCCCGCGCCGCGACCAGCGCGCCCATCGAATGTCCGAACAGCACCACGTCGGCCAGCTCCAGCTCGCTCAGCACTGCCAGGACGTCGTCGGCCAGCTCGTCCAAGCCGTAGCCGCCCTCGGTGACCGTGCTGTGCCCGCGGCCGCGCTGGTCGAGCACGAGGACGCGGCGGTCGTGGGCAGCCAGTCGTCCGGCCAGGTCCGCCCATGCGTCGGCCGGGCAGGTGATGCCTGGCAGAGCGAGTACGACAGGGCCTTTTCCGGCCTCCAGGACGGACAGTTGCCCGTCGAGTCTGGGGACGAGGAGACGCTTCACCGTGTCCTCGCCCGCAGTTCGGGAACCACGATGTCGCCGGCCACCACCACGGGCTCGTCGTCGAGCAGCAGTGTGCAGCCGTGCAGCGGCACGTCCACATGGCAGGCGGTGTGGTTGGAGCCGCCGAGCTCGCCATTGGGTCCGGTGGAGAACAGGACGTTGCCGTAGGTCGCGCGGGCCTCCATGCCGATGCCCTGGAAATCCACGGCCAGGGAAGTGCGGCGAGCGTTCTCGTGCATGCCCCACCCGATGTGCGAGATGCCGTAGGCGTCCGGGTCGTTGAACGAGGCCATGTATTCGCGCAGCAGCAGCGCGTCCAGTTCGCCGCGGATGTCCACGACCCTTCCGTGCTCGATGGTGAGCGTGATCGGGGTGCGAACGTAGGTGTTGAACGGGAAGACGATGTCGCCAGGGGCGATCACGACGGTGCCGTCCACGCCGTCGTCGGCTCCTCCGGTGAACAGGAACCCCGAAGGCCAGTGGTCCCATTGGCCCGGAACCGCGGAGAAGCCGTATTCGGGGACGGCGGGGTAGGCGCCCAACTGGTAGCGGACATGGGTGCCGTGCGGGCTGGTCACAGTGAGCGTCGACGCCTTGCGCATCAGCTCCACGCCGTGGTCGATGCGCTCCTTGATGCCGTCGGTGGGGAACATCCGGCGCAGCACGTCCACCGGCTCGACCACGCTGAGGATGCGGGTGCCGCTCGCCTGGATTTCCAGCTGTTCGGCGGAGAAGAGCAGGAACACCAGGTCGATGAGGAGGTCGGACTGCTTCAGCGCCTCCACCGCCGCCGGGTTGCCGGACAGGGGCGTGGTGCCGACGACGAGGGAGTCCACGCCGCCGCCGCCCAGTCCCGAGGGGAGCCGCAGATGGTGGGCGGCTGCGCCGAGACGGTTGGCGGCGGCCATGAACGCGTCGGCGTACTCGAGTCGTTCGGTCCCACGCGACAGTACGGCGACGCGCTCGCCCTCATGGACGGCGCTGAGCCGAAGCTGCCGCTCGCACAGGTCGACGAAGTCAAGGAAGTCGGTCACAGCTCGATCCTTTCGGTGCTCTCGGTGTTGACGACAAAGGACTCAGGCATCCGCGGTGCCCACATCGCGGTCGGGCACTCCAGGTCGCGGGGCTCCCAGTCGTCGCTGACCTGGTCGATGTCGATGAAGTACTCGATCCAGCTCCCCCATGGGTCGGGGACATAGGTGAAGAGGTTCGATCCCAGGCCGTGCCGGCCGAGCCCCCAACCGGGGTGCCCCTGCTCGTCCATGTGCTGCTTGCCGATCATCAGGGCGTCCAGGTTCGGCACCTCCCAACTCGAGTGGTGCAGGCCCGGATGCGTGCTCTGGACGAAACCGAACACATGATGGTCACCGGGGCGGGCATGCCAGAAGGAGAGGATGCGGCCGGTGCGGTCACTCAGCCGGAAGCCGAGCAGGTTGCCGTAGAAGCGTTCGGCGGCGGTCAGGTCGGACACGTACAGCAATACGTGGCCGAGACGGTGAGGCTGAGCCTTCTGCGGCACGTGCTGCCAGGCGGCGCGGTCCACCCGGGGGCGTGAGCCGCCCACGTTCATGTCGGACTCGGGCATCGGCGCACCCGGGTCCGGTCGGCTCTCCCGCAGGTTGACCCACACTCCGTCCGGGTCTTGGAACCACAGACCGGGTCCTTCCAAGGATTTCGGTGCGTCGTGCAGCTTCACACCATGGGTTTCCAGCCGGGTACCGAACTCCGCGAGCCGGCCCTCGTCGACGCCGAAGCTGACATACGCCACCTTCTTGCGGCGGGCTTCGACGAGAGTGACCTGCTCCTGCTCAGCTCCCTGGCAGCCGAACGAGAGGGCGTGCGACCTCTCCTGCGCCGTGAGCCCGAAGTTCCGGAAGAAGCCGTCGGCCACTTCCAGGGACGGCACGGTCATGCCGTAGCCAAGGACGCCGTTGACGGTGGGATGGCCTTCGCTGCGCATGTACACCTCTCTGGGGTGTTGACATCGGATGAAGTGGATCCAATAGTTGATGCTAAATCGGATGTCGATCTGACGCCAGAGCTTGTGGAGGTTCATGTGGAACTGCTGACAGGGAAAGTCGCGATCGTTACCGGCGGCGGGGGCGGCATCGGCAAGGCCGTGGCACAGCGCTATCTGGACGAGGGCGCGAAGGGCGTCTGCATCGTCGACAACCTCGCCGAGCGGGTGGAGACCACCGTCGAGGAACTCGGCGAGCGGGCGCTGGGTGTGGTCGCCGATGTGCGGTCCTGGACCGACAACGTCCGCGTCGTCGAGCAGACCGTGGAGCGCTTTGGCGGCCTGGACGTCTTCGTCGGCAACGCGGGCATCTTCGACCACGCCGTGCATCTCGCCGACCTGGACGGCCCCTCTCTGGAAAGCGGCTTCGACGAGATCATGGCCGTGAACGCCAAGGGCTGTCTGCTCGGTGTCCGGGCCGCCATGGATCACCTGCTCGACGCGCGCGGCTCGGTCGTCCTGACCGCGTCGTGGGCCGGGTTCCGTTCCGCGGGCGGTGGAGTGCTCTACACCGCCTCCAAGCACGCGGTGGTCGGGCTGATCCGCGAGCTGGCCTACGAGCTGGCCCCGCACGTACGGGTCAACGGCGTGGCCCCCGGTGTCGCGCCGACCAGGCTGCGCGGCGTCGAGTCCATAGGCCAGGGCACCAAGGACTCCCTGATGGAGGGCACCGCCGACGCGCTGCCGCTGAAGCGGGTGCCCGGATGCGAGGACTACGCGGGCATCTACGCCATGCTCGCGTCCGAGGACGCCAACCTGATGACCGGCTTCGTCATAGAGGCCGATTCGGGCCTGGCCGTTCGCGGTGTCGCCCGTGTCGCCGGCGGCGACCACCTGCGCGGCGAGGGGGCCGCGTGATCCCGTTCGCCCTTGCCACCCGATACCGCACCACCGGCGGCTACGAGGCGCTGCTGTCCATCGACGGCACGCTGATCGACCTGGCCGCGGCCGTCTCGCCCGACGCCGAGACCAGGGAAGCCCTGACCCGGCTTGGGGTCCAGGCCCTGCTGGGCGACTGGGACCGCTGGCTCGACCGGCTCACCGACACCGCCGCAGCCGTACGGGCCGAAGGGCTGGACGACCCCCGCTGGCACCGAGGCAGCCTGGAGATCGGCGACACGACCCTCGCCCCGCCCGTCCCGGAGCCGCGCCAGATCTTGTGCGCCGCCTCCAACTACGCCAAGCACGTGGCCGACTTCAAGGGCCGAGAAGACATCGACCGCTTCACCGGCATCGACCGATCCCGAATGATGCCGTACCTGTTCGCCAAGGGCCCCGACTCGCCCGAGCGCCCGTACGGCGAGATCGCCTACCCACCCGTCACCTCTCGCTTGGACTACGAGGTCGAGCTCGCCGTGGCGCTGTGCCGGGGCGGACGGCGCATCCCGTCGGCCAAGGCCGCCTCGCACATCGCCGGCTACCTGCTCTTCAACGACCTGACCTGCCGCGATCTGCAACAGCGCACCGACTGGGCGTTCTTCAAGACCGACTGGTTCGCCGGCAAGGCCTTCGACGGGTCCGCCCCGATGGGGCCGCTGCTCGTGCCGGCCCGGTTCGTGCCCGACTACCGGTCGCTCGAACTGGAACTGAAGGTCAACGGCGAAGTACGGCAGCAGGCCCCGGCCGGCGACATGGTCTTTTCCATCGAGGAGCAGATCGCCTTCGCCTCGGCCGTCACCACGCTGCGGCCCGGCGACATCATCGCCACCGGCACCCCGGACGGCGTGGCGATGAAGACCGGCCAGTGGCTCGGGGTCGGCGACCTGGTGGAAGCCTCGGGCGGCCCGCTCGGCTCGCACCGCCACCGTGTGGTCGAAGACCCGTCGACCGGCGACGGATTCGTCCTCGAACCCCCGGAGGCGAACTCATGAGCACCGACCTGGTGGACGTACACCGGCACACCATGCCGCAGACCGTCCTCGACTTCCTGCGCTCGCGCACCGAACCACCCTTCCTCGACGGCGAATTCGTCCGATGCACACCGGGGTACGGCTACCGCCTCACCCCCGAGATGACCGACCTGGCGGCCAATCTGGAGGAAATGACCGCAGCAGGTGTACGCACTGCCCTGTTGTCGGCCATCGTCGGCATCGTCGATCAGCTCCCCGCCGCCCAGGCGGCAGCCTTGGCCCAGGACGTCAACGACGAACTCGCCGACCTGGCCAGAGCCCACCCCGGCGTGCTCGCCCCGATGGCAGCCTTGCCACTGGCCGACCCCGAGGCGGCCGCCGAGGAACTGCTGAGGGCGAACGGTCTCGGGCTGTGCGGCCCCCTGCTGCCGGTCACCGTGGGCGGCAGGCAACTGGGCGAGCTGGGCCTCGACCCGTTGTTCGAAGCCGCCGAAGCCACCGGCACACCGCTCACCCTGCACCCGACCGCCCCCGCGTTCGCCGCCCACTTCGGCGACCACGCGCTGATGTCCACACTCGCCTTCCCCGTCGACACCACGGCATGCGTCCTGCGTCTGGTACTCGGCGGACTGTACGAGCGATGGCCGGACATCCGGATGGTCGTGCCGCACGCCGGATCCCTCCTTCCCTACCTCATGGGCCGGATCGACCGAGAGGCGATGAAGTACCGGGCGAGTGGCGGCATGGGCGCGCTCACCGAACCCCCCAGCGTGTGGCTGCGCCGGATGTATGTGGACGCGGTCAGCCTGTGGCCGCCCGCGATCAGGCTGCTGCTGGAGGTCATGGGCCCCGAGCGGGTCATGTTCGGCAGCGACTATCCGTTCTGGAACACCCGGGAAAACGTCGACGCCCTTGACGCGGTCACCGACGACGAGCGGATCCGAGCGGGTAACGCCCGCACCCTCTACCACCTGTAGGAGCCGCACCATGAGCACCTCCACCGAGGACGAAAGAGCCGACGACTACGCTCACTCGATCGTCCCGCCCGAGGCACGTGCGCCGCGCATGAGCCTCACCATGGCGAGCTGGTCCCTGATCAGCGCCATGGCCTGGCTGTTCTACGGCGCGCTCGCCGCCACCCTCACCGGCACACGGCAGGCTCTCATCGGCCTGCTCGTCAGCGTCGTTCTCTTCTCCCTGGTCAACTCCCCGCTGGTCCGCCTGGCAGCCTCCAGCGGGCTGAACAGCGCGCTGGTCTCCGCGCGCCTGTTCGGCAGGGCGGGATCCGTTCTCATCGCGCTGCTGCTCGCCGCGACCACCGTCTACTTCGCGGTGTTCGAGGGCAGCGTCGTCGCCGAGGCCTTCCACCAGTACTGGGGCATGGACATCCGCTGGTGGTACCTCATCGTGGTCATCGGGATGCTGCCGTTGATGATGGGCGGCATCCTGACCTGGATGGGCAAGCTCAACGGCGTTCTGCTCCCGCTCTACGTCGTCGGCATGACGGCCGCGGTGATTCTCGCCGCCCGACAGGGCGAGCCAGGCCGCTTCCTCGACTTCCCCGGCGTCGTGCCGGAGGCCGCCAGAACCTTGCCGGGCTGGCTCACCACGGTCATCCTCTACCTGGGTGTCTGGCTTGTGATGCCCACCACGGTGGACTTCGCCCGCTTCGCCCGGACCGACGACGTCCGCTACCACCAGACGGTCACCTTCGGCTGGGTCTTCTCTGCCGGGATCTTCCTGGTCAACGGTGCCGCCGGGATGTTCCTGGTGCAGATGGTCCTGCCGGGGACAACCATCGCAGCGGAGAACGGCGTGGTCACCGCGCTGGTCGGACCACTCGGCCTGGCCGGAGTGCTGCTCATCGTAGTGACTCAGATCAGGATCAATACGCTGAACTTCTATCAGGCGTCGATGAACCTCCAGCGGCTGCTGCGGCAGCTCGTCCGGGTGCACGCACCACGCCCCGTCGTGGTGGTCGGCGTGGGCGCTCTGGTCTTCGTGCTGATGCTCACCGACGTCTTCTCCTACCTGCAGCTCGCGCTCCAATGGCAGGGGACGTTCTTCGTCGGCTGGGTCGGCATCGTGCTGACCCACCTGAGCCTGCGTGCGCCGTGGCGCACGGACGATGTGCCGGTGAAGCCCGCCTTCTGCGTCTGGGTGGTCTCGGCCGCCGTGGGCATCGTGCTCATCCAGACCGGCTACGAGGCAGCACCGCTGGTCTCGCTGGCACTTGCGGTGATCGGATACCTGCCGATCGCCAAGCGCCATGCCCGAGCGCCCGCCCCTGCGGAGACAGAACACACCGGCTGAGGATCCCCCGGCTGGTCACGGGCCCGCACCGCCGCGCCTTCCCCCGCGCCCATGCGCGCCCACAAGAGATCCCGACCGTGAAGGAGGACTGTGCGGTTCGCCCATGCCTCATACCACATCACCGATCGTTCGCAAAGCCTGGACTTCTATCGGCTTCTCGGCTTCGAGCCGGCCGAGGAACTGCACATCGGTGACGCCATACACCTCTTCCTCGACCTCGGCGGACGTGCCGCGCTCGAGCTCGTCCTCTCACCCGGCCAACCAGTCGGCCCGGGCGGCGGCTACCGGCACGTGGCCGTGGAGACCACCCACATGGACGCGGTGCTGGCACGTATACCCGCCGAGCGCGGCCCGTTCGTCACGGCTACGGGGACGCGGCTCGCGTTCCTGCGCGACCCGGACGGCTACGAGGTCGAACTCATCGAATCCAGGAGTGACACCGTGAACGACCTGACATCGGCCACCGACTTCTTGCACCGGGAAGCGGAGCTGCTCGACGACAACCTCGTCGACCAGTGGCTGGAGATGCTGTCCGAGGATCTGAAGTACCTGGTGCCGTTGCGCAGCACCCGGGAGCGTGCCAGGGGTGCGGGCTTCAGCCGGACGGCCTTTCACATGAAGGAGACCTACTCCAGCATGAGGGGCCGGGTGCGGCGGCTGTCCAGCGAATACGCCTGGGCCGAGGACCCGCCCTCGCGTACCCGCCGCTTCGTTTCCAACATCCGTGTGAAGCCGGGCGAACAGGCGGGCGATCTGGCGGTGAAGTCCAACCTGTTGCTCTATCGCAGCCGGCACGACGCCGTCGAGCACCAGCTGCTCGTCGGCGAACGGCACGACGTGCTGCGCCCCTGCGACGGCACGCTCAAGCTCGCCCGCAGGATCGTCCTGCTCGACCAGACGACCCTCGCCACTCACAACCTCGCTGTCTTCCTCTGACGCACTGGAGCATTCATGTCTGACATCGACGCACGGATCGCCGGCATACCTGCCGACCTGGAGCAAGGGCTGCTGCCAGGCTATGCGTTCAACGACCCCGAGATCCACCGGCTCGAGACCGAGCGCCTGTTCACCAGGGCCTGGTGTTTCGTGGGGCACGAGAGCGAGATCCCGGCCAACGGCGACTACGTCGTGCGCCACATCGGTGAGGACCCCTTCATCCTCGTTCGTGACGAGCACGGCCAGGTCAGGGTGCTGCTCGATGCCTGCCGCCACCGCGGCACCCGCGTCTGCCGGACGGAGAAGGGGAACGCCTCCAACTTCCGCTGCCCTTACCACGGCTGGACCTACTCCAACAGCGGAGCCCTGGTCGGCGCGCCGGCCATCCAGACCGCATACAAGGGACTGGACAAATCGCAGTGGGGTCTCGTCCCCGCTGCCCAGGTGGACAGCGTGCACGGTCTGATCTTCGCCAGCCTCGACGCCGAGGCCCCGCCGCTGCGGGACTACCTCGGTGGGATGACGTGGTACCTCGACCTCATGTTCGGCCTGACCGACGGCGGTCTGGAGGTGATCGGCGAGCCGAACCGCTTCGTCCTCGATGCCAACTGGAAGATCGGTGCCGACAACTTCTCCGGTGACGACTACCACACTGTCTTTCTGCACAAATCGATGTGGGAGATCGGCGCGATAGAGATCCCGCCGGTGGCCAACATGCAGGGCTACCATGTGCAAGCCGCCCCGGGACACTCCATCACCTTCTCCATCGCCAGCGACCCCGACGAACCGGGGCCGAAGTTCTGGGGCTTCGACCAGCAGATCGTCGAGATGTTCCGGCAAGGGGATCTGACCGAGGAACAGTTCGACATCGCCCGCCGCTCACGCATCTGCGTCGGCACGGTCTTTCCCAACCTCTCCTTCATCGTCGCCCCGCTCACCGAGGATCCGGCACACCCGGCCACGGGGCTGATCAGCCTGCGTCAGTGGCAGCCCCGCGGACCGGGCCAGATGGAGATCTGGAACTGGGTGCTCGCCTGGAAGGGCACCCCCGAGCATCTTCGCGAGCGGTCCTACCGTGCTTCCATCGGCACGTTCGGTCCTGCTGGCCTGTTCGAGCAGGACGACACCGAACCCTGGCAGTCGATCACTCGGATGAGCGGAACCGCCTACGGCAGGGCCATCGACCTCAAGCTGAACTACCAGATGGGCCACGAGGACATCGGATTCGTCGAGGAGGTCAAGGACTGGCCTGGCCCCGGACAGGTGTTCGCGCCGCGCTACGAAGAGGGTGTGCAGCTCAACTTCTATCGGCAGTGGGCCCGATACCTGAACGGGGAATCGTGATGACCGAACCTGTGATGACCGAACCCGTGATGACCATCTCCAACGAGTTCGCAGTCGTGGAGGTCAGCAAGGTCCACACCCGCAACGGCGAACGGCTGTCGATCCGTTCACCCAAGCGTGGCTACGAGATCCTGCTCGACGCCGTACTGCTGGAGGCACTGAGCTGGACCACCACCCGTGACCTGACACCGTTGCTGGAATCCCCGCACGGTCCGGCTGCGGAGGGCCGAGCATGACCACCGCACCACCCGACCCCGCCACAGAACTCCTGCCGGTTGCCCACGTTCACCCAGGCACCCCGGTGCGTCTGCTGAGCACCGCACCGGAACCGGCCGTCGCCGTGCGTGGGAGCGCGCTGATCGAGGAACTGGCCGCTTCTGGTCTCAGAGGTAGGGGAGGGGCTGCCTTCTCCGTCGCCACCAAATGGAGGGGCGTCGCGGCAGGCCCCGGTCCGCGAGTCGTCGTCGCCAACGGCGCCGAGGGGGAACCGGCCTCGTGGAAGGACCGCTACCTCCTCAGGACCAGGCCCCACCTGGTTCTTGACGGCCTGCTGTTGGCTGCCGAGGCACTGAACGCGAACCGGGCGATCGTCTACGTCACAAGGCCCGAGGACGAGCAGGCCGTCCGCACGGCTCTCGCCGGACGATCAGGCTCAGCCGTCGAGATCGTCACCGCCGCGGACCGCTACGTGGCAGGAGAGGAAACTGCCGTGGTCCGGGCGATCGACGAAGGGATCGCGCTGCCGAGAGCCAAGCCGCCACGACCGTACGAGAAGGGCGTGGACGGCCGTCCCACCCTGATCCAGAACATCGAGAGCCTCGCTCACGCCGCATGGATCGCCAGACACGGCGCCGAGGCGTTCCGGGAAGTGGGAACCCCGGGCTCGCCCGGCACCACACTGATCACCGTCAACGCGGGCGAGCGGACCACACTCTTCGAGGTGGCCCTGGGAACCCCGCTGCGTGACATCGTCGGCGAAGCCGGAGCCGTGCTCGCGGGCGGCTACTTCGGCGGGCTCCTGCCCGCCTCCCGGCTCGACCTGCCACTCGACTACGACGCCTTCCGCGCGGCCGGGTCCGGTCTGGGCTGCGCCGCCTTCACTGTGCTGCAGACCGGCCAGTGCCCGCTCGAACTGGGTACCGCCGTCGCCGGCTACTTCGCCGCCGAGTCCAGCCGCCAGTGCGGCGTCTGCCTCAACGGCACCAAAGCCATGGCAGCAGCTCTGGAACGCGTCAGGACGGGCGAACACAGCGAGGACGACCTCGACAAGCTCGCTCGCTGGGCGACCACCCTGCCCGGGCGCGGAGCCTGCGCGCTGCTCGACGGCGCTGCCCTGCTCGTGAGGTCGCTGTTGGAGCACTTCGCCGACGAGATCCGATACCACCTGCGCCGCACCTGCCCGGCGCGAGAGGAGCACCAGCCATGAAGGCCCAAGTCGACGCCACCCGCTGCCAGGGCATGGGCGTCTGTGCCGAGATCTGCCCGTCCGTCTTCGTCCTCGACGACTGGGGGTTCGCCAGTACAGCAGGCGACGGAGGCGTGCCGACGGGCGACGAAGCCGCTGCCCGGGACGCCGCCGCCCGTTGTCCGGAAAAGGCGATCTCACTGGCCGACTGAGGCCCGTCGGGTACCGGCAGCCGCAGGTCGGCTGCCGGTACCCGAAGCCCCCCGCCGAGCCACAAGAACGGCGACGAGTCTTCCGAATCACGGTTGCCTGCTGCGGTGAGGCATGAGGCCGGCAACCGTGGCTGGTGCCGCATCGGGCAATGTTCGCGTCGTTGTGACGTGTCGTCCGGTTGCTGTGTCTGGCGGTACCGGGCGGTCAGAATGATCAGGTGGCTGAACGTGTGCGGGTCCGGGAGATCGATGATGACGAGGGCAGGCGGTTGCTGCGGATCATCCGCCGGGGCACTGGTTCGGTGGTGACCTGGCGGCGGGCGCAGATGGTGCTGCTGTCGCGCAGGGCATGTCCGTGGCGAGGATCGCCGGGGTGACGTTCACGGGCCCGGACCGGGTCCGGGCCCGTAGCCCTTGGCGTGCGTGTCACGGACCGCCTGGCCGGTACCTTCAGCCGTCACCGAACCGGTGATGTACCGTTCCATCCGCGCAATCACGGTCTGCATGTTCTCGTCGAAGTCAGGCTCGACGATCTCCACATCCGGGCTGTACAGGATGAACCGCGGCGACATCGCTTCACCGCCTCTTCGTCTCGGCCAGGCCCCACAAGGGCATGCGGGGCTTCGATTGGATCGGCCCGCATCCTGCTGCCGCAAAGGGCCTTCCACACACGGGCATACCTGTGAGTGGTCCGGCCGCCCCGCGCGGTCACGCCGCCCCTCCTGACCGACCGGTGCGCTTCCAGAGAGGGGAGACCGGCGCCCGGCGAGCCGCGCCTAACCTCACCGTGGACACGTTTGGCACCGGGACGCGCGCCGAAGACGGGACGCTCGTACTCTGAACCGGTCACGTCGAAGGCACGTAGTCGGCCCGTAGCATCGGCTTTCCCATCGTCGGGCGCCCGTCGGCAGGCTGTTCACGGCGATGGGACCGCCTGCCGCGGCGATCTCCCGTGCTGCCGCGGCGTCGGCGGCCGGCAGGACCGTGCCGGAGAGGTTCGACGAGAATGCCGATCCCGCGTTGCTGAGGGCGACCGCGCCGACGACGACCGGACCGAGGGCGAACCCGAGGTCGCGCAGCATGTTGGTGGTGGCGCCGGCCATGTCTACGAGCAGGCGAATGCGATCCGGGAGGTCGGCGCCGACATCGGCCTGCGTCCGGTCACCATGAACCGCACACTCCAGGGCCCGCCGCGCCTCGTCGGACTGCCTGGGCCCGGACGCCTCGGCCGGCTCCGGGCCAGTGGTGCGAACGCCCGTTTTCACTCGTCGGTCAGGAAGCCGGTGACCAGCGACTCGAACCGGCGCGCCCGCTCGAACGGCACCCACAGCCCGGTCCGTCCGTAGACGTGGATCTCGACGTCCGGGATCCGGTTGAGCATGAAGAGCGCGTTGTCGTACCCCTGCACCCGGTTGTCCCGGCCCCACACCACGAGCGTGCGGGCGGCGATCTCGTGAAGCCGGTTCCAGACGGGTTCGTTGACCGCTGGGGTGCCGTGCCCCTCGGGCGCCTGTGCCATGAAGTCGGGAGCGACACTGGCCAGGTAGCGTTCGTCGACCAACTCGTCGGTGACAGCCGACCGGTTGTACATCATCATTTCGAGATAGGCCCGCATCTTCGCGCGTGAGGGCCCGTCGCCGCCGTAGTAGTCCCGGATGACCTTCTGCCCCTCGCTCGGCGTCGGGGTGAACAGCGGCAGCCCCCCCGCCGAACTGACCAGCACAAGTCGCTCGACCACGTCCGGGTGGTCCACCGACATGGCGATCGCCGCCGCACCTCCGGTGGCCATGCCGACGACGTGGGCGCGCTCTTCCCCCAGCTCTCGGACGAGGGCCGCGAACACCTTCGCATAGAAGGCGTGGCGGCCACCCTCGATCGCGGGTTTGTCGGACTTCCCGTAGCCGGGCAGGTCCACGATCACAGTCCGGAACCGCTTGCTGAAGGCGGCCATGTTCTGCCCGAAGTTGCCCCAGCCGTACGCGCCGGGGGCGCCGCCGTGGACGCAGAGCAGAAGCGGCCCTCGCCCGGCCTCGTGCAGGTGCAGGCGTACGCCGGCCGCTTCGACCAGCCGTGACGTGGACTGTTCAGTGGGGGTCATGCCTCGGACCTGTCTTCGATAGGCTCAACCGCGAAGAGGTTCAGCTGGTGGGCGAGCGTCCAGTAGTAGCCGACCAGCGAGCTGACCTCGAAGACGCCGTCGGGGCCCAGTACCTTCTGGAGCCGCTCGAACCCGGCGTCGTCGGGCGGCTCCCGGTCGAGCATACGTTCCGCGAGTTCGAGCGCCGCCGCGGCGGTGACGTGGGTGCCGTCGTCGAACGAGGCCGGGACCTCGCCGCGTTCCAGCGTTCCGATGGTCTCTTCGGAAATACCGATATCGCGGGCGATGCGTTGGTGCGTGATTCGCTCGACCGCGCAGTCGTGGCGACCGGCGACCAGCAGGATCGCCATCTCCCGCACCCGGTCGTCGATGGACGACTCGTAGCGCAGGGCGGCGCCGAGGCGCTGCAGGGGGCCGCCCACACGGGGGCTGTGCAACATGGCGTTGAACGGTCCGGTCAGCCGGCCGCGGCTGTCGACCGGCCCCCCGGGACGGTCGGGGTCGGCACGTGGCCCCGACCGGAGTTCGTCGTACAGCGCCCGCCGCTCGTCGGCGAGGTGCTCGGGGTCGAAGAGAACTGACCTAGTCAACGATCCTGTTCCTTGTCTCTCCGATCTTCTCCACCCGGGTCACCACGACCTGCCCGGGGCTGAGGAAGATCTTCGGCTCCCTGGCGTTGCCGACGCCGCTCGGGGTGCCGGTGAGGATGACGTCACCGGGCTCCAGCAGGGTGAACGTGCTGATCTCGGCGATGACCGTCGGCACATCGAAGATCATCTTGTCGGTTCCGGCCTGCTGCATGACCACTCCGTCGACCTCGCACGAGATCTCCAGGCCGGCCGCGCCCGGCGGCAGTTCGTCGTCGGTGACCAGGTGCGGGCCGAGCGGGGTCAAACCATCCCACGCCTTGCCGGCGAGCCACTGGCGGCTCCGGCTCTGCCAGTCACGGACGCTGAGGTCATTGCTGACCGTGTAGCCGGCGACGTGCGACAGTGCCTCCGCCTCTGGGATGTCGCGGCCACCAACACCGATGACGACGGCGACCTCGGCCTCCCAGTCGAGCCTGTCACTCGCCCGCGGCATGGGAACGTCGTCGTACGGTCCGGTCAGCGAAGCACGGAACTTCGAGAAGAGCACGGGGTGTTCGGGTAGGTCGTTGCCGGTCTCCGCAACGTGTTCCGCGTAGTTGCGGCCGAGGCACACGATCTTGTCCGGACGGGGTACGACAGGAAGGAGCCGCACCTCGTCGGCCCTTGCCGTCTCGCCCTCGGCCCCGGCGAGCGTGCGCCACTCGGGCCGGCGGAGCAACTCGCCCACGTCACGGTACGGCAGGAGGTGGTAGCAGCCTGATTCCACCCGCGCGGCGGACTCCCGGCCGCCGACGACGACGGACGCCAGTCTCATCGTTCCACCTCCTCGACGACGAATCGCTCACGGCCGCCGGGTGCACCGAACGCGGGACCACCCTCCGCCAGCAGGCGTTCGGCCTCGGCGAGGACGCCCTCCACGCTCTGGTCGAGATTGAGGTCCTTGCGGAACGGCTGCCGTACGTCGCGCGGTACGCGCAGGTAGACCTCGATACGATTGCCCTCGGGGTCCCAGAAGTAGATGCCGAACGCGTTGCCGTGGGTGACCTCCTGCTGGACGGAGACGCCGGCGCTCCTGAACTTTTTGTGGAACTCCATCAGCGTCTCGACGGAGTCGACCCGCCAGGAGATCTGCTGGACGAGCTTCACGTCCGCGGGCGCGTTCCGGCCACGAGCGATCACGAACTCGTGGTGCTCGACCTCCGGCCGGGCGCTCATGAAGACGATCCCCTTGTCGAGGTCCTCGTCGGTGACGGTGAGTCCGAGCACGGAGGTGTAGAAGTCACGCATCTTCTCCAGGTCGTCGACCCAGAGTCCGGCGTGGCCGAGCTCTTGAACAGCCATGGGCTTTCCTCTCCTTCGTCAGGTTCAGAACTTCACGGACGGCGGAATGGGGTGTCCGAAGAAGTCGAGGCCGTATGCCTGCAGGATGGGGTCCTGGACGTTCTGCACGTGATGGACGGCCGCCTGGCTGTCACGCCACAGGCGCTCCAGCGGGAGGTCGGTGCGCAGCGAGATGCCGCCGGCGATACGGAACAGCTTGTCGGCAGCCGCAGCGGCTCGGTTCGAGGCACGGACCTGGTTGCGGCGGACCTCCGCGCGCACCGACAGGGGGACGCCGACACCGGCGGCGCACATGTCGAAGATCCGGTCGATGTCGCCGAGGAAGTGGCGGACACTCGCGTCGATGTCGGCCGCGCACTCACCGAGTGCGGCGAGCTGATAGGGATCGCGCGAGGACTTTCCGGACCGGCTTTCCCGGTCGCGGGTGAGGGCCGTGTACGCGCCGAGCACCGCCAGGGACGCGCCCAGGGTGGCTGCGGTGACCGCTCCGGCGAACATCACGTTGCGGGGCATCGCGTAGAGCGGTGAGTCGCTGCGGCCCGCGGCGGAGTGGGCCGTGCCGTCGGTGATCTCCGCGGTCTCGATGACCCGGTGCGCCGGGACGAACGCGTCTCGGACCATCAGGTCCTTGCTGCCGGTGCCGCGCAGCCCCACGACCTTCCACGAGTCGGCCACGATCTCGTAGTCGGAGCGCGGCAGTACGAAGTGCCGGGCGGCCTTCTCGGCGATGCCGCCGTCCTGGTCGGTGACGAGTCCGCCGATCATCACCCACTGGCACAGGTCAGTGCCCGAGGAGAACGGCCAGCGGCCGTTGAGGACATAGCCTCCCTCGACGGGGCGGGCCCGCCCCATGGGCGCGTAGGGGGAGGCGATCCAGGTCTCGGGATTCCGCCCCCAGACCTCCTCCTGCACCTCACGGCTGCCGAGCGCCAGTTCGTGCGGGTGGACGCCGACCACGCCGGCCACCCAGCCGGTGGAGGGGGAGTGCGAGCCCAGTCGTAGGACGGCCTCCATGAACTCCCTCGGATGGGACTCCAGGCCGCCGTAGTCCTTCGGCTGGAGCATCCTGCAGACACCGGTCGAGCGGAGCGCCTGCTCCGATACGGCGGAGAGACGGCCGAGCCGGTCCGACTCCACGGCATCGTCGGCCAGGACGTCGGCGACCTTCTCGATCTTCTCCAGGACGCTGTTCTCGGTCACCGTGTTCATCGCTTGTGCCCCCAGTAGTGAGCGGACTGGTAACGGGTCGGGGTCCAGGATGCGTCGTCAATCTCGATGCCGCCGCTGCCGTACTCGATGCCCGTCCCGGACGGGGATTCGAGGTAGAAGGAGATCATCTTGTCGTTGGTGTGCTTGCCGAGCGTGGCGGTCTCCTTCCCACCGCTCGCGTACAGCGCGTCGAGGGCCCGTCCGACACCGTCGACGTCCACCGATTCGAGCATGAGATGGCCGACGCCCTGAGCGCGGTGGCGGTCGTCGGCGACGGCCGGAACGAACGCGAAGGAGTGGTGGCGCGGGTTGCAGTGCAGGAAGGTGGCGTCGGTGCCGGGGCCCACTTCGATGTGGTCGCTGAGGCGGAAGCCCAGCACGTCCCTGTACAGGGTCCAGTAGGCGCCCGGGTCGGAGACCAGCTGGAAGGCGTGTCCGAGGCCGAGGCGGCTGGCGACGAAGCTGTTTCCGGTCGGGGAGACGAAGTTCGTCAGAGCGTTGGTCAGCCCGTAGAAGAGTTCCAGGGTGAGGCCGTCGGGGTCCTTGAAGCGGACCAGGTCGGTGACGTTGCGGGCACGGGCGGCCTCGACGCCGGGCCGTTCCACGGTGTATCCGGCTTCTTCGACGCGCCGGGCCAGCTCATCGAGTTCGGCGGGCCCCGCGGTCTCCCAGCCCAGTGTCGTGACACCGCGGGTGTCGCTCTCCTCGATCTGGAGCCGGTATAGGTATTCGTCCATGCGCAGTCGCAGGGAGCCCGGTCCGGTCCCGACGACCTGGAGGCCCAGGAGATCTTCGGCGAACGAGCGCCATTCCCCGGTGTCGGTACATCCCAGTACGGCGTAACCTAGGCTTTTCACGGTCGCTGTCATGACTTCTCCCGTCGGGATGTCAACCATGTCTCATGGTCAGGGCGTTGTTGTCCGGCGCGGCCGACGAGCGCTCCGTGCCGCGGTGCGGAATGAGAAGGGGATCCGTCCAGTCGGACGGCGGGCGCCGTCAGAACTCGGGCCGGAGTTCGGGCTGATGGTTCTCGATGAGCCTCTCGGACACGATCCGGGCGGCCTCGCGCAGCCGTGCCACCCACCGCTCGATCTGACGTCCGTCGGCACCGCGTGGGGTGCCTCCCAGCCTCAGCGCGATCTGGACCTGCTGCAGCGGCCCCTCGACCGGCATCACGATCGAGTGGACGTCATAGCTGCCGTCGGGGTCGATGTCCGGTTCGTAGAGCGAAGCGGTCTCCTTGATGAGCGCCTTGAAGCGGCGCTCGTGCTCGGGCAGTCGGTCCACCGAGGAGTAGTCGCGGATCGCCGCGAACATCTCCCGGTCGGTGTGCGATCCGCGCAACGAGATCGAATAGCCGCGTTCCTGGACACGTTCCAGTTGGGCGATGTACGCCGCGCGGGTCTTCTCGTCGGAGCCGGGCAGCCGGGACAGCCAGTCGTTGACCGCCACCGAACCCGCGTGCGAGATGAACACCGCGCCCAGCGGGGGGACGAGGGGGACGCGGAAGCCCAGCGAGATCAGGCTCGGATCCGGGGAACGGCTGGCGAGGGCGACGAACACCGCGTCCTCGCCAGCGCAGGCGGTCACACTGCACTCCACCTGGAACTCCGAGGCGATCTGTTCCACCTGGTCGCGCGCGAGTTCCGCCTGCCGGATCCCCTGGATCAGGTCAGGCTCCGTGCGGGCCAACAGTGTCGGCAGGGTGAAGCGGCCGTAGCCGCCCTGGAAGAACAGCAGGGGCAGGGTGGGCCGGACCACGTCCATGGCCGAGGCCCGGCCGATCACGATGTAGTGGTCGCCGGCCTCGCTGATCGATTCGTATGTGCAGTCCACCCAGGCCACGACGCCGTCGAGGACCGGGGCACCGCTGGGCGCCGGTTCCCAGGCGACACCGGCGAACTTTTCCTCACCGCGCCGGGCGAACCGCCTGCAGAGCGCCTCCTGGTCGGCGGCGAGGACGTTGACACAGAAGCTGTCGGCGGTCCGCAGCCGTGCGAAGGTGCCGGAGTCGCACTGCGGCAGGAAGGCCACCAGGGGCGGGTCGAGGGACACCGAGGTGAAGGAACCCACGACCATCCCGATGGGCTCGCCACGGTCGTCGATCCCCGTCACCACGACCACACCCGTGGGGTAGTTCCCGAGGGTCTGCCGGAAGTGGAGCGGTGCGACGCCTTCGTGCTCGGCCGGTGCCGGAGTGCTTTCCCCGGCGTCGGCACGGCGCGAAGCGGGGTCGGTCTCGTGTGTCATCTGTTGTCCTCAGGGGCTCGGTTCGGTTCCGTTCTTCGGTGTCACTTGGCGTAGAGGTGCCTCGCGTCGAACATGTCGACGGTCTGCTCGCCCTGGGCCCCGGGGAATCCGCCGACCTGCTTGCCGACGATCCAGCCCCCGACCTGCTGCACCAGGGGGATGGACGGCATCCACCCGGTGAGCTTCTGCTGGGCCTGCGTGTAGAGGTCGTGGCGCTGGTCCATCGGAGTCACGTTCAGTCGCTTGATGATCGAGTCCAGCTCGGGGTCGCCGCTCTTGGTGATCGACCCGGGGGAGGTGGAGAGGAACCGGATGCTCAGGTCGGTGGTCGTCTGCAGGGTCATACCGATGAACCTCAGCTGCGCCACGTAGTTGCCGGCAGCCGCTTCCGTGATGATGGTCGGCTGGTCGCTGACACCGATCGACATCTTGATTCCGATGTCCGAGAGCATCTGTTGGATGACGCTCGCCTGGCGCTGGAACTCCGGCGGAGAAGTGATGGTCATGGTGAAGTCGGGTGACTTTCCGCCCGCTCTATAGGCGTCGACCAGCTTCTTGGCGTGGTCCGGGTCGTAGGCCGGGTAGGCGGTCTTCGTGAACTCGGGATGGTTGGAGGTGAACCAGCCCTTCATCGGAGGCTGCTGGCCCTCGAAGACGGCCTTGGCGAGCGCCTGCGTGTCGATGCCCTCCAGGAGCGCCTTGCGCATGTTCGGGTCGTTGAAGGGCGGCTTCGACAGGTTGAGTGCGATGTAGAAGTAGGTGTACGCGGGCTGCTCCAGCACCGTCAGCCCGGCCTTCTCCGCTTCCTTGAAGTCGGTGACCGACTGGGTCGGCGCCAGGTCGAGGCTGCCCGCCTTCAGAGCGGACAGGCGTGCCTGGGTGTCCGTCGCCGTTGTCAGGGTCAGGCGGTCGAGGTAGGGCAGGTTCTTGTCGCGGTAGCCAGGGTTCCGCTCCAGCACCAGGTCGCCGCCGGGCTGGAACGACTTGACCTTGAACGGTCCGGCGCCGACCGGGTGAAGACCGAACGACTTGCCTGCCTTGCGGACCTCGGAGGGTGACGGGACCATGCCCGCGCTGCCCGCGAGGAGGAGCGGGAACTCCACCGACTTGGTCGCGACGGTGAGTTCGACGGTGAGGTCGTTCGCCTTCTTGAGGCTGGTGATCTGCCGGGCCTGGCCGGCGTCACGGGCTTGTGACTCCGGCGACGCGTAGCGCTTCAAGTGGGCGATCACCGCGTCGGCGTCGTAGGGCGTGCCGTCGGTGAAGGTGACGCCGGGCCGCAGCTTGAGCGTCCAGTGAACGTTGTCGGTGGAGGTGAGCGATTCGGCCATTTCCGGCGCGGCCTGGCCGTCCGGCTCGATCTTCATCAGGGTGTCATAGACGGCCATGGCCGCGCTGGTTCCCGGAGTCGGGAGGGCGACCGTGGGGTCCAGGCTGTCGATCGGCGCGATCACACCGGCCTTGAGCGAGCCGCCTTTCATGGGCTGACCGAGCGCCAGCTTCGCGCCGCCGTACGCGTTGAGCGAGACGCCCTCGCTCTTGGTGACCTCGGTGGTGGGCCGAGAGGTACCGGGTTCCCCACCGCCGCACCCGGCGGCCAGCAGGGCCACCGCGACAGCGGTGGCCAGTATCCCGGCCTTGCGGTGATTGGTTTTGATCACGAAAGCTCCTCGGGCTGATCGCTGGTTCCACGGGCATGGACTGATCCGCCGTGGTTTGTATGGTCTGGTCCCTCCGCGCCTCTGCCCACGTTCCGGTGCCACACGGCGGAACGAACGGTCAGAACGGCCGCTGAGAGGTGGGCGCGGAGGCCGGCGCCGGGCCGGACGCAGGTGTGTTCGCGGGGTGGTGGCAGGCGACGAGGTGCCCGGGTTCGGCTTCGGACAGCTCCGGGGCCTCGCGCAGACAGAGCTCGGTGGCGGCCGGGCAACGGGCCGCGAACGGGCATCCCGCGGCGGTCACGGGACGGGGTGGGACGGCACCGGGCCGTCGGCGGCGTTCTTTGTCCCCGGGGTTCGGGATCGAGGCGAGCAACAGTTCGGTGTAGTGGTGCAGCGGCCGGGCGTACAGCTCGTCGGCGGTCGCGATCTCGCACAGCCTGCCGAGATACATCACCGCCACACGGTCGCTGATGTTCTTCACCACGGCGAGGTCGTGGGAGATGAAGACCATCGAGAGATCGTGCTCGACCTTCATCCGTTCCAGCAGGTTGAGCACCGCGGCTTGAACCGACACGTCCAGCGCCGAGACCGGCTCGTCACAGATCAGGACCTCCGGATTCTGGACGACGGCGCGTGCGATCGACACCCGCTGGCACTGTCCGCCGGAGAGTTCGTGTGGTCGGCGGTCCGCCATCCGCTCGTCCACACCGACCTCGTCGAGTGCCTTCAGGGCGACCTGGCGGGGATTCGGGTGCCGTGCCAGGCGGAGCGGATCGGCGACGATCTCCAGTGCGCTGCGGCGCGGGTTCAGGGACGAGATCGGGTCCTGGAACACCAGTTGGATACGTCGCCGCAGGGGGCGCAACTGGCGCTGGGTCAGGCCGGTGAGCCGGTCGCCGCCGAGGTGGACCTCGCCCGAGGTCGGGGGTGGCAACTGGACCAGCGCCCGGCCGATCGACGATTTTCCGCAGCCCGACTCGCCCACGACGCCCAGGGTTTCCCCCTTCAACAGGTCGAGGCTGACACCGCGGACGGCGCGGACCGGGGGCTGGCCTGCGGCCTTGTACTCTACGACGATGTCCTGTGCGGACAGGACGGGCCGCGCGATGGCCCCCTTCTCGGTCTCCCTGGCGGGAGCAGGTACCAATTCCCCCGGAACCGGTGCGCTGTCATGGGACTGTTGGTTGGTCATGCCGGCGTTCCTCGGACGGGTGCGGACTGCTGGGCGCCGATGCCCGCACCCGGGTCCACCTCTACGGCGGACATCGGGTTGTGGCAGGCGATGGAGGAGGTACCGTCGACGGCCGAGAGCAGGGGACGAACGCTCCCGCAGATCTCCAGTACCCGTGGGCAGCGGTCACGGAAGGCGCAGCCCGACGGACGTTCCAGGAGGTTCGGCGGGCGACCGCCGATGGTGTTCAGGCGGGTGTGCGGCGGGTCTTCCAGGCGTGGCCGGGCACCCTCCAGCAGCCAGGTGTAGGGATGCCGGCGGTGCTCGAAGACCTCGCTCGCCCGGCCCCGCTCCACGACCTCGCCGGCGTACATCACCGACACCTCGTCACAGCGCTCGGCGATCAGTCCGAGGTCGTGCGAGACCAGCAGGATGGCCAGGTCACGTTCCTTGCGCAACTGGTCGAAGAGGTCGAGGATCTGCGCCTGCACCGTCACGTCGAGCGCGGTGGTCGGCTCGTCAGCGATGAGGAGAAAGGGGTCGCAGGCGAGCGCGATGGCGATCATGATCCGCTGGCGCTGACCGCCGGAGAGCTCGTGGGGAAAGGACCGCAGCCGGCTCTCCGGGTCGGGGATGCCGACCTGTCCGAGGAGGCTGAGCGCCTTGGCACGGGCTTCTTTGCGGGGCAGCCCCTGGTGCTGACGGATCGGCAGCATGAGCTGCCGGCCGATGCGCATGACCGGGTTGAGCGCGGTCATCGGGTCCTGGAAGACCATCGCGATCTGCCGACCGCGAATGTCCTGGCGCAGTTGCTTCTCGCTCAGCCCGGTGAGATCCCGGCCGTTGTACCTGATCTCTCCCGCGCGGTGCTCGATGGCCCGCTGCGGCAGGATACCGAGGATCGACCGGGCGGTCACCGACTTGCCCGAGCCGCTCTCCCCGACGAGGCCGTGCACCTGGCCCTTCTCGATCCGCAGGTCGACGCCGTTGATCACCTTGGCGACGCCACGGGCGGTGCGGAAGTGCATCTCCAGACCCGAGACTTCGAGCAAAGGGGTGGTCACAGTGCGGCCTCCTTGACGTCGAACCTGCGGTTGAGGGCCTCGGCCAGGAAGTACAGGGCCAGGAGCGTCACGAACATCGCGGCCGCCGGCAGAAGGGCGATGTGCGGGTTGTTCTCGAACTCCGACCGCCCGTCGGCCATCATCGTTCCCCAACTCGACGCGGGCGGCGGGACGCCCAGGCCGAGGAAACTCAGGCTGCCCTCGGCGACGATGGCGACGGCGACCAGCACGGTCGCGAAGGCGATGACCGGGCCGACCACATTGGGAACGATCTCCCGGATCAGGATGCGGGTGCCACCGGCCCCCATGCCCCGCGCTGCGGTCACGAACTCCCGTTGGGTGAATGACAGTGTCGCCGCCCGCGTGACCCGGGCCACCTGGGGCGCGGTGATGAGGCCGATGCCGATGATGATCATCTTCAGGCCGGTGCCGATGAAGACGCTCAGTGCGATCAGGGCGACCAGCGACGGGAAGGCCAGCAGTATGTCCATCAGCGCGTTGATCACTCGGGAGAGCACACCGCCGTGGAACCCAGCGAGCAGGCCGAGCAGGGAGCCGATCAGCACTGCCAGGGCCACACCGCCGATGCCGACGGTGAGACTGACCCGTCCCCCGATGATGAGCCGGCTGAGCATGTCGCGGCCGATGGTGTCCGTGCCGAGAAGGTGTCCGGCGTACCCCGGCGCGGCACCGATGGCGCCGTAGTCGCTGCGGGCCGGATCCGGCAGTGGCAGCAGCGGGAAGGCCAGCCCGGCGAGAGCGAGCAGTCCGAGCCACGCCGCGGAGACCGCGGTGCTGGCCCTGAACGTCAACGACCGCCAACCGCCCCGGGCTTGGACGCCGGTCGTCCCGGCCTTCTTCGTAGCCGGCTCGACGCCGACGGTCTCGGTGGTCATGCGCGCACCCTGGGGTCGAGGAACGTGTAGAGCATGTCGACAAAGAAGTTCGCGACGACGTACGCCGAGGCGATGAGCAGGATGAGGCCCTGCACCATCACGTAGTCACGGGCGTTGATGCTGGTGAACAGCAGGGTCCCGACACCCGGCAGGCCCGAGATCAGCTCGATGACGACCGTTCCCCCGACGAGGACGCCGATGTTGACGCCCACGACCGTGACCAGGGTGGGCAACGACGGCTTCAGTGCGTACCGGGTGAGGATCGTGCCCGACCGCAGGCCGATGGAGCGGGCCAAGAGGATGTAGTCCTCCTGGAGCGTCCGCACCATCTCGGTTCTCAGCACACGGAGGTAGAGCGGGATCAGCCCCGCCGAGAGGGCCAGCGTCGGAATGGCCAGCGATTTGATGTTCTCCATCACTCCGTCCTGGAGCGGGACGTATCCGATCGCGGGCAGCAGCTTGAGCTTCACCGCAAGCAGGAACACCAGGAGCAGGGCGACCATGAAGTGCGGCAGGGACTGCATCCCGAACGTGAAGACCGCGATGATCCGGTCACGGACCGAGTCACGGCGGTTGGCGGCGATCGCCGCCAGCGGGATCGCCACTGCGAGCGAGACCACCTCGGCCACGACCATCAGCTCCAGGGTCACCGGCAGCCGGTCGACGACAGCGCCCAGCACCGACTGACCGGTGCGGTACGACTGACCGAGGTCGCCCTGGAACAGGGCGCCCAGCCAATGCACGTAGCGCACCAACAGAGGCTGGTCGAGCCCGAGGTTGTGGCGAATGGCCTCCACTGCCTCGGGTGACGGCTGGTCGCTGGAGGCCACGATGACCTCCGCAGTGTCGCCCGGCAGCATGTCGAGGAGGACGTACACCAGGAAGGTCACTCCAAGGAGTACTCCTGCCAGGTGCGCCACCCGGATCAGAGCGGTACGCACTGTTCACCTCCCTCTGGTCGGCCGGTCGTGCGGCGACCGACGTCTTGCCCGAGGACCGTGGGACGGCTCCTCGGAGTGGCTCCAACTGGGCATTCCCCGTGGCGGAACAACTCGCCCGGCGATCGGTGCGCCGACCTACTCATCGGCTTCCTCCTCGGTCCTCTCAGCGAAGGCGGCCACGGCCTCGCCGGCCGCGCGCACGTCTTCCTCCGGAGTCGCGCCGCTCACCCCGACGGCCCCGAGGAGCCGTTCCCCCGCAAAGAGCGGCAGACCGCCGGGCAGGTCGGTCACGCTGAACGGCAACTGCTCACCGGCCAGCCGCACTACCTCGGGATACCGCTCCCGCATCGCCGCGAGACCGGCCGAAGGGCGGCCGAAAGCCGCCGAGGACCGTGCCTTGCAGCAGGCGATCCCGGCAGTGAACCAGGAGGCTCCGTCCATGCGGACGGAGGCGATCTCGTAACCCTGTTGATCGACGACGACGGCGCTCAGGCGTTGTCCGCGTCCTTTGGCGGCGCTCACGAGTGTGCGCAGCATCTCCTGGGCCGTGCCGAGGCTCAGCTCCATGACGGGCCTCAGTACCGGACACCGGCGGGGACGGGCAGACCGAACAGGTCGAGCCCATAACCCTCGTACGTCAGCTCAGCAGCGTTGTTGACGTGGTTCATGGCGGCGTGCAGGTCGCGCCAGCACCGCTGGAACCGCTGGTCACGACGGAGCGAGCCGCCACCCCCGTGCAGGAACAGGTTGTCGACCGCATCGACGGCGCGGCGCACGGAACGGACCTGGTTCCGCCGGACCTCCAGGCGCAGGGACGGGGTCAGCTCGTGGCCGGCCTCGGCCACCTGGTGGACCCGGTTGATGTCATTGAGGAACTGCAGCCTGCCAGCCGCGATGTCGGCGGAGGCGGCGCCGAGCGCGGCGAGGTGGTGCGGGTTGCGGGCCGCCGCCGCGCCTCGGGCGTCCACCCGTTCCCGGGTCAGGTCGACGAAGGCCGCGAGGGCGCCCTCGGCGATGGCGAGGCTGCCGGCTGTGATGGCCCCGGAGAACATGATCGCGAAAGGCATCCGGTACAGCGGGTTGGTGCGTCCGAGCCGCATCGCCGCTTCCGGGAGCAGGTCGGGGTTCACGACCCGCTCGGCCGGGATGTACGCGTCCTTGACGACGATGTCCTTGCTGCCGGTGCCCTCAAGGCCGATGACCTGCCAGGAGTCTGCAACGATCGTGTAGTCGGAGCGGGGGAGGACGAAGTGCCGCACCGCGGTGGCGGGGTCGGCGACCGCGCCGTGGGCGTCGGTGACCAGGCCGCCGAGAAAGATCCACTCGCAGTGGTCGGTCCCGGAGGAGAACGACCAGCGGCCACTCAGGACGTACCCGTCGCCCTCGGGCCTGGCCCGGCCCAGCGGGGCGTACGGCGAGGCGATCCAGGTGTCCTGGTTCTCACCCCAGACCTGCTCCTGGACGGAGTGGTCGCACTGTGCCATCTCCCAGGGGTGGACGCCCACCACACTCGCCACCCAGCCGGCCGAGCCGTTGCGGGAGCCGATGTCGAGGACCGCCTCGAACCACTCGACAGGGTGGGCCTCCTCACCGCCGAACTCGCGAGGCTGCAACATCCGGGTCGCCCCGGTCCAGCGCAGCTTGTCGGCGACTTCGTCGGTGAGCCGGCCGAGCCGCTCGCAGTCCGGGGCACTTCCCGCCAGGAAGTCCCCTGCCTTCTCGATCCGTTCACGAACGTCGCTCATCTGGCCTCTCTCAGTGTCCCGGGGGTCGGTCCGAAGGGGGCTGCCGGGCTTTGCCTCGGCTGCTCGGTGTTCGGCTCGCCGGGCCCGGACTCGGCGGCCGGTCACACGGTCCGCCCGGCTTGGCCTCGGCGGCTTGATACTCGGCCCGGAACTGCCGGTCGGCGAAGCGGTCCGTGCCACCCCGTGGAACCGCTGGTGGCGCACATCACTCCCGGGCCGCGTCGGCTTCCTGTTCCCGCAGGTGGAAGGCGTGCAGAGCGGAGATCTCGTTGGCCGCGGACTGCACGCGGGTGGCCAGCGCCGCGGGGTCGAAGCGGCCGGTGGGGCCTGACACCGATATCGCGGCGACCGCCCTGCCGTGGTGGATGACCGGCGCGGCGACACAGGTGAGGCCGAGTGCCGCCTCCTCCCGGTCGAAGGCCACGCCGTGCTGGGCGACCCGGCGCAGTTCGGCCAGGAACAGTCCGGGGGCTGCGATGGAGTGGCGGGTGCGGCGGGTAAGACCGCCCTCAAGGATCCTCTCGACCGCGTTCTGGTGTCCGAACGGAAGCATGGCCTTGCCGAGTGCCGAGCACGAGGCGAGCATGCGTCCGCCGATGGCCGTGGGCACCTTGATGCCGCCGTGCCCGTACACCTTGTCCAGGTACAGGACGTCCGTATGGTCCAGAACCGCGAGATGGACGACGTATCGGCTGTGCAGGAACAGGTCGCTGAGGAATGGGCCGGCGACGCTGCGCAGGTCTGCGGGAGCGCGGTCGGCCACGCGGTTGCCGAGTTCGAAGACCAGCCAGTTCAGCCGGTAGTCGGTGCCGTACCGATCCAGGAATCCGCTGCGTTCGAGCTGGTTGAGCAGCCGGAACGCCGTGGACTTCGGCAGTCCGGTGGCGCGGGCCAGTTCGGTCACTCCGGCGATCGGTCCCGTGGCGCGGAACGCCTCCAGCAGGCGCAGCGCCTTGCCGACAGAGGTCAAGGGGCTGTTCTCCCTCTCCGTAGGGGACACCCCGTCACCCCGCGCGGCGGATATATCCAGAAAAGCCACTGATTGACCCTTTCATCCACCCCTGTGAGAGCCCCCATAACTACCCGGTTCCAGTCACCTCGGGAAGATGTGGGAGAAAATGTGTTCCATTCTGCGGCACAAGCCCTGTGTCATCCCCGATCGGGCGGGTCGTCGAGCCGGGACAGGAGTCGCCCGCCGCGTCCCCGGAGGAGCGGCAACACCACGAGAGCCAGTACGACACCGGCTCCCGCCACGGTCACGCGCGGGCCGATCAGGTCGGAGATCGCGCCCTGGACCAGGGAGCCCAGGGGCAGGCTCGCGCTGTACACCATGATCCGGATCGCCAGGACACGGCCGCGCATCCGCTCGGTCACCATCATCTGGATCGAGGTGTTGGCGGACGAGACCACGGCGAGGAAGCAGCCGCCGACCACGACGAGGCAAAAGGCGCCGACCACGGGACCGGGTGCCAGGCCGAAGCCGACCATGGCCAGTCCATGGACCGGCATGGCCCAGCGAACGATCCGCGCGAGGGTGAGCCCGCCTCCGGCACTGGACACGAGAGGGGCACAGAGCACCGCTCCGAGGCCGAGCGCCGCGTTCAGCGCCCCGAGGGCCAGCGCCCCCACGTGGAAGACCTCGTCGGCGAAGACGACCGTGAACCCGAAGACCGGATTGCCGAAGAAGCCGATGAGCACCGAGACCAGGATGGCGACCCGGATACCCGGCTGTCGGCGCACATAGCGAAGAGCTTGCACGAAGCCGCGGACGACACCCGGATCGCGGGCCGAACCGGGGGCCGGGCTTCCCGTTCCGCGCCTGATGAGAACGAGCGCGCACAACACGAAAACGAACGAGAAGCCGTTGATGAGGAACGCCCAGCCCGGTCCGAGCGTGGCCAGCAGCAGACCGGCGACGGCCGGGCCGACCGAGCGGGCCGCGTTGAACTGGAGCGAGTTCAGCGCCACCGCAGAGGCCAGGTCCTCACGAGGGACCAGATCGTTGACGAACGACTGCCAGATCGGCAGGTTGAGCCCGGTGATGAGGCCAGACAGCGCGACGATCGCGAGGATTGCGGGCGGCCGGGCAGCACCGGTGACCCACAGCGCCCAGAGCCCGCCGGCCGTGACAGCCATGGCGATCTGAGTGGATATCAAGACCCGGCGCCGGTTCAGGCGGTCCGCGAGCGATCCGCCCAATGGTGCGACGAGGACGCCCGGGAGGAACTGGGCGAGGGCGGCCAGACCGACCCAGAAGGCGCTGTGGGTGGCCTGGAACAGTACGAAGGGAACAGCGAGGTTCGACAGCCACGTCCCTATGTTGGAAGCGAGCGCGCCGCTCCAGAAGAGCCGGTAGTCCCGGTGTCGAAAGGCCCGCAGGGAGTGCCGCAACCCCGCTTTCCGTTTCCCTTCCCCGGGGTCTTCCCGGGCCCCTTCCGGAACATCAGCGGGGAGATCGTCGGGCGCCTCCTCCGGAGCACTACCCAGCGGATTTCGTCCTGCCGGCACCCTGCCCCCAGTCTCCGCTCCCGGCTTCACCGGTGCTTTCTCCCGCGTGACGCGCCACATTCCGTCCCGCGCCCTTCTTCCTGTCCATTCCCCGGCCACGGGTCCCGGTTCCGCCGCTGCCCCGGTCGGCACCCGCGCCGGACCCCCGTCGGGCAGCCCGCACCGACCGCCGTACGGGGACCGCGTCGTCGGGATCTGCCGGTCACCTGGCAGATCCGAGGGACCGGCCGGAGGCGGTGGCCTCCCGGGACGCCGACAGATGGCCGGCGGCCTCGGTCAGGCGTGTCAGCCAGTGCCGGACCGTGGCCTCCGGGGCCTGCACGGGAAGTTGGGAGATGCGCAGGACGAGCCGGACCTCATGGTCGGGGCCGAAGACGGGGGCCACCAGAGAACGGACGTCGTACCGCTTGCCGGGCTCAAGCGGCACCGGTTCGTACGCTTCCGCCATCTCGGCGATCTCCCGCTCCACCCGCCGGTGGTGCTCCGGTGTCAGGTCCCCCTCGGAGTACTCACGCAGGGCCGTCGCCAGTCGGCCCTCTTGTCGCTTCCCCGCCAGCGACATCGACCAGCCCCGCCGACGGGCCACGTCGAGTCGGCGCCGGTAGGCGCTGCGCGCCGCGGAGTCCGAGGCCCCAGTGCCGTCCAGCCACCGGACGACCGTCTCCTCGTCCTGCCAGGCGACGTACAGATCACCCAGCGGCGGACGCATCGGGATCCGGTCGCCGACGGTGTTCAGGGCCGCCCTGCCCGGCGGCGCGGCCACGGCAACCGTCACCAGGTCGGGCCCCACCGGCGACAGTACGGAGCACTCCACCCCCAGCTCCTGGGCGAGCGCCTCCATCCGGGGCCTGGTCCGCTCGGCGAGCCGGACACCGCGGATCAGATCGGTTCCGGGCGGAGCCGTCAACAACGTGGGAGTGAACCGGCCGTAGCCGCCCTGGAAGAAGAGCAGCGGCTGCACCCGTCGGACCACCCGTAGGCGGGTGACCCGGCCCAGCACCAGCCAGTGGTCCCCGGCCTCGGTCACGTCGTGGGGCTCGCAGTCGATCCACGCGACGGCCCCGTCGAGGACCGGGGCGCCGGACGGCGCCGGAGTCCACTCCACCCCCTGGAACCGGTCCTCGCCCGGGACCGCGAACCGGCGGCACAAACCGTCCTGATCAGCCGCGAGGACGTTGACGCAGAACGACGATGCCGTCCGCAGACGGGCGAAAGTACGGGAGTCACGGGTGGGCAGGAAGGCGACCAGCGGCGGGTCGAGGGACACGGACGTGAACGATCCGATGGTCATCCCGACCGGTTCTCCCGTCTCGTCCCGTGCGGTGACCACCACCACTCCGGTCGGGTAGTGACCCAGAACCTCCCGGTACCTGAGCTTTGCCACAGTGTGCCGCTGCTTGTGCGCCGGCGGACGTGACATCGCTGTCCCCTCTCGTTCGGTCAGTTGTTGTTGATGAAGTCCGCGACAAGGCGGTTGAACTCCTCCGCGTGCTCGACCTGGGCCCAGTGACCACACCGGTTGAGCAGTACCAGCCGCGAGTCGGGGATCAGGGTGACCAGCTTGAGGGAGTTCTCGTAGTGCACGACCCGGTCGTCGCGGCCGTGCACCAGAAGCGTGGGCACGGGGATGCCGGCCAGTCTGTCCTCGCTCGGCCAGTCGCGCGGGTTCCGGCCGCCGGCCAGGAAGTTCCGGGCGTGCTCGGGGTGCTTGACGAGGCTGTCGAGCCGTTGCCGGGCACGTTCCTCACGCAGTTCGCCCGAGTCGTAGCTCATCACGTCGACCAGTTCGCGCATGCTCTCGATCGTGGGCTCCCGGTAGCCCTTCTGAAGGATCTTGATGCCCTCGGTGGGGCCGCCGGCGCCGAACAGCTTCGCACCGGTGGCGCCGGCTCCCATGGTGATGAGGTGGGACAGCCGCTCGGGGTGTTCGACCGCGAAGCGGATCGCGGTGGCGCCGCCCATGGAGTTGCCGATGAACGCGGCCTTCCCCAGGCCGAGTTCGTCCATGAACTCAAGGGCGGTACGCACATGGTCCCGGTCCTCGGGCGTGACCGGGTCGGAATCGCCCCAGCCGGGCATGTCGACGGCGTAGCAGGTGAACTGCTCCACCAGCTCGACGATGTTGGGGCCGAAGTTGCTCCATCCGGTCGCGCCGGGGCCGCTGCCGTGCAGCAGGATGACCGGGTGGCCGTTGCCTGCGACGTTGTAGTGAACGTTTCCTGAGGGGAGCTTCACAGAACGGCTCGTGGACTCCTGGGTCAGCTGAAGGGTCATCGAGGTGGCCTCTCGTAGTGCCGGGCTCGGACGTCCGAAGGTTCTCCCGGATGTGCGGCTGTCACGAAGAAATCGGTGCCGACAGACGGAACGCTCTGCCCCGCGGAGGGCGGGATCCCACTTCCCGGCGAAGACGGCGGTGCCCGCGCCGAGCGGTTCCCGGGTCTCTTCGTCGGGGAGTCCGGGCGGGGCCGGGCCGCCGACGCCGGTGAGGCCGGGCACTTGCGGCCGGCTCACCAGGAGGGTGTCCCCCGCGCCCAACACAACGCGTCCTGCAAGGGGGCCAATGAGGGGGTCGCCGTGGCCCGGCGCAGCCGTTCACCGAGTGCGGCGGCCTCGGCGGGATTCCAGTCGGCCTCGGCGAGTGCCGCCGCGAACTTCGCGTCGAGATCCGCGTCGGTCAACGGGTTGCGGGCGTCCCCATAGGTCACGTCCGCACCGTGGCTCTGAGCCTGTCCGTCATTCAGAGTGACCTCGACGGTAGTGTGGGAGCACGTCGGATCGTCGTCGGTGTCGCGCCGCTCCAGCTCGAACAGGTCCGTCAGACGGCGGACCGCGGCGTCGTGGAGAACCCGGTCGTCGGTGAAGTCCGCAAGTTCGACACGGCCGTCCACCAGGGCGCGGGCAACGGTGTACGCGAGACTGAATTTGCCCTCAAGTCCGGTGACCGGCAGGCGGTCGAGCAGCGGGCTGGTCGACGAGGCGGGGACCGACACCCGGATCCGCGCGATCCGTGACGGGCCCGGGTCCGCCAGGCGACGGCGCAGTTCGAGCGCCGAGTCGATGGCGAGGTGGGTGGCGTAGCAGGACGGGTACCGCTTGAGCGCCCAGTCGGTGGTCCACGCACTCTCCCAGTGGGCGAGCCGCTCGCCGAGTGTGGCCAGCAGCTCGAACGAGGTGTCCCCGTAGGCCGCGAAGAACCCCCGGGGGGCCTCCAGCTGATGCGGGTTGGCGGTGAATCCTCGCCGGGCCAGGCCGATCGCGGTGACGGCGTCGCGGGCGGCCAGCCCCGCGTGCAGGGGTTTGGTCATGGTGCCGAAGTTGGCCAGGCTCCCGGCGGCGCACGACGCGGCGATGCCCAGTGCGTGCCGGGTCGCCCCGGTGTCCAGGCCCGTCAGGTGAGCCAGCGCCGCGGTGGCCGCCAGACGCCCCGTGGACGAGGTGTTGTGCCAGCCACGCCCGTAGTGGAAGGGCAGCGGCAGCGCTTCGGAGACCGCTCGGAAGACGGCCGAGCCGATGTTGTACGCCGCGACGAGCCTGGCGCCGGACACGTCCTCGGCGGCCGCCTGGGCGAGGAGCGCGGGCAGCAGGACGGCACCGGGGTGCATCGCCATCGAGGGCGCGGCGTCGTCCCAGTCCAGGGCGTGGGCCGTGGTGCCGTTGACGAGGGCCGCCTGCGAAGGCGCCAGCCGCAGGCCGGTGCCCCACACGGCGGCCGGGCCGGGCGCCCGTTCGGTCTCCAGCCAGGAGAGCGTCAACCGTCCGGTCTCCGTGCCCACACCGGCCATCGCGACGCCGATCGTGTCCTGCAGGACACGGCCGACGGCGTGGGCATTGGCCTGCGGGGACGGCCGGGGGGCCGTCGCGAACGCGGCGAGTACCTCGGTGGCACCCCGCCGGGCCCCCATCAGCAGGCCCTCGGCAGACGCGGGGGAGAGCCGCACGACATCGCGGACCTCGTCCCGCAGAGCGTCCTGCCCTGGTATCGGCAGCCTCTCGGCCGCCCTGTCCTTCGCCATGTTCCGTTCTCCTCCTGGTTGGGGGTCGGGGCGCCTTGAGCGCGGTGCGCGGCATGTCAGGGCGGGTGAACTTCGCCGTAGCCCGCCCAAGGGGCTTGTACGGCTCTTCCGGGACGGCAGCTCCAGCGAGATGTGGCCGTCAGGGAGCGCGGCCCGGTTGCCGCGCCGGCTTCGGCGGCCGTCGGCTCAGCGGCCCGAGGCCATGACCGCATACCGCAGTGCCGAACTCCTTACATCTCGTTCCAGCCGGCGGAACACGGATCGCCGTGCGGTACCGAATCGGTCCCCGGCGCCGAAGGCCGAGTCTCCGCGCTGTCCGGCCGTGATGACGATCGACATCGGTTTCTGACCCTGCTCGACGACCAGGTGCAGCTTGCTGGTCAGGCCGTCGCACGAGCGTCCGAGGCTGTGGCCGTCCGGCTCAGTGGCGATGCCGCCGGGCGATTCCTTTTGCAGGTCCCCCTTTTCCGCGCGTCGGCAGCGTGCTGGTGGGCCCGGCAGATGGTGGAGTCGACGTTGATGTCCCAGGTGATCAGGCTCTTCGCGTCGGCCTGAGCCTGAAGTTCGGTGAAGATCCGTTTCCAGGAGCCGTCTCGCTGCCAGCGCCGGAACAGGTCATGCACTCCGCCGACTTCGGCGTCAAGCGGCTGTGCCGGGTCCTGGGGGTCTCCCGCTCCGGCTACTACCGGCACCAGACCACCGAAGAGGTCCGCGTCGAGAGCCAGGCCCACGAGGCGGCAGCGGTCGCCGAGATTCGTGCCATCCACGCCGAGCACCGGGGTGCCTACGGCGCCCCGCGTGTCCACGCCGAGTTGAGGGCCCGCGGGGACGGAAGATCAACCGGAAAAGCGTGACACGGCTGATGCGCGTCCACCACATCATCGGGCGCCACTTGCGCCGCACCAGGCGAACGACGATCGCGGACAAGACGGCCGCGCCAGCGCCGGGCCTGCTGATGCGCGACTTCACCGCCGACAGGCTGAAGGACGGTCCCCCTCCACCGTGATCAACCCGGAAGAGGTTGGCTCGTGTCGTCCGCGCCGCTGTCGTACGAGGGCCACCGGTACCCGGTGGAGGCGATCGCGCACGCGGTATGGCTGTACTTCCGCTTCCCGCTGTCTTCTGCGCACGCGCTCCACGCGGAGCGCGCCCGGACCACGACCGGCAGCGGCGGGACGCCGAGGACTCAGGGGCTCCGGCGATGTGTCGATGAATCGCGCCGATGCCCGGGGGCCACCGGGCGCCCGGGCATCGGAGGCGGAGCGGACCGCGCGGGCGGCCACGGCGGCCGGGCTACGGCGTGTAGGTGTACGTCACCGGCGCACTGGTGCCGCCCGCCGTGGTGACCGTGACGTCCACCGGCCCGGGAACTGCACCTGCGGGAGCGGTGGCGCTGCAGTACAGCGGGCCGCAGGAGACGTGCAGGGCCGGCACCCCGCCGAACCGGACGATCCCGTACGCCAGGTCGGTGCCGAACAGGTGGACCGGGGTGCCGCCCGCCGCGGGGCCGCTGGTGACGGGCGCGTACGCCACCGCCGGCACGGGCGGGGCCGGGGGCGGGGCGCCGGTGTAGTCGAAGGCGGCCGGCGCCGCGGCCGTGCCGCCCGGCGTCACCACGGTGACCGGCGCGCTGCCCGAACCGCCGGGCGTGGTCACGGTGCAGGCGGTGTCGGTACAGGTGCCGGGCGCCGGGACGCCGCCGACCAGCACCATGCCGTGGGCCAGGTCGCCGCCGCTGACGGTCAGCGCGGTGCCGCCCGCGCCCGGGCCGGTGGTGGTGTCGGTCCCGGTG
Organism: Streptomyces sp. NPDC052042; assembly: GCF_044548345.1. Lineage (NCBI taxonomy): Bacteria > Bacillati > Actinomycetota > Actinomycetes > Kitasatosporales > Streptomycetaceae > Streptomyces > Streptomyces sp. NPDC052042. The sequence continues at coordinate 4,120 of NZ_JBIUBU010000017.1, read as the reverse complement.
ACGGTCGGCGGCGCCTGGACCACCGTCGGTCCAGGACTCCCGTCGAGCGGCATGACAGCCACGTGTCCGGTCGGATCAGCGTCGTTCGGGTTGCCGATCGTCGCGACGATCCGGTCGTCCGGCTGCTGGGTGCCGTCGGCCTGGTAGGTCACCTTCATGAACTCATAGTGGCCGGGCCGCCGGGTGGCGGTGAGGACGACGTCCAGGTGGCGGCGGTCGGCCGAGAGGGTCTGGGTGAAGGTGTAGTCGGGCGGCGAGGAGTAGAACGCCACGCCGTAGTTGGCGAGCCCCGGCGGCAGGTCGAGGGTGATGTGGGTCGGCCCGGTGAGGTCGTCCGTTCCGGCAGAGGTCCAGCCGACCACGAACTGGCCCGAGGAGGTGGGAGTCTGCGGCGGGCTGCCGTGCAGGACCACGGTCACGTGCTGGTCGGAGGGTGAGGCGGTGTCGGCCGCCGCGACGCCGGCACCGGCGGCGAGGGTGGTCACGGACAGCACGGCGGCGAGGCCCGCTCTTGCCAGTCGAGTGAGCATGGGCCGATCCTCACGGAAACGCCTCGACCTTTTCACGGTTTTCCCGAATACCGATTCGAAAATGGCGGAATAACGTCGAACCCCGTTCTGAATTCGATAAGTCCGGCCACAGCGGCCGGCCGGACGAGCTGGTGGCCGGTGAGGAGATCACCTACAGCTTCGCCGTCACCAACACCGGCAACGTCACGCTCAAGGACGTCAAGGTCAAGGAGGGCGAGTTCACCGGCACCGGCAAGCTGGGCGAGGTGGTCTGCCCGGCGGAGGCGGCCTCCCTGGCCCCGAGCGCGACGGTCACCTGCACCGCCACCTACACGGTGACCCAGGCCGACGTGGACGCGGGGTCGATCACCAACGCGGCCACCGCCACCGGCACCCCGACCACCGGTGAGGTGCCCGTCTCCCCGTCGTCGAAGATCACTGTGCCGCCCGACGGACGGGCCCAGCTGGGCCTGACCAAGACGGCCAAGGTCACCGACGTCAACCGCAACGGCCGGACCGATGCCGGGGACCGCATTGAGTGGAAGCTCACTGTCGCCAACCAGGGCACCCTGACCGTCACCGGCATCAAGGTTTCCGACCCCACCGCCAGCGACGTGACCTGCCCCAGGACCAGCCTGGCGCCGGGCGAGACGATGGAGTGCACCACCCGGGCCAACACCATCACCGCACAGGAGGCTGCGGGCGGAAAGGTCGTCAACACCGCGACCGCCTCCGGCCGGGCGGGCACGGCCACGACTCGCGAGGCTATGACGGCGCGAAGAAAATCAACGGCCGCAAACGGCACCTGGTCGTGAACACCAAGGGCCTGCCCTTGTTCGTCGTGGTCACCCCGGCCGACATGACCGACCGCGAAGCGGCCAAGGAAGTCCTCTTCCGCCTGTGGCTGATGCACCCCGAGATCACCATCGCCTGGGCCGACTCCGGCTACGCCGGACAACTCGTCGACTGGGCGAAGACGCATCTAAATCTGACACTCAAGATCGTCAGCCGACCGAAGAACACACCTGGGCTCGTCATCCTGCCCCGTCGCTGGGTCGTCGAACGCTCGCTCGCCTGGATCATGCACGCCCGCTGACACGCGACTACGAACGGCTCATCCAGCACTCGGAATCGCTGATCACCTGGGCCGCGATCACCCTCATGACCAGGCGAATCACCCGCCGAAGCTCCCGCAGGAAAGGCCAACCGGCAACCTGCAAGGCGCAACGGGACTGATCAGTCCGGCGGTGGCGGCGGTCACCACCGCCATCCAGAGATCCCGAACCTGCCGAGTCGTCACCGACGCGAGCGACCTACCCCGACAGAGGCCGCCTGACTACTCGGCGGAGGGGCATCCGGGGATGTCTGACAACTCCTCGTACAACCCTGCCAATGCGGTGCGATCGTCGTCGGTGCCCGTGTGCGGCGCGGCGAACCAGCGCGCATATTCAGCGATCTCGGAAAGCCGCCAGTCGAGCGCGAACAGCTCGACCATCGCCGGGTCGGCGTTCAGACCGGCACCGGCGGCCGTGCCGAGCAGATCGGCGTAGTCTCGCTCGCGCGGTGCGAGAGCCAGCGACTCCCAGTCGACCAGCTTCAGTCCACAGGCACCCACGACCTGGTTGGCGAAGTGCGGCTCGCCATGGGTCGGCACCCAGGCGTCCCGGCGGGCCCATGCGATGTCCGTCAGCTCCAGATAACGAATGGTCCAGCGCCTGATCGCGTCGCAGCGGGCGGCGAGCGCGCCCCGAGCCTTCTCTGCCAGGGGTCCGGATGCCCAGGGCCGGGCAGTGCGAACGCGCACCTCATCGGCAAACTCCGGGCCCACCCGTGGAGTCCAGTGCTGCAAGCTGTCCGGCGGCGCTGCCCGATGCAGAGCGGCAAGCGCGGCGATGACCTCACGGACGTGCTGGGGCTCTCGGGCCTCCGCCTCGGTCGGAGACCGCCCGTCCAGCCACGGCGTCACGCTGAGCACGCCGGGCCCGACATCGACGGTAAAGCGCCCGGATCGGGCAGGCACCGGCGCACACACCACATCCAGGCCGCCGGCCGCCAATGCGGCGGCCCCCGCGTAAGCGGCCTCCAGCGAAGTCGCGGTATGTCGGGGCGCCAATTGGTCCAACGTCACAAACAGAGTCCTGCCAGCACCACACACTCGCCAGTGGTATGCGCCGAACCCCCAGGGCAGGTAATCGACTTCGGCAACCTGAGGCAGCCAGTGGGTGGCGACCGCACGTACGACCGCGTCATCGCTGATGAACGAGGGAGGGGAAAGCACGATGACCGATCCTAGGAAGCGCGGTAGGTCGCCGTCATCTTATTTCGCTGCCAGCCACTTCCACCGGGAACGCCGCCCGCGATGCGAGTGGCTGCCGCTGCAACCCCACCGGCGATAGTTCGAGAACAGGTACTGAGCTTGTTCTTTAACCTCTGGTGCTTCTCATGGCCTGCGACATATACGGTGCCGTGGTGACAGGTGGGCTGTACCCACGACTTGCGGATGCGTTCCCAGCACTTGCTACCGAGATCGTGAACTGCTGCGTGCTGAGGGTGAACCGCTGGCCGAGGTGTCGCTGACCTGCCCTACTACGGCCCGTGCACCTGTACCGTATCCTGCGTCAACCTGCTGACCGCGCCGCCCGGTTCGTCGGGTTCCTCCAGGCGGCCACAGCGGGGAGATCGGGCACATCCGAGTACGCGACCTCAACGTCGGCCGTCAGCTCAAGCGGTTCATCGACTCGACGGGTGGCCTGTGGCAGCAGGGCGAAGCTCGCCAAGTAGTGAGCCGGTCAGGTCGCCTGAGTAGGCCGCTTGAGCAGGTCACCTGAGCGGTGCGCTCGAGTAGGTCAGCATCTGTCCTATAGGGCCTCTAGTCTGCGGTTTATGCAGAAATACGAGGACGGCGTCGAGATCCTTGTCCCCGCGAGCCCGGCCGAGCTTGAGGCCTGGCTCGACACGCATCACGGGGAACGGACTGCGCTCTGGGTGAAGATCGCCAAGAAGCATACCGGCATCCCGTCGCTCACCTGGGAAGAGATGGTCGACACGGTGCTCTGCTTTGGCTGGATCGACGGTCAGCGGCGGGGCTTCGACGACTCGTACTTTCTGCAGCGCACGACACCCCGCAGCCCCCGCTCCGCCTGGTCGCAGGTGAACGTCGACAAGGCCGAGGCGCTGATCGCGGCGGGCCGGATGCGCCCCCGCGGCCTTGCCGAGGTCGAGGCGGCGCGGGCAGACGGCCGCTCGGCGAAGGCATATGCCTCGCCGAAGAACGCCACCGCACCACCGGATCTCATCGAAGCCCTCGATGCGAACCCGGCAGCGCGGGCGTTCTACGACACGCTCGGCAAGTCCGACCAGTTCGCGCTGTACCTCGGTCTGGTCACCGCCCGTACCGAGAAGACGCGGCTGGCCCGCTTGGAGCGGATGGTGGCGTCGATGGCAAGGTCTGAGCGGCCGTCATGATCGACCGCTCGGTCAACGCGCAGATCAAGGGCATCAAGGCCCGCGGAGGCTTATTGATCCGAAACGCTTTGGGTTCAGGCTCGTTGACGGTGTGTGAGTGATCTGTTGGGGGATGCGCGGACCTGGTCGCCGGACGCGCAGGAGGC
>NZ_JBIUBU010000016.1:0-185782 GCF_044548345.1 Streptomyces sp. NPDC052042 | reverse complement strand
CGCCAACGCCAACCCCACATCGTGCGCGGATACTTCGGCAGCCGCCACGTCCGCTACATCCTCGACGAGTGAACCCAATAAGTTTCTGATCAATAGGTGCCGGTTCCTGACTTCCGACTGCCTCCGCGTATCTTCAGGTGCCTCTGGCTGCTCCTGGGGCGCTGTTGGTCACGCGTTGGTCATGCGATCCGCCCAGCGTGTTCGGTGCCCGTGCAGACTGTTCACGCACGCACGAACGTCAGCCGCTGGTGTGCGTACGAGCGGAGATCGCGAACGGCCGCTTTGCCTCGGTGGGGCTCGAGCGACTCCCGCAGGGTGCTGCGCACCAGGTCGAGGCATCGTGAAGCGCCTGTCCGCAGAGCAGTGTCAAGCGCTGTTCTGGTGTCCGTGACGGCGGCGTCGACGTCATGGCTGGCGAGCGCAGCGTGGGCGCGGTAGGTCAGCATGATGGCGCGGGTTCTCTCCCGTTCGGGAACCAGCAAGCTCAGGCCCTCCTCCAACGCGGCTGTGGCTCGCTGTGGATCGTCGAGGTCCAGCCAGCAGCGCCCGGCGTCGACGGCGAGGTCGGCGGATGACATCCAGGACACCCACACGGGCGCCGATTGCGTTGGCCCGCGATCCAGTTGATGTTCGGCATCGTTGAGTGCGCGGGCGGTGCCTACATCGTCCTGGAGGACTGCGAGGGCGCGAGCCCGGCGTACATCCAGCAGGGAGAGGGCGGTGGCGTGGCGAGTTCGGGTGCGGGCATGGGAGAGGATGTCGACGGCTTCGCGAGGGTGGCCGAGCCAGGTGGCGGTGTAGGCGAGGTCAGAGAGGACCCCCGCTCCGAGGTCGCGGTCGTCGGCGCTGTGGGCTGAGTGCAGGGCGGTGCGCCAGTGGCGTTGCGCCGAGGCATGGCGGCCTTGGTCGAAATGGAGCCAGGCGGCGCTCTGGGCTGCCTGCGCCAGGACGGTACGCAGGCGGCGGCCGGTGGGTTCGTCGTAGCGGGCCGAGTCGAGCAGGTTGATGGTGACGCGCATGGCCGCGCCGAGAAGGTCGGCACACTCCTGAGGGGATGTGTTCGCCAGGCCGGGGAGACGTTCGACGCTGCTTTCCAGCCAGGTGAGCAGGCTTTCGTCGACGCGGCGCCCTGCCAGAGCCCCAGCCAGACGTTCGGGTTCGACGCTGGCCCATTCGGTTGCCATTCCGACTAAGGATCCGGCGGCGAGGACGAGGAAGGTGCGGCGGTCAGGCTGGTCGAGATCCACCAATAACTCCGTGTGGGCGGCGCGGACGCCGGCTGGGCTGAAGGGGAATGGGCGATCGTAGGCGGGGAGCCACCACGGCCATGCCACTGTCCGCAACCGGGCGGACTCGATGCCCAGAACGTCGGCCAGCAGCTCTTGATAGAGGTCGCTGGGAGCGCCTACCCGCCTGTGCTCCCACCGGTAGATGCGACTGCGGTCGGCAGCGATGCGAAGACCGCGGCGTTGCGCGGCCAGATTCAGATGATGGGCGAGCTTTTCCATGCTCCACCCGCGCTGTTGGCGAACGTAGGTCAGGGGATGTCGTACCGCTTCCGTCGGCATGCACACCCCCCAACTCTGGTGTCTGTACGGCACCGTAGCGACCCGATTCACAGAGCGGGCCCACATCGGGCATACAGACTCCAACGAGGTGCGCGGCCCACCGTGGAGGCAGCTCGGCGAGTTCCGGGCATCTCTCGACGGCCTGCGGACATCGGCTCTCTGCGTGATGTGCCGGGCCGCCACTCTTCCGGGAGGCGTGCATGAAACACGTACTCGTCACTGGAGGTGCGGGCTTCATCGGCTCACACTTCGTCAAGCGGCTCATCCAGACCAAGGACATTGCCCACGTCACCGTCCTCGACGCCCTCACCTATGCCGGCCACATCGAGAACCTGGGCATGGCGTTCTTGTCGGACAAGCTCCGGTTCGTCCATGGTGACATCCGAGACGCAACGGCCGTCGACAACTTGATGGCGTCCGGTCCCACGGCAGTGGTGCATTTCGCGGCCGAGTCCCACGTCGATCGCTCCTATGACGCGGCCGACGGGTTTCTGTCCACGAATGTTCTCGGTACCCGGGTGCTTGTGGACGCGGCTCACCGCCACGGCATCGACAAATTCGTCCATGTCTCGACCGACGAGGTCTACGGCCCGCTGCCGAAGGGAACAGCGACCGAAAGTTCACCCTTGCGCCCCTCGATCCCGTACGCGGTGTCGAAGGCGGCCGCCGACCTGGTAGCCCTGGGTGCTCACCAGACCCTTGGACTCCCGCTGTGTGTGACGCGCAGCAGCAACAACTACGGGCCCTACCAGTACCCGGAAAAGATCATCCCGCTCTTCGTGACCCGGCTCTTGCGAGGAGCGCCCGTCACTCTCCACGACCGGGGGCAGCACGTACGTAACTGGCTTCACGTGGAAGACAACTGTGCCGGGATCGAGGCGGTGCTGCGTGGTGGTGAACCGGGGGAGGTCTACAACCTCGGTGGAGGCACTGACCTGTCCAGCAAGGAGCTGACCGGCCACCTGCTGAACATCTGCGGCGCGACGTGGGACGCGGTCACGTACATCCCCGACCGACCGTCGAACGACGTCCGTTACTCGATCGACTGGTCCAAGGCTCGCAACCAGCTCGGATACCGGCCTGTTCACCGCCTGGAGGATGGGCTGGCTGAAACCGCCGAGTGGTACCGCCGCAACCCCGATCGGTGGGCCCCGCTCGCGAGCGGTGGTCTGTGGCGCACCTCCTTGCCGGCCTCCCGCCCCGAGCCCGCATCTCTGGAGGACGACCGTGCCCGCTGACCCGATCGCCCCGCGCCGGATCCTGGTCACCGGCACCGGGGCCAACCCGGGCTTCGGGCTGGCCCGGAGCCTTGTCCGCCTTGGCCACCAAGTCATCGCCGCCGACGCCAACCCTCTCGCCCCAGGGTTCCTTCTCCCGCAAGTCGTGCCGCAGGTCATTCCGCTGGCTGACGACGAGGACTATCGAGCCCGCATGGCCGGGCTGTGCCGGGCGCTGGCGGTGGACGCGGTGGTACCCGCCATCGAGAACGATCTCCCGCCGCTGCTGCGCATGAGCTCTCGGCTGGAGGAGATCGGCGTGCGTATGTGGCTTCCCGAACCCGCATCAGTGCACGTGTGCATCGACAAGGCAGCCTTTCATCGAGTGCTCACCGAGCACGGAGTGCCCACCCCTCGATCTTGGTGGGGCGACACCCTCGACCGGGTTCCCGAGAACATGCAGCTGGTGGTCAAGCCCCGACGCGGCCACGGTGCCCAGCACGTCCACTTCGTCGAGAAGAAGGAGCACGCCCTGCTGTTGAGCGAGGTGGTCCCTGACGCCTTGGTGCAGGAGCGGGTGTACGGAACCGAGTTCACGGCGGACTGCCTGGTGGACCGCACAGGTCGAGCGTCGGCGATCCTGCGCCGCCGGGACCTGGTCAAGGCTGGGCTCGCCGCTGTCTCCACCACCTTCCACGACACCGTCGTGCTCGATCTCGTGCGGGCCGCCCTACGCGCCGTACGCGCCGAGGGACTGTGCTGCGTACAGGGCTTCGTCCAGGACGACGGCCAGGTCACCATCACCGAACTGAACGTCCGGATCGCCGGTGGCTTTCCGCTGACCGAGGCGGCCGGAGCCGAACTTGTCGGCCAGATGGTCAACGGGCTGTTCGGCCTCCCGGTCAACCACGACCGCCTGACCTACCGGCCAGGGGTGTTCCTGACCAATTACGTCGAGACGCTGGCCGTCGGCGAGACGACCGATCTGAAGCGCATCACCATGAACGGGGTAACCACATGAGCCCGACCATCCCCGATGCCCGGCGCAACGCGTCCCCATACCTCTACGGACGAGAGGCAGCGTCTGTCGCCCGAGTCCTGGGGACCGGACAGTACGGGCACACCGACCTCACCGCCGAATTCGAGAGCCGGATCGCTGCTCACCTCGGTGTGCCGGACGCGGTGGCCGTCACCTCCGGCACCGCCGCCCTGCACAGCGCCCTGCTGGCCACTGGCACCGGTCGTGGTGACGAGGTGATCGTGCCGTCCATGACGTTCTGCGCCACCGTGCAGGTCATCCGGGCTGTCGGAGCGGTCCCGCGGTTCATCGACGTAGACCCGGCGACGTTGTGCGTCACCCCGCAACTCGTCATGGAGGCAGTCACCGATGACACGGCCGCGGTGCTACCGGTGCTCTTCGGCGGCCGGGCCGTCGACCTCAGTTCCATTCGCGAGGATCTGGCGGAGCGGGGCATCGTGGTCATCGAGGACGCAGCCCATGCCTTCGGCTCTCACTGCGGACCCCATCACGTCGGCGCAGACAACACGGCCCTGACGTGCTTCTCCTTCGGGCCTGTCAAGAATCTGACCTGCGGCCAAGGCGGGGCCGTCATCCCCCGTACGCCCGAGGAGGCCGCCGCCGTTCGCCGACTTCGCATGCTGGGCGTCACGCAGTCCCAGAGCGAGCGCGCTGAGACCACCGGCTACCGGGTGGAAGGCTTCGGCTTGCGGTATCAGCTCTCGTCCATCAACGCCGCCATCGGGCTGGCGCAGCTCGACCATTTCGACACCACCGTGCGCTCCCGGCGGCATTTGTGGCGCACCTACAGCGGTGCCTTGGAAGCGCTGGAGGGCGTGACGCTTGTCGACGTCGACCTCGACCACACGGTGCCGCACCTGTGTCAGGTCCGCGTACCGCACCGGGACCACGTATTCGCCCACCTGCGCGCCAGGAACATCGGCGTCGGCGTTCACTACCCGCCCAACCACCTTCAGCCCGCATTCGCACGCTGGAGGCGTGACCTGCCCGCCACCGAACGGGTCAGCCGCGAGATCCTGAGCCTGCCTTTCCACCAGCACCTCACCGAGGCAGAGGTCCATCGAGTGGTGACCGCCCTGGAACACGCGCTCAAGGCCACGGGCGGCGCATGATGTCGAACCTGCTCGCCGTGTGTCTGGGGAACTACTGTCGCAGCCCCTTTGCCCAGCTTGCACTCGCCCGGCGGGGCGGACCACGTACGTCCGTCCGCTCGGCCGGGCTGATCGGCAAGTGGCAGGACCAGCCCGCCCACTCCGCCATGATCGATGCCGCCCGGCGTCTGGGCTACGACCTCACCGCCCACCGTGCCCGGCAGATCACCCCGGACATGCTGGATTGGGCGGACGCGGTACTCGCCATGGACGCCTCCGTGCTCGCCACCCTCCGGGCCGTCTGCGGTTCGGAGAATGAGAACAAATTGCGCCTCTACCTTGGCGACCGGGACGTGCCCGACCCGATGGGCCGGGACGACGCTGCATTCCACGAGTGCGCTGTGCTCATTGAAGCCGGCACCGCCCTGCATACCGGCGGACGGGTCACTTAGCCCACTCAAGGCTGCGCTGTTACTGGGACGCTGCGGACATGATCACGTCCACGAGCCTTTCCGCAGCGTCCGGGCGGCCGTGTGCCCCGGCTGCCGCGGCCATCGCGTTGCGGCGCTCCGGATCGTCGAGGAGTGGGCCGACCGCCCCGCGCAGGCGCCCGCCGGTGACGTCGCCCAGGAGTGCGACTGCCGCCCCGGCCTCTTCCAGGTGACGGGCGTTGTGGGCCTGCTCGTTCCCGGCCGCTGTCGCGAGCGGGACGAACACCGCCGACTTGCCCAGGGCGGTCAGCTCGGCCAGGGTGCCCGCACCGCTGCGGGAGATCACCAGATCGGCCAGGGCCAGGACGTCCGGCAGCTCCGGTCCGACGAACGGGGTGAGGTGGTACCGGGCGGCGAGGGTGGCCGGAAGCTCTGCGGCGCGCGCGGACAGTGCCTCCCGGTGGGCCGGGCCGCACTGGTGCACCACGTTGGCGCGCTCCAGCAGCCATGGCAGTTCGCCGCCGACCACGTCGTTGATCTGCTGAGAGCCCTGCGCGCCTCCGGTGACGTACACGGTCGGGAGACGGCGGTCGAAGCTGTGGAGGCCGAGCGCGGTCACGGCCTTGTCCGGGTGGCCGGTCAGGACCTCCGGTCGTACGGGATTGCCGGTGACCACCGCCGCCGACCGCACGCTCTTCGGCAGGAGCGGCAGGGTCGACTCCGAGGACACGGCAATCCGTGCGGCGGAACCGGCGAGCTTACGGTTGGCGAGGCCGAGGCGGACGGTCTGCTCGTGCAGGACCAGCGGTACCCGGCACATCCTGGCGGCGAGCCCCGTCGGCACGGCGACGTAACCCCCCGTGGCGAGGACGACGTCCGGCCGGAAGGCGGAGACGGCACTGCGCGCCTGAGCGACCCCGATCGGCACGCGCGCCATGTCCCGGACGTTGGCGGGCGACACCATCTTCAGCGGGTTCGCCTGACGCCGGATCTTGCCCGTGGCGACGGTGGTGAACGGGATGCCCTCGGCGCTGGTGACCCGGGCTTCAAGGCCCTCGGCCGTGCCGATCCACAGGACGTCCAGAGTGCGGCCGGAAGCATCCAGGCGTGCCTGCAAGGTACGGATCGCGGTGAGAGCGGGGTATGTGTGACCGCCAGTGCCGCCACCCGTCACGATCAGGCGGAAGACGGTCGTCTGCTGAGGCGCGGTGTTCACGCTGGGCACTCTAGTGGCTGCTGTTCGGTGATCGTTCGTGATCGTCTCGGCGACGGAGGCGCCTGGGTTGCGCTTTCGGGCGCGCTCTTCGCGTTGGTGGCATCCGGGGCCGAATGGAAGGTGCCAGCAGCCTGTCCTGAGCTCACGCAGCGACTGAACGCGGCTGGGTCGGGTGAGCGCTGGAAAGTGCTGGTCACTTGGGTATCCGGCGTCCGGGAACGTGCCCACCCGGAAGAACTCGCTGGCGCGTTGGTCACGCCGTTGGTCACGGAGGGGGTAGGCGGCCCACGAAGCACCTGGTCAAGGGGCCACATGCTGGGGCGACGACCGGGGCCGCCACCCCCCACAGGAGAGGCCCCGGTCGTCTTCGACGGGGCCGTCGGACGGCCCCGTATTCCACTCAGCGCCGCCGCCGCCATTTCTGTCACACCGTGCCCTGTCCAAAGAATGTTGCAGCTTGTACAAGTCGTGGACGTACGCATGCGTAAGGTCGTAGCGTGCTGAGTCGCGCAGGGTGACGCGGCAGTGATGACCAGCTGCTATTCAAGACGGCAGGACAGGTTGAGGGAGTGCTGGGGGACGACGCGGAACTGACTGCCGCCGTACTCGCGGCGCAGGGCGGGGACGAGGATGCCTTCCGTGCTGTGTACCGCGCTGTGCAGCCGCGGCTGCTCGGTTACATAAGGACACTCGTGGGGGAGACGGACGCCGAGGACGTGGCGTCCGAGGCGTGGTTGCAGATAGCCCGCGATCTCGACCGTTTCAGCGGCGACGCGGACCGCTTCCGCGGCTGGGCGGCGCGCATAGCGCGCAACCGCGCCCTGGACCATCTGCGGATGCGTGGCAGACGCCCCGCCGTAGGCGGCGACGAATCGGCGCTGTCGGACCGGCCTGCCGCGTCCGACACCGCCGACGAGGCGATGGAGGCCCTCGCGACCGGCAGCGCGATGTCGCTCATCGCCCAACTGCCGCAGGACCAGGCCGAGGCCGTGGTGTTGCGCGTGGTCGTCGGCCTGGACGCCAAGAGCGCGGCGCAGACACTGGGCAAGCGGCCGGGCGCGGTGCGCACCGCCGCGCACCGGGGGCTGAAGCGGCTGGCCGAGCTGCTGCGTGTGAGAGGCGTGAACGGGGTGAGCGACGACCTCGGTGGAGCGGGCGGCCCGGCCGGTGCGGACGGCCCCGCCGGCGCCGATCCCGGGAACGCCGCCGAGCCCGCGAACGGCGCGGGCGGCGCGAACGGGGCGGGGGGAACGGAAGCGGCGGACCGCGTTCCCGCCGGTGATCCGGCGGATCCGGGTGCGTCGGGCCGGACGACGGAGCTCGGTGCCGTGCCCGCCCAGCGTCCCGCACACCAGGGGCTGACCGCGCCGGCCGGTGTGACGCATTCGCGTCCATGGACGCAGAAGGACATGTGATGGCCGACGAGCGGTACGAATGGCTTGACAAGGACGCAGCGGAGAAGTTGCTTCGCGGCGAACCGGCCGCTTCCCTCGACGGTCGTCCCGACACCGGGGCGGAGGAACTCGCGGCGGTGTTGGAGGCCGCCGCACGCAACGCCCGTCCGGCCACCGGCGAACTGCCGGGTGAGGCCGCGGCGCTGGCCGCCTTCCGTGCCGCACACTCCGCCCGCTTCGGGACGTGCGCCGATACGGGTGCGACGAGTCCGGGCCCGACCTCCGCGCACGCCGAGGTGACCGGGCACGCGGAGCAGGCGGACGCGCCGGTCCCGGTCGACGTCCTCGATCCCGTCCACATCCGGCCCGCCGCCGGTGTCCCCGTCACCGCCGTCGCGAGCGTCCCATCGGCCGAGGGAGCCTCGGCGACAGGAAGCGGCCGTCCCCGTTCCCGGCGCCGCACCCGCCCGCTGAGGTTGGGCCTGGTCGCCTCCTTCGCGGGCTGCGCGCTCGGCGGGGTGGCGGTGGCCGCGGGGGCGGGGGTGCTTCCCGGGCCCTTCGGTGGCCACACCCCCGCACCGGCGAGTTCCGTGTCGGCCGACGCGTCCCCCGACGGGGTGGGTTCGCGGGACGTCACCGAGGCACCCCCGGCCGTGCAGCCGTCGGCCTCCCCGGACACGCCGTCCGCCACGCCCCCGACCGGTTCCGTCGACCCCGGCGGCGAGGACGAGGAGCGCGGCAACGGCGACGGCCGCAGGAGCGACGGCAAACCGGACGGTACCCCGGACGGCGGCGCACACAGCGGGGCGCCCGCGGTTCCGGGCGGCGCGAACTCCGGCCGCTGGCACGCCAAGCCGGCGCAGGCGTGCCGCGAGTACCGCGACGGCGACCTGGACGACGAGCACAGGCGCTATCTGGAGGCGCTGGCGAACGGCGCCCGCAACCTGGAGCGGTTCTGCGACCGGATTCTTGACAAGGACGAGGACAAGGAAGGGAACGGGCAAAAGGACCAGGACGACGGAGACGAGCAGGGCGGTCGGAACGGCTCGGGCGACGGCGAGCGCACCGCCGGGAACGGCAACGGCGGTGACAACCAAGGCGACAACGTGAACCGGCAAGGCGGCGTGAGCAACCGCGCCCTCCCGGCGATCCAGGTCGGCACCACCCCGAAGAAGCCGCCCACGCCTCCGGGACGGTCCGCCCTCCCGCGCGCGTCGGCGTCGGTGTCCGTGCCGACGTCACCCTCCACCGTCCCGTCCACGATCCCGCCCTCGGCGGGCCGGACGAAGACGGGTGCGACCGCCGGCTCTCCGGCTCCCACCGGCCGGTAGGCGTGCGGACGGGGCTGCGGCACCGCCGCCCACCATCGGGTGTGACGTTTTTCCGGGCCATGACGCAGTACTGAATGCCGACTGGTCATCGGCAGCGCGACGAGCCGAGGTTCCCCCCGTACCTTTGGCTCAGCGCATCGGCGCGGGCGGGACATGTTCCCCCTGTCCCGCCCGCGCCACCTTCCTCCCGGACCGGCATCGCCGGTCACGACCCAAGGACGGGACCGTCCTCATCCGTAGACGACGACCTTGTCCCCGTTCTTCACCTGGTCGAACAGCGTGGCGATCTTCGCCTTGTCGCGGACGTTGACGCAGCCGTGCGAGGCCCCGGCGTAGCCGCGCGCCGCGAAGTCCGCCGAGTAGTGCACCGCCTGGCCGCCGCTGAAGAACAGCGCGTACGGCATGGCCGTGTGATAGATCGTCGACACGTGGTCCCGGGACTTCCAGTAGACGGAGAAGGTGCCCTCGCGAGTCGGCGTGTACTGGGAGCCGAAGCGGACGTCCATCGACGAGACGACCCGGCCGTCGATCATCCAGGACAGGGTGCGGCTGTTCTTGCTGATGCACAGCACCCGGCCCGTCATGCAGCGCTTGTCCGGCTTGGCGATCGGCAGGGTGGTCGGCGGGCGCAGTTCGGTGGCCGTCGGCGGGCGCGTCATGCCGAGCAGTCGCTGCCAGGTGACGGTGTCCGTCCCGCCGGTGGTGGCCAGGCCGCGCTTGGCCTGGAAGGACCGTACGGCGGCGGCCGTGACCGTGCCGTAGTAGCCGGTGGGGGAGCGGTTGAAGTGACCGATCTGCCGCAGCCGGGCCTGGAGCTCGCGCACCTGCTCCCCTTGGGAGCCGCTCGCCATCAGCGCCGTGCCCTGCGGATCCGGCCGCTCCGTCGGCTCCGTCGGCTCCGTCGGCTCGGGTGGTGCGGGGGGCGCGGTGGTCGTCGGGGAGGCCGGCGAGGGCGAGGCGTCCGGCGGCGTGGCCGAGACGTCCGGGGACGGCGACCGCTGTGCGACGGGCTTGGCGTCGTCGCTCGCCGCGGCCTGCGGGGGCGCGGACGGCGGTGACGACGAGCCGTTTGCGGGCGGTGCCTCGCAGCCGACGGTCGCGGCGGCCACGGCGACGACGGCCAGCGTCGCCCTGGTGGCCGTCCCGGCCCAGCCCCGTCTTCCGGTCCCTGGCCAAGCCCCCGCGCCGGTCCGCGACTTGAACGGTGCGGTGTCCCGCGACGCGCCTGCGATGGTGCTGCGTATCATTTCGGTTTCCTGCCCCTCCGGGTTGCTCCGGTGTCCCATGGGACGGATTCCCGCGCTTTTCGGTTGCCAAAGCCCGCGTGCGACGGGAGAAGCCGCGCATGATGGAGGGGAGCGGCCACGGTGGCCTGCGGCGGGACAGGTGCTGTGAGCAAGGTCCCAGCGTCCGCCCCTCCATCGGTCTCGTGCCCGCCGATACAGTCCGTCGCAGAAACCCCCTTCTTTACCAGTAAGTAGCTTGCGATCGTCAGGCGGTGTTCTGGTGATCCGCAGGCGGCATTGCGGAGCAGCTTCAGCGGGAGGCACAGCAGATGACGCGTGAGTCCGAGTCGGGACTGCCGATCGAGCCGGTGTACGGGCCGGGCGCACTCGACGGCTGGGACCCCGGCGACAAGCTGGGGGAGCCGGGCTCGTATCCGTTCACGCGCGGTGTCTACCCGACGATGTACACCGGCCGCCCGTGGACGATGCGGCAGTACGCGGGCTTCGGCACGGCCACGGAGTCCAACGCCCGGTACAAGCAGCTGATCGCCAACGGCACCATGGGTCTCTCCGTCGCCTTCGACCTGCCCACGCAGATGGGCCACGACTCCGACGCGCCGATCGCCTCGGGCGAGGTCGGCAAGGTCGGGGTCGCGATCGACTCGATCGACGACATGCGGGTCCTGTTCGGCGGCATCCCGCTGGACAAGGTCTCCACGTCCATGACGATCAACGCCCCCGCCGCCCTGCTGCTCCTGCTGTACCAGCTGGTCGCGGAGGAGCAGGGGGTCGGCGCCGAGAAGCTGACCGGCACGATCCAGAACGACGTGCTCAAGGAGTACATCGCACGCGGGACGTACATCTTCCCGCCGGGGCCGTCGCTGCGGCTGATCGCGGACATCTTCAAGTACTGCAAGGCCGAGATCCCGAAGTGGAACACCATCTCGATCTCCGGCTACCACATGGCCGAGGCCGGCGCCTCGCCCGCGCAGGAGATCGCGTTCACCCTCGCCGACGGCATCGAGTACGTCCGCACCGCCGTCGCGGCGGGCATGGACGTCGACGACTTCGCGCCCCGCCTCTCCTTCTTCTTCGTGGCCCGCACGACGATCCTCGAAGAGGTGGCCAAATTCCGCGCCGCCCGCCGGATCTGGGCGCGGGTGATGAGGGAGGAGTTCGGTGCGAAGAACCCCAAGTCGCTCATGTTGCGCTTCCACACCCAGACGGCCGGGGTGCAGCTGACGGCCCAGCAGCCGGAGGTCAATCTGGTGCGCGTCGCCGTCCAGGGGCTGGCGGCGGTCCTCGGCGGCACCCAGTCGCTGCACACCAACTCCTTCGACGAGGCGATCGCCCTGCCGACCGACAAGTCCGCCCGCCTCGCGCTGCGCACCCAGCAGGTCCTGGCGTACGAGACGGACGTCACGGCGACGGTCGACCCGTTCGCGGGTTCGTACGTCGTGGAGAAGATGACGGACGACGTCGAGGCGGCGACCCTGGAGCTGATGCACAAGGTCGAGGACCTGGGCGGCGCCGTGCACGCGATCGAGCACGGTTTCCAGAAGAACGAGATCGAACGCAACGCGTACCGGATCGCTCAGGAGACCGACTCCGGCGAGCGCGTGGTCGTCGGCGTCAACCGCTTCGAACTCGACGAGGAGGAACCGTACGAGCCGCTCCGCGTCGACCCGGCGATCGAGGCGGAGCAGGCGGCCCGCCTCGCCAAGCTCCGCGCGGAGCGCGACCAGGACGCGGTGGACGCGGCACTGACCGAGCTGCGGAAGGCGGCCACGGGCACGGACAACGTCCTCTACCCGATGAAGGACGCGCTCAAGGCGCGGGCCACGGTCGGCGAGGTCTGCAACGCGCTGCGCGAGGTGTGGGGGGCGTACGTGCCGACGGACGCGTTCTGAGGCCGTCGCTCTTCGAGATTTCCCGCCCCTGTCTGGACGGAGTGTCGTACCCGCGTGCGACACTCCGTTCATGCTGGGTGTCACCGACCTTCCGACCTACCTCGCCGGGCTGGCAGTGATCGTTCTGCTGCCGGGGCCGAATTCGCTGTACGTGCTGTCCGTCGCCGCCCGGCGCGGGGTGCGGTCCGGGTATGCGGCGGCGGCCGGGGTGTGGACCGGGGACACCGTGCTGATGACGCTGTCCGCGCTGGGCGCCTCGTCGCTGCTGCAGACCACGCCGGTGCTGTTCGCCGTCGTCAAGTTCGCCGGGGCGGGCTATCTGACCTGGCTGGCCATCGGCATGCTGCGGTCGGCACTGGCGATGTGGCGGGAACGGCACCGGCGGGTGGCCGAGCTGACCGAGGAGAGCGCGCAGGCCGATGCCGCCGGGGCGATGGAGCGGCCGTACCGTCGGGCTCTGGTGGTCAGCCTCTTCAACCCGAAGGCGATCCTGTTCCTGATCTCCTTCTTCGTGCAGTTCGTCGACCCCGGCTACGCCTACCCGGCGCTGTCGTTCCTGCTGCTGGGCATGCTGCTCCAGATAGCCAGCTTCCTCTACCTGTCGATGCTGATATTCGGCGGCACCCGCCTGTCCGCCGCTTTCCGCCGCCGCAAGCGGCTGTCGGCGGGCGCGACCTCGGCGGCCGGACTGCTGTTCCTCGGCTTCGCGGCGAAGCTGTCGGTCAGCAGCGTGTGAGGGCGGTCTCCCGGGCCGGAGCGGGACGGCGCGACGGGACAGACCTCGGGACCGCGCCGGGGGCTGTGAAGCCCGCTGGCCTCCGACCTCGAAGCCGAATGGCCTGACATCGAAGTCGGGCCGGTCAAGCAGTCGCAGCGAGCCGCTCCTTCGTGGGACCGCCGCTCGGCGCGGCCCACGCCCGGGAGATCGGCGGGAAGTCCGTCGTCAGCTGTCCGCTGCCCGAGCAGTTCGACGGCGTGACCGTGACCAGGGGCGTCACCGCGTCGTTCCACGACTCCTTCCCGAGGCCGTACGCCGACGGGTCACCGAGAACTGGGTCGGCCACGGCTTCGCGGCGCCGGACCCGCGGGGTCAGCGGCCCTGACGCGGCCGTTCAGCCCCGTCGGCGCCCGCGCCGTACAGCGCGGCGATGTCCTCGGACCTCGGCCACCGGCTGTAGGCGGGGGACTGCGGCCACCCTTCGGGCGAGTCCTGCCATTCCTCCTGCCGCCCGTACGGCAGGAGGTCGATGAGCGCGAAGGTGTGCGTGAGCTGCTCGGCGCCCCGGCAGCTGGTGTGCCAGGTGCGGTAGACGGTGTCCCCCTCGCGCAGGAACACGTTCACCGCGAACTCTCCCCCGGGCGGCGCGCCGACATCGGCCCCGAAGGAGCTGTCGGCGGTCGAGTACCAGGTCATCCGGTTGCCGACCCGCCGCTTGTACGCGAGCGCCTCATCGATCGGCCCCTGGGTGACGACGACGAAACGCGCGTCGTAACCGTCCAGGAACTCCAGGCGGGTGAACTGCGCGGTGAAGCCCGTGCAGCCCGGGCACTGCCACTCCTTGCCGGGAAACCACATGTGGTGGTAGACGATCAGCTGCCTCTTGCCGTCGAAGACGTCCACCAGCCGAACCGGCCCGTCCTCGCCTTCGAGGGTGTAGTCGGGCACCTCCACCATCGGCAGGCGACGGCGCTCGGCGGCGATGGCGTCCAGCTCCCGCGTCGCGGCTTTCTCCCTGGCCCGCAGCGTCTGGAGCCGGCGCTCCCAGGTGGCGGTGTCGACGACGGGCGGCAGTGGGTGGGTGGTCATGGTCCCCTCGCAGAATTCGGGCGTGGCTGTCATGGGCACAGGGGTAGACCGGGCCGAGCCCGGGAACTCATCGCTCACCCCACCGCACCGCCCACCCCGCCGCGATGCCGCGTCGGGCGTCATACGGGTGTCGTCCAGAATTCACCGCTCGTCGCCCCGGCGGCCACCTCGTTCTCGACAAGCCTGATTACGTTCGGCGGCTACAAGATCGAAGGCGAGGGCCGGCGTGCCGAAACTGTCCGTTGTCGTACCACTCCACAATGTCGCCCCGTATGCCGACACCACGCTGGGCAGCCTGGCCCGCAACGCGGCCGGGGACGTCGAGTTCCTGCTGGTCGACGACTGCTCCACGGACCAGACGCCGTCCGTCATCGACCGATGGGCCGCCCGGCTCCCGCAGGCCCGGGTCATCCGCCACGACACCAACGTGGGCATCGCCACCGCACGCAACAGCGGGATCGAGGCGGCGAGCGGCGAGTTCCTCACCTTCCTCGACGGCGACGACTGGTACGCCCCCGGACACCTCGACCGGCTGCTGGACGCGGCACAGGAGCTGGGCGTCGACTTCGTCCGCCACGATCACGTCCAGTCGACGGGCACCAGCCGAGTGATCCGCCGTGCCCCGGCCCGGATCCGGGACCGTGCGACGGACCCCCGGGCCCAGATCGCGTACCCGGGGATGGAGACGATGGTCGACTACCCCTTCGTCTGGGCCGGGCTCTACCACCGGCGGCTCTTCGAGGACGGCGCCATGCGCTTCGAGCCGGCACTGCGCACCGCCGAGGACCGGCTGTGGATCTGGCGGCTGCACCTGCGGGCACGCAGCTACGCGGTCCTGGGCCTGCACGGGATCTTCTACCGGCGCGGGGTCACCACCTCCCTGACCCAGATCAAGGACTCCCGTCAACTGGACTTCTTCCCCGCCTACGACACCCTGCTGGACGAACTGGCGCAGGACCGGGACGCGGAACTCCTCCTGCCCAAGGCGGTCCGCACCTACTGCGCGCTGATCGCCTTCCACAGCGAGAAGGCGGGGGACTACGAAGCCGCCACCGCCCGCCGCCTGAGGCAGGAGTCGACCGCCGCGCTGCGCCGTATGCCCCAGCACGTGCTGGACCACACCCTGACGACGATGGACACGAAGCGCAGCACCTTGCTCCGACGCCTGCGTGACAAGCAGAAGGCCGCCTGACCCATGCCCCCGCGTATCCAGATCTTCCAGGCCTCGACCCTGTACGGGGCCGCCACGCTCGCCGCCGCCCTCGACGCCGGCCAGTTCGGGCCCCGGGCGGACAGCCGCCGGATCCTGCTGGTGTGCAACAACGCCCCGGTGCCGGAGACGGCCGCGGGCCTGGACGCGATGCTCGGCTACGACCGCATCGCCGCCCGTTTCGACTCCGTCATCAGCTGGAACGAGACGATCCGCCCGTACCACCCCGGTGCCTGGGGGCCGCGTGCCGAGGACGTCGTGCTGTGGCAGCGCGCCCTCCGGCTCGCCTGGGGACTGGGCGAGGAACCCGTCGAACTGGTCCTGGAATCCATCCAGGTGGACCCCGCCCGCGCGCTCGCGGCGATCTTCTCCGAGAGCACCCTGCACGTGTACGCGGACGGCCTCATGAGCTACGGGCCGACCCGCACCAGGCTGCCCCAGTCGATCGGCTGCCGCGTCCAGCGCGTGCTCCACCTCGACCTGGTTCCCGGCCTCCGGCCCCTGCTCCTGTCCGAATTCGACGTGGCGCCCGAACTCGTCCCCGCGGACGCCTTCCGCAAGGTCCTGGGCGAGATCGCCGACTCGGCGGACGGCGACCCGGCGCTCACCGAAGCGGTGGCGCAGGCCCCCACCGCCGTGCTCCTGGGCCAGTACCTCGCCGCCCTCGACATCCTCACCGTCGACGAGGAGGAGGACCTGCACATCCGGATGCTGCGCGGGGCCGCCCGCGCGGGCCACACCTCCGTCCTCTTCAAGCCCCATCCCACCGCCCCCGCCCGCTACTCCGACGCCCTGGACAGGGCCGCGGCCGAGACCGGAGTGCGGCTGGTCACGACGGACACGCCGCTGCTGGCGGAGACCCTCTTCGAGAGGTGCGCGCCCTCGCTGGTCGTCGGCTGCTTCTCGACCGCCATGCTCACGGCCGCGGTGCACTACGGGATTCCGGTCGCCCGGGTCGGCACGGGCCTGGTGCTGGAGCGCGTCGCACCCTACGAGAACAGCAACCGCGTTCCGCTGACCATCGTCGACCACCTGGTGCCCGATCTGGAGGGCCACGGCGGCGGTGACGTTTCCCCGCTGCCCGACAGCGCACCCGCGACCCTGGGCCCGCTGGTCCGCACGGTCGGCTACTGCATGCAGTCGGGTCTCCATCCGGAACTGCGCGGCGAGGCGGAGAACTGGCTGCGGGAACGGCTGGACGGCAGCACCCGGCACTACTTCAAGCGCCGTCGGCTCGGCAAACTCTCCCTGCCCGGCGGCAGCGCCCAGGGCGCCGCGGCCCGGCTGCGGCGTACGGTGCGGCGCACCCGCAACACCCTGCGCGTCTGACGGCCGCCCGGGGCGGGCCGCCCGCCCGCCCCGGCCGACGAGGGCGAGGACCGCGCTCGCGGGCTGGGCACCGTCGCCGCCCCGTCCCACCGATCACGCCGGGACCCGGACGGGGCCGGGAACCGTACGAGGCCGCCGCCCCTGTCCGGGGCCCGACGGACCCGCTCGGCCGAGGCCCGGACGGGGAGCGACCACAGGCAGCAGGCGTCAGCGCAGCACGGTCCGCCCGAGGCGGCGTGCCCTGCGCGCTACCCGCCGCAGGGCCGGGTTGCGGGGGAGGGACGCGAGTCTGCCGGGCAGACCGCCGGGGAGCCCGAGCACCGTCAGCGTGCGACGGGGGAAGAGCTGCCGTTCGTCCGGTGTGGCGCCGTCCGCCAGGTATGCGGTGGCGGTCGGCCTCAGACACGGGTGGATGCGCGGCTGCATCGTGAACCCGAGCGTGGCCACGAGCCGGCCGGGGTCACCGGGGGTCCGGATGCGTCCCGTTTCGAGTTCCGGCAGCAGGGTGTGGGCGAGAACCGCCGGCACACGATTGCTGTTGCGGTACGGGGTCAGCCGCTCCAGCAGCGTTCCGGTACCCGTACGAGCGGTGTCCAGACCGTAGAACGCGCGAGCGGTGAAGAGCGCGGTCGAGAAACAGCCCACGACGAGGGCCGGCCGGAGCCGCTCGTACAGCGTCTCCGCGAGCACCGGAGCGTCCAGCACGGTCAGTTCCACGCCGAGCCGTCCGGCCTCGGACTCCAGCAGACGGGACCAGCGTGCGGGCGCCGTCGGGTGGGGCTTGAAGACGATCTGCCGGTGCCCGCGCCCCACGGCACCGCGCAGCATCCGCAGGTGGAGCTCCTCTTCCTCCTCGGCCGTGAGGATGTTCAGTGACGAGAGGTACTGGCCGAGGAGGAGCGCCGGACTGCGGTACGGGCAGTCGGGCGGGGGCGAGGCCGTCCCGACCTCCCCGAGGACCCGGCGGAAGGAATCACCCGGGACGATCTTCGCCTCGACGTCGAACTCCGTGAGCAGCAGGGGCTTCAGACCGGGGACCAGGTCGAGGTGGAGAAGCCGTCGCACGCGCGTGCCGAGCAGTGGGTCGAGCTTGATCCGGGTGGGCCCGTAACTCATCAGCCCGTCCGCGTACACGTCCACGGGTGCGCCGACGAAGATTCCGGTGAGGGCGAGAGCCGGATCGACCTGGATGGACTCGACGGCGAACTCGACGTCGTCGTCACCGAGTTCCCAGAGCCTGCGCAGATGGCGTTCCCAGAGCGGTAGGTCCGCGGTCCGTGGCGACCAGCCCGACGGGTGGAACGGCTCGATCGCCGCGTTCCAGGAGCGGACCTCGTCGAACCGGCCCCGGAGCGCCTCGAAGCCCGGCATCGCGTCGAGTGCCGGTGCGACCTCGGGGACGGCGGCGTTGTTGCTGATCAGCAGGATGCGCCGGTCCGCGGGCCGGATCAGGCCCGCGTCGACGGCCGCGGCCAGGGTGGCCGCGCCGTAGAGGGTGGACGCGCAGAGGATCTGAGTGGTCATGCCGCGGCGCCCGCCCCCGTGAGAGGCCGACGCCGCAGCCGCCGCAGCCGGGCGGACCTGTCGGTGTCCATGGAGTCGAACGTCTCCTTCAGAATGTCCTGCGGCATGCGGTGCAAAGCGGCCGAACTCATGTCGAGGAGTCTGCGGGCCACGGCCGGCTCGAATTTGGACATGGTCGCCAGATGGTGGGAGATGAGCGCGCAATAGGTGCGCACCGCTTTCGGCAGCAATGTATCGGCCTCGGGATCCCGCGCCGTCTCCTCAAGGACTTGATCGAACGCGCGGATGAAATCGAGCTGCCGGAGGTCGCCGATCTGGGTCAGGGAGGAGGCGACCCCGCGCCGGTAGAACACACCGAGCAGGCCGACCACGGCGAAGGACTCCGCCTCCCGGTGCAGCCGCCAGATCCACGGGCGGTCCTCGGCGGTGCGCAGTCCGTCCGTGAAGTGGAGCAGCCCGCGGTCGACCAGGCGGCGGTGGTAGGCGCCGGCCCAGGCGTACGGGTAGTCGACGGAGGTGGTGCGGGTGACCGGGAGGATCGCGTCGCGGGGATGCGCCGGCACGTCGCGCAGGCCGTAGGGCACCCGGCGCACGGTGCGTGACCTGGCGGTGCACTGCACATGGTCGGTCCGGATGAAATCGCAGCCCAGACGGTCCATCGCGGCGACCAGACCGGCGCAGTGCCCGGGAGCCAGCCAGTCGTCCCCGTCGAGGAACGTGACGTACCGGCCGCGTGACGCGTCCAGGCCGGTGTTGCGGGCGGTCGCCAGCCCCTGGTTCTGCTCGTGCCGTCGCAGTACCACCCCCGGGATCTCGTCCCGCGCGCGGCGCAGGATGTCCGCGGTCCCGTCGGTCGAGGCATCGTCGACGAGGATGAACTCGAAGTCCTCGCGTGCGTTGGCACGCAGGCTTCCGAGGGTGTCGAGGGCGTATGTCTGCACGTTGTAGAACGGCACGATGACGGAGAGCGTAACCACCCGGTCACGTTAAGGGCGGGTTCGGCATTTACCCTGTCCCGGAAAAGGACAGCAGGTGAACGGCGCATGTGAACATGGTGAACCGGCGTGAATACGCGGGTTGCCGAGCCGAACTCCGGATTGATTGGTCAATCGTCGGTTTTCTGTTAACCATCTGTTGCTGCTCCGTTGGGCCGCGAATCGAAATGCCTTCCTAAGTTCTGGGGCGTGGCTCCACGTACCGATAAGACGACCGCCCTCCGGGTAGCCGTGCTCGCAGACTCCGACACCAGGTGGAAATGGGGTGCGCTCACCGCGCGCCGCCTCACCACCGGCGGCCTCGGCGGTCCGGCGCAGCGCGCAGAGATCAGCGGACTGCTGCTGCGAGGCCGGGCCACCCCGACCCCGCGCCAGCTCGCCGAGGTCGGCGACGTCGGTATCGCCTCCGACCGGGTGCGCGAGGTGTCGGCCGTCGAGTTCCTGCACGGGGTACGGGACGAGGGGTACGACGTGGTCGTCCTCGCCCTCGTCGGGGGAGCCGTCCAGGCGATGCTGCACGGCCTGGCCGCGCTCCGGCTGCCGACCCGGCCGGTCGTCGTCACCGGCTACGTCGGCGTCGTCTACGAAAAGCTGGCCGACGGGCTGCTGCTGCGGCACGGCGCGGACGTCGTGCTCGCCAACTCCCGCCACGACGCGGAGCGTTTCCGCGCGGTGTACGAGGGAGTCGGCGCCGACGCCTCGGCCGTCACGGAGGCCGCCCTGCCGTTCCTCGGCGGCGAGCCGTACCGCCCGAAGGAGAACCGCGAGACGGTCGTCTTCGCCGCGCAGCCCTCCGTGCCCGCGTCCCGCGCCGAGCGCACGTACCTGCTGCGCCGGCTCGTCGAGCACGCCCGGCTGCACCCGGACCGCGAGGTGCTGCTGAAGCTGCGCTCCAAGCCCGGCGAGCACACCACACACATCGAGGAACTCCCGTACCAGCGGCTCGCGGAGCGGATCCCCGGCGGCCCGCCGCCCAACCTCCGCCTGGTGTACGGGCACATGGGCGAGGTCCTGGACGGTGCCGACCTGCTGGTCACGGTCTCCTCGACGGCCGCGCTGGAGTCCCTGCACCGGCGCATCCCGACCGCGGTCCTCACCGACCTCGGCGTCCGCGAGGCGCTCGGCAACCACCACTTCATCGGCTCCGGACTGCTCGCCTCCTGGGACCAGCTCGACGGCGGCCACCGCCCGGAGCCCGACGCAGGATGGCTGGCCGGCCAGGGGGTCGCGGCCGACGGCACGTACGCCACCGCCTACGACACCGCCCGCGCCCGCGTGGAGGACCTGCTGACCGTCGGCCGGCTGCCCGAGATCGCCCCGTACTACACACCCACCACCGCCCCCGGCTACCTCCCCGGCCTCCTCGCCCGCCACCACCTGGGCCCCGACGGCGGATCGTTGCCGGGCGCGGAGCGGCCGCGCGAGACCGGCGGACTGCGCGGCGCGGTCCGCGAGGCGGTACGGGAGGCGGCGCGCGGCGCGTACCGGCAGGGCGTCCAGCGGGTCGCCCCGGTCATCCGACGGATGGGCGAGCTGTGACGGCCGCTCCCCGGGCCAACGGGCCCGCCACCACCACGGTCCGCGCCACCGGCGTCACCGGGTCCGCCAGCACCGCGGTCGGCGCTCCCGGGCGCACGCCCCGAGGGCCCGCCGCCGTCGGTGCCTGCGCCGCACCCGGTGCCGCCGAGCCCACCGTGTCCACCCCTTCAGGAGCAGAGATGTCACCGACCCCCACCGTGCTCGCCGTGATCCCCGCCCGCGGCGGATCCAAGGGCGTCCCGGGCAAGAACCTCGCCCAGGTCGGAGGGGTACCGCTGGTCGCCCGCGCGGTACGCGCCTGCCTGGCCTCCCGCGAGGTCACGGACGTCGTCGTGACCACCGACGACGAGGCCATCGCGGACGCCGCCCGCGCGGCCGGCGACACCTCCGGCACCCCGGAACGGCTGCACGTCGTGCGGCGCCCCGCGGCCATCGCGGGGGACAAGGCGAGCAGCGAGGACGCCGTGCTGCACGCCCTGGACGCGTACGAGGCGACGGGCGAACGGACGGTCGACGCGGTCCTGCTGGTCCAGTGCACCAGCCCCTTCATCGTGCGGGAGGACATCGACGGCGTGGCCGCCGCGGTCGCCCGCGAGGGAGCCGACACGGCGGTCACGGTCGCCCCCTTCCACGGCTTCCTCTGGCGCGACGGCAGCGTCCTGGAGGAGGAGAACCACGGCGTCAACCACGACAAATCCGTGCGCCAGATGCGTCAGGACCGCCCCGAGGACCTGCTGGAGACCGGTGCCGCGTACGCCATGGACGCCACCGGCTTCCGCGCCCACCGCCACCGCTTCTTCGGCCACACCGCCCTCGTGCGCACCGACCCCGCGCGGGTCCTGGAGATCGACGACCCGCACGATCTGGCCCGCGCCCGCGCCCTCGCGCCGCTGCTGGACCCCTCGTCGCTGCCCGTCCTCGCCGACGTCGACGCGGTCGTCCTCGACTTCGACGGCACCCAGACCGACGACCGGGTCCTCATCGACGCCGACGGACGCGAGATCGTCGCCGTCCACCGCGGCGACGGCCTGGGCATCGCCGCCCTGCGCAAGGCCGGCGTACCCCTGCTGATCCTCTCCACGGAACAGAACCCGGTCGTCGCGGCCCGCGCCCACAAACTCCGCATCCCGGTCCTGCACGGCATCGACCGCAAGGACCTGGCCCTCAAGCAGTGGTGCGACGAACAGTCCATCGCCCCCGAACGTGTCCTCTACGTGGGCAACGACGTCAACGACCTGCCGTGCTTCGCACTCGCCGGCTGGCCCGTCGCCGTCGCCGACGCCCATGACTCGGTGCGCGCCGCGGCGCGTGCCGTCACCACCACGCCGGGCGGCTTCGGCGCGATCCGCGAGATCGCGGCCTGGTTGCTGGGCCCCGCCCTCACCCCGCCCGCTCCCACACCTCACACCCTCACCCGGTCCGCCGAGTGACGCGGGGCCCCAAACCCGCGACATCCCCGATTCACCCGCGACAACCCCGAGTTAAGGAACACATCTCATGAGCACCTCCCGTCTGCGCACCCTCGGCACCCGTACCGCGGGCCCCGGTCGCCCCGTCTACGTCACCGGTGAGATCGGCATCAACCACAACGGCGACCTGGACAACGCCCTCGCCCTGATCGACGTGGCCGCCGACGCCGGCTGCGACGCCGTCAAGTTCCAGAAGCGCACCCCGGAGATCTGCACCCCGCGCGACCAGTGGGACATCGAGCGCGACACCCCCTGGGGCCGGATGACGTACATCGACTACCGCCACCGCGTCGAGTTCGGCGAGGACGAGTACCGGGCCATCTCCGAGCACTGCGCCCGGCGCGGCATCGACTGGTTCGCCTCCCCGTGGGACACCGAGGCCGTCGCCTTCCTGGAGAAGTTCGACGTGCCCGCCCACAAGGTGGCCTCGGCCTCCCTCACCGACGACGAGCTGCTGCGCGCCCTGCGGGCCACCGGCCGCACCATCATCCTCTCCACCGGCATGTCCACCCCGAAGCAGATCCGGCACGCGGTCGAGGTCCTGGGCTCGGAGAACATCCTGCTCTGCCACGCCACCTCCACCTACCCGGCCAAGGCCGAGGAGCTGAACCTGCGGGTCATCAACACCCTCCAGCAGGAGTACCCCAACGTCCCGATCGGCTACAGCGGCCACGAGACCGGCCTTCAGACGACCCTCGCCGCCGTCGCCCTCGGCGCCGCGTTCGTCGAGCGCCACATCACCCTCGACCGCGCCATGTGGGGCTCCGACCAGGCCGCCTCCGTCGAGCCGCAGGGCCTCAGCCGCCTGGTGCGCGACATCCGCACCATTGAGGCGTCGCTCGGCGACGGGGTCAAGAAGGTGTACGAGTCCGAGCTCGGCCCGATGAAGAAGCTCCGCCGGGTCGCGGGCGTCGTCACCGAGAACGAGGCCGCCCAGGCGGCCGAGCCGGTCGCGGTCTGACGGGCCGACCGGTGAACCTCGCCTTCGTCGAGAGCCCGGTCCAGCTCCTGAACGTCCTGGAGTGGGCCTACACAGAGGGAGGCGACGACCACGTCCTCGCGGACGTCACGGTCGTCGTCCTCCCCCCGGTCGACCCGATGTCGCGCGGTCAGCTGCGCCGGATGGCGGAGCTGGCCCGCGACGAGGGCGTCAACGTCCGATGGCAGGAGGCGCGCGGCGGCGCGAGCGCGCCCCTGAAGACTCTGCGTGCACTCGCCGGACTGCTGCGCGACGCGGACCGGATCGTCATAGGCGACCCGTTCTCCCGCTACGTCCAGCTCCTGCTGACCATGGTCCGCGCCCGCCGCCTGACGGTGGTCGACGACGGCACGGCCACCATGGAGTTCGTCGCCCAGCTCGCGCGCGGCGAACGCCTGGTGCGCTGGCACCGCAAGGGCAGCACGGGCCCGCGCGAGCTGGTCCTGGCCCCGGTCACGGCTCGCGCGCGCAGCCGCTTCATCCCCTCCGCGAACCGTACGGTCGAGGTCTTCACGGCGATGCCGGTCGAGGCCCCGCCCGGTGTCACCGTCACCCCCAACACCTTCGCCTGGACCCGCGCCCGCTTCGGCCCGCCCCGGCTCACCAAGGGCGCGGACCTGGTCGGCACCTCCCTCGTCGAGACCGGCGTGGTCGACCAGGACCGCTATCTGGAGGCCGTCACCACCCTGGCCCGCACCCATCAGGCCACCCGCTACTTCGCCCACCGCCGCGAGTCCGCCGAGAAGCTCCACGCCCTGGAAGCCGCCACCGGACTGGAGATCGTCCGCCCCGACCTTCCGCTCGAACTCATAGCCCGCCGCGGCCCGATCGGCCGCACCGTCCTGAGCTTCCCCTCCACCGTCGTCCACACCCTGCCGCTCGCCCTGGCGGGTACGGAGGCCAGGGTCGCGGTCTGCGACATAGCCCCGGAATGGCTCCGCGACACGGCATCCCCTCGCGCCCAGGGCTTCCTGTCCGGGGTGACGGCCACCGCCCGCGACGTCCAACGCCTCGCCCCCTGGCGGGCGACGGCGGTCGGGGAGGCGTAACCGCGCCCACCGGACGGCTCCCGTGGTTCCGTTTCCTACGACGACACCGTCGTGCGCACCACTGACGGATGGCGTGTCAGCCGTCGCAAAGTATCGCCACGCGGCGTCGGACGTGGGGTTGGAGACCGGCGGTGACGCCGATGTGGGAGTGCCCCCAGGGCTGAGCTTCCCCTCCACGGTCGTCCACACCCGACTTCGCGCGGACGCCCGAGGGGAGGGGCTTCGGCCCGGCCAACGCCCTGTGGCCCACGCCACATACCGCGCGCCCTGTTTGTGGAGGGTGGGGTGAAAGATCCCCCTGGCCATTCACATGGCCACTACATAGAGTCCCGAAGGATTCCACTTTTCAGGGAATCTTCATGTTCGCGGGGCCTGGGTGGGGGCTATGTGGAGACGTCTGTGTCGTCGTAGTGGGACGGGAGTTGCGGCCGTCGCGGTGAGCGTCGCCGTGATGGGGGCGCCGCCGCCTCAAGCGGCGGCGGTGGAGCCCGCGTCACCAACGCCCGCGCCTGCGGAGCAGTCCGAACCCGGTGCCGAATCGAGCATCGAAGCCGCCCAGGCCGCTGCAAAACATACCGACCAGCCGGTTGAAGTGCTCTCGCTGCGGGGTGAAAGCCGCGATGTCTTCGCGACGCCCGACGGAAATCTGGAGGCCCGGGAGTACCTGCGGCCGGTGAGAGCCCGGGTCCAAGGGGAATGGAAGCCCATCGACACCGACCTGGCACCGTCCGAAGGCGGCCGTGTCGCGCCGAAGGTGAGCACGGTCGGCCTGGAATTCTCCCGAGGCGGTACCGACCCGCTGGTGCGCATGACGAAGGCGGGCCGCGAACTGGCCCTGTCCTGGCCGGGAACTCTGCCCGCGCCGCAATTGGACGGTCCGGTCGCCACGTACAGCGAAGTCCTTCCTGATGTGGACCTCCGGATGGAGGCCCAGGAGGACGGATTCACCCAGCTGCTGGTGGTGAAGTCCGCACTGGCCGCCGCGAGCGAGGACCTTGCCGAACTGCGCTTCAAGCTCCAGACCCGTGGCATGGACGTGAACGAGACGGCCGATGGGGGACTCCAGGCGGTCGACCACGGTGCGCAGGGAGCTGTGTTCGAGGCGCCGAAGCCGATGATGTGGGATTCGAGTTCTCCGGGACCGGAAGGTCTCGAAGGCGCCGTCCCGCCGTCCCGTTCGGCTCCTTCCGGGCAGGTGGCCGGTACGACGGCCCCGGGAGAGAAGCCGGCGCCGACCGAGTCCGGTCGGCTCGCCCCGGTCGACGTGAAGGTCGCGGCAGACGGCGAGGAACTGGTACTGACGCCGGATGTCGACCTGTTGAAGGGCGACGACACCGAGTACCCCGTTTTCATCGACCCGCAGTGGTATCAGCCGCGGGCCTCCGCGTGGACGATGGCGTCGAAGTACTGGGCCTCTTCGCCGCAATGGAAGTTCAACGGGGAGTCCACGGCCGGCATGGGGTACTGCAACTGGAGCTATTGCGCCCCCAATGACACAAAACGGCTCTTCTACCGGATCCCCACATCAACGTTCGCGGGCAAGTCGATCCTCTCGGCGGAGTTCGTGGTGCAGAACACCTGGTCGGCCTCGTGCGCAGCGCGCAGCGTCCAGTTGTGGCGCACCAAGGACATCTCCGCGTCCACGACGTGGAACTCGCAGAACGCGGCGGGCTTCTGGATCAAGGAGCTGAGGTCGGCGTCCTTCGCCTACGGCTATGAGGGCTGCGCGGCGAAGGACGCGGAATTCGACGTGAAGGCCGCCGTGCAGGAAGCCGCGAACGGTAAATGGGCCACCATGACCTTCGGACTCCGAGCGGCCAGTGAGACCGACGGGTACAGCTGGAAGCGTTTCTCGGACAAGGCGTTCCTGCGGGTGAAGTACAACCGTCCGCCGGCACAGGTGAAGATGTCGCAACTGTCGATGGAGTACGGCGGGACGTGCAAGCGTCCGGCGAACGCGGCCAAGGTCCGCACCTTGGGTACGATCCGCGCCAACAATGTGACGGACCCCGACAAGGACAATGTTTCGGTGCAGTTCCAGGCTTCCTGGGACGCCGGGGACGGCAAGGGGAACATCGCCCGGTGGAGTCCGGCGCGGACGTCGTCGAAGCCCTCCGGATCGAGTTTCGCGATCAGCCTTCCGACCTCGATACCGCCGAACAAGCAGATCTCCTGGTATGTCCGCTCGTACGACGGGGCTCAGTACTCTCCGTGGTCGCACGCGGGCGACCCCACCGGCTGCTACTTCACCTATGACACCTCGGTCCCGAAGGCTCCCGCTGTCACGTCGAGGGACTATCCGGCTTCCGATCCCGGAAACCCGGAGGATCCCTGGTTCGACGGGGTCGGAAAGTACGGTGCTTTTGAGATAAAGGCGTCCGAGAACGATGTGACGAAGTACTGGTACGGGATCAACAGCGACCCCTCGTCGAAGAACACCGTGACCACTTCGGGGGGCGCGGCAAGAACCGCTCAGATCCTTCCGGCCGAGCCGGGGCTGAACTTCCTCACCGCCCAGGCGTTCGACGCTGCCGGTAACGGCAGTGAGATCCGTACGTATCAGTACCGGGTCAAGGCGGGGCAACCGGAAAAGGCCGCCTGGAGCATGGACGAGGCAGCCGGTGCGACCGAGGCGAACGGCACGGCCGGTGCCCGGGTCGCCACCCTGCACGGCGGTGCCGTGCCAGGCGTGCCCGGTGTCATCGGGACGGCCGTCTTGTTCGACGGTGTCGACGACTACGCGGAGACCGACATTCCCACGGTCGCCACCGAGACGGGCTTCTCGGTGTCCGCGTGGGCGGAACTGTCGAGGATGCCGGACACGGCGGCGATCATCGCCGCGCAGCCCGGCAACCACAGCCCTGGTTTCGAGCTGTACTACTCCCAGGCGTACGACCGTTGGGTCTTCAACCAGTACACATCCGACTCGGCGACGGCCGTGCCCGTCCGTGCCATGGCGGACGCCCCCGGCGGTGTGACCGCCGGGCAGTGGACGCATCTGGTCGGCACCTACAGCTCGGCGTCGAAGGAGTTGAAGCTCTACGTCCAGGGGGTACTGGTCGGCACGACGTCGTACAGCACGCCCTGGGACGCCCGACGAGGACTGCGGATCGGTGCCGGCCTGTACAGCGGCCGGAGCGAGTCGTTCTTCCCCGGCGCCATTGACGAACTGCGGATCTACGACAAGCCGATCTCGCAGGCGGAGGTGACCAGCCTCTACAACAAGCAGCCGATAGGCTCCGGCCGACCCGCCCGTGCGGTGTTCCCCATGGACGAGCCGGCCGACGCCACGACGATCACGGGCCGGGCGGACGTCCACCCTGCGGTTCTCAAGGGAGGCGCTGTCACCGGCCGGCCCGGGGTGAGCGGCAAGGCGCTCACACTCGACGGTACGGACGACTACGCCGTCGCCGGTGCGCCACATCTCAACAACCAGCGCAGTTTCACCGTATCGGCATGGGCGAAGCTTCCGAAGACCAAGCCGGATCATGCCGCGATCATTGCGACGCAGACAAGCGTTCACAAACCGGGCTTCGAGCTGTACTACTCCAGCGCGTACGACCGTTGGGTCTTCAACCAGTACCTCTCGGATACATCGGATTCCGGTCTGATCCGCGCTATGCAGCCGCAGGGCACGACGGCCCGAGGCGGTGAA
Source organism: Streptomyces sp. NPDC052042 (assembly GCF_044548345.1). Classification (NCBI taxonomy): domain Bacteria; kingdom Bacillati; phylum Actinomycetota; class Actinomycetes; order Kitasatosporales; family Streptomycetaceae; genus Streptomyces; species Streptomyces sp. NPDC052042. The sequence goes on along the minus strand of NZ_JBIUBU010000016.1, from coordinate 157,803 downwards.
TGGGCGCATCTGGTCGGTGTGTTCGACACCGTGAGGCGCCAACTGGTCCTGTACGTCAACGGTGTCGAAGCCGGGCGGGCCGACGCCGCCACGACGTGGTACGCGGGCGGTGCCGTGCAGATCGGCGCCGGTTCGTACGACGGCCAACTGGATTCGTTCTTCCCCGGTCAGATCGACGACGTCCGCTTCTTCGACCGGCCGGTGTCCGCCGAAGAGGTACAGCAACTCTTCCGCCGGAGCCCGGTGCTGAAGGGACGCTGGAACTTCGAGGAGAAGACCACGGGCCAGCCCGCGACCACTCCGGATGCCAGCGGCGAGAACCAGCCGATGACCGTGCACGGGGGCGCGGAACTCGGACCGGGAACGGTCGACTTCAATGGTCTTCAGCTCAATGGCGTCGACGCCTACGGAGAGATCCCGTCCGTGCCGGTCGATACGAGCGCCAGCTTCACGGTGACGGCGTGGGCGCAGGCGGCTGCCCAGCCGGACCACTCGATGTCCGTGGTCAGCACCTCAGGAGCCACCCGCAGTGCGTTCGATGTCCGCTTCCAGCCTGATCCCGCTGATGTCTCCGGACTGGGCCGCTGGGAGCTGACGCTCCCCGACGCGGACAGCTCGGGGGCCGCGGTCAAGCAGACCGGCAGTACGGAGTTCTTCGACGTCCGCGACTGGAACCATCTCGCGGTGGTCTACGACGGCTTCGCCAAGGAGGCCCGCCTCTACGTCAACGGCGTGCTCCAGGAAGTGGCCTGCGGCGACAACGACGGGGACGGCAAGCCGGACGACGACGCCTGCCAGGACCTCGTGGCCTGGGCGGACGACGTACTGACCTTCAAGGCGGGCCAGAACATGCTGGTGGGCCGCGCCATGGCGGACACCACGGGCGAGTACTTCGCCGGGTCGATCGACGACGTCTGGGCATTCCAGGGGACGTTGAACGAGGACCAGATCGGCCGGCTCGCCCAGTCGTTCATCGACATCCCCACCGAAGTGCCCTCCACCGACTGACGTTGCCGATCGGTGGCGCCGCTCCGGGCCACCGATCGGAGTGGCGCCCCGTGCGCCCGCGTACCCACCAGAGCGTGCCCTTTCAGTTCTGCGTCGCGCCCCTCAGTCGGCATGCGGCGCCCGACAGTGATGGACACACCACGTATGAGACGCACGACAGGATTCACCCTCAGAAGCAGAGCGTTCCGACGGACGTCGTTGGCGATCTCCGCCGTGATGGTTGCCACTCTGCTCCAGACCGCTGCCGTCCCGGCCTCGACGGCGGCGTCCACCGATCTGCCCGAACTGCCGACCGCGGAGAAGCCCGTTGCGGGAAGCAAGGGCGTCACCGCCAAGCCGCGTACCCGGACCCCAGGACCCAAGGTTCCGTCGAGAGCCCCGAAGGCGCGGCTGCCCCAGCCCGTGGAGGCGATATCGATCGCCGTGCCCGAGCCCGGCGCGAAGGGCATGAAGCGCTTCGCCGGCCCGAAGGGCCAGCCGATCGGGATCGGCAGGGCCCAGGACGCGGCTCCGACGAAGACGGCCAAGAGCCGCGACACCGCCCCAACCGCCTCCACACCGAGCAGCGTGACCTTGCGTCTCTTCGGCGCCGAGAAGGCTGAGCGGGCCGGGGTGAACGGCGCCTTGTTCACCCTGGACCCGAAGCTCCCGACTTCCGGGCCGAACAGCGCAGACATCGCGCTGACCTTCGACTACGGCGACTTCGCGGAGCTGTACGGCGGTTCCTACGCCTCCCGCATCCACCTCGTCGAACTGCCGGCCTGCGCCCTCACGACCCCCGATGAGGAGCGTTGCCGGTCCGCCAGACCCGTCGACGCCACCAACGACACGGAGGAGCACACACTGACCGCCGAGTCGGTGAGCCTCCGGGCCGGAGGTCCGACGGTGCTGGCCGCGACGGCCGAGGCCGAAGGGGACAAGGGGGACTACAAGGCCACACCACTCGCCCCCTCCTCCACCTGGCAGACCAATCTCAGCACCGGCAGCTTCACCTGGTCGTACGGCATCCCGACGCCCGCGGTCCCCGGAGACCTGCAGCCGAGCATCGGCCTCTCGTACTCCTCCGCGGCCATCGACGGCCGGACCGGCGGGACGAACAACCAGGGTTCCTGGGTCGGTGACGGCTTCGACCTGTGGCCGGGGTTCATCGAGCGCCGCTACAAACCCTGCGCGGACGACGGCGTGAAGAACGCCGACGGGAACAAGCCTGGCGACATGTGCTGGGCCTACGACAACGCCTTCATCTCGTTCAACGGCTCCGGCGGTGAACTCGTCCCCGCCGCAGGTAAGGACGAGTTCAAGCTGAAGAAGGACGACGGCACCCGGATCAAGCGCCTGGAGTCCGTCGACCGCGGCAATGGGGACAACGACGGCGAGTACTGGGAGCTGACGGCCCCGAACGGCACCCGGTACTACTTCGGCTACAACCGGCTGCCGGGCTGGAGCTCGGGCAAGGACACCACGGACTCCACCTGGACGCTGCCGGTGTACGGCAACGACTCCGGTGAGAAGTGCCACGCCGCGACGTTCGCGGACTCCTGGTGCCAGCAGGCATGGCGGTGGAACCTCGACTACGTCGTCGACACCCACGGCAACACGATCAGCTACCGCTACGGCAAGGAGAGCAACTCCTACGGCCGGAACCTGAAGGCGGCGGACGACACCCCGTACACCCGCGGCGGCTACCTGAAGCGCATCGACTACGGACAGAAGTCGAACGACCTGTACGCGACGCAGCCGCTGGCCCAGGTCGTCTTCGACAACGCCGAGCGGTGCCTGCCGGAGTCCGGTGTCACCTGCGCTGCGGACACCATCGACTCCAAGTCCTTCTACTGGTACGACACGCCCTGGGACCTGAACTGCAAGGCCGGCACCAGCTGTGACAACGGCAGGCTGTCCCCCTCCTTCTGGACACGCAAGCGGCTGACCGGCATCACGACCCAGGTACTCCAGTCCGACGGTACCTACGGCAAGGTCGACTCCTGGAAGTTCGACCACCGCTGGGGCATGGCCGACGCCGACTACCAGCTGCTGCTGGACAGCATTGAGCACACAGGTGTGTCGGCGACGCCGACCGTCACGCTGCCGAAGACGACGTTCGCCTACGAGCAGATGGCGAACCGCCTGGACCGGACCGGCGACGGCTTCGCCCCGTTCATCAAGTCGCGTCTGTTCTCCGTCGCGGACGAGTACGGCGCCCAGATCACCGCCAACTACTCGGATCCGACGTGCGACTGGAACGCGCTGCCGACGCCCGAGACCAATACCACGCGCTGTTTCCCCCAGTACATCGGCGGCAGCGACTCCGACCCCGCCACACAGCACTGGTTCAACAAGTACGTGACCACCTCCGTCACGGTGACGGACCATATCGGCGGAGCACCCGACCAGGTCACGCGGTACGACTACCGGGGCAACGCGGCCTGGCACTTCGATGACGACGACGGTCTGACCAAGGAGAAGGAAAAGACCTGGTCCCAGTGGCGGGGCTACGGCCAGGTCCAGGTCCGGACCGGTGGTCAGGGCGGCGACGCCGCCATGAAGACGCAGCAGGACCACTACTTCCTGCGCGGTATGGACGGCGACCGGAAGAACACCTCCGGTGGCACGAAGGCCGTCTCGGTCGCGCTTGCCACAGGCGAAGGCGACCCGATCACCGACCACGAGTCCACCGCGGGCTACGGCTACAAGACCGTCACGTACGACAAGCCGGGCGGCAAGGCCCTGAGCAAGTCGGTCAACAGGCCGTGGCACCACGAGACCGCCAAGAAGGTTCGCGACTGGGGCACGGTCACGGCCAACTTCGTCGGCACCTCCGGCACCAAGGAGTGGGTCTCCCTCGACGACGGCGTCGGCACCAAGTGGCGCACCACGTCGACGGCGGTCAAGCACGACACCGTCGCAGGCCGGGTCATCCAGGTCGACGACTTCGGTGACGACGCCACCACGGCCGACGACCAGTGCATCCGCACCACCTACCCGGAGGCCACCGGCGCCCGCATCCTCGACCTCCCCGCCCGGGTGGAAACGGTCACGAAGGCATGCGACGCCACGACCGACCGGTCCAAGGACGTTCTCTCGGACACACGGACCGCGTACGACGGGGGCGCGTACGGAGCCGCCCCCACGAAGGGCGATGTCTCCGCGATCGCCAGGCTGAAGAGCCACGACGGCACCAAGGCCGCCTATCTGGAGTCCGGCGCCACCTACGACGACTACGGCCGTCAGCTGATGACCACGGACCTGGTGGCGGACGTCACCGTCACCGGGACCGGCACGCCCGTCCGCACCGCCCGTGACGACGGACGGAAGACGACCACGACGTACACGCCGGCCACAGGACTGCCCACCCAGGTCAAGGTGACCACGCCTCCCGCCACCGCCGGTAACGCGGCCTCGGCGCAGACGACCGTCACCGACCTCCATCCGCTGCGCGGTGTCGCGGTGAAGGAGACCGACACCAACAGCAACGTCACCGAGCTGGCATACGACGCCCTGGGGCGGTCCACCAAGGTGTGGCTGCCGGACCGGCGCAACACCCAGGTTCCCAGCCAGGAGTTCGTCTACACGGTCACCGACACGACGCTCGCCGTCGCCACCAAGACCCTGAACAACAACGGCGGACAGATCACGTCGTACACGCTCTACGACGGATTGCAGCGTGAACGGCAGACCCAGGCCCCGGGCCCGGACAGCGGCAGCATCCTCACGGACGTCTTCTACGACGAACGTGGGCTCGCCAACAAGGCGTTCGCGCCGTACTACACGACCGGCAGGCCGAGCACCCAGCTCTTCGAGCCGGACGACGCCCTGTCCGTGGAGACTCAGACCCGGACCGCCTTCGACGGCCTGAACCGGACCGTCGAGACCAAGCAGATCGCGGGCAACGGGGACGGCGGAACAGTCCTCAACACCACCCGGACCATCTACGGCGGCGACCGCACCACCGTCATACCTCCCGACGGCGGCACCGCGACGACCACCCTCACCGACGCTCGCGGCAACACCGCCGAACTGCGGCAGCACCACACCCGCTCGGAGAACGCCGCCTTCGACACCACCACCTACCGGTACACGCCACGCGGCGAGCTGCAGAAGGTCACCGACCCCGCAGGCAGCAGCTGGAGCTACACATACGACCAGCTCGGCCGGCAGACCAGCGCCACCGACCCGGACAAGGGCACCACCGAGAACACCTACGACGACCGAGGGCAGTTGACCTTCGTCAAGGGCGCGCGGACCGACATCCCCGGTCTGGCCTACCTCTACGACGGCCTGGGCCGACAGACCGAGGTGCGCGAGGGATCGGCGACGGGCACGCTGCGCACCAAGCAGGTGTACGACACCCTCACCGGTGCGAAGGGGCAACTCGCCGAATCCACGCGCTACGTCGACGGCCAGGCCTACATCTCCAAGGTCACCGCGTACGACCGGCTCTACCGCCCCACGAGGACCGCCGTCGTCATCCCGGCTGCCGAGGGCGCCTTGCAGGGCACGTACCAGGAGATCACGACCTATCTGCCCTCGGGGCTGACGGCCGGCGTCAACTCTTCCGCAGCCGGCTCGCTACCGGGAGGCTTGACCACCTACAGCTACGACAAGGAAACGCTCCGGCTGATGTCGGTTCTCGGCGACGGGATGACATCCAGCGTTTCCTACAGCCTGACCGGCAAACCCCTGCAGTACTCGATGGGCCTGAACGGCGGCAGGAAGACCCAGGTCACCAACACGTACGAGTGGGGCACTCAGCGGCTCGCGACCTCACGCGTCGACCGCATGGAACAGCCCGGCGTCGACCGCCATGTCACCTACGGCTACGACGAGTTCGGTAACGTCCGGTCGATGACGGACGTCTCACGCGGCGGCACCGACAACCAGTGCTTCATCAACGACTACCTGGGCCGTGTCACTGAGGCATGGACGCAGCCCACCACCACCTGCGCGACGGCTCCTTCCGGTGACCGGATCGGCGGTCCCGCCCCGTACTGGCAGAGCTTCTCGTACGACAAGTCCGGCAACCGAGTCACCGAGACCCGGCACGACACCTTCGGTGACGCGACCAAGGACATCAAGCGCACCTACAGCTACCCAGATCCGGGCGGGCCGAAGGCTCACTCCCTCACGTCCGTCACCACACAGGCACCGTCGGGCACCACGGTCGACGACTACGCCTACGACGCGACCGGCAACACCACCAGCCGCCCCGGTCAGAGCCTGACCTGGGACGCCGAGGGCCACCTCGCCTCGGCGACCGAGGACGGCAAGACCACCAGCTACCTCTACGACACTGCGGGCAACCGCCTCATCAGCCGCACCAGCACAGAGACGACGCTCTACCTGGGCAGGACTGAGGTCACGCTCCCCACCGGAGCCGACAAGGCCAAGGCCACCCGCTACGTCGACCTCGGCGGAGGCCATATGGCCATCCGCGCGGACGACGGGACCCACTCCTTCGTCATCGCCGACCACCATGGCACCGGTGAACTGGCCGTCCAGGGCGAGGATTTGGTGCTGACCCAGCGCCGGACGCTTCCCTTCGGCGCGATACGCGGACAGACCCCCGTGTCCTGGCCCGGAACCAGGGGCTTCGTCGGCGGCACCGATGACACCGAGTCCACGGGCCTCACCCACCTGGGAGCCCGCGAATACGACCCCGAACTGGGCCGCTTCATCTCCGTCGACCGGCTCATGGACCTGGCCGACCCCCAGCAGATGAACGGCTACACCTATTCCAACAACAACCCCGTCACGCATTCCGACCCCACCGGACTGTGGATCGACGACGGCACGGGCCACAGCGAACCCAGGCGCGACGGTGGCCCCGCCGGTCCGCCGAGCCCTACCCCTGGAAGGTCCGGAGGCGCTCATAGCAGCGGAGGCAGTAGCAACCGCGGGGGCGGAGGCAGTAGCAACCGCGCTGGTTCCACGATTGTCGGGAGCGGTTGTGACAGTCCCTGCCAGAAAGCTATCCAGGCGCTCAAGGCAAAGTGGAAGGGAGGGCTTTACGGAAGCCTAGTGCGGGAGGTAGAGAAGTATGTGCAGATCGTTACTGGCGACCACAGACCGTGCGCCGAAGGGGCGATGGTTTCCTCAGGTGTTGCCGCAGGCTGTGCGGATGCAATGGGAATAGGTTCCGCAGAAACTTGGAACGATCTACTGAACGAGTGGATAAATGGAAAGGGAGGTGTTCGGACGTTCGGTGCGGGAAGCTTGATCACGCAGCAACTGGCCGGGAATAAGCACAGCCGGGATCTTCTTGAAGGGCTGCAGGAGAAGATTTCTGGTGCGGGATACGATATTGACCCGTCAACGCTGGGAGGCAGGTCTTCTTATCGTGACCCCAAGACGAATTTCTTCAAGGATCTCTACGGTATGTACACCGACGGGAAAGGGGGATCCGGGATTCCTGAGGCTTTCATGGGGTCTTATGATCAAGTTCACCAGGTGATCAACGTCGATAAGCGTGAGAGATCCTTCACTGTCGCCTTCGCTGCGTACAACGAGACTGGTCTCGAATCATTGACTCACCTTTTTCCTGATATAGGTCAAGGTAAGAGTATGGGTACCTTGCATCAGGCTTATTACTGGACTGTGACGGTAGGCTGATGAATCGACGGGTGAGGGTAATCTGCGGAGGCTTGTGCATCCTTGAGCGTCCAGTTGTGAGCTGGACGCTTCGGGTGGTTGGGATTTTGGTGATCCTGATGGGTTCCCTGAGTGCGGCGTCTAATGTATTTCCAAAGGCTGCCGGAATGGCGGAACTTCTGCAGGACGCTCGAAAAGGCGGGATTTCATCGGTTCACGTCATTTATCTGTCCCCGATGGAGGCGCAGGCCCGCTGGGGGGACGGATTCATGCGGAGTAAAGAGTATACATATCGGTTCGATTCCCTGCCGGAAGGCCGGGACAGCGCCGAAGCCTTCAGTCGGGTCCTTCGGGGGCACTTCAGGGATGATGGGGTGGATCTGGTGTTGGATGCGAGGGATCCGCTAGTCGGCCTGGGGGGTGTCTCGCTCGTGGTTCCTGTACTCTACTGGCGCTTTATCGAGGTCATCTGGCTCAAGTGGATGGTCTTGGCTGCTTTTGTTGTAGGTGTAGGTGTGATGGTCACCCGGAAAGAGGGGCGCGCGCCCAGTGTCGGATATTGGTTGGCCGCTACCTGTATCGGGTCCGGAATGCTGGCCTACTTCTGGTCGGAACCCCATTCTCTTCGACGGGTCGACGGTTCCCGAGGGTGTAATTTTGGGATTTCGGGATGGGGTGTTTTCTTCCGTTCGGTCTGTTGGTTCGGGATAGCGCTGCTAGCGGCCTTTTTGGTTGTGTCTCTCCGTGGCTGACCCTGTTGCATCCTCCATACCCGCAGATCGGAAGGGCGCAGACGACAGCGCCGGTGCCTTGGTAGGTGCGGTCGGCCAGAATGAGAACTGCCTGGGCAGGCAGTTCTCGATCACACCGTGAGCGCGGGCGGCGGTCAGAACGTGAGTGGCTCCGGGATGGTGTGATGCCGCATTGAAGTGGGTTCAACGCTTGCTCATGCCGTGCCCCACCTGGTCGGTCGGTTGCCGGGCCGGTCGTGAGGCGGCTGTCGAAGGTGCTCCGGGCAGGCGGCTCCTGCCGCAGTGATTCCGGGCTTCGAAGTCGCCATGCTGCGTCGCTGGTTGCCCGGTACCCGTACGGGAGGGGGCTATGCCATCCCGGCCCGGAAGCGGTCCCGCGCTCAGGGTTCGTTGGGGGCGGTCCCTGATGGTGGGAGGGGGTCGTCCTGAGCGAGCATCTTCTCATGAACTTAACGGAGTTGAGAGGTAGTCAGGTCGGTTCTGTTCGGGCGGCGCTGGTCGTCGGCCCGGCCCTGATGGCCGCATACGGCATGGTCCGGCTCGTAGGGCGGGGGCTCGGCGACTACGGGCCCGGGGTGTGGTGGTCGGTGGCGCATCTGCTGTTCCTGGCAGGGGCGTTGACGTTCGTGCCGGTGTTCCTGGCGCTGTGGCGGGCGGCAGGGCTGAGGGGCGGCAGAGGGGTGGCTGTGGGGGTGGCGGCCCTGGCCGGGCTGGTCGGGGCGGCGGCCGTCGTGGTGCAGGCGGGGATCGATCTGGTCGTCGGGTTCGTCGCGGCGGACGAGGGCGCCATGAGCGAACTGTTCGAGCGGGTGCAGGGCGTGCCCGGCGCGATGCCGCTGGTCTACACGGTGGTGCCGATGCTGTTCTGGATGGGGCTGCTGGGGCTGGTCACCCTGCTCGCCCTCTACCGCCGGGACCTGGTGCCGGGGTGGACGCCTCCGCTGGTGCTGGCCGGGACGGTGCTGGTGGCGGTGAGTCTGGATCTACTGCCAGTGGGTGGGGCGTGCCTCGGGCTCGCGCTGCTGCCGGTGCGGCGAGCGCTGCCCGGCGCGGAGAGGGGCGCCGGGGGCGGTTGGTGCTGATGGGGAGCCGGGGGCGGCGGCGAGGCCCACGGCTGAAGGGCGACCGGGAAGCAGCCGAGGCGGAGGGAGTTGCGTGAGGGGTGAGGGGCGAGGGGCGAGGGGTGAGGGGCGAGGGGGGAGGGGGCGCGTTCACCCGAACGGGCCCGTCCCGCGCCCCGCGTACGCCCGGCGATCGAAATGCGCGAGTTTACCCAACTCGTCGTCAGCTCACACGCGGCGACCCGGTCATTTATTCGTCTGTGTGGCTGAACTTTTCTTGTTTCATGGTCAGTTGAAGGGGGAATGGACGTACCCTTCACCAGGTGAACCACTTGATGTCCCGCGCGCCCGACGACGCTCCCACGACCTCCGGCGACCCCCTCCCTGGCACCCTCCCCGGCACCCTGTCCGACCCCCTGCGCACCGAGCTCATCGCGTTCCGGCGCGATCTGCACATGCACCCCGAGCTGGGCAACCAGGAGTTCCGCACCACCGCGGCCATCAAGGCCCGGCTGGAGAGGGCCGGGCTGCGGCCCCGGGTGCTCTCCACCGGCACCGGACTCGTGTGCGACGTGGGCACGCGGGGCGACGCCACCCGGCCCGTGCTCGCCCTGCGCGCGGACATCGACGCCCTGCCGATCCCGGACACCAAGTCCGGCGTCCCGTACCGCTCCACCGTCCCCGACCGGGCGCACGCCTGCGGGCACGACGTCCACACCACCTCGGTCCTCGGCGCCGGGCTCGTGCTCGCCGAGCTCGACCGGAAGGGGCTGCTCCCGAACCCCGTGCGGTTGATCTTCCAGCCGGCCGAAGAGGTGCTGCCGGGCGGGGCGCCCGACACCATCGCGTCCGGGGCGCTGGAGGGCGTCGGCCGGATCATCGCCGTGCACTGCGACCCGAGGGTGGACGTGGGGCGGATCGGGCTGAAGGTCGGCGCGATCACCTCCGCCTGCGACCGGCTGGAGATCAGCCTCGACGGCCCCGGCGGGCACACCGCCCGGCCGCATCTGACCACCGACCTGGTCACCGCCGCCGCCAAGGTCGCCACCGAGGTGCCCGCGCTGCTGTCGCGCCGGGTCGACGCCCGCGCCGGTCTCGCCGTCACCTGGGGGCGGCTGCGCGTCGGCCACGCCTGCAACGTGATCCCGCAGCACGCCGAGCTCTCCGGCACTGTCCGCTGCCTGGAGCTGGCCGCCTGGCGCGAGGCGCCCGACCTGGTGCACGCGGCGGTGGACGAGGTCGCCGGGATGTACGGTGCCAAGACGGTGATCAACTACGTCCGGGGCGTCCCGCCGGTCGTCAACGACGCCTCCGTCACCGATCTGCTCGCCGCCGCGATGACCGCGCGCCGCGGCGCCGACGCGATCGAGAGCACCGAGCAGAGCCTCGGCGGCGAGGACTTCTCCTGGTACCTGGAGCACGTCCCCGGCTCCATGGCCCGCCTCGGCGTCCGTACCCCCGGCGACAGTGCCCGGCTCGACCTGCATCGCGGCGATTTCGACGCCGACGAGCGGGCCATCGCGGTCGCCGTGGAGCTGTTCACTGCCTCCGCGTTGCTGCACGACAACCATCCGTGACCGAAGGTGTCACCCCCTTGTCGCCCCCCGTTCGCGACGATCCGATAACGGCTTCCGTACGGGGCTTTATCTGACATCTACGCGCGTTACGATCGCGGCGAAACCAGCGCCGGAAGAGGCGCTTCGGTCAGGTTTGAAGGAGCCTTCCCTTGCGCCGGGTATCCAAGATCACCGCTGCGTGTGCCGTCACCGCGACCCTCGCGCTCACCGCCTCCGCGTGCGGTGGCAAGTCCTCGTCGGACGCCGGTTCCGACTCCAAGCAGGCGAAGACCGCGATCGCGTACGACGTCGGTGGCCGCGGCGACCAGTCGTTCAACGACGCGGCCTACGCCGGCCTGGCCAAGGCCGAGAAGGATCTCGGTTTCAAGGGCACCGAGGCGGAGCCGTCCGACGGTGAGTCCGACGCGGACAAGGTGCAGCGCCTCACCTCGCTGGCCCGCGCCGGCAACAACCCGGTGATCGGCGTCGGCTTCGCGTACGCCCCCGCGATCAAGAAGGTCGCCCCGAAGTTCCCGAAGACCACCTTTGGGATCATCGACGACGCCTCGGTGACCGGCGACAACATCGCCAACCTGGTGTTCAACGAGGAGCAGGGCTCCTACCTCGCCGGCGTCGCCGCCGCCAAGGTGACCAAGACGAAGACGGTCGGCTTCATCGGCGGCGTGGAGACCCCGCTGATCAAGAAGTTCGAGGCGGGCTTCGAGCAGGGTGTCAAGGACACCGACCCGTCGGTCAAGGTCCTGTCGCAGTACCTGACCCAGCCGCCGAACTTTGACGGCTTCTCCAAGCCCGACCTCGGCAAGGCCGCCGCCCAGGGGCAGCTCGACAAGAAGGCCGACGTCGTCTACTCCGCGGCCGGTCTGGCCGGTTCCGGCTCCATCGAGGCCACCGCGAAGGCGGGCAAGTGGGCCATCGGCGTCGACTCCGACCAGTACAACCAGAAGGGCCTGGCCGCGTACAAGGACCAGATCCTGACCTCGGTCACCAAGGACGTGGCGGACTCCGTCTTCGCCCTGATCCAGTCGGTCAAGGACGGCAAGCCGCAGGCCGGTGAGGTCCGCTACGGCCTGGACAAGGACGGCGTCGGCCTGGCCGACGCCAACCCCGCCTTCACGAAGATGGCCGACGTCATCGCCGCGGTCGAGAAGGCGAAGAAGGCCATCACCGAAGGCAAGATCACCGTCAAGACCGCCCCGTAACGGCTTTTGCCGTACAACCGGTCCATCGTGAGCCCGGAGCGGGTGCCCCCATCGCCGCTCCGGGTCCGCGGGCGCTCCAGGGGGACGGTCCGCCGGTGCGATGTTCCCTCCGCACCGGCCTCGTCCTCCTCGCCTGGGCCCCGGGTTCGCTCCGTACGGGCCTAGGAACCGGGTTTTCGGTTCCGCCGCACGTCGGAGTCTCACGATTCGGCAGCACTACGCGCGTAGACCACCCTTTGCCGCGATAGCTTCAGCCCGCCCCTGTCCCCCCATGTCCCCGCTCCTGTCCGGCCGAGGAGAGTGCGTCATCACCGCGTCCAGTAGTCCCCCCGCCGTGGAACTGCACGGCATCACCAAGCGCTTTCCGGGCGTCGTCGCCAACCGTGACATCGACATCACCATCCGCAAGGGTACGGTTCACGCCCTCGTCGGTGAGAACGGCGCCGGCAAGTCCACTCTGATGAAGATCCTCTACGGCATGCAGAAGCCGGACGAGGGGACGATCGAGATCGACGGCGACGAGGTCGTGTTCGGCAGTCCCGCCGACGCCATCGGCCGCGGCATCGGCATGGTGCACCAGCACTTCATGCTCGCCGACAACTTCACCGTGCTGGAGAACGTGGTCCTCGGCGGCGAGAAGCTGTACGGCATCGGCTCCGCCGCGCGCAAGAAGATCATGGAGATCTCGGACGCGTACGGTCTGGGCATCCGGCCCGACGCCCGCGTCGAGGACCTCGGCGTCGCCGACCGCCAGCGCGTGGAGATCCTCAAGGTCCTCTACCGGGGCGCACGCATCCTCATCCTGGACGAGCCGACAGCCGTCCTCGTGCCGCAGGAGGTCGACGCGCTCTTCGACAACCTGCGCGAGCTGAAGGCCGAGGGCCTCACCGTCATCTTCATCTCGCACAAGCTGGGCGAGGTGTTGTCGGTCGCCGACGACATCACGGTGATCCGCCGCGGCACGACGGTCGGCACCGCCGACCCGGCCACGACGACCACCAAGCAGCTCGCCGAGCTGATGGTGGGCAGTGAGCTGCCCTCGCCCGAGACCCGCGAGTCCACGGTGACGGACGTCCCGATGCTCCAGGTCGAGGGCCTCGCGCTCAGCGCGACCGACCCGGACGGAGTGACGCGCGACGTGCTGGCCGGCATCGACCTCACCATCCACAAGGGCGAGGTCCTGGGCATCGCCGGAGTCGAGGGGAACGGCCAGACCGAGCTGATCGAGGCGCTGATCGGCATGCGGAACCCCGACCGCGGGCTGATCACGCTCGACGGCGAGGACATCTCGCACGCCCCCACGCGCAAGCGGCGGGAGGGCGGCATCGGCTACGTCCCCGAGGACCGCCACCGCCACGGCCTCCTGCTGGAGGCCCCGCTCTGGGAGAACCGGATCCTCGGCCACGTCACGGAGAAGCCCAACAGCCGGGGCGGCCTGCTGGACATCAAGGCGGCCCGCGCCGACACCGAGCGGATCGTGCGCGAGTACGACGTCCGCACCCCCGGCATCGACGTCACCGCGGCCTCCCTCTCCGGCGGCAACCAGCAGAAGCTGATCGTCGGCCGCGAGATGAGCCACGCCCCGAAGCTGCTGATCGCCGCGCATCCCACCCGCGGCGTGGACGTCGGGGCGCAGGCGCAGATCTGGGACCAGATCCGTGCGGCGCGCCGCGAAGGGCTCGCCGTCCTGCTCATCTCGGCGGACCTGGACGAACTGATCGGACTGTCCGACACCCTGCGTGTCATGTACCGCGGCCGGCTGGTCGCCGACGCCGATCCCGGCACCATCACCCCGGAGGAACTTGGCTCGGCCATGACCGGCGCCGCCACCGGTCATCTCAAGGCAGCACCGGAGGACGAGTCCTGATGAAGAAATTCGACAAGGACCGGCTGGTCCTGGGCTTCGCGGGCCCGGTTCTCGCCCTGGTCGTCGCCTTCGCGCTCACCACGGTGGTGCTGCTCGCCTCGGGGAAGGACCCGTTCGAGCCGTACCAGCTGATGTTCGACTCGGCGACGTACGCGGACGTACAGGTACTGATCATCAACCAGGCCGGTACGTACTACCTCGCCGCCCTCGCGGTCGCGGTCGGCTTCCGGATGAACCTCTTCAACATCGGCGTCGACGGCCAGTACCGGCTCGCCGCGATGGCGGCCGCGCTGATGGGCGCCGCCGTAGATCTGCCGGGGCCGGTCCACATCGTGCTCATCGTGGTCGTCGCCATGCTGGTCGGTGCCTTCTGGGCCGGTATCGCGGGCTTCCTGAAGACCACCCGTGGGGTGAGCGAGGTCGTCTCGACGATCATGCTCAACTCCATCGCCACCGCGTTGATCGCCTGGCTGATCCTGCCGAAGAACTTCGGTGTGCAGCCGGCCGGGTCCAACAACCTGACCACGGGCGACATCCCCGAGTCCGGGTGGTTCCCCGGCCTGTCCCTGGGCGACGAGGCGGGCGAGATCTACGGCTTCACCTTCGTCGCGGCGGCCCTCGGCGTCGTCTACTGGTTCGTGCTGAACCGCACCCGGTTCGGCTTCGACCTGCGGGCCACCGGCGAGAGCGAGAGCGCCGCGCAGGCATCCGGCGTGGACGCCAAGAGGATGGTCCTCACCTCGATGCTGATCTCCGGGGCGGTGGCCGGTCTCGCCGGCATGCCGACGCTCCTCGGCGACACCCACACCTACAGCCTCGACTTCCCGACCGGAATCGGCTTCACGGGCATCACCATCGCCCTGCTCGGCCGGAACAACCCGCTCGGCATCGCCTTCAGCGCCCTGCTGATCGCCTTCCTGGACAAGACCTCCTCCTCCCTCGACCAGTTCGGGTACGAGAAGGAGATAGCCACGATCATGCAGGGCCTGATCGTGATCTCGGTCGTCGTCAGCTATGAGCTGGTCCGCCGTTACGCAACCCGCCGCCAGCAGCAGAAGGTCGGCGAGGAACTCGCCGCCGGGCATGCCCTCACGACCGAGAAGGAGGCCGCACAGTGAGCGCCACCCAAGCCTCCGCCGCGAGCGTCGCCCCGAAGAAGAGCGCCGGCCGCCGCAAGCTCTCCCTGCCCGTCGTCCTGCTGATCATCGCGGGCGCCCTGGCCCTGGTCTCGCTGGTCCGGCTGATCAGCGGCGCCAACGACGTGACCTCCGTCGGCCAGGTGGCGGGCGCCCTGGAACTCGCCGTCCCGATCGGGCTGGCCGGGCTCGGCGGCCTGTGGGCCGAGCGCGCGGGCGTCGTCAACATCGGTCTCGAAGGCATGATGATCCTCGGCACCTGGTTCGGTGCCTGGGCCGGTTTCCAGTGGGGTCCCTGGGTGGGGGTGCTCTTCGGCATCCTCGGCGGGGCTCTCGGCGGGCTCCTCCACGCGATCATCACCGTCACCTTCGGCGTGAACCACATCGTCTCCGGTGTGGCCATCAACATCCTCGCCGTCGGCCTCACCCGCTACCTCTCCAACTTCGCCTTCGCCCAGGCCGAGGGAGGTTCCTCCAAGCAGTCCCCGCGCATCGACGCGATCGACCGGATCACCGTTCCAGGGCTGTCGGACTGGCTGTTCGACCTCCAACAGAAGCACTGGTTCCTGCTCTCCGACATCGCCGGGATCGTCGGCGGCCTGATCACCAACCTGTCATGGCTGACCGTGGTCGCCCTGCTGCTGGTCCCCGGCACCTGGTGGGTGCTGTGGCGCACGTCGTTCGGCCTGCGGCTGCGTTCCTGCGGTGAGAGCCCGGTCGCCGCCGAGTCGCTCGGCGTCAACGTCTACAAGTACAAGTACATCGCCGTCATCGTCTCGGGCGGCATGGCCGGACTCGCCGGGGCCTTCCTCGCGATCGTCTCCACCGGCATCTACCAGGAGGGCCAGACGGGCGGCCGAGGCTACATCGGTCTCGCCGCGATGATCTTCGGCAACTGGATGCCGGGCGGCCTGGCGCTGGGAGCCGGTCTCTTCGGCTTCACCGACAGCCTCAAGCTGCGCGGCGGCGCCGAGAACGTGCACGCGATGCTCCTGCTGCTCGCCATCCTGCTGGTCGTCGTGCTGCTCTGGCAGCTGTACCGGAAGAAGTACGTGGCCGCGGTGGTCTCGGCCGCCGTCTCCGCGCTGCTCTTCACCTGGTACGCGCTGACCGACCAGGTCCCGAGCCAGTTCGTCGACGCCGCCCCGTACGTCACCACGCTCCTGGTCCTCTCCCTCTCGGCACAACGATTGCGGATGCCGAAGGCGGACGGGCTGATCTACCAGAAGGGCCAAGGCAAGTGACCGCCCCCGCCGAGGTCGACTGGACGGCGCTGCGGAGCGCCGCCCGGTCCGCCATGACGCGTGCGTACGTCCCGTACTCGCAGTACCCGGTCGGGGCGGCGGCCCGCGTCGACGACGGGCGGATCGTGTCCGGCTGCAACGTCGAGAACGCCTCGTACGGGCTCGGGCTGTGTGCCGAGTGCGGGCTGGTCTCCCAGCTCCACGCCACCGGTGGCGGCCGGCTGACCCACTTCACCTGCGTGGACGGGTCGGGCGAGGTCCTGGTGCCGTGCGGCCGGTGCAGGCAGCTCCTTTACGAGTTCGGCGGGCCGGAGCTGGTCCTGGAGACGCCGGAGGGCCTGCGCACGCTCGACGAGATGCTGCCGCAGGCGTTCGGCCCGGAGCATCTGAGGCCGTAGCCGAACGGCCCCCGGCCCGCCACGGCCCTCCGTTTGCCGGAGAGCCGTGGCGGGCCACGGGAGGCCCGCGCCCACCCCCGCCCTCTATGCGCGTAGAGTCAGAGGGGACTCTTGCGCGCGAAAGCACGCACGCAGCACGTACCGGCCGGAAGGACTCCCGCACATGGACGCCATCTCCGTCATCCGCACCAAGCGCGACCGGGGCGAGCTGACCCCCGAGCAGATCGACTGGGTCATCGACGCGTACACCCGCGGCGAGGTCGCCGACGAGCAGATGTCCGCGCTGGCCATGGCGATCCTGCTGAACGGCATGAACCGCGCCGAGATCGCCCGCTGGACCGCCGCGATGATCGCCTCCGGAGAACGGATGGACTTCGCCTCGCTCTCCCGGCCCACCACCGACAAGCACTCCACGGGCGGCGTCGGCGACAAGATCACCCTGCCGCTGGCCCCGCTGGTCGCCGCCTGCGGCGCCGCCGTGCCGCAGCTCAGCGGCCGGGGCCTCGGCCACACCGGCGGCACGCTCGACAAGCTGGAGTCCATCCCCGGCTGGCGCGCCCACCTCTCGAACGAGCAGATGCTCGGCGTCCTGGACACCACCGGCGCCGTGATCTGCGCCGCCGGCGACGGACTGGCCCCCGCCGACAAGAAGCTGTACGCGCTGCGCGACGTCACCGGCACCGTCGAGGCCATCCCGCTGATCGCCAGCTCGATCATGTCCAAGAAGATCGCCGAGGGCACCGGCGCGCTCGTCCTGGACGTCAAGGTCGGCTCCGGCGCGTTCATGAAGACCATCGAGGACGCCCGCGAACTGGCCTCCACCATGGTCGCCCTGGGCACCGACAGCGGTGTGCGGACGGTCGCGCTGCTCACCGACATGGCCACCCCGCTCGGCCTGACCGCGGGCAACGCGCTGGAAGTGCGCGAGTCCGTCGAGGTTCTGGCGGGCGGCGGCCCGAAGGACGTCGTCGAGCTCACCCTGGCCCTCGCCCGCGAGATGCTGGACGCGGCCGGACTGGGGGACGCCGACCCGGAGAAGGCCCTCGCCGACGGTTCCGCGATGGACGTCTGGCGCCGCATGATCTCCGCCCAGGGCGGCGACCCGGACGCCCCGCTCCCGGTCGCCCGCGAGCGGCACGTGGTCACGGCCCCGGCCTCCGGCGTGCTCACCCGGCTCGACGCGTACGACATCGGCGTGGCCGCCTGGCGGCTCGGGGCCGGCCGGGCCCGCAAGGAGGACGTGGTGCAGGCGGGCGCGGGCGTCGAACTGCACGCCAAGCCCGGTGACCCGGTCACGGCCGGGCAGCCCCTGCTGACCCTGCACACCGACACGCCCGAGAAGTTCGAGTACGCGCTGAAGGCCCTGCCCGCCGCGTACGACATCGCCCCGGAGGGCACGCACTTCACCCCGACCCCGGTGGTGCGCGAGCGCATCGCGTGACGCGAGCCGTCGGCCGGGTGCCGTGCGACGCGCACGCGTGACACCCGGCACGTCGTCCGTGGGCATCGCCCCCGGACCACCGGGCGGGACCCCACTCCCGTCCGGGGAACGCGAACGGCCCGTCCGGGCGGAGGAATCCGTCCGGACGGGCCGTTGCCTTGCGTGCCGAGGAACCCGCTACTTGCCGAAGTAGGCGTGGTAGATCGTCACCGAGGACTTGTTGCCCTTCTTGTCCGTGACATTGGCCTTGTAGGAGATGGACTTCCCCTTGGCCGGGTTCTTCACGGAGAGCTTGCCCGACTTGACCGCGGACTTCTTCCAGGTCTTTCCGCCGTCGTAACTGACATACACCGTCAGCGACTTGAGGTTCTTACCGGCGGCGGCGCCCTGCACCTTCACCGGCACGGAAGCGGTCTTGCCCGCGGTCACCTTGCCGTCCAGCGTCACGTTGGGGGTGAAGCGGACCGTGGAGGCCGGCAGCGCGGTCTGGTAGCCGGTCTTCTTCGACCGGAAGGACCAACTGGCGTCGATCCGGCCGGAGACGGCCGACACCTTGGGGGAGAGCCGCACGGAGGTCGTCAGCCGGTAGTCGGCCGCGCCGGACGGCACGGTGATGGGCTCGCCCTCCAGCGGATTCGTGTTCTGCACGAGCTTCTTGCCGTTGCGGTACAGCACGGTCTTGACCGAGGAGTACGTGGAGGCACCGTAGTTGCCGCTTCCATCGGACGAGAGCGCCAGGTCCGCGACGAGTTCATTGCCTTCGCGGAAGATCCCCAGGTCGGTACCGAGAGCCGGGCCGAACACGGCGGTGTTCATCTTCTTCGCGTACGTGGCACCGGGCTTGAGGGCCGGCAGGCCGTCGAGGGTGTACACCGCGTCGATGACCGGGAAGCCGTCGGCGTCCGTCCCGCCTTCCTGCAAGAGGTCGAAGGACCACTTCACCTTGTCGGCGGTGGAGACATAGGCGGTGACGGTACCGGGCAGCTTGTGCGCGGACCAGGCACCCCAGGCGCCGGACGAATTGGGGAGCAGGCCCCATGCCCCGATCTCACCGGTCTTGCCCTTGACGGACGCGCCGACTCCGATGTTCATCTTGGCCATCTGACCGGCGGTGAACGTGCGCTTGTAGCCGGTCGCGGCCTGAGTCACCCGACCGCCGACCGCGATGTCGTACCGGGTCGCGGCCCCCTTGGTCCAGGAGCCGATCCACTGCTGGTAGAGCGAGCCGTCCGTCACCTTCGGGCCCAGGTGCGCGGTGCGCAGCCCCCGGTACGAGTTCAGGTACCAGCCGTAGCCGTAGCCGATGTCCTTGGTCTCGAACTGGATCTCGGGCGCGGCCAGGAGGTCCTTCGTGCCCGTGGCGGGCAGGGTGAAGTCCACCGGCTTCGTCGTGCGCGCGTCGAGGGTCACGCTGGTGTTCTTGGCGATGTCGAGCTTCGGCCGGGTCAGCCAGTCGGTGCCCTTGGCGCTGTCCTCGGGGTCGGTGTAGATGGCCGTGTTGAGCGCGTAACCGCCCTTGGGCACGCGGAGCTTGACCGTGCCGCCGTCTCCCGTCGGGTGGAGCCAGCTGCCGCGCGCCGGGCCGGAGAGGCCGGCCAGGTCGTTCTCGTAGAACTCGGCGGGCTTGCCGTCGCGTCCGATGACCTTGAGAGTGAGGTCGTACGACTCGACCTCGCGGTCGACCGCGGCGGCGGTGCGGACGGTCTGCCCGCTGCCGGTGGCGACGACGTACGCGGAGTAGCTGCCGTTGGCGTTGCCGCCGAGCCGGGTGTCCACGGTCAGCGGCACATCGGCGCTGCCGCCCGCGGGGACGGTCACCTTGTCACCGCCGAGGGTGAAGAAACCGGCCGGGGCGGGCTTGCCCTGCGGGCCGGTGCCGTCGACCGCGAGGTCGAGGGTGACGTCCGTCGCCCCCAGGTTGCGGTACGTGATCTGCTTGGTGACCGGGGTGTCGTCGGTGTGCGGCCACTGCTGCACGCCGTAGTTGAGCGACACCGGGTCGGCGACGACGGTCTGGGCGATCGCCCGGTCGACGGAGATCCGCCCCGAACCCTGCTGGAACGGGGTGTACGCGCCCGGCTTCGTCGAGGCCGTGAGGGCCCCCTTGAGCTCCGTGTACTTCCAGTCCGGGTGCTGCTGCTTGAGGAGCGCCGCGGCGCCCGCGACGTGCGGGGTCGCCATCGACGTACCGGAGATGGTCAGGTAGCCGGACGGGCTCTGGCCGACCTCCTTGTCGATGACGGAACCGGGTGCGGCGGCCGCCGTGATGTCCACACCGGGGGCGGTGACGTCGGGCTTGATCGCGCCGTCGCCGACGCGCGGGCCGCGGCTGGAGAATTCGGCCAACCGGTCACGGTCGTCGACCGCGCCGACGGTCAGCGCGGCGTCCGCACTGCCCGGGGAGCCGACCGTACCGGGCTCGTCGCCCTCATTGCCCGCGGCGATGGCGAACAGCACGCCCTTGTCGGCGGAGAGCTTGTTGACGGCCGCTTCGAGCGGGTCGATGCCCGGGGTGTCGTCGCCGCCGAGGCTCAGGTTGACGATGTCGGCGCCCTGCGCGACCGCCCACTCCATGCCCGCCAGGATGCCGGAGTCGTCACCGTAGCCGTCGTCGTCGAGCACCTTGCCCGCGATCAGCTTGGCCTCCGGGGCCACGCCCTTGAACTTCCCGCCCGATTTGGCGCCCGTACCGGCGGCGATCGACGCCACGTGGGTGCCGTGGCCGTACCGGTCCTTGGTGTCGGACGCGTCGGAGAAGTTCTTCGCCTCCAGGACCTGGTTCTTGAGGTCCGGGTGGGTGGCGTCCACCCCGGTGTCCAGGACGGCGATCTTGACGCCCTTGCCGGTGTAACCGGCCTTCCAGGCGGACGGGGTGCCGATCTGCGGGACGCTCTTGTCGAGGCTCGCCCTGCGTACGCCGTCCAGCCAGACGCGGTCGATCCCCGCGGCCGTGGTGCGCTGGACACTGCGTGACGGCTTGCTGGTGAGCGCCTGCCAGATCTCCTGGGCGTCGTCCACCGGCGTGGTCACCGACTCGGCGTTCAGCGACGTCAGGGTCCGGCCGACCCGGGTGCCGCCCGCGTCATGGACCTCGGCCTTCGCGTCCGACGCCCGCGCTCCCCGGTAGGAGACGATCAGCTTCAGGCCCGACTTCTGGGCCCTGCGGACCTCCGCGCGGTTCAGCTCGGTGATGTCGAACAGCCGGCGGTCCAGCTTGCCGGAGCTGATCAGCCGTTGGGCGTCGGCGGGGACGAGCAGGGTGTGCCCGTCGTGTATCTGCCGCTTCACGGGTATGTGTTCACGCCCCGGGGCGGGCTGGAAGCCCCGCACCCGGCCCTTGGCGTCCACGGTGACGCGGTCGCCGGTGATGAGCGTCAGCTCGTGCCCCGCCCCGGCGGCGGTGCCCGTCGGCCGGGCGGCCGTGGGCTGGGCGGCGGCCGGGGTGGTCATACCCGCCGCGAGGGCCACGGCGGCGGCCGCGGCGATGGTCGAAACACACGCGTTTCTCACGTGTTCGCGCAACTCTCCCCCTGGAGAATCAGGCGGCCCACGAGGGCCACTGGTCAGTCGGTGCCGACGGGACGGGCCGGACGGCCGAAGGGCCGAACCGCCGATCCGGCGGACCGCTGGTACAGACCGGTCATGTACCTAGAGGGGGAATGGGTCGCACAGGTTCACAGCGGGCCGACAGATAAACGGAGTTGACGAAAGTTCATCGGTGGCGGGGGAGAAGAACACGGGCGCGGGACGGGAGGACGGCGGAGGAGAGACCGCGAAACTCGGCTATGCGCCCCGAGAGCTGGGAACGTGCGCACCGGAAGCGGGAACGATGAGTTTCGGCCACCGGACCGGTCTGCCTGATGTGGAACCCGCACCCCCGAACGTCCTTGTCATCACCGGCCGCGTCACACCGGCCGTGGTCCCGGTCCTCGTCGCCGAACTGGAGTCGCTGCTGTACGACTCCGGGGGAGCCCTGCGCGTCCCGGACGACCGGGTGGACTGCGATGTGGGCGGCGTCGCACACGTGGATCTGGCCCTGGTCGAGGCCGTGGCACGACTCGGACTCGTCGCCCGGCGAGCGGGAGGCAAACGGCTGCGCCTGCGCAACGCGCCATCGGGGCTCCGGGACCTCCTCGATCTGGTGGGGCTGGCCGACGTGGTGGAGACGGAACGGGGTACCGGAGGCCGGAGCGGCGGAGACCGGACCTGAACGGGCCGCGCTCCAGAGTTCCGCATGCCGCGCCTCACTCCCCGTCGGCCGCGAGCCGGTCCGGCAGTCCGAACAGCGGGAACCAGCGGGGTGTGTCCAGGAAGCAGTGCAGTCCGGTGATGAAGCCCTCCGAGACGTCGATGACCTGCACCGCCCACGGCACGAATCCCGGCCCGTCCGGATCCGGCTTGTAGTGCGCGAACGCCGGGGAGCCGTTCGCCCGCGTCGCCACCAGCCGGGAGTTCGCGCAGCCGGCGCCGATGGTCTGCATGAAGCCGGTGATGTCGGCGTGCCCCCGGAGCCAGAGGTCGAACGGCGGCATGGTCATCACGGCGTCCTCGTGGAGCAGCGCGGTCAGCGCCGCCATGTCGTACCCCTCGAAGGCGGCGACGTACCGTTCGAGGAGCTTGCGCTGCTCCTCGTCGAGCGGGTTCGAGGTGTCCACGGGCTTGCCCTCGTGCTCCGAGAGGGTGGCACGCGCCCGCTGGAGGGCGCTGTTCACCGAGGCGACCGAGGTGTCGAGCAGCTCGGCGACCTCGCTCGCCCTCCAGGCCAGCACCTCGCGCAGGATCAGCACGGCCCGCTGCTTGGGCGGCAGATGCTGCAATGCCGCGACGAACGCGAGCCGCACCGACTCCCGTGTCACCGCGGCCTCGGCCGGGTCGTCGACCGACGGCAGGACGCGGCCGTCCGGCATCGGCTCCAGCCAGGTGTTCTCCGGCAGCGGGTTGAGTGCCGCGTCGGCGAGCGGTGTCGGGCCCGACAGATCGACCGGACGGGCACGCTTCTTTCCCGCGTTCAGCATGTCCAGGCAGACGTTGGTGGCGATGCGGTACAACCACGACCGCAGTGACGAACGCCCCTCGAACTTCTCGAAGCTGCGCCAGGCGCGCACCATCGTGTCCTGTACGGCGTCCTCCGCCTCGAAGGCCGAGCCGAGCATCCGGTAGCAGTAGCCGGTCAGCTCGACCCGGAACCCCTCCAACCGGCCGTCGACGTCCGACGCCCCTGCCGTCACCGTCAGATCACTCATCGCTCCACCCCTGTAGCGCCGTGACGCCGATCACTTCGGCACTTCGGAAGGTATCGGAGCCCACTGACAACAGGGATGGGAAACGGCCGAGCCACACCCGTTCCGGCACTCCGCGTGCCGCTCGCTCCGTTCAGCGACGACGCGGAGGACGCCGTATCGGCATCGGATCGCTCCGGCCCGGCCGGCTCCGCACCGGCGCCACATGCCGACGCGCAGCGCCACGTGCCGACGCGTAGCGCCACGTGCCGACGCGTAGCGCCACGTGCCGACGCGTAGCGCCACGTGCCGACGCGCGGCGGCTCGGCACGGGCCGTACGGCCGGCGTGTCAGCCTCGCGCCGCCGCGGCCACCGCCATCGGCCGGGTCCGCGTGGCACGCGCGGCCCGCGATCCGTACAACGTGACCGACACGACCCCGAGGACCGCGAGCAGCCCCAGCGACACCGTGCCGCCCCAGCCCCCGGCGTGGAAGGCGACCGCGCCGAGCGTGCCGCCCGCGCTGGAACCCAGGTAGTACGCGGACTGGTAGAGCGCCGACGCCTGCGCCCGCCCCGTCGTCGCCGTGCGGCTCACCGCCGAGGAGGCGACCGCGTGCCCGGCGAAGAAGCCCGCCGTGATCAGCACCAGACCGAGGAGCACCAGGGCCACCGTGTCGGCCAGCGAGAGCAGCAGTCCGGCGGCGGTCGTCGAGACGGCCAGATACAGCGCGCCCCGGCGGCCGAGCCGGGCGACCAGCTTCCCGGCCGCGGCGGAGGAGACCGTGCCGACGAGGTACACCAGGAAGATCGAGCCGACGACTCCCTGCGGAAGGTTGAACGGCGCCGCGACCAGCCGATAGCCGATCACGGTGTAGACCGCGCCGAACACCGTCATGAACAGCGCGCCGATCGCGAACAGCCGGCGCAGCAGCGGATCGGCGAGATGCCCGGCCACCGTCCGCGCCACGGCCTTCGGGTTCAGCGAACCCGGGGTGAAGTTCCGGGCCTTGGGGATCATGAAGTGGAACGCGACCGCGCAGCCCGCGGCCAGTAGCCCGACCGCGCCGACCGCCGCCCGCCAGCCCCATAGCTGCGCGATCCAGCCGGTGAGGATGCGTCCGCTCATGCCGCCGATGCTGTTGCCCGCCACGAACAGTCCGATCGCGGCCACCAGCGCCTTGGGCCGCACCTCCTCTGCCAGGTACGCCATCGCGGAGGCGGGCAGCCCGGCCAGCGCCGCGCCCTGTACGGCGCGCAGCGCCACCAGCCAGCCCAGCGAGGGGGCGAAGGGCACGAGCAACCCGACCAGTACGGCGACCGCCAGCGACGCGGTCATCATCTGCCGCCGTCCGAACCGCTCGGACAGCGCGCTCAGCGGCAGCACGCACAGCGCCAGCGCGCCCGTCGCCGCGGAGACCGTCCAACTGGCCTGCCCGGCCGTGGCGCCCAGAGAGGCGGAGACGGCGGGCAGCAGGGCCTGGGTGGAGTAGAGGAGCGCGAAGGTCGCGACACCCGCGGCGAAGAGGGCGAAGCTCATCCGGCGGTAGCCGGGGCGGCCGGGTTCGAGACGGTCCGGTTCGTGACGGTCCCGTTCGTGACGACCCGATTGGTGACCGCTCGGTTCGCGACGGACCGGCGCGGCGGGCCCGGCCTCTGCGCGAGCCGTGGAACCGGCTTCGGCGGAGCCGCTTCCCGCGGGACCGGGATCGGAGTCCGCGTCGGCGGTCTGTGCGGTGCCGGAGCTGTCGGAGCTGTTGGAGGCGTCAGCGACGGGGGACGGCTGGGGCGAGGCGACCACGGTGATCGTGGCCGCCCCGGTACTGGCAGGAGGCATGTTTCGAAGATAAGATGCTCCACTTCATGCGTCCAATGCATGAAAAGGGCATAATCGATCCCATGGTGCATGAACCCAGCTCACGGCCTCGGCTGTCACCCAGTAGTTACGAAGAAGACATTCGGGCGGTCCTCGCACCACGCCTCACCCACTTCGCGGCGGTGGCCCGCCACGAGCACGTCACCCGCGCCGCACACGAGTTGGGCGTCCCGCAGTCGACGCTCTCGCGATCGATGGTCAGGCTCGAACAGGACCTGGGGGTCGCCCTGTTCGCCCGCAAGGGCCGTACCGTCTCCCTCACCCCCGCCGGCCGCACCTTTCTGGCCTCCACCGAGCGGGCACTGGCCGAGGTCGAGAAGGCCGCCGACTCGGTACGGGCCGACGCCGACCCGGCCACCGGCAAGGTCGCCTTCGGCTTCCTGCACACCATGGGCTCCGAGACCGTGCCCGCCCTGCTCCGCGCCTTCCGCGCCGACCACCCCGGCGTGCGCTTCCAGCTCGTCCAGAACTACGGCGAGGCGATGATCGAGCGCTTGAGGGCCGGCGGCCTCGACCTCTGCCTGACCTCACCCGTGCCGGACGCCCCCGATCTGGTCGCCCGCCGCCTCGACGAACAGCGGCTGCGCCTCGTCGTCCCCGAGGACCACCGCCTCGCCGTCCGACGCCGCATCCGCCTCGCGGAGGCCGCCGACGAGAAGTTCGTCACCCTCGAACCGGGCTACGGCCTGCGGCGGATCACCGACGACCTGTGCGCCCAGGCGGGCTTCAGGCCCCGGGTCGCCTTCGAGGGCGAGGAGGCGGAGACCCTGCGGGGGCTCGTCGCCGCCGGCCTCGGCGTGGCCCTGCTGCCCCCGCCCGCGGTGGCCCGCCCCGGCGTCGCCGAGCTGACGGTGACGGCCCCGCGAGCGGTCCGTGAGATCGGGGTCGCCTGGCTCGACGGCCACCCCGACACCCAGCCCGTGGCGGCGTTCAAACGCTTCCTGCTGTCGCGCCGGGGACACCTGCTGCCTGACTGAGCGGGGGCGTCTGCTGTTGGGCCGAGCCGGGGCGTGGCAGCTCGCCGCGGGAGGGGCCTCGCACAGCAGGCGGGTTTGACGACACGGATCGGGCCGCGCCGGGACGTACGGCCGCGCCGCGTGAGCAAAGCCCCGACGTGGGTGTGGGCGGGGCTGTCATCATGGTCGATATCGGTGCGTACGGGACCGGGTGGTCAGTCCGTGCCAAACTTTCCAGCCTTGATACCCGCCACGAACGATGTGAACGCATGGGCAGGGACGATCAGCGCCGGGCCGTGCGGGTCCTTCGAGTCGCGAATGGGGACCGTGCCGGTGGTGGCCGCACTGCGCGGGGCCCACTCGACGCAGGAACCGCCGTTGTTGCTGTAGGAGGATTTGACCCAGCTCAGAGTCGTGGAGTCGGTCGTCACGGGGTGCCCTTTCGTAGCTGGTGGATCACATCCACGGAAGCCGTCTGCGACAGAGACACGGCCTGCAACTGATGGTAGGCCCTCACCAACAGCAACACGGACGGCAGTTCGCGGTCCAGATGCCCCTGTGTTTGCGACTCGACGTAGGAGACCACGGATCGGTCCTGAAGGGTCAGCAGGTTCACCAGCCGATCGAAGGGGCGACGCTCGCCGAGGCTGTAAGGGGCAAGCTGAAGCATGGTGTTGGGCTGCGCGGCGAAGTCGATCAGGTGCTGCAACTGCGCGTCCATGACTGCGGGGCCGCCGATGGGCCTGTGGATACAGCTTTCGTCCAGCACCGCGACCAACAAGGGTGGCAAGGGCCGCACCAGCGCGGCCTGTCGCTCCATGAGGAACGAGACGCGTTCGTCCGCCTGTTCACGTGTGATCGTGCCCAATTCAACGGCGCTTTCAGCCAGGGCTTGCGCGTATTCGCGTGTCTGAAGCGGGCCAGGGATCAGGCCCGACTCAAAGAGCTTGATCTCCGCCGCCCGTCCCTCAAGCCCAACGTACTCAGGGAACCCTTGCAGCAGCACACCGTGGCGGATCTCGCGCCACGCGCGTTCGAATGTGTCGGCCGTGCCTTCGAGTCCGAACGCGACATCAAGTGCGAGCGAAAACCTGCGGGTTGGTGGTTTGCGACCATTTTCTACCCCGGAGACATGCCGTCCGGAATACCCGATCCGTGCGCCGAGGTCGTCCTGCTTCCAACCGTGTTCCTCCCGTGACTTGCGTAAACGAGCGCCGAACGCCGCTTCCGGGCTTGCTTCAGGGTTCAACTCATTGCGGTTTACCAATGTGCCCTCCGTTTCCGAGACGTTGAATACGAGCTCACTGTAGGCCGATGCTGAGACACCCCGGTAGTGGTACCACTACGGAGAGGAGTGGCACATGCCTACGAAGAACGGCTCCCCGGGCAGCGGACAGGAGCCCCCGCAACTCCCGGCCCTCGGCGCGCTCATGGTGGACACCTCGCACGGTGAGCGAGTGGGGGAGTTTCGCGGAACGGCTGGCCCTTACTGGTCGTTGCGACCGGTGCGGGGTGGCGCCGAGTGGGAAGCCGAGCCCGCCCGCGTCCGCCCCGCGGGACCGATAGAGCGACTGCGCGCCGAGATCGTCCGTGTCAATCGGCGCAGCCGTGGCGAACTGCTGTGACAGCACAGGTCCTTGCCGAGACGTATGCGGGTGACGCGCGGACGACCGTCCATCTCGGCGGAGTGCTCGTCGCATCCCCACGGCTCGCCCTCCGATGGCTCCGGGGGCAGGCCGAGCGGCTCGCGAACGGACTGGACCCGGACCCCGGCACCCCATGGGTTCCCCGAACGGCGTTGCGAGCGGTGCCCGCGTCTGAACCCGACGCACCGGCTGAGTTACGCGGCTGGGCCACCGACGACGAGTGCCAAGGCGATGCGCTTCACCGGCTCGCCTCGGGAGGCGAGTTCGAGTTCGTCGTTCGGGACGCGGTGTGCTGGTACGGGCTCACGGCCCGACCCTTGCTCATACCGGATTTCACCCGAGAGGCAGGCGCGCTGATCAGCGCGTAGCCACTCACGTCCCCGCCCGGCTGTCCTCATGCCCTTGATGCGGCAGCAGTTGGGTGGCCTCCACCCCATGCAGACCGCAGACAGAAGACCGCCGCCCACCGATAGAGAATCGCCGCCCACTGACCACTGGGCACCGACAGAAGACCAGGGAAGCCGTGCCACTACTGACCCCTTTCGTTGCCCTGCGAAGTGACGAACTGACTGTTGCGGTATCAGAGTTGACGATTGGGTTCGCCGCGCGTGGGCCCCAACTCGCCTACCGGAAGCCTCGTCCGGGCGACCGGGACCATCACGGAAACCTGTGGGTTCGCATGTCGGAGTCCTCGGACGGTCGCCCTCTGTATGCCTCCATGAACACCTGCCGACAACGCCGGTGCATGGAAAACCTGCTGTGCCAGGTCTGCGCCGAACCGGCCGACTGGAACGAGCAGGGTTGGCTGTTCCTCGACTGGCGGCGCCCGGACTCGCCCCGGACCTGGCCCGAGAGGTCCATCACCTCCATGCCGCCCCTGTGCGCCGAACACGCACGGGTGTCCCTACGCCAGTGCCCGTTCCTCCGCCATGCCGAGTACGCCGCACTGCGCGTACGCAAGCCCCAGCTCTACGGGGTCTCGGGCACCGTCTACCAACTCGCCGACTCCGGATGGCGTACCTCCGAGAACGACGTGCTTTCCCCGTACAGCAGCCCCCGTCTCCCCGGCATGCTCGCCTCCCGCCTCCACCGCCAGTTGCGGGGAGTGACGGTCGTCGAGCTGCCGTAGTTCCCGCATCGCTTCCTTCGTCGGTGGGGACTTCCCAGGGCTCTGGGCCGCTCACGGCCGACTGCCCACCCGATGACGGGCCCGCTCAGCTCCACGCCCTGCGCCGCCGGACGGCCCCTGCATCGCTGGACAGGGCCCGCAGAGCCCGTGAACACAGCGGGAGAGAACCCGAAGTACTGCAATCGCCCCCGCTGAACCCGCGCATGTCCTGCGCGAACTCGGCAAAGAACACATCGGCGACCACGCCCGCACGCCGTGGAACCGCCCACCAGATCCGTGCCCCGGAGCGCTTGAACCGCGCGTGAAGCCCTCGCAGAGACACGTCTGCTCATGGCTGATGGTGCGCTGCGGATGCAGTAGCTGGAATGCGCCTTTTGGTGGGATGGCCTCGTTAGCGGCGTGACCGGTGTCGGGCATGAGGCATCGTCCCGGACCTGTCAGCCAGCGGAGAGGCGGCCCTTCAGTGTGGAGGGTGGCCCGGGAGTCAGCTCCGCATGGGCTTTTCCCTGTCGGAGACCGGCGGCCACCGAGTAATCTCCACGACACATGCCTAGTTCGCCAGGCAGCAGCTTCGTTCAGGCTGAAGGGGTGACGGCCCGGTGCGCCAGATGGGGTTTTTGGTCGCAATGTCGCGATTCAAGGAAGTAAGTAAAAACAGCCATCCCGCCATCTAAACCCGCAGGTCAGGAACTCTGCTCCCCGCGCACGCGGGGATGGTCCCCTCGCCTTCTGGTCTGGGCTGGGCTCCCACCTCTGCTCCCCGCGCACGCGGGGATGGTCCCCGCCGGGTGGCGGCCCGCAGCGCGGCCAGCATCTGCTCCCCGCGCACGCGGGGATGGTCCTTGGAGGGGTCCATTTGCATGCCGAGATTCCATCTGCTCCCCGCGCACGCGGGGATGGTCCCACCTGCTGCCGACGCCGTACCTGCTCCCCGCGCACGCGGGGATGGTCCCGGGACATCATCCGTGCCGAAGCAGCCCTCCCTCTGCTCCCCGCGCACGCGGGGATGGTCCCCGCCCGCACCGAACGCACCCAAAGGCGCCTGCCTGCTCCCCGCGCACGCGGGGATGGTCCCCAGACCACTCCTACCAGGAGTGCTAGCAAGCACTGCTCCCCGCGCACGCGGGGATGGTCCCGAGCGGCTCGAAGCGGCCGAGGAGACAGAGTTCTGCTCCCCGCGCACGCGGGGATGGTCCCAGCAGACCAACACCCGACCGGCTACTCCAGTCCTGCTCCCCGCGCACGCGGGGATGGTCCGCTGTGGCTCGGGTACGAGGCCGAGGGCGTGAACTGCTCCCCGCGCACGCGGGGATGGTCCCGTCGGATCGGCGGCGTTGACGGTGCCGTCCGGCTGGTCCCTGCGCACGCGCGCCCGTACGCCACCGCTCACCCCCGCAACGACCTCCCGAATCCCGCCGCCAGTGGCATGCGCAGGCCCAGGGGCGGTGGGGCCGCGAGGGCGTCGGTGACGGGGCGGGCGTACGGGTGGCCGAGGAGGGAGCCGCGGATGAAGTCCGTGACCAGAGCGGCCACTTCGGCACGGTGCTGGCGCAGGGCGTGGCCGTCGGAGTGGACCTCGAAGCGACAGGTGTCGCGGTTGGCCTTCTTGGCGCGTTCGGCCAAGCGGAAGGAGAGTTCGGGGTCGATGCGGGCGTCGTTCGTGCCGTGGACGAGCAGGACCCGGCGGCCGAGCAGGTGCTTGACCGGTTCCGTATCCGGCTCGCCGGGGGAGTTCTCGGGGAGCCAAGGAGACATCGCCAGAACGGAGTTGACCGCCGTGTGGCCACCCGCCCGGAGGGCGGCCCGGCCGCCCATGCCGTGGCCGGCGAGGCAGACGGGGATGTCGCCGTAACGGCGTACGACCTCGTCCGCCGCCCATTCGGCGTCCGCGGCGAGCTGGGCGGCGGTCGTGTTCCAGCCGCGGCAGCGGTAGCGCACGAGGTGGACGGCGAGGCCGTCCGCCCGGCCGGCACGGGCCAGCCTCCGGGCCAGGGGTAGCTGGAGGGCGTACGAAAGGAGGGAGGGGCGGCGGTGCGAGGTGGGTTCACCGTCCGGGAGTAACAGGACCACGCCGCTGACCGCGGTCGGTGCTCCGGCCGTTCCGACGGCCCGTCCCAGCCTCGCGGCAGGTTGGGGGAGTGCGCGCTGTGCCATGGCAGAACAGTGTCGGAAGGACGTGTGTACTCCACCCGTATTCGCGGTCACTGTTGCATATCGACCGGCGACATTCTACGCGCGTAGGAGCTACAGTGCCCAAATGATGAGTCCTACCCCGCACGTGCCCGACCAGGATCAAATCCGGCGTGCCCCCAAGGTCCTTCTCCACGATCACCTCGACGGTGGTCTGCGCCCGGGAACGGTCGTCGATCTCGCCCTCGCGAACGGATACGACGGACTGCCCGAGACCGAACCCGACAAGCTCGGCACATGGTTCCGCGAGGCGGCGGACTCCGGGTCGCTGGAGCGCTACCTGGAGACGTTCGCGCACACCTGCGCCGTCATGCAGACCCGGGACGCGCTGGTCCGGGTGGCCGCCGAATGCGCCGAGGACCTGGCCGCGGACGGTGTGGTGTACGCCGAGGTCCGCTACGCCCCCGAGCAGCACCTGGAGGCCGGTCTGACGCTCGAAGAGGTCGTCGAGGCGGTCAACGAGGGCTTCCGCGAAGGTGAGCGACGGGCCCGCCGCGACGGCAACCGCATCCGCGTCGGCGCCCTCCTCACCGCGATGCGGCACGCCGCCCGCTCCCTGGAGATCGCCGAACTCGCCAACCGCTACCGCGACGAGGGCGTCGTCGGCTTCGACATCGCGGGGGCCGAGGCGGGCTTCCCGCCCACCCGGCACCTCGACGCGTTCGAGTACCTCAAGCGCGAGAACAACCACTTCACCATCCACGCGGGCGAGGCGTTCGGCCTGCCGTCGATCTGGCAGGCCATCCAGTGGTGCGGTGCCGACCGACTGGGCCATGGCGTCCGCATCATCGACGACATCGAGGTCACCGAGGACGGTGGCGTGAAGCTGGGCCGCCTCGCCTCGTACGTACGGGACAAGCGTATCCCGCTGGAGATGTGCCCGACCTCCAACATCCAGACCGGGGCCGCCGCCTCGTACGCCGAGCACCCCATCGGGCTGCTCCGGAAGCTGCAATTCCGTACGACTGTGAACACGGACAACCGGCTGATGAGCGGCACGAGCATGAGCCAGGAATTCGAGAAGCTGAGCGAGGCTTTCGGATACACGCTCGACGATATGCAGTGGTTCACCGTCAACGCGATGAAGTCTGCGTTCATCCCTTTTGATGAACGTCTCGCGATGATCAACGATGTGATCAAGCCCGGTTATGCCGAGCTCAAGTCGGAGTGGCTCTTCCGGTAGACCGCTGCGACCAGCGCTTCTTCCGCCCCGAGGGGCTGATGAGCGTCGCGCGGAAGTCGGCCGGGACACGCGGGCACGCGGAATTCAGCAGATTTTTTCATCTTGGGCATGTTTGCGGGAGGGCGGTGAGCTGACTACGTTTCGGAGCCGCTCACTCCCCCCTCCCCAAGGATGAAATCCACATGATGCAGTCTGCTGCCAGGACGCTCGGTGCCGCCGCTCTCGGTGCCGCCTTTGCCGCCGTCACCGCGGGTACCGCCTCCGCCACCGTGCTTCCGGCGGACGCCGCCGCCACGGCTCTGCCGGTCGCCGGCTCGGCACTCGGCGCCGTGACCAAGCCCGGACCGGTCGAGGACACGGCCACCAAGCTCCTCGGCACCGGCCAGCAGAAGCTCGTCGACGATGCCACCAACCCGGTCAAGGGCCTTCTCGGCGGCCTGCCCGCGGGCGCGAAGACCGGAGGGCTTTCGGCCAACGGGATCCCGCTCGGCTGACCCCGTACGCACGCATGTGGCACACGCCTGTGGGGCGGGCTCCCGGACCAGGGAGTGCCCGCCCCACAGGCGTGTCGTACGCGCTGCGCGGTCGTTCCGCGGGAGCCTCCCGCGGCGTGGTCACGGGGGTCGTTCCGCGGAGTCGTCGCGGGATCATCACAGGGCCGGCCCACAGAGCCGTTCCCGCGGGGCCGGTCCACAGGGTCATTCCACGGAGTCGTCGCGCGGGGTCGCCGGTTCACAGGGGCTTTCCGCGGGGTTGCGCTCCGGGGTCACCAGGCGGTGGCCGACGTCTTCTCGGACGGGATCAGCACCCACAGAGCCAGGTAGAGCAGGCACTGCGGCCCCGGCAGCAGGCAGGAGAGCAGGAAGATCACGCGCATGGTCCCCGCGGAGGTGCCGAAGCGCCGTGCCAGCGCAGCGCACACTCCGCCGAGCATGCGTCCGTCTTGAGGGCGGGCAAGTGCGGCCATGGTGGGCTCCTTCGCGAACCGTTGCCGGGAAGCATCTCCGTCGTACTCCCGATGGGTTCATCGTCGCCCGACGCACGGGGGCGGGGCGTCGCTCTACGGGGCTATCCCGACCCTGGGAATCGTCGGGGTCGAGCCCTGAGCCTTCTCGTCCGCCGGGCGGGGGGCGGGCCCGGTCCTCCGCCGCTTCCTGCGGCGCAGCCGCGCCCGGCACATGGGCACGACCAGCAGATGGGCGAGCGCCACACCGACGGTGTTCAGCAGCAGCGAGTCCACGTCGACCCGCTGCCCCGGCACCCCGGTCTGCGCCAGTGCGATGCCCAGCGAGATCAGCGCCGCGGCGGCGACGGTACGGGCCATCGAGGCCCACGGGGAGACGAACAGCCGCCCCCCGGCCATGGGCAGCAGGACGCCGAGCGGGGCGAGCAGCAGCAGTTCCCCGCCGATCCGGCGGGTGGCCTCGACCGGGCCGAGCGCGAGATCGGCTCTGATCCCGGCGAGCGGTTGCAGATTCGAGGCGGTCATCCAGGGCACATCGAGCGGACGCAGGGTCAGCCACCCGACGAACAGCAGATGCGCGAGGAGGAGAAGGATGCCGGCCGCGCGGAAACGGATGACAGTTTGGCTGTCCGAACCTTGACGCACGCACCCCTAGACGCGCCGGGCGGCGGGATCGGTTCCGCCTGCCCGGCAGGGGACTGTGCGGCCTCGGTTCAGCCGCCCGTCCCCATCTCCGTGCCCGTTCCCGTGCCGGTCTCCGAGTCCGAGTCCGTGTCCGGCCCCGGATCCGTCCGGGTCGGCAGCGCCGCCGTCTGCGGTCTGGTCTTCGTCTCCGAGGTGCAGAGATAGCCGCGCGCCGGATACTTCCCGGGGCCTCCCAGGACCACCGTGCCGCCCGGTGCGAGCGTCGTGCTCTCCGCGTACGTGCACACGATCTGTGCCAGCGCCTCGGCCGACAGGTCCTCCGGCTGGTCATTGAGTCTCAGCGTGCCCCGGGGGTCGTCGACGCGTGCCGCGCCTATCCGCAGCTTCTCCGGTACGGCCGTGGAGAATCCGGCCTGCCGCTCGTCCGCGGACGGTCTTCGCTGCAGCTCCTCCAGGAGCACCTGTGCGACCCGGATCCGGTCGGCGGCCGTCTCATCGGTCCGTACGGTGCGGTCCACCGTGGCCAGTTGCGAGGAGCAGACCAGATAGATCTGCACGGGTATGCCCTGGTGGGCCTGCGCGCTCACGTCCTCCGCGGGCAACGAGCACGGGACGCGGGACGGCGCCGCCCCGGCGTCCACCGGCACGGACGTGGTCCGGATCCCGCAGCCCGCGGCCAGCACGGCCGTGAGCGCGACACCGGCCAGCGCCGCCCCCGACCGGCGTGCCCGGTGGTTGCTGCCCATCACGTCGCGTCGTCCTCCTCGTCCCGGCGCTTCCCGTCGTCCCGTCGGCCCGCCTCGTCCTGGCCTGCCCTGTCCCGGCGGCCCGCCTCTTCCCGGCGGCTCGCGTCCTGCTCACCGTCGGCGCCTTCGGCCTCCTCGGGCCGGGCACGGGTGAGCGATTCGGCGTCGCGCGGCAGCCGCAATGTGAACACCGCGCCGTCGCCGTCCGGTGAGTTCACGGCCGTGATGTCACCGCCGTGGATGTGTGCGTTCTCCATCGCGATCGACAGGCCCAGACCGCTGCCCTCCGAGCGCGGGCGCGAGGCGCTGGCCTTGTAGAAGCGGTCGAAGACATGCGGCAGGACGCCCTCGGGGATGCCGGGGCCGTGGTCGCGGACCTCGATGACGAGTTCGTCGCCCTCGGTCCGCACCGCGACCCGTACCGGCGAGCCGCCGTGCTTGAGCGCGTTGCCGATCAGGTTCGCCAGGATCACGTCGAGCCGGCGCGGATCGAGGCGGGCCATGTTGCCGC
This sequence comes from Streptomyces sp. NPDC052042, assembly GCF_044548345.1. Classification (NCBI taxonomy): domain Bacteria; kingdom Bacillati; phylum Actinomycetota; class Actinomycetes; order Kitasatosporales; family Streptomycetaceae; genus Streptomyces; species Streptomyces sp. NPDC052042. The sequence continues at coordinate 122,472 of NZ_JBIUBU010000016.1, read as the reverse complement.
GCTCGGCGTCCAGATCCACCGCGTCCAGCCAGGCACGGGCGTCGATGCAGGCGGTGACCTGGTCCGCGACGTCGACCGTGTCGAGCACCAGCCGGGCCGTGCCCGCGTCGAAGCGGGTCACCTCCATCAGGTTCTCCACCAGGTCGTGGAGGCGCCGGGTCTCACTCACCACCAGGTTCACGGCGGGGGCGATCATCGGGTCGAGATTGTCCGCCTCGTCCTCCAGCACCTCGGTGACGGCGGTCAGCGCGGTGAGCGGGGTGCGCAGTTCGTGCGACATGTCGGCGACGAACCGCCGGCTGGCTTCCTCCCGGGCGCTCATGTCCGCGACCCGCTTCTCCAGGGAGCTGGCGGTCCTGTTGAACGTACGGGACAGGTCTGCGAGTTCGTCGGTGCCGGACACCACGAGCCGGGTGTCGAGCTTGCCCTCGCCGAGCTTGCGCGCGGCGTCGCCGAGCCGCTGCACGGGCCGCAGCACGGTCGTCGCCGCGGCCTGGGCCAGCAGGGCCGAACCGATCAGGGCGAGCGCGGTGGCGATCCCCAGCGACCAGGCGAGGGAGTTCAGGTCCTGCCGCTCCTGGTCCAGGGACTTCAGCATGTAACCGGTCGGGCCGCCACCGGTGATCCTCGTACCGCCCACCAGGTACGGCGTGCCGCGGATGCTGGTCCGCTGCCAGAACAGGTGGTACTCGTACGAGTCGTCCGCCCCCACCCGTTGCTTCCCCATGACCGCCTTCTGCAGCGCCCTCGGCACATGGTCCAGAGTGAAGGTGTCCAGGTCGGAGTTGCCGACGATCGGCTTGCCGACGTCGCGCTCGTCGACCAGCAGCACGCTGTAGCCCGGCGAGCTGTTGGCCATCTGCACGGCGGCGTTCTGCAGATCGTCCTTGGTCGGCCGCAGCGGCAGCGCCGCCGCCCGGTTCTGCATCTCCTGCCGGAAGTCCCCGAGCGCGGCGTCCTGGGTACGCGTCAGCACCGCCTCGCGGTTCAGCCAGTACGCGATGCCCGAGGCGGACACCGCGGCGGTCAGCGCCACCAGCCCGAACACGACGACGAGGCGCAGGCGCAGGCTCGTCCAGCGGAGCCCGGCGAGCAGGCTCCGTTCGGCGACACCGCTCACTGAGGCGCGTCCAGCCGGTAGCCCACACCCCGAACGGTGCGGATCAGGGTCGGCGACGACGGCACGTCCTCCACCTTGGCGCGCAGCCGCTGCACACAGGCGTCCACCAGCCGGGAGTCGCCCAGGTAGTCGTGCTCCCAGACCAGCCGCAACAGCTGCTGCCGCGACAGCGCCTGGCCGGGCCGGCGGCTCAGCTCCAGCAGCAGCCGCAGCTCGGTCGGCGTGAGCTGGAGGTCCTCGCCGTTCTTCGTCACGGTCATCGCGGAACGGTCGATCACCACGTTCCCGAAGGCCGCGGAGTCGGTGGACTCGCGCTCACCGCGGCGCAGCACCGCCCGGATACGGGCGTCGAGCACCCGGCCCTGCACCGGCTTGACCACGTAGTCGTCGGCACCGGACTCCAGCCCGACCACCACGTCGATGTCGTCGCTGCGCGCCGTCAGCAGGATGATCGGCAACTGGTCGGTGCGCCGGATGCGCCGGCACACCTCGAAACCGTCGATGCCGGGCAGCATCACGTCCAGCACGATCAGATCCGGCCGCTGCTCGCGCAGCAGCTTCAGGCCGTCCTCTCCCGTCGCCGCGGTGGCCACACGGTGGCCCTGGCGTGACAGCGAGAGTTCGAGGGCCGTGCGGATGGAATCGTCGTCCTCGATCAGCAACAGGAAAGGCACGCTGGTCATTCTGACCCATGGTGGAGCCTCAGTTCGACCGCAGGCGCCCACACGTACACCCGTGGCGCGGGCCGCGCGGCGACGACAGGCCCTGTGACAGGGCTGTGACAGTCGGGGGACAGCGTGATGAAACTGCCCCGGCAAGCTCATTGGCACACGGAACGGCGGGACTCCACCGAGGGGGGCGCAAGATGAACACAGCTCACAGCATCACCGCAAGCGCAGTCGTCACGCGTCTCCATGATGTCGGCCGGAGTGCCGAGAAGTCCGGTGCCGGAGCGGGGACCGCCCTGCTCGAACGGGGCCGGGAACACGGGGGAGCACGGGGGTACGCCCGGGGTGCCGGGCGTGCGCACACGTCGTCGTCCGCGTCCGCCGAGCAGGGCCGCAGGCCCTGGATGGCGGTGGTCGACGCGCCCGTGGGGGGACACGGGGGACACGGGGGAAGCCGCAGGGGGGAACACGGGGAAACCGCGTACGGGGAGGCCATGGGGGAGCAAAGGGCACCGGCACGGGTCGAGGACGCCGACACGGCGTTCACGGCCTACGTCCGGGAGCGCCGCGCCTCCCTGTACGCGACCGCCTACCACCTGACCGGTGACCGGTTCGAGGCCGAGGACCTGCTGCAGAGCGCCCTCTTCTCGACGTACCGGGCGTGGGACCGGATCACCGACAAGGCGGCGGTCGGCGGCTATCTGCGCCGCACCATGACCAACCTGCACATCAGCGCCTGGCGCAGGCGCAAGCTCAACGAGTACCCGACCGAGGAACTGCCGGAGACGCCCGGCGACACGGACGCGATGCGCGGCACGGAGCTGCGCACCGTGCTCTGGCAGGCGCTGGCCCGGCTGCCCGAACTCCAGCGCACGATGCTGGTCCTGCGTTACTACGAGGGCCGCACCGACCCGGAGATCGCGTCGATACTCGACATCAGCGTCGGCACGGTGAAGTCCAGCATCTGGCGGTCGCTCCGCCGGCTGCGCGAGGACGAGGTCCTCAGCTTCGGCCGTGACCGGGAGGAGTCCTTCGGCGAGCTGGTGGCCTGAAGGGCGGGGGGATACGGGGGACGCTGCTTCGGGGGAGGCGGCGGAGTACGGGGGAACAGGGGAATCAGGGGAATGCCGCGGGGGCGGACGGGCTGGGGGGCCTGTCCGCCCCCGCTGGTGTGTGCGCGGCAGGTGTGCCGGGCGCGAGGATGACGGCCGGCCAGCGGGGGGCTTCGCGCGCGGTGCGAGGTACTGCGCGTTCCCCAGTCCGGCCGGGCCCGCATCCCTCCCGGCGTCCCCTCCTTCACGCATCGCCGCGCCGCCGTGCGGAAGAAGGCGCTTGCCAGTGCCGCGTCAGGCAACGTTCGCCCCCTCGCCGCCAAGGACGGCCAGGGGTGGAGTACGACAGGGGCGTCCACGGCATCACCATGGGGCAGACCTGGCTCGGTCTGAGCTCCACCGCCGCCAACGCGATGTTCGACGTCACGCTCAACGAGTACAAGGCCGCCCAGGCCGAGGCGAAGGCGATCGCCTCGCTGCTACCGGACGCGCACTCCCAGTTCACGGAACTGAAGGGCAAGTTGCATATGGGTTCATGACGTACACGGCGTCCCGGGATCCGCTGGTCATCGCCGCTGTGAAGAAGTCGCCGGGCACGACAAAGGGTGAGGCGCCGGACGGTCGGGAGGCCGATGTCGTCGATCCGCAACGGATGGTTCTGCCCTGTGCTCAGGGCGATCTCTATCTGGCGGTCGATTCAGGACTGCAGTACTTGGAAGCGAGGAAGCGCCACTCGGATCTTCCGGCGCGGAGCACGTACTTCGAGCCGTTCGTGAAGTCCGCGACGAAGACCTTCGGCTGCGGCACAGCCGCGAGGTCCTGACGAACCCGGGCTGGACCGGCCCGGGGCCCGTGCACACCGTGGCCACCCGGGCCGGGCAGTAGTGCGCGACGGCGGCGATTCGCCCCGGCTCACCCCGCGAGCCCGCCCTACTCCGGAACGGGCATCCCCACCGGTGCGCGTCGGCACCGGCCCGCCGCCGCTGCGGCCAGCCGCCCCAGCGCCTCCTTCTTGCCGCACGGATGCGCGCCCAGGGCCGTCTGACGGGCCACGATCCGCCGTTCCGCCCGCATCAGCCGCCAGCCGCGCCGCAGCAGGAACGGCACCGACTTGCGGCCCTCGCGCAGGTCCCGTACCAGCCGACGGCGGAATGTCGTCGTCGGACGGCCGCGCAGGCACAGTGCGTCCGCGAGTACACCCAGTTCCTGGCACCGTCCGACTATGTCCGCCGCGAAGATCCCCTCGGCCACGAACAGTGGTGTGCGGTCGATGTGGAGGGTCTCGTGGCCGACGCAGGAGCTCGTGGAGATGTCGTACACCGGGACCTCCGTGTGCCCGGTACGGCACAGCTGAGTGATCGCCGCGACCGCCGCGTCGGCGTCCCAGGACCGTGCGGAGTCCCAGTCGATGTCCGTACTGCCCGGGACGAGCGGCAGCGTGGGGTCGTCGCCCTCCTTGTAGAAGTCGTCCAGGCGCAGCACCGGCAGGTCCGAGCGGGCGGCGAGATGGGACTTGCCGGAGCCGGAGGGACCGGCGAGCAGCACGACACGGGTCGGGATCGGTTGGGAAGTCACAGCACATGAGTGTGAAGCATTGACCCGCGCAGGGGATCACCCGGTCGTCGTGTTGGTATCGAGCATCCCATCTCAACTACGCTACGCATTCAGTTGATTACTCGACCATATCGACCAGGTGGGATCTCATGGCACGTCATGCACTGGAGAAGTCTCGGCGCCGCGCACTGTTGAGGGCGGGGCTGACCATCACCGCGGTGGGCGCCGCGATGGGCGCGGGAGGTGCGGCGGCCCAGGCGGCTCCGCTGCCCCTCGTGCCCGCCACGGGTGCCGACACCGGCATCGAGGCGGCCGGCAGCGCGGTGACCGGGGCGGTCGGGCAGTCGCTCCGGAGCGGCATCACGCCGGTCACACAGTTGCAGCTCGACCCGCTGGCGGGCACCGGAACGGACCCGTTGAACAACACCGTCGGCACCCAGATCGCCGACTTCAAGCCGGTCACCACGGGCGTCGTCACCGATCCGCTGACCAGCGGCGGCGCGCTGAAGGACCTGCCGCCGGTGAGCGAGGCGGTGAAGCTCCTGAACGGCTGACGCCGGCGCGGGCGCACCGGTACGGGCGGCGGCCCGTTTCCCCCGACATCCGGGGAAACGGGCCGCCGTCGTCTTGCCGGAGTGCCGGGGCGGATGCGCGCGGAAGTCAGGGGGTGGGTGCCTTCTTGACCGCTTCGATGATCGCGGCGTGGGGCGTGTCCAGGTAGGGCTGGTAGAACGCGGGATCGTCCGCGGCCTCGTCGGACAGCCGGTGCGCGCGCCATGCGATGTCCGTGAAACCGGCCTCGGCAAGGGCCCGTTCCAGCGTCGGGATGCTCCAGCAGCGGGCGGTGACGTGCGCGTCGTGTCCGCCGAAGCGCAGATTGAGGCCGACGGGGGCGCCGTCCTCGCGCGGACCTTCCGCGTACAGGCGGAAGCCGTACGGCGCGTAGTGGTCCGGGTCGGGGTGGAAGTCCGGGTGCAGGGGCAGGGTCAGGAAGCGTCCGCCGGGTTTCAGCGCGTCGGAGGCCACGCGGAACAGACCGACGAGCTCCTCGTAGTGGGTGGCGTACGGCGGCACGTACACGGCCACGACCAGATCGAATGTGCCCTCGGCCGACTCGGGCAACGTCCCCGCGACATAGTCGATCCCCAGCCGCTCCCGCTCCTCCCGGCGGACGGCGTAGTCGATCATTCCGGTGGACTCGTCGAGCCCGGTGACCGAGGCCCCGGGAAGCGCGGCCAGCCGACGGCTGTAGACGCCGCTTCCGCACCCCAGGTCCAGGATGCGCGCGCCCGGGGCCGGGCCGATCAGGGAGAGGACACTCGGGAATTCCAGATGCCGACGGAACGGCAGCTCGGAGAACTCCTCGTACATGTGGGCCAGGTCGTCGAACTGACTCGACATCGTGACAACCTCCTGTATTTCCGGATGATCTTCCCGGTGTCAGGAGGGTGAAACCCGTGACCGTGTCGGCCGCCGTCCCGGGCAGGACGGGGCCCGTGGTGGCAGGCCCGGGACGGGCCCCGACCGGTCGGCCGGGGCCCGGATCCGGCTCAGTACGAGGAGCCCGACACGCCCAGTGCGCCCGTCGGGTGCCAGACCGTCTTGGTCTCCAGGAAGGCCGTCAGCCGGTGGGTGCCCGGAGCGGCCGTCCAGTCGATGGCGCCGCCCTCGCCCACAGGCTGTGGACGCAGCACGCGCTTCAGGTTGTCCGCCGCCGCGATCTCCAGCTCCTTCGCCAGGGCCGGGTCCGCCCCCGTGAGGTCGATGGCGTTGACGTCCTGGTGGGCGGCGAGCGGCGTCGCGATCTCCGCGGTCTTGCCGGACAGGATGTTCACCACGCCGCCCGGCACGTCGGAGGTGGCCAGTACCTCGCCCAGCGACAGGGCGGGCAGCGGGGCGCGCGCCGAGGCGACGACGACCGCCGTGTTGCCGGTCGCGATCACCGGGGCGATCACCGAGACCAGACCCAGGAACGAGGACTCCTGAGGCGCCAGGACCGCGACCACCCCGGTCGGTTCGGGCGTGGACAGGTTGAAGAACGGGCCCGCGACCGGGTTCGCCCCGCCGACGACCTGGCCGATCTTGTCGGTCCAGCCCGCGTACCAGACCCAGCGGTCGACCGTCGCGTCCACGACCGCCGCCGCCTTGGACTTCGACAGCCCCTCCGCGTCCGCCACTTCGTGGACGAACTGGTCCCGGCGGCCCTCCAGCATCTCCGCGACGCGGTAGAGGACCTGGCCCCGGTTGTACGCGGTCGCGCCCGACCAGCCGCCGAACGCCTTGCGGGCGGCCACGACCGCGTCGCGCGCGTCCTTGCGGGAGGACTGGGGGGCGTTCGCCAGCCATGTGCCCTTACCCGCCGCGTCAGCGGCTGATGTCTTCGCCGTCACCTCGTACACCCGGCCGCTCTCGGAGCGGGGGAACTTGCCCCCGACGTACAGCTTGTAGGTCTTGAACACGCTCAGGCGGTTCGGACGGTTATCGGACATCGAGGTACGCCTCCAGGCCGTGACGGCCGCCCTCGCGGCCGAAGCCCGACTCCTTGTAGCCGCCGAACGGCGAGGTCGGGTCGAACTTGTTGAACGTGTTGGCCCAGACGACGCCCGCCCGGAGCTTGTTCGCCACCGCGAGGATGCGGGAGCCCTTCTCCGTCCAGATGCCCGCCGACAGGCCGTACTGGCTGTTGTTCGCCTTGGCGACCGCCTCGTCGGGGGTGCGGAACGTCAGCACGGACAGCACCGGGCCGAAGATCTCGTCGCGGGCGATGGTGTGCGCCTGGGTGACGTTCGTGAACAGCGTCGGCGCGAACCAGTAACCGGTGGCCGGGAGTTCGCAGGGGGCCGTCCAGCGTTCGGCGCCCTCCGCCTCGCCCGTGTCGGCGAGCGCGGTGATCCGGGCGAGCTGCTCGGTGGAGTTGATCGCGCCGATGTCGGTGTTCTTGTCCAGCGGGTCACCGAGCCGGAGCGTGGACAGCCGTCGCTTGAGCGCGTCCAGCACTTCGTCCTGGACCGACTCCTGGACGAGCAGCCGCGAACCCGCGCAGCAGACCTGGCCCTGGTTGAAGAAGATGCCGGTGACGATGCCCTCGACGGCCTGGTCGATCGGGGCGTCGTCGAAGACGATGTTGGCGCCCTTGCCGCCCAGTTCGAGGGTGACCTTCTTGTCCGTACCGGCGACCTGGCGGGCGATGGCCTTGCCGACCGCCGTCGAACCGGTGAACGCGACCTTGTCGACGCCCTCGTGGGCGACGAGCGCGGCACCCGCGTCCCCGTACCCCGGGAGGATGTTGACGACGCCCTTGGGCAGGCCCGCCTGGCGGCAGATGTCCGCGAAGAACAGCGCGGACAGCGGGGTCGTCTCGGCGGGCTTCAGCACGACCGTGTTGCCGGTGGCGAGCGCCGGGGCGATCTTCCACGCCAGCATCAGCAGCGGGAAGTTCCACGGGATGACCTGGCCCGCGACGCCCAGCGGGCGGGGGTCCGGGCCGTAACCGGCGTGGTCCAACTTGTCGGCCCAGCCCGCGTAGTAGAAGAAGTGCGCCGCGACCAGGGGCAGGTCGGCGTCCCGGGTCTCCTTGATCGGCTTGCCGTTGTCGAGGGTTTCGAGGACGGCGAGCTCGCGGCTGCGCTCCTGGATGATCCGGGCGATCCGGAAGAGGTACTTGGCGCGCTCCGCACCGGGCAGCGCCGACCACTTCTCGAACGCCTTGCGGGCCGCCTTCACGGCCCGGTCGACGTCCTCGGAGCCGGCCCGCGCGACCTCGGAGAGCACCTCCTCGGTGCTCGGCGAGACCGTCTTGAAGACCCTGCCGTCGGCCGCTTCGGTGAACTCGCCGTCGATGAACAGGCCGTACGAGGGCGCGATGTCGACGACTGCCCGCGACTCGGGAGCGGGCGCGTACGCGAACGCGGACGCGGGCGTGACCGCGGGCGCGGATGCGGATGAGGATGTAGATGCCATGGGGATCAGTCCACCGTCACGTAATCGGGGCCGGAGTAACGGCCGGTGCTGAGCTTCTGACGCTGCATCAGCAGATCGTTCAGCAGGCTGGAGGCGCCGAACCGGAACCAGTGGTTGTCCAGCCAGTCCGCGCCCGCGGTCTCGTTCACCAGCACCAGGAACTTGATCGCGTCCTTGGAGGAGCGGATGCCGCCGGCGGGCTTCACACCAACCTGCACCCCGGTCTGCTCCCGGAAGTCGCGGACCGCCTCCAGCATCAGCAGGGTGTTCGAGGGAGTGGCGTTGGTCGCCACCTTGCCGGTCGACGTCTTGATGAAGTCGGCGCCCGCCATCATGCCGAGCCAGGAGGCGCGGCGGATGTTGTCGTACGTGGACAGCTCGCCGGTCTCGAAGATCACCTTCAGCCGGGCGTCGGGGCCGTCGGCCCGCGCGCACTCGGCCTTCACGGCGAGGATCTCCTCGTACACCTTGAGGTAGCGGCCGGAGAGGAACGCGCCCCGGTCGATCACCATGTCGATCTCGTCGGCCCCGGCGGCCACGGCCTCGCGGACGTCCGCGAGCTTCACGTCGAGCGCGGCGCGCCCGGCGGGGAAGGCCGTCGCCACGGACGCCACGTTCACGCCGGAACCGGCCAGCGCGGCGGCGGCGGTCTCCACCATGTCGGGGTAGACGCAGACCGCCGCGGTGCGCGGGGTGGTGCGGTCGGTCGGGTCGGGGTGGACGGCCTTGGCGGCGAGGGCCCGGACCTTGCCCGGGGTGTCCGCGCCTTCCAGCGTCGTGAGGTCGATCATCGAGATGGCCAGATCGATGGCGTATGCCTTGGCCGTCGTCTTGATCGAACGGGTTCCGAGGGACGCGGCGCGCGCTTCCAGGCCGACGGTGTCGACGCCGGGCAGTCCGTGCAGGAAGCGACGCAGCGCACTGTCGGACGCGGTCGCGTCGGAGAGCGGGGTGCCTCCCTGCTCGAACGCGGTTGAGCGCCTGGGGGAGGGGGCTGTGGTGGGCATGGTCACCAGATGAGCATATCTACGCGCGTAGCGGCGTGTACAGGGGGTCAGGTCCTCCGGCTTCCGCGCGGCGGTGGGGGCGGGCTCCTCCAGGGGTGTGCGGTGGTGGGGCCGGGGTCCGGCAGGGGTTGTGTGGTGGTGGGGCCGGGTTCCGGCAGGGGGTTGCGCGGTGGTGGGGGCCCGGCCGCCCCACCGCCTCCGGCGGGCGTCAGGCAGAATCGGGCCCATGACGAGCCCCACACCGCCCGCCGAGCCGACCTACGCCGACCGGATCTTCCGGTCGTCCGCCGGGATCGCCGGCGGTGTCCTGCTGCTTCTGCTCCTGTGCTGGTTCGGCGGGGACGCCCTGATCAGGGGCTACGGCCGGACTCCCTGGCTCACGGTGGCCGGGCTGCTCACAGCGGTACCGCTCGTCGTCGCGTTCTCCCTGCGGCCCGCCGTCTTCGTGAACGAGCGGCGCATCCGGATCCGCAACCCGTTCCGGACGATCACTCTGCCGTGGACCGAGGTCGCGGATCTGCGCGCCGGGTATTCGAGCGAGCTGTTCACCGAGGACGGGACCAAGTACCAGCTCTGGTCGGTGCCGGTGTCGTTGCGGCAGCGGAAGAAGGCGGCCCGGCAGCAGGCCCGGGACTCGGCGTCGGATCCCTCCGGACGGACGTCGGCGACCGTCGATGTCCGCGACTCCAAGCCCCGGATGGCGACGGCCGACCGGACCGTGGCCGAGCTGCGGGAGCTCGCCGAGCGGGCCAAGGCGGACAGGGAGGTTTCCTCCGAGGCCCCTGGGGCCCCCGGCTCGGTGCGGTGGGCGTACGAGGTGATCGCACCGGCGGTGGTGGGCGCGGTGCTGCTCGCCGTGCTGCTCGCGACCGGCTGAGCCGGGCCGAAGCCGGCCCCCCCGTGAGCGGGGCCGGGGCCCGGCGCCGTCAGATGCGTTCTTTGCCCGGGCGCCGATGAAGTGCACGGTGTCCGGGCCCCCGGTGACGGGCCTCGCGCCGGTCGACGAGGCGGCGTATCACGTCGCCGTCGACGTCCGGGAGGAAGCCACACCGGCGCAGGCCGAGCGGCGCCCGGAATGCGTCGAAGGGGCGGTCAGCACTCCGAGGCAGGCGATGACGAGGACGATCCCGGCCCAGCCGAGGGCGGGCAGGTGCTCGCCCACGACCAGCACCGCGAACACCGCCGCCACGGCGGGTTCCAACAGGGACAGGGTGGTCGCCGTGCTGACCGGGACCCGGGCCAGACCGAAGCCGAACAGGACGTACCCGGTGAACATCGGTACCAGCGCCATGTAGAGGCCCACACCCGCGTTCGCCCAGGACGCGACCAGTGGGGCGCCGGTGGCGAGCAGCACGGGCACGAGCATCAGCCCGCCCAGCCCGAACACCGAGCCCATGGCCGCGCGCGACGGCACGCCGCACGTGATGAGGCGGTGCGCCGCCCACGCGTACACGGCGTACGTCACGCCCGCGAGCAGCCCGAGGCCCACGCCGACGACGGTCCGCACGCCCGACCCCGCGCCGGGGCCGGAACCGCTCCCTACCGCCTTGGCCGCGCACAGCATCACCGTCCCGGCCAGCCCCAGCGCCGCACCGGCCATCCAGCGCCGGGACAGGCGCCGCCGGTCGACGATCCGTTCGATCAGCGCGGAGGCCAGCGGGGCGGAGCCGATGGAGACGACCGTGCCCACCGCGACACCGGCGAGCCGCATGGAGGTGTAGAACGCCAACGGGTACAGCGCCACCCCGGCCCCGCCGACCACCACGGTCCGCCACCGCGCCCGGAGGTCCGTGCGGGCCCGTCCGATGCTCCGCCCGGCCACCGCCGCCTGGAGCAGCCCGCCCAGACCCATCGCCGCGGCGCCGATCGCCAGTGGCCCCACCTGGGGTGCGAAGGTGGCCGCGGTGCCGGTGGTGCCCCACAGCACCGAGGCCACGAGCACCGCGAGCACGCCCGCTCCCGTCCCGGTCGGCGCTTCGGCGGTACGCCCGGCGGGGCGCGTCACAGGGCGTCCAGCAGACGCGCCGCCAGGTCGCGGGCGTGCTCCACGCGCGCACCGTCCCCTTCGAGGCCCGCGCGCACGATGGCGCCTTCGAGCAGGAATGCCAGATGCTCGGCCGTGGCGCGGATCGTCTCCTCCCGGCCGGGCAGCAGTTCCCGGAGGTGGCCGGCCAGGATCTCCTCCACCTCTTCCTTGTGTCGGCGCACCACCGTCCGGCCTTCGTGGCCGGAAGGCAGTTCGGCGGCGGCGTTGAGCAGCCCGCAGCCACGGAACCCGTGCTCATAGGCGAGCCGGGCGTGGTCGGCGTAGGCGTCGAAGACGGCGAGGACGGCCTCGTGCGGGCCCTGCGCATCGGCCAGGCGCCGCCGGTAGAGGTCGAGCCACTCCTCGTGCCGGGCCTGGAGGTAGGCGCGGACCAGGTCGGCCTTGGACTCGAAGTTGTTGTAGAGACTCATCTTCGCCACGCCGGCCTCGGCCGTGATCGTGTCGATTCCCGTCGCCGCCACGCCGTCGGCGTAGAACCGGCGGGCGGCGGCGTCGAGGATCCGTGCGCGCGCGGCCCCGCGCCTGCGGGGTGCCGGTCGTGCCTCGGCGGTCTTCGCGTCGGACATGCTGCCCCTCTCCGCTATTAGGTAGACCAGTCTATCTAATAACGGAGGGGGTGGGCTTCGTGTGGAGGGGGTCCGGCTCGATTCCGGCGGTCCGGGCCCATGTCGTGTGCGGGACGGATCAGTCGTCCCACTCGTCCCAGCCGCCGCCGTAACCGTGTCTGATGACCCGGAAGCTCGCGCCCACGCCGTTGAACACGGACACGCCTCCCTGGACGCGCTGCGGGATCACGCCCGAGGTGTCTCCGTAGGGACCGACGACGGCGATCGGGCCCCCGTTGTCGCAGGTCGCCCCGGAGAAGACCTCGACGGTCATCCGGCTCTCGTTGAAGATGTTGAAGCTCGTGGAGCCGAGGCCGCTGGCGGCGGTGACGCAGCCATCGGGGTAAGCCGGGTAGGTGCGCTCGTTGAAGTGGATGCGGCCCACGTGGTGCCGTCCCCGGTCGTGGCCCCCGCCGCCGTGTCCGCCACCGCCCCGCTCCTCGTCGCGGTCCCCGCCTCTGCCGCGCCCCCGGCCCTCGTCGCGGTCCTCGCCCCTCCCGTAGCCCCCGCCCTCGTCGTCGCCCCGGTCGTCGCCACGGTCACGGCCTCCGCCCTCGTCGTCGCCCCGGGCCCGGTCGCCGCCGCCTCCCCCCTCGTTCCCCCGTCCGTCGCCCCTGTTCTCGGCGCCGTTCGCCCCGGTGGCGTCCTTGTCGCCCTTCGCGGCGGCGGCCTTGTCGGGTGCGGCCGGAGCGGGGGCGGGCGCCTTTTGGGCGGCCGGGGGAGTCTCGGGCTTCTCGGCGCCGGTGGAGGGGAGACCGGTGCCGCTGGCCGCCAGGGCCGCCGCCGCTGCGGCGGCGACGGCGACGGTGGTGGTGGCCGTGATGATGGTGGAACGCCTGGCCATGTCACTTTCTCCTGTCTGGGAGCGGTCGACCGAGTGGTCGGCCCGTGACTGAACGTACTTTTGCTCATCATTCGTGTCATATCGGGCGTGTCGAACGGCGGGTAGCCCCGGATGTGACAAGCGGTTGGCGCCCGCGCGTTGTCGGGACGTGCCCGGTGAGGCATGCTCCGTAACGCTTTTGCGCCTTGGGGGGAGAGCCATGGAGGGGGAGCAGGGCGGCCGGACGGCGGCGCCCGCCGCGGGTACGGACCCGTCCGGACGGAAGCACAGGAGCCCGCGAGGGGCCGGAACCCGGCTCAAGGACGTCGGGCTGGGGGTCGGGAGATTCCTCAAGGCGGTCGTCGACGAGGCGGTCGGCGAACTCGTCCTCCAGGTGCTGAGCTGCCTTCTGCTGCTGGGAGTCGGGGCAGTTCTGCTCCGGGGCTGGAGTGTGAGTCCCGTACTCGCGCTCGGGGCCGCGGCCCTGCTGCTGTTCGGCGGCGTCGCCGCGTTCACGGTGTGGCGTCACCCCGGACCGGGGCGAGCGAGACGGATGGGGGTGGTCCTGTTCACCGTCGTCGGGGGACTGGTCGCCTGGTTCGTCATGTACGGCAGCAACTGCGGGTGTGTCTGAGACTGTCCGGCCGCTCCGGGCGGGTGCCCGACGACGACGCGACAGCCCTCGGGAAGTTTGACGGCGCGTCGGCGTCGCCCGCCCCGGCGGCCAGGACGCGCCATGACGGGAGGAGCGGTGAGGGACCCGGCCGGGGGAGCGGTCCGGTCCGAGGAAGTGGCGCGGCCGGGGCCCGGCGTCGTGCCGGGGCCCGACCGCCGCGGGGATTCTGGTCCGGTGCCACACCCCGGGGCTCCGGCCGTCCGTAGGACCTCGGCCCGGATCCCGGCCCGGCCCGGATCCCGGCCCGGGCCGGAGTCGGTCGCCCCCGGCGTCAGATACCGGCCGCCGCCGCCAGGTCCCGCTTGATCGCGTCCAGCAGCCGGGCCCCTTCCGCGCGGGCCTCGGGCAGCCCGTCCGCCGAACCGACCGGCACCACGACCTCCAGGTAGCACTTCAGCTTCGGCTCGGTGCCGCTGGGGCGGACGATCACCCGGGCGCCCCGGAGCCGGTAGCGCAGCCCGTCGGTGGGCGGGAGCTGCGCGCTGCCCCGCGACAGGTCCTCGGCCGAGACCACGTCGAGGCCGCCGAGCGAGGCGGGCGGATGCTCGCGCAGCCGCCACATCGCATCGGCGATGACCGAGAGGTCCTGCACCCGGACCGACAACTGGTCGGTGGCGTGCAGTCCGTGTTCGACCGCCAGATCGTCGAGGAGATCCGGGAGCGTACGGCCCCGCTCCTTGAGCACGGAGGCGAGTTCGGCGACGAGCAGCGCCGCCGTGATGCCGTCCTTGTCGCGCACGCCGGCCGGGTCGACGCAGTAGCCGAGCGCCTCCTCGTACCCGTACCGCAGTCCGCCCACCCGGGCGATCCACTTGAAACCGGTCAGCGTCTCCTCGTACCCCAGGCCCGCCCCGTCGGCGATCCTCCCGAGCAGCGAGGACGACACGATCGACTCGGCGAACACACCCGTCGCGCCCCGGTCCACCAGATGGGCGGCGAGCAGTGCGCCGACCTCGTCGCCGCGCAGCATCCGCCAGCCGCCGTCGGCCGCCGGGTCCGGGACGGCTACGGCGCAGCGGTCGGCGTCCGGGTCGTTGGCGATGACGAGATCGGGTTCGGCCCGGCGCGCGGTGGCGAAGGCGAGATCCATCGCACCGGGCTCCTCCGGGTTGGGGAAGCCGACGGTGGGGAACGCCGGGTCGGGCTCGGCCTGTTCGGCGACGAGTACCGGCTCCGGGAACCCGGCGCGGGCGAACGCGGCGGTCAGCACGGACGTGCCGACCCCGTGCATCGCCGTGTACACGACCCGGGCGGTACGCGGGGATCCGGGGGCGAGCACGGCGTCCGTACGGGCCAGGTAGGCGTCCAGGACCTCGTCGCCGAGGACCTCCCAGCCGCCGTCGGGGCGCGGCACGGTCTCCAATGGGCCGACCGCGGCGATCTCGGCGGCGATCCGGGCGTCCGCCGGGGGGACGATCTGCGAGCCGTCGCCGAGGTAGACCTTGTAGCCGTTGTCGCGCGGCGGGTTGTGGCTGGCGGTCACCTCGACGCCCGCGACGGCCCCCAGATGCCGGATGGCGTACGCGAGCACGGGGGTGGGCAGCGGGCGCGGGAGCACGGCCGCGCGCAGGCCCGCGCCGGTCATCACGGCCGCGGTGTCGCGCGCGAAGTCGGCGGACTTGTAACGGGCGTCGTACCCGATCACGACGAGTCCGTCCGTGCGCCCCTCGGCCTTGAGGTACGCGGCGAGGCCGGCCGCGGCCCGGATGACGACGGCGCGGTTCATCCGCATCGGCCCCGCCCCCAGTTCACCGCGCAGTCCGGCCGTACCGAACTGCAGCGTTCCGGCGAACCGCGCGGCGATCTCGTCGAGGTCCCCGGCGTCGACGAGCGCGGCCAGCTCGTCACGGGTGTCGGGGTCGGGATCCTCCGCGAGCCACGTCCTGGCCCGGGACATGAGGTCCTGCTGCATGGGTCCGCCTTTCTGGGGGTGGGTTGGGGGAGCGCCGACGTGCCTCGGGCCCGGCTCAGATCCGTTCGAGCACCTGGGCCAGCAGCGCGCCCATCCGCGTGGCGGATTCCCGTCCCGCCCGGAGCACCTCCTCGTGGTTGAGCGGCTCGCCGCTCAGCCCGGCCGCCAGGTTCGTGACCAACGAGATGCCCAGCACCTCGGCGCCCGCCTCCCGTGCGGCGATCGCCTCCAGCACGGTGGACATGCCGACCAGGTCGCCGCCCATGACCCGAACCATGTCGATCTCGGCGGGCGTCTCGTAGTGCGGGCCGGGGAACTGCACGTAGACCCCCTCTTCGAGGGTCTCGTCGACCTCCTTGCACAGCGCGCGCAGCCGCGGCGAGTACAGGTCGGTCAGATCGACGAAGTTGGCGCCGACGATGGGGGAAGCGGCGGTCAGGTTGATGTGGTCGCTGATCAGGACCGGCTGGCCGGGGCGCATGCCCTCGCGCAGCCCGCCGCACCCATTGGTCAGGACGACGGTCTTGCAGCCCGCGGCGACGGCGGTGCGCACCCCGTGCGCGACGGCGGCGACACCGCGACCCTCGTAGAAGTGCGTGCGGCCCAGGAACACCAGGGCGCGCTTCTCGCCGATCCGGTACGAACGGATCGTGCCGCCGTGCCCTTCGACGGCGGGAGCCGGGAAACCGGGGAGCTCGGTCACCGGGAACTCGGCCTCCGGAGTGCCGAGGGCGTCACCCGCCGGAGCCCAGCCGGACCCCATGACGAGCGCGACGTCGTGGGTCTCGGTACCGGTCAGCTCCCGCAGTCGGGCGGCGGCGGCGTCGGCGGCGGCCCGGGGGTCGCCCTGGATGTTGTCCGGAATAACTGATGCGTTCACGCGGATGAGCGTAACCGCTGATTCCCTACGCGCGTAGATGCCCATGTGCAGAGACTGCGTGGGCTTTCTCGTGCAATCACACAAAATTGCCGGTGGGAAGGGGAATTTCGGACGTGTAAGCGAGACAGGATGCGTAAACGAGACCGAACGCGCATGCGGGTCCGGACGCGCGGAAGCCGGAACGCCTGCGCGACGCGGAACGCGTGGGCGCCGGAGCGCGTACACGCGTACAGCGGTCGGGACGCGGGTGGCCCGCGCGGCTCGGGAGGGCGGACGCGCCGACCGGGCCGCGGCTCCCCGGGCAGGGGCCGTCGGCGCGAGGCGCCCGAGGACCGGCCGGGGCGCTTGAGCGCGGGGCCGTTCGCCGACCGGGGCCCTCGCCGGCAGGGGCCGTTCGCCGCCCGGGGCCCTCGTCGGCAGGGGCGCTGGTCAGCAGGGGCGCTTGCGCAGTTCCATCACGTAGTCGTGCGGCGCGCCCGCCGACTCCGCCGCGTCCGCGATCTCGCCCAGGTAGCGGGCGGAGGGCAGCCCGCCCTCGTATCCGTTCAGCACGTACATCCAGGCGGTCTCCTCGCCGTCCAGGGTGTGCACGCGCACCCGCGTCCGCCGGTAGATGTCGAGGCCGACCCCCTCCCAGCGGTCCATGGAGTCCTCGTCCATCGGCGCCAGGTCGTACAGCGCCACGAAGACCTGGGAGCCGGGGGCCTCGACCACCGTGGCGAGCGCGCCCTCCCAGCCCATCTGCTCCCCGCCGAAGGTCAGCCGCCAGCCGCTGAGCCAGCCCGTGCCGCGCAGCGGGGAATGCGGTGCGCGGCGTGTCATCAGCCGCGCGTCGAGGTTGCCGGCGTACGCGGCGTAGAGCGACATGTGGTCGAGGGTACGGGAGGTCGCGGCCGGAACGTCGGTTCCCGGGCGGAAGACCCCCTACGGGGGTCGCCCGGGCTGCCGCTCGCGGTGGCCGCCGGGGCGGTACGGATCTACGCACGGATGGAGGGCCCCGGGGCGAAGCACGTTGGCGCGTGCGGGACAATGAAGTACGTACTGCATTCACCCGGGGCGATCCCCCGGACCCCCGGCCGGGGTGGCGGACGGCCGCGGGATGACACATGCGAGGCGGACTTTTCGTGACCCGGATCGTGATCATCGGCGGCGGACCCGGCGGCTACGAGGCGGCGCTCGTGGGCGCCCAGCTCGGTGCGGAGGTGACCGTCGTCGACTGCGACGGCCTCGGCGGCGCGTCCGTGCTCACCGACTGCGTGCCTTCGAAGACCCTGATCGCCACGGCGGAGGTGATGACCACCTTCGACTCCTCGTACGAGGAACTGGGCATCATCGTCGCGGACGACACCCCGCCCGTCGACCGGTCGGCCCGGGTGGTCGGCGTGGACCTCGGCAAGGTCAACCGACGCGTCAAGCGGCTGGCCCTCGCCCAGTCCCACGACATCACCGCCTCCGTCACCAGGGCGGGGGCGCGCGTGATGCGCGGCCGGGGCCGGCTGGAGGGCCTCCAGGCCACCGACGGCTCGCGCACGGTCGTCGTGACCGCAGCCGACGGCACCGAGGAGCGGCTCGCCGCCGACGCCGTACTGATCGCGACCGGCGGCCACCCCCGCGAGATACCGGACGCGCGGCCCGACGGGGAGCGCATCCTGAACTGGACCCAGGTCTACGACCTCGACGAGCTCCCCGAGGAGCTCATCGTGGTCGGCTCCGGTGTCACGGGTGCCGAGTTCGCGGGCGCGTACCAGGCGCTCGGCTCGCGCGTCACCCTGGTCTCCTCCCGCGACCGGGTGCTGCCGGGCGAGGACCCGGACGCCGCCGCCGTGCTGGAGGACGTCTTCCGGCGCCGCGGCATGAACGTCATGGCCCGCTCCCGCGCCCAGGCCGCCAAGCGCGTGGGCGACCGGGTGGAGGTCACCCTGGCCGACGGGCGGGTCATCTCCGGCACACACTGCCTGATGGCCGTCGGCGCGATCCCGAACAGCGCGGGGATGGGCCTGGAGGAAGCCGGGGTCAAGCTCACGGAGTCCGGCCACATCTGGACCGACAAGGTCTCCCGCACCACCGCCCCCGGCGTCTACGCGGCCGGCGACGTCACCGGCGTCTTCGCCCTCGCCTCGGTCGCCGCCATGCAGGGCCGGATCGCGATGTACCACTTCCTCGGCGACGCGGTGGCCCCGCTGGACCTGAAGACGGTGTCCGCCAACGTCTTCACCGACCCGGAGATCGCCACCGTCGGCTACACCCAGGCCGACGTCGACTCCGGGGCGATCGACGCACGGGCGGTCAAGCTGCCGCTGCTGCGCAACCCGCGCGCCAAGATGCAGGGCATCCGCGACGGCTTCGTCAAGATCTTCTGCCGCCCCGGCACCGGCATCGTGGTCGGCGGCTGTGTCGTCGCGCCTCGGGCCAGCGAACTGATCCATCCGATCTCGATCGCGGTCGACAACAATTTGACGGTGGAACAGATCGCAAACGCGTTCACCGTGTACCCGTCCCTGTCGGGTTCGATCGCGGAAGTGGCCCGGCAGCTGCACACCCGCAAGCACGCCTAGACCATGGGGTGAAGACGCCGCACAGGAGCCGCCGGGCCTACGGGAACCCCGGCGGCCACCGGCGAATCCCGGCCATTGGGGCTATGGGGCGACCGTCGGACGATCAGTACGGAACAACAACAGGGCCGCTTATACCACTTGGCGACCCCTTGCGTGTGCAACTTCTGCTATTCGGTGCAAAGTGCTGAAAACCCTCGTGCGGTCACGTTACTGTCAGTTTCGTGTTCGCTGCAGAACGTCGCCAACTGATCCTGGAAATGGTGCGCGCCAACGGGGCGGTATCGCTCCGTGAGCTCGCCCGTGTCGTCCAGACCTCCGAAGTGACCGTACGGCGTGACGTGCGGGCGTTGGAGGCGGAAGGACTCCTCGACCGCCGACACGGCGGTGCGGTACTGCCGGGCGGGTTCACGCGGGAGTCCGGCTTCCCGCAGAAATCCCATCTCGCCACCGCGGAGAAGACCGCCATCGCCGATGTGGCCGCCGGACTCGTCGAAGAGGGCGAGGCCATCGTCGTGGGCGCCGGCACGACCACGCAGGAGCTGGCCCGCAGGCTCGCGCGCGTGCCCGGCCTGACCGTCGTGACCAACTCCCTGCTGGTCGCCCAGGCATTGGCCCATGCCAACCGGGTGGAGGTGGTGATGACCGGCGGCACGCTGCGCGGTTCGAACTACGCCCTGGTCGGCAGCGGGGCCGAGCAGTCCCTCCAGGGGCTGCGGGTCTCCCGGGCGTTCCTCTCGGGGAGCGGGCTCACCGCGGAACGCGGCCTCTCCACGTCCAACATGCTCTCGGCGAGCGTGGACCGGGCCCTGGTGCAGGCCGCGGCGGAGGTGGTGGTCCTGGCGGACCACACCAAGCTCGGTTCCGACACCATGTTCCAGACGGTGCCGACGGACCTCATCACCCGTCTCGTGACGGACGAGCCGCCCGCCCACGAGGACCGCGCCGCCACCGAGCTCCAGGCCCTCGCGGACCAGGGGGTGCAGATCGCGGTGGCCGGGGCGGGGAACGGCCCGGCTTCGGCCGAGACCTCCCCGTCGGGGCGGCAGGTGCGCCGCGACATGCCGCTGCCCGGTCAGCGCCGTACCCGCGGCGGTGCCCCAGGGAAGCCGGGTGGGCAGCCCCTGCGCGGTGCCGCGGTGCTGCCGGAGCAGGGCGCCGGGCCGGGGCAGGGGCAGCAGGACCGGGCCAGGGTGGCGGACCTGAGACGCCGGTAGGGGCCCGCGCGAGGAGTCGGTACCCGCCGGGCCGGACCGGGACGCGCGGCGGGGAGCGGTACGGCCGAGCGAGGCGCGTACGGGCCTGTACGGGAGCTCCTGGGCCGTGGGCCGACGGGGCGCCGTCCGGTGGGCCCGTGGACCGGCATCGTCCACGCCTCCGCTGCCGCCGAGCGCCCCCGGGAGGGGCGGGGCTCGTCAGCCCCCGTCGGGTGCGGCAGACCCCCGTCGGGTCCGGCAGGCCGCCCGTCGGGTGCGCCGTCGCGTCCGGCGCAACCGTGCATCGGCTTCCGGGCTCGTCGGCCCGGCGGCACCCGGTCCGCAGGCCCGGCTCCACAGGGCTCGTCGGCCCGGCGACGCCCCGCCCACATGCCCCGGCCACCGGGCTCGTCAGGCGCGGCGGACTCCCACGCCCGCAGGGCTCAACTTCCCTCCGTGCCGGGCCCCTTCAACCCGCGCAGGGTCAGCATCAGCAACCGGTCCGCCAGTTCGGGATCATCCGGCGACTGCTCGGACGCCAGCGCGATCGCGTTCGTCAGCTGCATCAGATCGTCGATGGACACATCGGCCCGTACGGCTCCGGACGCCTGGGCCCGCGCCAGCAGTGCCGACCCCGCCTCGCGCAGCGGCACATTGCACTGCGCGAGGGCCGAAGTCTCGTCGCGCGACGTGGACATGAGCGCCTGCGCCAGCCCCCGGTACGCGCCCGCGTGCGTGATGATCGCGCCCAGCCACTCCACCAGGCCCCGGCACGGCTGCTCCGCCGCCGCGAGTTCGCGGGAACGGTTGATCAACTCGGCCAGGGCCTCCTGGAAGACGGCGTTCATCAGCGCGTGCCGATTCGGGAAGTGGCGGTACAGCGTGCCGATCCCCACGCCCGCGCGGCGTGCGATGTCCTCCAGGGCCGCGTCGGTGCCGTGTTCGGAGAAGGCGGTACGGGCCTCGCGCAGCAGACGGTCGTAGTTGCGGCGCGCGTCGGCACGCATGGGCCGGGACGGCGTCCGTGCCCTGCTCGCCACCGTGCTCATCACCATCGCGAGGTCCTCCCTCTTCATGCGCCCCGGCATCCAGGATGCCATCGCGGACCCGCGGGCCGGGCCCTCGCGCCAACGACCGGACCCCCGCGCATGCCTTGCGGCTGCGCGGGGGCCCGGTGCGGAACGTCCGGTGCCGTCCGGACGCTCCTGCGGATGCGGGTCGGACGGCATTCCCGTCCCGCGGACGTCGGTCCTCGCTCTGGGGCTTTCCGGCGTCAGTCCTTGATCTCGCAGATCACGGCGCCGGAGGAGATGGAGCTGCCGACCTCGGTGGCGAGTCCCTTGATGGTGCCGGCGCGGTGGGCGTTCAGCGGCTGCTCCATCTTCATGGCCTCCAGGACGACGACGAGGTCGCCCTCCTGCACCTGCTGGCCCTCCTCCACGGCGATCTTGACGATGGTGCCCTGCATCGGGGAGGCCAGGGTGTCCCCGGAGGCCGCCGAGGCGGACTTCTTGGCCGCGCGGCGCTTGGGCTTGGCGCCCGCCGCGAGACCGGTGCGGGCCAGGCTCATGCCCAGCGACGACGGCAGCGAGACCTCCAGCCGCTTGCCGCCGACCTCGACGACGACGGTCTCGCGGCCCGTCTCCTCCTCCGCCTCCGCTTCGGCGGGGGCGGCGAAGGGCGTGATCTCGTTGACGAACTCGGTCTCGATCCACCGGGTGTGGACCTTGAACGGGGTGCCGTCGGCCGGGGCGAACGCCGCGTCGGCGACGACCGCGCGGTGGAACGGGATGGCGGTGGCCATGCCCTCGACGTCGAACTCGGCCAGCGCACGGGCGGCCCGCTGGAGGGCCTGCTCACGGGTTGCGCCGGTCACGATCAGCTTCGCCAGCAGCGAGTCCCAGGCCGGGCCGATCACACTGCCGGACTCCACGCCCGCGTCCAGGCGGACGCCGGGGCCGCTCGGCGGGGCGAACACGGTCACCGTGCCCGGGGCGGGCAGGAAGTTGCGGCCCGGGTCCTCGCCGTTGATCCGGAACTCGAAGGAGTGGCCGCGCACGACGGGGTCGTCGTAGCCGAGCTCCTCGCCGTCGGCGATGCGGAACATCTCGCGCACCAGGTCGAGGCCGGTGACCTCCTCGGTGACCGGGTGCTCCACCTGGAGGCGGGTGTTGACCTCCAGGAAGGAGATGGTGCCGTCGTTGCCGACCAGGAACTCCACGGTGCCCGCGCCGACGTAGCCGGCCTCCTTCAGGATGGCCTTCGAGGCCTGGTACAGCTCGGCGTTCTGCGCCTCGGAGAGGAACGGCGCGGGCGCCTCCTCGACCAGCTTCTGGTGGCGGCGCTGGAGCGAGCAGTCGCGGGTGGAGACCACGACGACGTTGCCGTGCTGGTCGGCCAGGCACTGCGTCTCGACGTGGCGCGGCTTGTCGAGGTAACGCTCCACGAAGCACTCGCCGCGCCCGAACGCGGCCACGGCCTCGCGGACCGCGGAGTCGTACAGCTCCGGGATCTCCTCCAGCGTGCGCGCCACCTTCAGACCGCGACCGCCACCGCCGAAGGCGGCCTTGATCGCGATCGGCAGTCCGTGTTCCTCGGCGAACGCCACGACCTCGGCGGAGCCCTCGACCGGGTCGGGCGTACCGGCCACCAGGGGGGCGCCGGCGCGCTGCGCGATGTGGCGGGCGGCGACCTTGTCACCCAGGTCCCGGATCGCGTGCGGCGGGGGGCCGATCCACGTCAGGCCCGCGTCGATGACGGCCTGGGCGAACTCGGCGTTCTCCGACAGAAAGCCGTATCCCGGATGGACCGCGTCCGCCCCGGAGTCCTTGGCGGCCTGGAGCACCTTGGTCATGTCCAGGTAGCTGGTGGCGGGGGTGTCACCGCCCAGGGCGAACGCCTCGTCGGCTGCGCGGACGTGCAGAGCGTCGCGGTCCGGGTCGGCGTAGACGGCTACGCTCCCGATCCCGGCATCCCGGCATGCCCGAGCTACGCGGACAGCGATTTCGCCACGGTTGGCGATGAGCACCTTGCGCACGATGGCTCCCTCCTTGAAACAAGCTGAGTTTAGGGACTACCGACACGGCGCAACGACCCATCCCCAATGGTGAGCTTGCCCACACGGAGTGTGATTCGAGGCTCGCTCAAGTCGCGAAATCCCTTGTGGCACCACGGTACGCCGGGATTCATGACCGCACAGTAGCCACGAGGTGTGGTCCGGGTCTCTGTTCATGCGACCAGCCGTGTTCGGTGTTTCTTTGTGGAGACCCCACTAATGGACGAAGAATTCTTTGCCCGGCGCACGGAAGGCGGGAACGGCGGAAGCGCGAGCCCCGGGCGCGTGGAGTGCGCACGGGACACGCGGGGGAGCGCGCCCGAGGGAACGGGGAGCGCGCTGTGCGAAGTCTTGTCCTACGCGTTACCCATGAGTAGGGTCCGCGCTGTCACACGTACTGAAGGTAACCGTACGACAGGCAACAGGGGGTGTCCGCCGTGGTGCGCAGACCGGTGGCGTTCGTGGCCGCGCTCGCGCTGTTCGTGGAGGCCGTGGGCGTCGTGCTCGTCAACGGCGTCCTCGCGACGGTCGTGGAGAACCAGGACATGTCCGTGGGCGGTCTCGAATCCGGCGCCATGTCCGGCGGCGCCTGGGCCATGGGCGGAGTGTCCGGCCTCGGTCTGCTGCTGTGCGGGCTGGTGCTCCTGCTGACCGGGGTGCGCGACCGGGCCCCGGGCCGATGGGGCCGCATCGCCCTCGTCGTCTGCGCGGTGGCCCATGGCGTGCTGGGCGCGCTGGCGGTGGGGCTGGTCGGCTGGATCGCGTTCGCGTGCCTGATGGTGGTGCTCGGTCTGATCGTGCTGACGCTGGTGGCGTACGGCCCCGAGCCCGTCCGGCCCGTCGCCGCCGGGGCGTTCGCCGCCGACGGGGCCGTGGACGGCGGCGCCTCCGCGGACGGGTCCGGGCCGGGGGACCGGGCGGCGGTCTGACCGAGGGGGCTCAGGCCCGCGGGGCACCGTGAGGGGCTCAGACCCACAGGTCGGTGACGGAGATCCCCAGCTCGTCCAGGAGCCGTCGCAGCAGCGGCAGCGAGAGCCCGATGACATTGCCGTGGTCGCCGTCGATCGAGTCGACGAACGGCGCCGAACGGCCGTCCAGGGTGAACGCGCCCGCCACGTGGAGCGGTTCGCCGGAGGCCACGTAGGCGGCGATCTCGGCGTCCGTCGGCTCGCCGAAGCGTACGGTCGTGGAGGCGGTCGCCGAGGCCGTGCGCCCGGTCGCGGTGTCGATCACGCTGTGGCCGGTGCGCAGTACACCGGCCCGGCCGCGCATGGACTTCCAACGGGCGGTGGCCTCCTCGGCGTCGGCGGGCTTGCCGAGCGCCTGGCCGTCGAGTTCGAGCACCGAGTCGCATCCGATGACGAGGGCGCCGGCCGTCTCGGGCAGGGCGGCCACCGCGGCGGCCTTCGCCTCGGCGAGCACCAGCGCCAGTTCGGCCGGGGTCGGGGCGTTCAGCGCGTCCTCGTCCACACCGCTGACGATCACCTCGGGCGCGAATCCGGCCTGCCGCAGCAGACCGAGGCGGGCGGGGGAGGCGGAGGCGAGCACGAGACGGCGCTGATCTGTCATGTGCGCCATCGTAGTGAGGGGCGGGGTGGCGTCCGCTTCGCAGGTCGGCCCGTTCCGGCCGGATCCGTGGCACGGGCCGCGGGCCATCCGGACCGGCTCAGCGCGCGCCGAGCACCAGCATCGCGACGACCATGGCGAGAGCGAGCACCAGTCCCGCGCGCCGGATCATGTCCTGGGCGTCGCGCAGTTCCTTCGGCGGCTTGTTCTCGGGGTCGGACCAGAGCATGGACCGATCCTGCTGCGGTCGTGCGCACGGCGCCTGAGTACGGGTACTCAGGCGCCGTGGTGCGTACGGGCCAGATCGCGTGCGCGTTCACCCGTCCGAGGTATCCGAACGTGCGTCCGCGAGTGTGTGCGTTCACCGCACCGGCGTGTCACCCGGGCCAGTACGTACGGGCCCAGGCGCGCGGACCCGGCACATGGCGCGCCCGGCGGGCGACGCGCCCCGGGTCGGCCCACTGTCCGGGCAGCGCCGACATGCCGGAGGAGACGCCGGACGCGGCCGACGCCGCGGCGCGCGCCCGGACCACCGTGAGGGCGGCGGCCAGCTCCTCGGGGGTCGGGTTGCCCCGTATGACCTTGATCATGGCAAGGACCCTTTCCGGAGAGGGAGTTGTTGGGGGAGAGGGGGTCAGAGGGGGATGTTCCCGTGCTTCTTCGGGGGCAGGGACTCCCGCTTCGTACGCAGCTGGCGCAGCGCCTTCACGACGTGGGCTCGGGTGTCGGACGGCATGATCACCGCGTCGACGTAGCCGCGCTCGGCCGCCACGTACGGGTTGAGCAGCGTGTCCTCGTAGTCGGCGATCAGCTCGGCGCGGAGCGACTCCTCCTGCTTGGGGTCCGTCACAGCGGCGAGCGTCCGGCGGTGCAGGATGTTCACCGCGCCCTGCGCGCCCATGACGGCGATCTGCGCGGTCGGCCAGGCCAGGTTGACGTCGGCGCCCAGATGCTTGGAGCCCATCACGTCGTACGCGCCGCCGAACGCCTTCCGCGTGATCACGGTGATCAGCGGGACGGTCGCCTCCGCGTAGGCGTAGATCAGCTTGGCGCCCCGGCGGATGATGCCGCCGTACTCCTGGTCGACGCCGGGCAGGAAGCCGGGGACGTCGACGAAGGTCAGCACGGGCACGTTGAAGGCGTCGCAGGTGCGGACGAACCGGGCCGCCTTCTCGCTCGCGTTGATGTCGAGGCAGCCCGCGAACTGCATCGGCTGGTTGGCGACGATGCCGACCGGGTAGCCCTCGACCCGCCCGAAGCCGGTGATGATGTTCGGCGCGAACAGGGCCTGGGTCTCCAGGAATTCGCCGTCGTCCAGCACATGCTCGATGGGGCTGTGCATGTCGTACGGCTGGTTCGCCGAGTCCGGGATGAGGGCGTCGAGCTCGCGGTCCTCGTCGGTGGTGGTGAGGTCCGCCTCCTCCGGGAAGGACGGCGGCTCGGAGAGATTGTTCGAAGGGAGGTACGACAGCAGCGACTTGATGTACTCGATGGCGTCCTTCTCGTCGCCCGCCATGTGGTGTGCCACACCGGAGACGGTGTTGTGGGTGCGGGCGCCGCCGAGCTGCTCGAAGCCGACGTCCTCGCCGGTGACGGTCTTGATGACGTCGGGGCCGGTGATGAACATGTGCGAGGTCTGGTCGACCATGACGGTGAAGTCGGTGATCGCGGGGGAGTAGACCGCGCCGCCCGCGCACGGTCCGACGATCAGCGAGATCTGCGGGACGACACCCGAGGCGTGCACATTGCGGCGGAAGATCTCGGCGAACAGACCGAGCGCGACGACCCCCTCCTGGATGCGCGCCCCACCGCCGTCGTTGATGCCGATGACCGGGCAGCCGGTCTTCAGCGCGAAGTCCATCACCTTGACGATCTTCTCGCCGTAGACCTCGCCGAGCGAGCCGCCGAAGATCGTGAAGTCCTGTGAGTACACGCAGACGGGGCGGCCGTCGACCGTGCCGTAGCCGGTGACGACGCCGTCCCCGTAGGGGCGGTTCTTCTCGATGCCGAAGTTCGTCGACCGGTGCCGGGCGAACTCGTCGAGTTCCACGAAGGAACCCTCGTCGAGCAGCAGGCCGATCCGCTCCCGGGCGGTCAACTTGCCCTTGGCGTGCTGCTTCTCGACCGCACGCGTGGAGCCCGCGTTCGTCGCCTCGTCGATACGGCGCTGAAGGTCCGCGATCTTGCCCGCGGTGGTGTGGATGTCGATCTCTTCCGGCTCGGACATCGG
The DNA here is from genome assembly GCF_044548345.1 of Streptomyces sp. NPDC052042. Lineage (NCBI taxonomy): Bacteria > Bacillati > Actinomycetota > Actinomycetes > Kitasatosporales > Streptomycetaceae > Streptomyces > Streptomyces sp. NPDC052042. The sequence goes on along the minus strand of NZ_JBIUBU010000016.1, from coordinate 95,569 downwards.
GTGGCGGCTCCCTGCCTGGTCACGGGGACGGCTCTGGTGCTGATCACGGTCAGGTGCTGGACACCGGCTGATCAGGTTCTGTCAGGTTCTGGAACACCTACTGGTCCGTAGCGTATCGGCGCGGATACGTGTCGGCAGTGCGTCGTTTACCACACCTAGTCTGGCTTGCATGACACCTTCGGATGCGCCTCACAGCCGCTGGTCCGACCTGGACCGGCCGCCCCTCAACGTCCCCGCGCTGCGCCGCGCGCTGCTGCGGCCGGACAGCCTGTGGACCTCGCTCGACGTCGTGGAGTCCACCGGGTCCACCAACTCCGATCTGACCGCGCGGGCGGTGTCGGGGCTCACCGAGGGTGCCGTGCTGGTCGCCGAGGAGCAGACGGCGGGACGCGGCCGGCTCGACCGCACCTGGACGGCCCCGGCCCGTTCGGGGCTGTTCTTCTCCGTCTACCTGGAGCCCGGCGACGTCCCGGTCGGCCGGTGGGGATGGCTGCCGCTGCTCACCGGTGTCGCCGTGGCCACCGGGCTGGCCCGTACGGCGGGCGTCGACACCGCCCTGAAGTGGCCCAACGACCTGCTCGTGACCGTCCCCCGGGGCTCCGGCAGGCCCCGCCCGGGGGAGACCTCGCCGGGGGAGGAACGCAAGGCGGGCGGCATCCTCGCCGAGCGGGCCGGGGACGGCGTCGTCGTCGGCGTCGGCATCAACGTCACCCTGCGCGCCGCCGAGCTCCCCGCCCCCACCGCCGCCTCGCTCGCCCTGGCCGGGGCGGTCTCCACCGATCGCGAGATCCTGCTGCGCGGCGTGCTGCGCTCGCTGGAGCACTGGTACGGCCGGTGGCGGGAGGCCGGCGGCGACGCGGCGGCCGGCGGGGTCCAGGAGGCGTACGCGGCGGGCTGCGCGACGCTCGGCCGGATGGTGCGCGCCCAACTGCCCGGCGGCCACACGCTCACCGGAGAGGCCGCGGCGATCGACGCCGACGGCCGACTGGTCCTGGCCACGGACGAGGGCCTGAGCGAACCCCTGTCCGCAGGCGACATCGTGCACCTGCGGGCGGCCGGGGGCGGGCTGACCTGACGGCCGCGCGGCCCCGGAGCGGCCCGACCGGTTCCGCCGGAACGGGCCGGGGTGCGGGCCGGCCGGCGCTCGACGGAGACCGTCCGGGGCGGGCCGGGAGCCGGGCCACCCCCGGCCGGGGACGTAGCAGGGGGCGCGGCGGGGGCATCCCCGGGCGCCCCGGAGCCCCCGTCCGCGCCGTCCCCGTACGCCCCGCGCGGTCACCCCGGGACGTACCGCCTGGTCACCCCCGGGGGTGTCGGCGCACGGCGCACGGACGTGAGCCACGGCACACCTGCCGTATCGTTGAGGCGATCCACCGACAGATCGGCAGGGAAGTGCGCAGGGAACGGGCAGGAGGCGGCTGGTGACCGTCGACGACACGACCTCCGGCGCGGGTGACGAGTCCCGGCCGGAACCCTCGGTCCACCCGACACCGCATCACGCAGTCGACCATACGGCGGAACCGACCCACGACCCCCTCGCGATCCGGCTGGAACAGCTCATCCTGGGCGCCGACCGCCGCTACACGCCGTTCCAGGCGGCCCGGACCGCCGGTGTCTCGATGGATCTGGCCTCCCGGTTCTGGCGGGCCATGGGCTTCGCCGACATCGGGCAGGCCAGGGCGCTGACGGAGGCCGACGTGCTGGCGCTGCGCCGCCTCGCCGGTCTCGTGGAGGCGGGGCTGCTCAGCGAACCGATGGCGATCCAGGTCGCCCGGTCCACCGGACAGACCACCGCCCGGCTCGCGGAGTGGCAGATCGACTCGTTCCTGGAAGGTCTGACCGAGCCGCCCGAGCCCGGCATGACCCGCACCGAGGTCACGTACCCGCTGGTCGAACTGCTCCTCCCGGAACTCCAGGAGTTCCTGGTGTACGTATGGCGGCGCCAGCTCGCCGCAGCCACCGGCCGGGTGGTGCAGGCCGCCGACGACGAGGAGATGGTCGACCGGCGCCTGGCCGTCGGCTTCGCCGACCTCGTCGGCTTCACGCGTCTGACCCGGCGGCTGGAGGAGGAGGAACTGGGCGAACTGGTCGAGGCGTTCGAGACCACCGCGGCCGACCTGGTCGCCGCGCACGGCGGCCGGCTCATCAAGACGCTCGGCGACGAGGTCCTCTACTGCGCCGACGACGCCGGTACCGCTGCCGAGATCGCGCTGCGCCTGATCGAGGTCATGAGCCGCGACGAGACGATGCCCGCGCTGCGCGTCGGCATCGCCTTCGGCACCGTCACCACCCGCATGGGCGATGTCTTCGGCACGACGGTGAACCTCGCCAGCCGGCTGACCTCCATAGCGCCGAAGAACGCCGTGCTGGTGGACGGCGCGTTCGCGGAGGAGCTGACCCGGACCGGGGACGCCCCGGCCTCCGAGGCACAGGCGGCCGAGCAGGCGGCGGCGGCCGAGAGGGAGCGCCGGGAGGGCCTGGAGCCGACGGCCCTGCCCACGTACCGCTACGGGCTGCAGCCGATGTGGCAGCGGCCGGTGCGCGGCCTCGGGGTCGTCGAGCCCTGGTTGCTGGCCCGCCGCGGCACGTCCTGACGCCGTCCCCCGCCACAGACCCTCGTGCTCCCCGAGCCTTCGTGTTCCCCCGGGTCTTCGCGTCCACCCGAGCCCTCGCGTCTACCCGGGCCCTCGTGTTCCCTCCCCGGGCCCTCGCGTCCATCCGCGCCCCGGGGATCGTGCGGCCTCGCCCCCTGCGCCGTTGCCGACGCCGCCCCGGTTGTCGCCGCCCCATAGGATCCCTTCGGTAACGTTCGTTAACCGGAGGGGTGCAGTCATGACCGTCATGTCCGAGCAGCGGTTCGGGGAGTTCGTCGCCGTGCGGGTCCACGAGGGGCAGGAGCACGTCGCCGAGCTGGTTCTCGACCGGCCCAAGGCCATGAACGCGGTGTCCACGGACATGGCCCGCTCGATCGCCGCGGCCTGCGCCGCGCTCGCCGCCGACCCTGCCGTACGGGTCACCGTCCTCACCTCCAGCCATGAGCGGGCCTTCTGCGTGGGCGCCGATCTGAAGGAGCGGAACTCCTTCACCGACGCCGAACTGCTGCGCCAGCGCCCCACCGCCCGCGCCGCCTACACCGGGGTGCTCGAACTGCCGATGCCGACGATCGCGGCGGTGCACGGTTTCGCCCTCGGCGGCGGATTCGAACTGGCCCTGTCCTGCGACCTGATCGTCGCCGACCGCACGGCCGTGGTCGGCCTGCCCGAGGTGTCGGTGGGCGTCATTCCCGGCGGCGGCGGTACGCAGCTGCTGCCGCGGCGGATCGGCGCGGCGCGCGCGGCCGAACTGGTCTTCACGGCCCGGCGGGTGGAGGCGGCCGAGGCGCACGAGACCGGTCTGGTCGACGAGCTGGTGGAGGCGGGCCGGGACCGCGAGGCGGCGCTCGCGCTCGGCGGGCGGATCGCCGCCAACTCCCCGGTGGGGCTGCGGGCCGCCAAGCGGGCGCTGCGGCTCGGGCACGGTCTCGATCTGCGCGCCGGCCTTGAGGTCGAGGACGCCGCATGGCGGTCCGTGGCCTTCTCGGGCGACCGGGCCGAGGGGGTGGCCGCGTTCAACGAAAAGCGCAAGCCGAACTGGCCCGGGGAGTAACGTTGAGTGTTCAAGGGGACACGCAGCGAATATTTTTGTCCCCTCAAGCCAATCAAATCACCACAAAACTACATAAACTGTGGTGATGGGTGGTGAAGAGGCACGACTGCGGGCCGTGGTTTCGCTTGCGCAGACGATGGCGGCGGCACACACCCCTCGGGGGTCGTGGCGAGCGGCCGCGCTGGGGGCGTGCGAGGCGCTGGGCGGCACGTTCGCCGCGCTCTCCGTCTGGGAGCGCGGGCGTGGTCGGCTGCGTGTGCTGGTGAACGCGGGCGAACGGGTCGAGGGGGAGGAGGAGTTCCCCGAGGACGAGGCGTACCCGGTGCACCGGTTCCCCGAGATCACCGAGTTCCTGCACGAGCGGTGGGCCGCCGGGGGTGAGCCCGACGCCTGGGTGGAGACCGCCGGCGGCCCGGTGGGCGGTGCGCCGGGTGCGGGTGGACGCGGGAACGGGTACCGCCATCAGCGGGTGGTCGCCCTGCGGCGGCGCGGGCGCGGATCCTGTGTGGTCGCGCCGATCGTCCTGCACGGGCGGGCCTGGGGCGAGTTGTACGTGGCCCGGCCGACGGGGGCGGAGGCGTTCGGGCGCGAGGACGCGGACTTCGCCTCCGTGCTGGCTTCCGTCATCGCCGCCGGCATCTCCCAGTCCGAGCGGCTGGAGGAGCTCCGCAGGCTGGCCTTCACCGATCCGCTGACCGGTCTGGCCAATCGGCGTGCGGTCGACGTGCGGCTCGACGAGGCGGTGGAGCGGCACCGGGTGGACGGTGCGGTGGTCAGCCTGGTCGTCTGCGATCTCAACGGGCTGAAGCGGGTCAACGACACGCACGGCCACGCGGTCGGCGACCGCCTGCTGGAACGTTTCGGTTCGGTGCTGTCCCGTTGCGGTGCCATGCTCCCGGGCGTGCTCGCGGCGCGGCTCGGCGGCGACGAGTTCTGCCTCCTCGCGGTCGGTCCCGGGTCCGACGAGGTGACCCGGGTCGCCACCGAGCTCTGCGAGCGGGCCGCCGCACTGGAGCTGGGGGACGGGGTGGCGTGCGGGATCGCGTCGACCGGTGACCCGATCGGCCCGGTGATCTCGGCGCGGCGGCTGTTCCGGCTCGCGGACGCGGCCCAGTACCGGGCGAAGGCGGCCCGCTCCACGGTCCCGGTGGTGGCGGGACGCGACGGCGAGGTGCTGCGGCTGGCCGACGCGCCGCCCCGGTCCCCGCACGACCGTCGGCATCTGCGGGGCAGCCATCGCTGACCGCCGGGCCGGTGGGCCGCGTGCGCGGGGGCGGCGGTAGGTCGACTCCTTACCGGACCGGTAAGGACCGGACCGGTAAGGACCGGACTGCCCGACCACTGGTGACATGAAGGGATTCAGTCCGTACGCTGCTGAATATGGATATGCACACAGTCGTGGTGGGACCGTCCGGGACCACGGCCGAGGACGTCATCGCCGTGGCCCGCGGCAACGCCCGCGTCGAGCTCTCCGCGGACGCCGTGGCCGCGCTCGCCGCCGCCCGCGAGATCGTGGACGCGCTCGCGGCCAAGCCCGAGCCGGTCTACGGCGTCTCCACCGGGTTCGGGGCACTCGCCACCCGGCACATCGGCCAGGAGCTCCGCACCCAGCTCCAGCGGAACATCGTCCGCTCGCACGCCGCCGGCATGGGCCCGCGGGTCGAGCGCGAGGTGGTCCGCGCCCTGATGTTCCTGCGGCTCAAGACGGTCGCCTCGGGGCGCACCGGCGTACGCCCCGAGGTCGCGCAGACCATGGTCGACGTCCTCAACGCGGGCATCACCCCGGTCGTCCACGAGTACGGTTCGCTCGGCTGCTCCGGCGACCTGGCTCCGCTGTCCCACTGCGCCCTGACCCTGATGGGCGAGGGCGAGGCGGAGGGCCCCGACGGCGTCGTGCGCCCCTCCGGCGAACTGCTCGCCGCCCACGGCATCACCCCGGTCGAACTGCGCGAGAAGGAGGGCCTCGCCCTTCTCAACGGCACCGACGGCATGCTTGGCATGCTCGTCATGGCCCTCGCCGACCTGCGGAACCTCTACACCTGCGCCGACATCACCGCCGCCCTCTCCCTGGAGGCGCTGCTCGGTACGGACAAGGTGCTCGCCCCCGAACTGCACGCCATACGGCCGCACCCCGGCCAGGGCGCCAGCGCCGACAACATGCTGCGGGTCCTCGCCGGATCCGGGCTGACCGGACATCACCAGGACGACGCCCCGCGGGTGCAGGACGCCTACTCGGTGCGCTGCGCTCCCCAGGTCAACGGCGCCGGGCGCGACACCCTCGCCCACGCCACGACGGTCGCGGACCGCGAACTGGCCGCCGCCGTCGACAACCCCGTCGTCCTCCCCGACGGGCGGGTCGAGTCGAACGGGAACTTCCACGGCGCGCCCGTCGCGTACGTCCTCGACTTCCTGGCGATCGCCGCCGCCGACCTCGGTTCGATCGCCGAGCGCCGTACCGACCGGCTGCTGGACAAGAACCGGTCGCACGGGCTGCCGCCGTTCCTCGCCGACGACGCGGGCGTGGACTCGGGCCTGATGATCGCCCAGTACACCCAGGCCGCCCTGGTCAGCGAGATGAAGCGGCTCGCCGTCCCCGCGTCGGCCGACTCGATCCCGTCCTCCGCGATGCAGGAGGACCACGTCTCCATGGGCTGGTCGGCGGCGCGCAAGCTCCGTACCGCCGTCGACGACCTCACCCGGATCATCGCCGTGGAGCTGTACGCGGCCACCCGCGCCATCGAACTCAGGGCCGCCGAGGGCCTCGTCCCCGCGCCCGCCTCGCAGGCCGCCGTCGAGGCACTGCGCGCGGCGGGCGTCGAAGGGCCGGGGCCGGACCGCTTCCTGGCGCCGGACCTGGCCGCCGCGGACGCGTTCGTCCGTACGGGAGGGCTGGTCGCGGCGGTCGAGCCGGTGACCGGTTCGCTGGCCTGAGACGACCGGTGGACGGCCCGCCCGCTCGGACGGGTGCCTGAGCGGGCCGGGAGGACGGCCACGCGGTGATCGGGCGGACGGTCGGGCGCGTAGGGCGTCCGGCCGGACGGCCCGAGCGGCCCCGGTGCGGCCGGCGGCAATCCCGGGTGGCGACACGGCCGTTCGGGATCGCCGTGGCCGGTGGTGCCGGAGGTCAGAGCGACGGAGTGCCGGCGCGACGGACCGAATAGGCGACGAAGGCCGCGCCGACGCCCAGGAACGCCGTCCCGCCGACCAGGTACGGGGTGGTGTCGACCCCGCTCCCGGTGTCGGCGAGCCTCGTGTCCGACGACGAGGCACCCAGGACGGCAGCGGCCGCCGGTCGACCGCGGGAATCGGGGGCGTCCGACGCGACCGGGGCGTCCGCGCCGGGGGTCTCCGGCGCGACCGAGGTGACCGATGTACCGGACGCGATCGAGACGGCCGGCGCGTCCGCCGCTCGGTCTGTGGCGTCCGTCACGTCCGCCGTGGATCTGTTCACCGTGCCGTCCCGCTCGTCCGTCGCGTTGGCGGACGGGACGAACCACAAGGCGGTCAGCAACGCGCCCGCCGCGGTGGCGGTGAGAAGCGGGCGGCAGGCAACGGTCACGGATGAACTCCCTTGTCGCAGCCGTGAGTCAGGCATGCGCACCGATGTTAGTGCCCTTCCCGACAACGTTTGCCCCGTCGCGTCGTGGGGCCCTTCCCCGCACTCCGCCCACGGGCGTTGGGTCCGGCGGATCACCGTTCGGGGCCGGTGGGTCACGGTTCGTTCGGCTCGGGCCGATGAGGTGTCGGACATCACAGATCATGTCGCCCTCGCGGGGCCCGAGAGCGAGGAGGAAGGGGGGCTGCGGCGCGGGGCCGCCCCGCGGCGTCCCGCACAATAGGGGGACCGCGACGGCGTGAGCCGCGCCGCGGACCGGGCTCGCCTCCGGGTGGACCGGGGCCGCCTTCCGGCATGGGACGGATCCGCTCCCGTGCCCGGGGCCGATCGCCCTCCGGCACGGGATCGGTTGCCCCGACGGGACCGTTCCCAACGGCTGTGTACCGGTCTCGCAACAACGGTCGGCGCCGGGGAACCTCCGCCACCCGGGGACGCGTCGACCAGTGTTGTTCCCCACATCTTTCGGGGATGTGGAACGGAGGGCCCATTCCATGGGTTCTTGGAGTGTTGACGGGTTTCGCCGGTCACCGGCGGCTCCGCTCGGGGTTTTTGGGGAATCGGCAACGATGGAGAAGCGTGTGATGACGGACAGCAAGCGGCGCAGGGCCCTCACGGTCGCGTCCGCACTGCTCGGCGGCGTACTGGTACTCACGGCCTGTGACAGCGGCACCGCGGACGGCAGCGCGGAGAGCTCGAAGAAGTCGCAGGCGGCCGAGGTCGACAAGGCGGCGGCCAAGGACGCGTCGGAGGCGCAGATATCCATCGCGCCGAAGAACGGCGCGACCAATGCGAGCATCAACAATGCCGCCAAGGTCACCGTCTCCAAGGGCACGCTGACCCAGGTCACCCTGGCCACGTCGGACGGTCAGGAGGTCAAGGGCACGCTCGCCGCCGACGGCAAGAGCTGGCAGCCGGACGCCCAGCTGGAACGTTCGACCATGTACAAGGTCAGCGCGACGGCCAAGGACTCCAAGGGCCGCGAGGCGCACGAGAACATCTCCTTCACCACCGTGTCGCCCGACAACAGCTTCATCGGCAACTTCACCCCCGAGGACGGCTCCACCGTCGGCGTCGGCATGCCGGTGTCGATCAACTTCAACAAGCCGATCACGGACCGGAAGGCCGTCCAGGCCGGTATCACCGTGACGTCCAGCAGCGGTCAGGAGGTCGCCGGCCACTGGTTCAGCTCGCAGCGCTTCGACCTGCGCCCCGAGAACTACTGGCAGGGCGGCTCCACCGTCACGCTGAAGCTGGACCTGGACGGCGTCGAGGGCGCGGACGGCGTCTACGGCGTGCAGCAGAAGACGGTCACCTTCAAGGTCGGCCGCAACCAGGTCTCGACGGTCGACGTCGCCGCGCACACCATGACCGTCACCCGGGACGGCAAGACGGTCAAAACCATCCCGATATCCGCCGGCTCCTCCGCCAACCCCACGTACAACGGGCAGATGGTGATCTCCGAGAAGTACAAGGAGACCCGGATGAACGGCGACACCGTCGGCTTCGGCGGTGAGTACGACATCAAGGACGTCCCGCACGCCATGCGGCTGTCCACCTCCGGCACCTTCATCCACGGCAACTACTGGGGCGGGCGGTCGATCTTCGGCAGCGTGAACACCAGCCACGGCTGCGTCGGCCTCGCCGACGTGAAGGGCGCGGGCGACTCGAACCAGCCCGGCGCCTGGTTCTACAACAACTCGCTCGTGGGCGACCTCGTCATCGTCAAGAACTCCCCGGACAAGACCATCACCGCCGACAACGGTCTCAACGGCTGGAACATGAACTGGGCGGAGTGGAAGGCGGGATCCGCGCGCTGACGGGCGCGCGCCCCCGTTCCCCCTCCGCGCTCTCCCGCGGCACCGAACCCCGCAGCCCTGCGTACCGAGGCGGCGGCACCCGGATCCTCCCGATCCGCGGTGCCGCCGCCTGACTCGTCTGGGTGCCTGACGGGGAGCGGATGCCGCGGCCCGGGAGGTGCGCGCGGCCCTGGAGGTTCGCGCGGCCTGGGAGGTGCGCGCGCGGCCCGGTGGGGCTCCGGTCCGCGCCACCGAGCCGGCCGGACCGTGCGGGTGGCCGATGGCGTGCCGCCGGCCGTCGCCGCCGCCGGTGTCGCGCACCTGTCCGAACAGCACCGTGGTCGCACCGCACGGCCCCGCCGTGCGAGCCCGTGCGAGCCCGTACGGCCCCGTACGGCCCCGCGATGGTGGAGCCCGCTACACCTCCGTTCCGGGTGGACGGTCCCTCGTGCCGCACCCGTACGGCCGGTGATGATGAAGACCTCACCGGCCGTAACCGACCACGGAGGAATCATCATGAAGTCGCTGCTCTGGACCGTTCTCGCGCTCGCCCTCGCCGCCAATGTCCTCGCGAACGTCGGCCTGCGGCAGGAGAGCACGCAGATGGTGCTGAGCATCACCTCCGGTCTGATCGTGCTCGGGTCCGCTGCGGGGTTGTGGAGGCTGCGCGTCCGCAAGGATGCCTGAGCCGGCTGCCGCGGGGATCACGCAGCGTGCGACACATGGCCGGATAGCGTAGCCAGATGTCGTTTTTATTCCGTTTTGGGGATGGGTTTCGACAGGGTGTTGGCCCACTATGTGGATGCCGTGCTGGACGTCGGCGGATGCGCTGGGACAATCGGTATGCCACAACGGTTCTGTACGTCGCCTTCGTGAGCCGCCAGAGCGTGCGATGTCTGGGCGACGCCCTCAATGGGGAGGGGGACCGCTGGTGTCCCCGGGGCGGGGCACCTTCGCGCGCGACGCCGTACCCATGGAAGGTCTTGAACAGATGCAGACCACCCCTGTCACCGTCACCCCCCACGCCGCCGAGAGCCGTGTCATCGAGCCGCTCTACGCGGAGATCCTCCGCCGCAACCAGGGCGAGGAGGAGTTCCACCAGGCGGTGCGGGAGGTCCTGGAGACCCTCGGTCCGGTCCTCGTGCAGCGGCCGGAGTTCGTGGAGGCCCGGATCATCGAGCGGGTCTGCGAACCGGAGCGTCAGCTCATCTTCCGCGTGCCGTGGCAGGACGACTCCGGGGACATCCACGTCAACCGCGGCTTCCGCGTCGAGTTCAGCAGCTCGCTCGGCCCGTACAAGGGCGGTCTGCGCTTCCACCCCTCGGTCAACCTCGGCATCGTGAAGTTCCTCGGCTTCGAGCAGATCTTCAAGAACGCGCTCACCGGCATGCCCATCGGCGGCGGAAAGGGCGGCGCGGACTTCGACCCGAAGGGCCGTTCCGACTCCGAGATCATGCGGTTCTGTCAGTCGTTCATGACCGAACTCCACCGCCACCTCGGCGAGTACACCGATGTCCCCGCCGGTGACATCGGTGTCGGCGGCCGTGAGATCGGTTACCTGTTCGGCCAGTACAAGCGGATCACCAACCGCTATGAGTCCGGCGTCCTCACCGGAAAGGGGCTCGGCTGGGGCGGCTCCCAGGCGCGCACCGAGGCGACCGGCTACGGCTGTGTGCTCTTCACCTCCGAGATGCTCCGCAGCCGCGGGGAGTCCCTGGACGGTCAGCGCATCGTCGTCTCGGGCTCCGGCAATGTCGCGATCTACGCCATCGAGAAGGCCCAGCGGCTCGGCGCGACCGTTGTCACCTGCTCGGACTCCGACGGCTACGTCGTCGACGAGAAGGGCATCGACCTCGCCCTGCTCAAGGAGATCAAGGAGAGCGGACGGGGCCGGGTCTCCGAGTACGCCGCGCGCCGTGGCGAGCACGTCACGTACGTCCCCGGCGGCGGAGTCTGGAATGTCCCCTGCGACGTGGCCCTGCCCTGCGCCACCCAGAACGAGCTGCACGAGGCCGACGCCCTCGCCCTCGTGCGCAACGGCGTGAAGGCGGTCGCCGAGGGCGCCAACATGCCCACCACGCCGGGGGCCGTGCGCGTCTTCCAGGAGGCGGGCGTCGCCTTCGCCCCCGGCAAGGCCGCGAATGCGGGCGGTGTGGCGACCAGCGCCCTGGAGATGCAGCAGAACGCCTCGCGCGACTCGTGGACCTTCGCCCACACCGAGGAGCGTCTCGGGGAGATCATGCGCCACATCCACGCCTCCTGCTACGAGACCGCCGAGCGCTACGGCAGCCCCGGCAACTACGTGGTCGGCGCCAACATCGCCGGCTTCGAGCTGGTCGCGGACGCGATGCTGGCGCAGGGTCTCATCTGATCCTTCCGGGGGCGTTGCCTCCACGGGCCTGCGTCACCGGCCCGGCGTACCCCCGTGGTGGGGCGGACCGGGCCGGGAGTTGCCCAGGGGCGGGCCGACGGGCCGACGGGCCCACGGGCCCCACGGCTCGCGAGCTTCGCCGGAGGCGGCGGGGCGCCGGCTCCGGCGGCGCCGGCCGAGGGGGAGGGCGGCGTGCCGTGCTGTACCGCTGCCTCGGGAGGTGCGCCGGAGGAAGCATCGGGTTGCCGCTGATCTCCCTGTGGACCGATTACGTCTAGGCCGACCGGCCGGAGTCCGGATCGCCGCTCGGGCGCGGTACCCGGCCGGCGGCCCGCTGGAGGCGGAGCTGGCCGATCTCGGCGACGTTCTTCATCAGTTCGGTGTTCACCCAGGCGACCATGTGGGCGACGGTGTGCCGAGGATCGTTCGGCCACGGGAACGGGGCGACGGCCGCCAGGTCGTCAGCGGTGAGGCGGTCCAGCGCTTCCAGCCAGTCCTTCCGCAGGCCGCGCAGCCATTCGACGGTCGGCTTCCCCGCACCGGGCCAGGCGATGTCCGCCCGCTCTCGCGGCGTCCTGCCCTGCGCGTGGTCCACGGTCACGCTCCACCACCAGCCGATGTGCCAGCTCAGCCAGCCGATGGTCGGCACGGGAACGGGATCGGGCTCGGTCTTTGCCCAGTCCGCCGTCCACGTTCCGTCGTCGGCACGGTGGACCGTCCAGCAGTCCGCGGCGGGCTCCCACAGGAAGTCGTCGGGTTCGAGCCGCTCCAGGTGGTACTCGAACAAGGACCATGTCAGGTCGAACTGCCAACGCAGCAGGGCGAGTGCGCTGACGGAGTCGGCCGGGGATCCAGTCATCGGACGAGCCTCGCATGGCGCCGGTACCGGTGGGAAATGAGAATCCGGCGGGCTCCCCGGCGCGCCCCCGCCCCGGGTGATGGACCATGCTGGGATTCCTCCGACGACTCACGTGCGCTGCGTAGCGCGACAACCGAGGTGCCATGACCGACTATTGCCGCGCCGTGATCAGCATGATCGGCCCGCCCGAAAATCGTTACAGCGATCTCGCCGCATGGCACCGGTTGGAGGCCGATCTCGGTCTGGTCCTCCCGGCCGACTACAAGGAGATCGTCGACGCCTACGCCCCCATCCAGATCAACGGGCACCTGTACCTGTCGCATCCGGCGACTCGGCGATGGAACCTCGGCGAGTGGATTCAGGACACGGCGCGCGCCTTCAACGAGGTCGGCCGGGACGCCCTCGATCTCGACGGGGACGAAGTCCCCGGAGAACTGGCCGGCCTGACGGAACCGGTGTTCCGGGTTCCTGAGGGCCTGATGCCGCTCACCTCCACCGACCGTGGGGAGTACCTCTTCCTCCTGCCCGGACACGAAGAACGGGAGGCGAGGCTGATCACCTACGACGGTGACGGCTACTGGTCCGCACACAAGATGTCCTTCGCCGAATGGCTCTACCGCTACCTCGTCGGCGAGGACATGGCCGGCCCCAACAGCTCGGCGTTCTATCCCGGCCCCGTCCAACTGGAGGACCTGCCCATGTCCGCGGACGAGCGGACACAGGTGCGTCACGGACCACCCCGCGGCATATGAGGCCTGCCCCGTCCCGGCGAGCCCGTGCCGGCATGTGCCCCATGCGCGGCAGTCGGCCGTTCGGCGCGTGCGTCCGGTCACGAGCGCAGGTGCGCCATGAGTTCGTCTTCGGCCGGATACGGCCGCTCCTCGGGCAGCAGTCGGGCCGCGGAGTCCAGATCGCCGCTCTTCACGAGTGCGTGGATCTCGTGGGCGAGCGGGGTCACGTCATTGACGGAGACCACCCACTCGTCCGCGTATCGCCGTACGGCCTCACCGGAGAGCCCGAGTTGCAGCGAGCGGTAGGGCCGCGGCTGGAGGCGCAGATCGCGCTCGGGGTCCCACTGGACGCGGGCCGGGGCACGCTTCAACTGGCTTTGCCAGGCGTTGCGGTCGGAGTGCAGTCCACGGGCGTAACTCGACAGGCACGCGTTCCGCAGCGCCCACTCGAAGCCATCGCGGGTGATCTCGACGGCGACAACGGTCTCCTGCCCCGCTTTCGTGCCCCAGCCGCAGCGGTACATCATCCACAGGAACGACGGTTTGATCCACGTCATGCGGTCCCGCTTCCACGCGGCGGGGAAGCGGCCCTGGCGAACAGCGGGCACGCCGATCTCGGGGGAGTATGCCTGATAGGCGGTGATTGTGGACGTCGTGTACAGCGCGCGGATCCTGCGTTGCGGTTCTTCCATGGAGCACAAGGGTGGGTCCGACGGGCCCGTTCCGACCAGTGATTTTCGAATGCGGCTGCTTCCGTGGAACGACTCCGCCGGGTCACCAAGCGCCCGGTGTCGGCGACGAACCGGGCCGATGGCCTCCGGGCGGCCGGTGTCCGACGACGTGGCCTCGGTCAGCGCATCCCCGCAGCGCATACCGTCCCTATCCGGCATGAATGCTCACGAGATGTGGGGCCGACGGCCGTTGGAGCACGTTCCCACCAGGGTCGGCCCGATCTGTGACGGCAGGAAAGGGGTGGCGACAGGACTGACGACCGGGTAGGAAGGGCGCCATGAGCACCTCCGCGCGCCCGCCCGTCTCCCAGGACCCCGCCGACCGTCGGACCTTCGTCCGCACTACGCTCGACCTGGGGGATGTGTTGCTACACCCATGGGGTCGGGAGGCCGCCGAGTCGGAGACGATGCTGGACGGCTTGATCGCCGCCGCGGCCGACCCGCTGATCGCCCTCTGGAACCCTCTTGCGACAGCCGACCGCGGCGATGCCTCGGCCTGGCTGGAAGCTCGTGACGGCGGCTGGGACCGCGGCGCCGGCGCCTCCTTCGCCGCGGTGACCGCTACCGATGGCGCCCTGCTGGGCAGCGTCACCCTGCGCTGGGTGGACCGCGCGGACGGCCTGGCGATGATCGGCTACTGGACCCTGCCGGCCGCCCGCGGACGGGGAGTCGCCACACGAGCGACGAAGGCGGTCACGAGCTGGGGCTTCCGGACAGCCGATGCCCGACGGATCGAGATCGCCCACGCCGTCGGCAACGAGGCATCCTGCCGGGTGGCCGAGCGCTGCGGCTACCTCCCCGAAGGCACCCTGCGCGACTCACATCGCTTCGGTGACGGGGCGTACCACGACGAGCACCTGCACGCCCGCCTGGCCACCGACCCGGAACCGGACGACCCCACGGAGGCCACCGGACGGGTAGGCGTCACGTCGCGATGACCGGGCCGAGTCCTCGCCGTCGAACGGCTTGGTGGACTCATGGTGCAAGGGGCGGTGGGCGCCGCACGTACTCGCGGTGGTTCATGGGGGAGCCCGCAAGTCCGGTTGCTGTGTTGCTCGCGCGGCGAGGAGCGGAGCAAAGGCCGACGCGTCGTTGAGCAAGCAGGATCGCCCGGACGCTGCGCGGGACCGGCCGTGGGGTCGCGTGTGGTGGGCGCCGGCGGCACGGCCGGTTGGGCGCCGGGCGGGCTTGACGGCCTACCGCTCCGTGGCCTCAGGTGCCGGAGCGATTCCCACCGGGCAGGAGACCCCCGTTCCGCCGATGCCGCAGTAGCCCGCCGGGTTCTTGTCCAGGTACTGCTGGTGGTACGCCTCGGCGGGCCAGAACGTGCGGTCCTCGGCCGGGAGGATCTCGGTGGTGATCCCGCCGTAGCCGGCACCGGTGAGCACCTTCTGGTACGCCTCGCGGGAGGACTCGGCGGCAGCCGCCTGCTCGGGGGAGTGGGTGTAGACCGCCGAGCGGTACTGCGTACCGACGTCATTGCCCTGGCGGAAGCCCTGCGTCGGGTCGTGGGATTCCCAGAACAGCTTCAGCAGTTCGGCGTACGAGACGGTCTTCGGGTCGAAGACGACGCGGACGGCCTCGGTGTGGCCGGTCAGGCCCGAGCAGGCTTCCTCGTACGTGGGGTTCTGCGTGTAGCCGCCCTGGTAGCCGACGAGCGTCGTCCAGACGCCCTCCGCCTGCCAGAACGTGCGCTCGGCACCCCAGAAGCAGCCCAGTCCGAAGTCCGCGACCTCCAGGCCCTCCGGGTACGGGCCCAGCAGCGGGTTGCCGAGGACCGTGTGGCGGTCCGGGACGGCGAACGCGGGCTCGGGGCGGCCCTTCAGGGCCTCCTCGGGGGTGGGGAGCTGCGGGTTGCGGCGATACAGAAACATGCGGGGGCTCCTCCTGGCAGCGGGTACGTGTGCATAACGCGAGGAGGACGCCGGGGATTCCGGCGCCCTCCTCGTGCCTCGTACACGGGCGGTACACGGATGGTGGTCGTGCGGCGACTGGTCGTCGTGCGGCGGCGCCCTAGCGCGGCAGCGTCGCCGGGTTCCCGCCGTTCGCCTCGTAACCCGCGACCGCCAGCGCGCGGTGGACCGTGTACGCGGCGGCCGGGTCGGGGTTCTGGGTCCACGGCAGCGCGCCCACGTGGCCGTCGACGCGGATGATCTGGTTCATCGCCTCCGACCAGCGCTCCATCCGGACCAGGAAGAAGACCAGCAGGTGGCGCACATGGGCGAGCATCGGGTCGTCGGGGCGCGCCGAGTGCACCGCGAACAGGGCGCCCTCCACCGCCTTGGTCACCACCGCGCTCCGGTAGAAGCCCTGCACGAGATTGACCTCGGGCAGGTGCTCGTACACCGCGAACAGCGGCAGCGCCGCCAGCAGCGAGCCGTGCGCGGCGCGGGCGGCGGCCGAGGTGGCGAAGCGGTCGGCCTCCTCGCGGGAGCCGTGCCACTTCTCGCACCAGTAGTGCAGCGCGGCCAGGTACGCGCCCATGTGGGTCGGGGCGCGGTCGATCACCTTCGCCCACAACTGGTCGAACTCCTCGTGGGAGTAGCCGAGTCCGCGCGCGACGGCCAGTTCGACGAGGTACGGGACGGGGTCGCCGGGCGCCAACAGCGCCGCCTCGCCGCAGACCGTGCGGGCCTCCTCCAGGATGATCCGGAAGTCGTCGGTTCCGGCGGTCGACGAACGCCATGCCTGCTGCACCAGGAACTCGGCGTGCACCGCCGCGCCCCCCGCGTCCTTCGGCGCCTCGGCCCGCCACGTGCGCAGCCACGCGCCGCCGACGCCCGGCTGCGCCGCCAGCTCCAGCGCTGCCGCACCCGCGAAGGCCTGCACCCGCTGCCAGCGCAGCTCGCTCTCCTTGGGCGTACCGGCCAGCAACTGCGAGGCCGCACGCCAGTCCTGGGAACGCTGCACCACCTCGAGTACGTCGAGAAGATCCTGGTCCGGTCCCGGCAGCCGGATGTCCAGCTCCTCCTGGCGCGCGAAGCCGTAGGCGTCCGGGTCGGCGGCGTCCGGCGAACCGGGTGCGACCTGGCGGATTCCGCCGCGACGGCGCAGCAGGAACGGGCCGATGACCGCGGTGAGCATGCACATTGCGATCAGGAACCAGAGAATCTCCATGACCCCATTGTCACCGGACGGCCGGGAAGCGGGGTGGGAGACCTCGCGACGAACTACGCTCGGGCCCCATGAGCGACCAGCACAGCTTCGAAACTCTCGCGATCCACGCGGGTAACACCGCCGACCCCCTCACCGGCGCCGTCGTCCCGCCCATCTACCAGGTATCCACGTACAAGCAGGACGGCGTGGGCGGGTTGCGCGGCGGCTACGAGTACAGCCGCAGCGCCAACCCGACCCGTACCGCCCTGGAGGAGAACCTCGCGGCCCTGGAGGGTGGCCGTCGGGGTCTGGCCTTCGCCTCCGGCCTCGCCGCCGAGGACTGCCTGCTCCGCACCCTGCTCACCCCCGGCGATCACGTGGTCATCCCGAACGACGCCTACGGCGGAACGTTCCGGCTGTTCGCGAAGGTCGTCTCGCGGTGGGGCGTGGAGTTCTCGGTCGCCGACACCTCGGACGTGTCGGCGGTACGGGACGCGATCACCCCGCGCACCAAGGCGATCTGGGTGGAGACCCCGTCCAATCCGCTCCTCGGCATCACCGACATCGCCGCGGTCGCCGACGTGGCCCGTTCGGCGGGGGTGCGGCTGGTCGTCGACAACACCTTCGCCAGCCCGTACCTCCAGCAGCCCCTCGCTCTGGGGGCCGACGTGGTGGTGCACTCCACCACCAAGTACATGGGCGGGCACTCGGACGTCGTCGGCGGCGCGCTGATCGTCAACGACCCCGGTCTGGCCGAGGAGTTGGCGTACCACCAGAACGCGATGGGTGCGGTGGCCGGGCCGTTCGACGCGTGGCTGGTGCTGCGGGGCATCAAGACGCTGGCGGTCCGCATGGACCGGCACAGCGAGAACGCGGTGAAGATCGCCGATCTGCTGACCCGCCACCCCAAGGTCACCCAGGTCCTCTACCCGGGCCTGCCCGAGCACGCGGGGCACGAGGTCGCCGCGAAGCAGATGAAGGCGTTCGGCGGCATGGTGTCGTTCCGGGTCGCGGGCGGCGAGGAGGCGGCGGTCCAGGTCTGCAACCGGGCCGAGGTGTTCACCCTCGGTGAGTCGCTGGGCGGCGTCGAGTCCCTGGTGGAGCACCCGGGCCGGATGACGCACGCCTCGGCGGCGGGCTCCCCGCTGGAGGTCCCGTCCGACCTCGTCCGGCTCTCCGTCGGCATCGAGTCCGCCGACGACCTGATCGCCGATCTGACACAGGCGCTCGGCTGACGGACGCGGTTCGGCCGCGCGAAGCCGGTTCGGCCGCCCGAAGCCGGTTCGGCCGAGCGACGCCGGTTCCGCCGACCGGCGTGGTTCGGGCGACCGGCCGGTTCGGCGGGGGCGCCCGGTCGAAGCGTCCCGTGACGGTCGCGGCCGTGGCCGGGGTGTCACGGGACGCCTGCGGCGCCCGGTGCCCGGTGTCCGCCCGGTCGTCCGCCGGACGCGGCCGACCGGGCGCGGATCAGTCCGCCGAGGGTGCCTGGTGCGTGGCCTGCCGGGCGGCCAGCGCCGTGTTGAACCGGGTCAGCAGCGCGCAGAACGTCTCGCGTTCCACGGCCGTCCAGCTCTCCGTGACCTGCGTCATGAGTTCGCGCCGGGAGCTGCGGACCTCGTTCAGCCGTTCCTGGCCGCGCGGGGACAGCTGGAGCACGACGGCGCGGCCGTCCTCCGGGTGAGAGGTGCGCTTGACGAGGCCGGTGTCGACGAGCGGCGCGACCTGCCGGGTCACGGTGGACGAGTCGATCCCCATGCCCGCGGCCAGGGCCTTGACGCCCATCGGCCCCTCCCGGTCCAGCCGGTTGAGCAGCAGATAGGCGGCCCGGTCCATGGAGTTGCGGACCTGACCGACGCCGCCGAGGCGGGTCTGCTCGGCACGGCGGGCGAACACCGCGACCTGGTGCTGGAGCACGTCCAGGACGTGCTCGGATTCCGCGGGTCCGGGGGCCGCGCCCCCGGAAGGAGACGCGGCTGTCGTCATGTCCTGAGGGGGCATGGCCGGGAGCTCTCTTCGTACGGTGTCGGATGGGTGGGGGACAGAGTACGCGGCCCCGGGGCAACGCGTACCAGTGCTGCACAAACCCGTGGACACCGACTCAGGACGGGATCCCGGGCGGCGCACGACGGTACGTCGGGCTGCGAGACTTGCCGTATGGACTTCCGCGTGCCCGGCCAGCATCCCCCGCTCATCCTCGACGACGTCCGCGGGGCGCAGAAGATGCTCTCCGGCGTGGCCAGGGTGACCCCCATGGAGGGCAGCCGCCATCTGACGGGCCTCGTCGGCGCGCCGGTCCACTTCAAGTGCGAGAACCTCCAGCGGACGGGTTCGTTCAAGCTGCGCGGCGCGTACGTACGGATCGCCGGCCTGTCCCCGGTGGAGCGGGCGGCCGGGGTGGTCGCCGCGAGCGCCGGGAACCACGCGCAGGGCGTCGCGCTGGCGTCCTCGCTGCTCGGCGTGCGGTCGACGGTCTTCATGCCGGCCGGGGCACCCCTGCCGAAGGTCGCCGCCACCCGCCAGTACGGGGCCGAGGTCCGGTTGCACGGCCATGTCGTCGACGAGGCGCTGGACGCCGCGAGGGAGTACGCGCGGGAGACCGGCGCGGTCTTCATCCACCCCTTCGACCACCCCGACATCATCGCCGGACAGGGCACGGTGGGCCTGGAGATCCTTGAACAGTGCCCCGAGGTGCGCACGATCGTCGTCGGAGTCGGCGGCGGTGGGCTCGTCGCGGGCATCGCGCTGGCGGTGAAGGCACTACGACCCGATGTGCGGATCGTGGGCGTGCAGGCGGCGGGCGCGGCCGGCTACCCGCCGTCGCTGGCCGCGGGGCACCCGGTGTCGATCGCCGCGCTGAACACGATGGCGGACGGCATCAAGGTGGGGCGGCCCGGCGATGTGCCGTTCGGGATCGTCCGGGAGCTGGTCGACGAGATCCGCACGGTCTCCGAGGACGAGCTGTCCAGTGCGCTGCTGCTCTGCCTGGAGCGGGCGAAGCTGGTGGTGGAACCGGCGGGCGCGAGCCCGGTCGCGGCACTGCTGAGCGATCCCAAGTCGTTTCGCGGGCCGGTCGTGGCCCTGTTGTCGGGCGGCAACGTGGACCCGTTGCTGATGCAGCGCGTGCTGACCCACGGCATGGTGGCGGCAGGGCGCTACCTGAGTCTTCGGCTGCGGCTGTCCGATCGGCCCGGAGCGCTGGCCACGCTGCTCGGTGTGCTGTCGGCTGCCGATGCCAACGTGCTGGACATCGGTCACGTCCGCACCGACCCCAGGCTCGGGCTGACCGAGGTCGAGGTGGAGCTGCAACTGGAGACGAAGGGGCCGGAGCACTGCGAGGAGGTCTCGTCGGCGCTGCGTGAGGCGGGCTATCGGGTGATGAGCTGAGACCGCACGTCGGTGGGATCTCGGGGTTGTGGGACCTCGGGGCGGCGGGCCCGCATCTCCGTGGGACGCACAAAGACGCGGGCCGGGCCGTGTGCCCCTCGCAGAATCCGTGCGCGGCAGGGCCGAGCACAGCCCGAACGTTGCGCGTGCCGGTCGAGCGTTCGGCACATCGCTCGGCACGGCGGAGCCGTGTGCGGGGTGCGAGGTCGCGTGGACGCGCGGGTGCCGCCGCCCGTGAGGGTCGGCGGCAGCCCGCGTCGTCGATGCCTTGGGTCAGCCGTCGTAGGGCCTCGCTTCAAGGATCTTCACGCGTGCCATCTTGCCGTTCGGCAGCTCGTACTCGGCCACGTCACCCTTGCGCATGCCGTTGACGCCGATGCCGAGTGGTGACTGCGGGGAGTACGTCTCGATGTCCGCGCTCGCGTATTCGCGGGAGGCGAGCAGGAAGGTCACGGTGTCGTCCGGGTCGCCGTCGAACGCGATGGTGACCACCATGCCGGGCTCGACCACGCCGTCGTCGGCGGGTGCCTCGCCGACCTTCGCGTGCTCCAGGAGCTGGGTGAGCTGGCGCACCCGCAACTCCATCTTGCCCTGCTCCTCCTTGGCCGCGTGGTACCCGCCGTTCTCCCGGAGGTCACCCTCCTCACGGGCCGCCGCGATCTTTACGGAGATTTCCGTGCGCGCGGGACCAGAGAGGTACTCCAGCTCGGCCTTGAGCTGGTTGTACGCCTCCTGAGTGAGCCAGGTGACGTTATCGCTGGTCTGGGTCACAGGGTGCTCCTCGTCGGTGCTGGGAATACAAAGCATCGCCCTACCCGTAAGCATGTGCCTCTACGGGTGGGCGAAACCACGAGCCTAACAATTCACCGGGAAAAGGGGGAGAAGGTAAATCACCAGGCACACGTTTGTGCAGGTCAGCGACTGTCTGAGCGGCCGGGTGTCGCTGAGTGGCGAGTCAGTTCGCCGTCCTGGTCCGCGGGGGCGCCGCGGCGGACCGTACGCCGGACGGGGGCCCGGGACCGGGATCCGGCGTCAGCCGGCCGGTCCGTCGTCGGCGGTACAGCCCAGTAGTTCGACGCTGGTCGCCCTCGCGGTCGTACGCAGTGACACGATGCGGTCCACGCGGTCCGCGCGGTCGTCGAAGCGGAAGTCCTTGCGGGCCACGTCGCTGCCGTCCTCGTGCTGGGCGCGGAGAGTGCAGTAGCCCTTGGCGTCCGCGTTCTTGCGGACCTCCAGGTGCACGTCGACCCGCTCGTCGGAGACGACCTGGCGCTTGATCATCTCGGCGCTGATCTGCTGTCCGGAGACGTAGTCGTAGCCGTACCAGCCGATCAACCCGAGGAAGGCGACGCCGAGCACCGCACCGGTGATCCTGAGCCTGCGGTCGGCACGCTCGTCCGCGGAGCGGCCGTAGCGGTTCTCCGGAAGCGCGTCGCGCACCGCGGTCATGATCGTTCCTCCCGTGCCGGGGACCGAGGAATTTTCCGCCCCCCGGTTCGGTCACTATAGAAGCCCCGGACCCGACGCCTGACCACTACCCCGCGCCCACGCCTGCGGGGACGACACAGCACGTCGACGTTGATGACACCGTGTAATCGCGACCGGATCGCGACCGATCACTGAGGACCGAGATTGACTGAGCAGCTGCGTTTGATGGCCGTTCACGCCCACCCCGACGACGAATCGAGCAAGGGCGCGGCAACAATGGCCAAGTATGTGTCCGAGGGGGTGGACGTGCTGGTGGTGACCTGCACGGGAGGCGAGCGCGGCTCCATCCTCAATCCGAAGCTGCAGGGCGACGCGTACATCGAGGAGCACATCCACGAGGTGCGCCGGAAGGAAATGGACGAGGCCCGGGAGATCCTCGGTGTCGAGCAGGAGTGGCTCGGCTTCGTCGACTCGGGGCTGCCCGAGGGCGACCCGCTGCCGCCGCTGCCCGAGGGCTGTTTCGCGTTGGAGGACGAGGAGAAGGCCGCCGGGCGCCTCGTCCGCAGCATCCGCGCGTTCCGGCCGCACGTCGTCACGACGTACGACGAGAACGGCGGCTACCCGCACCCCGACCACATCATGACCCACAAGATCTCGATGATCGCGTTCGAGGGCGCGACGGATACCGAGACCTTCCCGGAGTCGGAGTTCGGCCCGGCCTGGCAGCCGCTGAAGCTCTACTACAACCAGGGCTTCAACCGGCCGCGCACGGTGGCGCTCCACGAGGCCCTGCTCGCCCGTGGCCTGGAGTCCCCGTACGGCGACTGGCTCAAGCGCTGGAAGGAGTTCGAACGCGAGGAGCGCACCCTCACCACGCACATCCCGTGCGCGGACTTCTTCGAGATCCGGGACAAGGCGCTGCTCGCTCACGCGACGCAGATCGACCCCGACGGCGGCTGGTTCCGCGTTCCGATGGAGATCCAGAAGGAGGTTTGGCCGACCGAGGAGTACGAGCTGGCGAAGTCCCTCGTCGACACTTCCATCCCCGAGAGCGACCTCTTCGCGGGCATCCGCGACAATGCCTGATATGTGCGCGACTCAGGTACTGACCGATCTCGTTCCGCTCGCCGACTCGTTCGACAAGAACAAGGTGACCCCCGGCGTCCTCGGCTTCCTCGTCTTCGCGGCGCTCGCCGTCGGCGTCTGGATGCTGATGAAGTCCATGCACCGGCACATGGCCAGGGTCGACTTCGAGGAGGCCCCGGACCCCGCAGCAACGGCCGATGCCGGCGCGGCGGCGGGCACCGCGAAGCGGAAGTAGCGCCGACGGCGCAAGCGAAAGCGCGAACAGGCGCGGAAGCAGGAGCGAGAGCGGAGGCGGGCGGAGGCGGGCGGAGGCGGGCGCGGAGCGCCGCCCGCCGGTGCCGTCATGCCCTCACCGCGCCCGCCGTGCCGGAACCTTCCGGCACGGCGGGCGCGGCGACATGCCCGGGCTCGCGCCCGGGTCTCGCGCCGGAGCCACGCCGGTCCGTTCTGCCGGTCGTACCGTGCCGTCCCGGGCCGAGGCGCTCCGGCCACGTCGTTCCGGTGGTTCGGCGTGACCGCGCGGTCGTGGACGGCTCCGTACGACCGCGGTGCCTGCGCACGACCGTGAACGCCTTCACGTGTTCGGCCGGCCCGCCGCCGACCGGAGGCGGGCCGGTGGCGGGCGAAACGGTTCGGAGCTTCCCGGCCGGTACCGTCCGGGGAGCCGTCCCGCGTCTTCGCACCGCGTCGCACCGCTTTTGTGCCTCCGTGGCGCGGCGCATCGCCGACTGCGCCCATCGCCACGTCACGCCTTCGTCGCTTCACTCCTTCCCGGCCGCGCGTCTCCTGTCCCTCTCCTGCCCGTCGTCGACCCCTCCCGCCCGCCTGCGGGGCGGTGCCCGCCCGCGCCGTCCGGCCCGTCCACAGCCCCCGAACCCCGCAGCACCCGAACCGTCCCCGTCCGGCCCGCCCCACCCCGACCCCGGAGACCTCGCAGTGACCCTTCCCACTCCCTGCCGGCAGCACGAGCACGGGGGGTCCGCCCGGAGCGGAGCCGCCTCGACGACGTCAGCCGGTGCCGCGGCACCGGACACGGGCCTTTCGGGCCGGCTGCTCCGGCCGCTGCGGCGGATCGCGCCCGCTGACCGCGAGGTGCTGTGGCTGTACCTGCTGACCCGGGTGGGCATCTGGACCGTCGCGTACTGCACCCGCTGGCTGTTCGCCGAGGACGGGCAGAGCCGCCACGCGGGTTCGTTCTTCTCCTCGTGGCAGCGCTGGGACTGGTGGCACTACCTGCACATAGCCCAGGAGGGGTACTTCCCGGACGGGCAGGGGCCCTGGATATCCGAGTGGGACAACCGGGAGGCGTTCTTCCCCGGCTTCCCCTTCCTGCTGCGCGCCGTCCACACGGTCGTCCCGAGCTGGCCCGCGGCCGGCGCCCTGATCTCCTTCGTCGCCGGGGGCGTCGCCGTCCTGGCCCTCGCCCGGATCGCCCGGCTGTACCTGCCGCAGGACGAGGCCGGTCCCCGCGCGGCGCTGTTCTTCCTGCTCTCCCCGTGCGCGGTCTTCCTGGCCGCCGGCTACACCGAGGCGCTCTTCCTGGCCCTGGCCCTGCCCGCCTGGCTCGCCGCCCAGCGCCTCAACTGGCCGCTCGCGGCCCTGCTGACGGCCCTGGCCACCAGCGTCCGGGTCAGCGGGCTCTTCCTCGCCGCGGCCCTCGCCGTCCACTTCCTGGTCACCGCCCGCACCGCCGCCCACTGGCGCCGCCTCCCCTGGTTGTTCCTGCCCGCCCTGCCGCCGCTGCTGTACAGCTGGTACCTGCACGCGCACACCGGTGACTGGATGGCCTGGAAGCACGCCGAGGAACGCGGCTGGTACCGCGATTTCCACGCCCCCTGGGAAGCCTGGGCGAACACCTGGCACGCCGCCTTCGGCCACTCCCAGGCCACCGGGTACGCCCTGATGAGCCAGGCCGAGCTGCTCACCATGCTGATCGGGGTCGTCCTGTGCGGAGTGCTGCTGTGGCGCGGGCGCTGGGCGGAGGGCGCGTACATCGGGCTGAGCCTGTGGGCGCTGGGCACCTCCTACTGGTACACCTCCATTCCCCGCGCGAGCCTCCTGTGGTGGCCCCTGTGGGCCGGCCTCGCCGGGTGGAGCCTGCGGCGACCCCAGGTCAAGACCGCCTATCTCGCCATTGCCGCCCCCCTGATGACCGTCGTCGCCGTCACCTTCCTCTCCGGGCGCTGGGCCGGCTGAGCGCCGTTCCGGGTGGGGCCGGACGAGCGCCGTTCCGCGTGGTGGGCCGGACGAGTGCCGCTCCTGGCGGTGGGCCCGCCGGGTGCCGTTCCCGGTGGTGGGCCGTCCCCTTCCTCTTCCGGCACTGGGCCGGACGAGTGCCGCGTCGAATGGCGGGTCGGACAAGCCTCACCGGGCACCCCGCGGCGTGGGCGCGCCGTCCGGCCGGGTACGCGAGGATGGGTCCATGGCCAACCGACTCGCGCACGCCACGTCCCCGTACCTCCTCCAGCACGCGGACAATCCCGTCGACTGGTGGCCGTGGGAGCCCGCCGCCTTCGAGGAGGCACGCAGGCGCGGCGTGCCCGTGTTCCTGAGCGTCGGCTACAGCTCCTGCCACTGGTGCCATGTGCTCGCCCACGAGAGCTTCGAGGACGAGGAGACGGCGGCCTTCATGAACGCGCACTTCGTGTCCGTGAAGGTGGACCGGGAGGAGCGGCCCGACGTCGACGCCGTCTACATGGAGGCGCTTCAGGCGGCGACCGGCCAGGGCGGATGGCCGATGTCGGTCTTCATGACCTCCGAGGGCCGGCCGTTCTATTTCGGCACGTACTTCCCGCCCGAGTCGCGGCACGGGATGCCGTCGTTCAAGCAGGTGCTGGAGGGGGTGCGGGCGGCTTGGGCCGAGCGGCCCGGCGAGGTGGCCGAGGTGGCGCTGAAGATCACGCGAGACCTGGCCGGGCGGCAGCTCGACCATGTGCAGGCCGGGCCGCCAGGTGAGGCGGAACTCGCCCAGGCGCTGCTCGAACTCACCCGCTCGTACGATCCGGCATCCGGATGGTTCGCCGGGGACACGAAGTTCCCGCCGAGCATGGTCGTCGAGTTCCTGCTCCGGCACCACGCCCGGACCGAGTCCCAGGGGGCCCTCGACATGGCCGAGGGGCTGTGCGGGGCGATGGCCCGGTCGAGCCTCTTCGACCAGGTCGGCGGCGGCTTCCACCGCTACGTACTGCGTCAGCGGCCCGGGGGGCCTCTGGTACCGCACTTCGAGAAGATGCTGTACGACAACGCGCTGCTCTGCCGGGCGTACACGCATCTGTGGCGGACGACGGGTTCGGCCGAGGCGCGCCGGGTCGCCGTGGAGACCGCCGACTTCATGGTGCGTGAACTGCGCACCGCCGAGGGTGGTTTCGCCTCCGCGCTGGACGCGGACAGCGCCGAGATCACGGGCGGCGCCGACATCGGTGGCCGGCACATCGAGGGCGCGTACTACGTGTGGACGCCGGAGCAGTTGCGCGAGGTCCTCGGCGAGCGGGACGCGGAGTTCGCCGCCGCCTGCTTCGACGTGACGGAGGAGGGCACCTTCGAGGCGGGCGCCTCCGTCCTGCGGCTGGCCGGTACGGGCCCCGAGGCGGACACGGGCCGGGCCGACCGGGTGCGGGCCCTGCTGCTGGCGGCCCGCGAGGAGCGCCCGCGCCCCGGGCGGGACGACAAGGTGGTCGCCGCGTGGAACGGCCTGGCGATTGCCGCGCTCGCCGAGACGGGGGCCTACTTCGACCGGCCCGACCTCGTCGAACGCGCCACCGAGGCGGCGGATCTGCTGGTCCGCGTCCACATGGGGGACACCGCCCGGCTGGCCCGCACCTCGAAGGACGGCCGGCCCGGCGGGCACGCCGGGGTGCTGGAGGACTACGGCGATGTCGCGGAGGGCTTCCTCGCGCTGGCCTCGGTGACCGGCGAGGGCGTCTGGCTGGAGTTCGCCGGTCTCCTGCTCGACACCGTGCTCCGGCACTTCACCGGTGAGGGCGGGCAACTGTACGACACGGCGGACGACGCCGAGCAGCTGATCCGCCGTCCGCAGGACCCCACCGACAACGCGGCCCCGTCGGGCTGGACGGCGGCGGCCGGCGCGCTCCTCTCGTACGCCGCGCACACCGGTTCGGAGACCCATCGCAGCACCGCGGAGGAGGCGTTGGGCGTGGTGAGGACGCTGGGCCCGCGGGTGCCGCGCTTCATCGGCTGGGGGCTCGCCGTCGCCGAGGCGCTGCTCGACGGGCCGCGCGAGGTGGCGGTCGCCGGTCCGGTCGGCGGCGAACTGCACCGTACGGCGCTGCTGGGCCGGGCGCCCGGTGCGGTGGTGGCGGCCGGGGAGACGGGCGGGGCCGAGTTTCCGCTGCTGGCGGACCGGCCGATGGAGGGCGGCGCGCCGACGGCATATGTGTGCCGGCACTTCGTGTGCGACGCCCCGACGACGGACCCGGAGGAGCTGGCCCGTCGTCTGGGAGCCGGACCGAGGGAGGCGAGCCCCCGCCACCCCTGAGAGCTCTTCCGAGCGTTGTCCCGCTCCGCCTGCGGGCCGCCCGGATCCGCGGACGCCGTTCCCGGAGCCCGGCTCGCGGCGGTGGTCGACTACAGCGTCATACCGCCTTCGAGCGTGTCCAGCGCCCGGTCGATGAGGTCCGTGAGGTCGTCCTTCTGGCCGTGTTCGCCCCAGTACAGGGTCACCTCGCGCAGCGCGCCCAGCACTGCCGCGACGAACACCCGGACCGCCAGGTCGTCGGCGTCGCGCCCGCTGCGCTCGGCGAGCACCCGAGCCAGCATCCTGGCCGTGTCCGACATGGTCTCCGTCATCCGCGCCCGGACGGCGGGGACCTCCACCAGCAGCCGTGTGCGCTGCCGCACCTCCTCCTCGTCGCTCACGAGGAACGTCGGCAGCGTCCGGGTCAGGACGTACCGCAGCGACTCCAGAGGCGGTTCACCGGTCGGCCGCCTGCGCAACCCGGCCTCCAGGGCCGGGTCGTACGCGTCGGTGAGGACGATGTCCTCCTTGGTACCGAAGTAGCGGCACACGGTGCTCGGTGACACCTCGGCCGCCTCGGCGATCTGCTCGATCGTCGTCGCTTCGTACCCCTGTTCGGCGATCAGCCGGTGCGCGGCCCGGCGGATCGCCATGCGGGTCCTGAGCTTCTTCCGCTCGCGCAGACCCAGCTGTGAAGGAACCCCGGATACGAAAACGGAAGGGGTACGGGAGGTGACGGCCATGGTCGTCATTGTCGGCCATGGGCGGGTCCAGGGCCATGGAGCAGGAGTGGCCGCGGCTTCGAAGCCACGGCCACGGGATGGGCGCTGACGGAAAACGGAAGACGGAGAGCGGAAGACGACGGAGAGCGGAAGACGACGGAGGGGTGCAGCGAGGAGCGATGGAGGGCGGAGGGGCGGAGCGGGGCCGGAGGGCAGGATGGAGCGGGAGCGGGACGGGCAGAACGGGCGGAACGAGGGCGAGCAGGAGCGGGAGCCGTTCGGGCGGCGTCAGGCGTGGTTGTAGGCCACCAGCGAGATGCCGACGTAGTGCACGATGAAGGCCGCCAGGGTCAGCGAGTGGAACACCTCGTGGAAGCCGAACCAGCGCGGGGACGGATTCGGCCGCTTGATGCCGTAGATGACCCCTCCGGCGCTGTAGAGCAGTCCGCCGACGACGACCAGCACCAGCACCGCGATCCCGCCCGTGCGCAGGAAGTCCGGGAGGAAGAACACCGCGGCCCAGCCCATGGCTATGTAGCAGGGCGTGTAGAGCCAGCGCGGGGCGCCGACCCAGAACACCCGGAAGACGATGCCCGCGGTGGCCGCCGCCCACACCGCCCACAGCAGCGGGGTCCCCTTCGCGTCGGGCAGCAGGAGCAGGGTCAACGGGGTGTAGGTGCCCGCGATGATCAGGAAGATGTTGGCGTGGTCGAGGCGGCGGAGCACCGCTTCGCCGCGCGGTCCCCAGGTGCCGCGGTGGTAGAGCGCGCTCACCCCGAACAGCAGGCACGCGGTGAGCGTGTACACGGCACAGGCGATGCGGCCCCGGGCGCTGTCGGTCAGTGCGATCAGCGTGATTCCCGCGATGACCACGGCGGGGAACATACCGGCGTGCAGCCAACCGCGCAGCCGTGGCTTCAGCGGGACGGTCGGGGCGGTCGGGACCGTCGAAACGGCCTCGGGTGCGGCTGTGTCCGGTCCGGCCGGCTCGGGCTCGGCTGTGGCGGCAATCATTCCCGCATCGTACCTACGGGACCGTAGGTAACAGGCGGGAGTGGCAATGCTCACGTGTGCGGCCCCCTGGACATATGGGCGCAAGGGTCGGATGATCAAATGAGTGAGGTCGGCACCGGATGAGCGCCAACGGGATCCCAAGGGGTGGAAGCGTCCGGGTCGCAGCCCCCACGGGGCCTAACAGCACATACCCTCGACAAGGAGCGATCGTGGCGCGCGACATCGCGGCTCCCCCCACTGCCCCCACCAACCATCAGGCCCTCACCACCTGGGTGAATGAGATCGCTGCCATCACCGAACCGGACCGGGTGGTCTGGTGCGACGGCTCCGAGGCCGAGTACGAGCGCCTGTGCGGGGAGCTCGTGTCCAAGGGGACGTTCAAGAAACTCGACGAGTCCAAGCGTCCGAACTCGTACTACGCCGCGTCCGACCCCAGCGACGTCGCCCGCGTCGAGGACCGCACGTTCATCTGCTCCGAGAAGGAGGAGGACGCCGGTCCGACGAACCACTGGAAGGCCCCCGCCGAGATGCGGGAGATCTTCACCGGTGAGAACGGTGTCTTCCGCGGCTCCATGCGTGGACGCACCATGTACGTCGTGCCCTTCTGCATGGGCCCCCTCGGCTCCCCGCTCTCCGCGATCGGCGTCGAGATCACCGACTCCGCGTACGTCGCCGTCTCCATGCGCACCATGACGCGCATGGGTCAGGCCGTCCTCGACGAGCTGGGCAGCGACGGCTTCTTCGTCAAGGCCGTGCACACCGTGGGCGCGCCCCTGGAGGAGGGCCAGGAGGACGTCCCCTGGCCGTGCAACACCACCAAGTACATCTCGCACTTCCCCGAGGACCGCGAGATCTGGTCGTACGGCTCCGGCTACGGCGGCAACGCCCTGCTCGGCAAGAAGTGCTACGCACTGCGCATCGCGTCCGTCATGGCGCGTGACGAGGGCTGGCTCGCCGAGCACATGCTGATCCTCAAGCTCACCCCGCCGCAGGGCGAGGCGAGGTACGTCGCCGCCGCGTTCCCGTCCGCCTGCGGCAAGACCAACCTCGCCATGCTGGAGCCCACCATCCCCGGCTGGACCGTCGAGACCATCGGCGACGACATCGCCTGGATGCGGTTCGGCGAGGACGGCCGCCTCTACGCCATCAACCCCGAGGCCGGTTTCTTCGGCGTCGCGCCCGGCACCGGCGAGCACACCAACGCCAACGCCATGAAGACCATGTGGGGGAACTCGGTCTTCACCAACGTCGCGCTCACCGACGACGGGGACGTCTGGTGGGAGGGCATGACGGAGGCCGCTCCGGCCCACCTCACCGACTGGCGGGGCAATGACTGGACGCCCGCGTCCGACACCCCCGCCGCCCACCCCAACGCCCGCTTCACCGTCCCGGCCGGGCAGTGCCCGATCATCGCGCCCGAGTGGGAGGACCCGCAGGGCGTGCCGATCTCCGCGATCCTCTTCGGTGGCCGCCGCGCCTCGGCCGTGCCGCTGGTCACCGAGTCCTTCAACTGGCAGCACGGCGTCTTCCTCGGAGCCAACGTGGCCTCCGAGAAGACCGCCGCCGCCGAGGGCAAGGTCGGTGAGCTGCGTCGCGACCCGTTCGCCATGCTGCCGTTCTGTGGCTACAACATGGGCGACTACATGGCCCACTGGCTGAAGGTCGGCGCGGACAAGCCGGACCAGTCGAAGCTCCCGAAGATCTACTACGTGAACTGGTTCCGCAAGAACGACGCGGGCAAGTTCGTGTGGCCCGGCTTCGGCGAGAACAGCCGCGTCCTGAAGTGGATCGTCGAGCGTCTGGACGGCAAGGCCGAGGGCGTCGAGACGCCGATCGGGGTCCTGCCCACCAAGGACGCCCTGGACACCGAGGGCCTCGACCTCTCCGACGCCGACCTGGACTTCCTGCTCACGGTCGACAAGGGCGTCTGGCGCGAGGAGGCGGGCCTGGTCCCCGAGCACCTCAACACCTTCGGCGACCACGCCCCGAAGGAGCTGTGGGACGAGTACCGCGCCCTGGTCCAGCGCCTGGGCTGAGCCGGTGACGTGGTGTCACCCCGGGCGGGTCCCGCGGTGACACCACGGGCGCACCCCGCACGGGTGCGCCCCCGCACGCCCCGTGGCCGGGTCTTTGGACATCCGCCCTGACCTGTGGGGCCGACGGCCCGCCGCGGCACGGCCCCCGGAATCCCCTCACGGTTCCGGGGGCCTCTCTTTCCGGCCCGTACCCCCGTACAACGGCGTTCGGGGGTACGGGTCCAGGCCATTCGCGGGCCGCGGTCATGTCGGGGGCCGGTCGTGTCGGGGCCCCGGTGGTGCCCGACCCCGGCCGAGTGCGGGGCCGCGTTCGGGTCCGGGCGCGGCCGTGTGCCCGTCCGTGCGGGCGGGGAGGCGTGCGTACCCGGGCCGGCGCCGCCGCGGCCGCTCACGGCCCCTTCGCGTGACCGTGTCGGTCCGCGGCGCCTTGCACCACGCCTCCGTCCGGCTGCCGTCGGGGCCGCGCCGCCATCGGACGGGCCCCGTGCGCGTAGAGCCGCTCGGGTGTGCCCGGTACGTGAACGGAGGGCGGGTGATTCATGTCCGGTGACCGGTGACCGGTGACCCGTGGCCCCGTCACCGGTGCGATCGTTTGGAAGACACCCGGTCCACGAGCCTCGGCGGCCCGTGGACCGGGGCCGTCATCGGGCGCCGACCAGTCGTGACGGGGCGGGGGACGGGGTGGTCGTCCGGCCTGCGGGCGTCGCCGCCGCGTGGGCGTCCATGCGCTCGGCCGCGAGGATCGCGACGACCGTGTCGGCGCGCGACGCGGCCACCACCAGCGCCCGGCCCGCGAGGGCGTGCGCGCGACGGTGGAGGGCGGGTGCGGGCGCGCCGCTCCGACCGGCGTGCCGGGTCGGCGGTGTGCCGCGCAGCCGAGCCACCTGCTCGGCGATGAGGTCGCCCGCCGTGTCCAGCCCCAGCTCGTCGGTGACCGCGAGCAGCGCCGCCAGGTGTCCGGCGAGCTGGATGTCCAGCTCCTCCTCGCGGGAGCGGCGGGGGAAGTCGCCGGCGTGGTCGGCCTGTGTGTGGACCGACGGGGTGCGGATCGGTTCGTACATGGATGGCCTCCTGGAATTGCCGTGGAGTCATCCTACATTAGAACTCGTCTAAAGTTGTCTGTGGTCGATCCCTGTTGCCCGCATCTGCTGGGGCCGGATCTCCTACGGCTGGCCGTACCCGTCCAGGAAGTGGGCGATCCTGGTCACCGCGTCCGTCAGCTCCTCGGCCGGGGGCAGCGTCACCACGCGGAAGTGATCGGGCTCCGGCCAGTTGAACCCGGTGCCGTGCACGACCATGATCTTCTCGGCTCGCAGCAGGTCGAGCACCATCTGCCGGTCGTCCTTGATCTTGAAGACCTTGGGGTCGAGGCGCGGGAAGAGGTACAGCGCCCCCTTCGGTTTCACGCACGTCACGCCCGGAATCCGGGTCAGCAGGTCGTAGGCGATGTCCCGTTGCTCCCGCATCCGCCCGCCCGGCAGCACCAGATCGTCGATCGACTGTCGTCCGCCGAGGGCCGTGGCCACGGCGTACTGGGACGGCATGTTGGCGCAGAGTCGCATGTTGGCGAGGATCGTCAGCCCCTCGATGTACGAGGCGGCGTGGGCCTTCGGGCCGCAGACCGCCAGCCAGCCCGACCGGTATCCGGCCACCCGGTAGTTCTTGGAGAGTCCGTTGAAGGTGAGCACCAGCAGGTCGGGGGCGATCGTCGCGGTGGGGATGTGGACGGCGCCGTCGTACAGGATCCGGTCGTAGATCTCGTCGGAACAGACGATCAGATTGTGCCGCCGGGCGATCTCCGTGAGTCCGCGCAGCATCGTCTCGTCGTAGACCGCGCCGGTCGGATTGTTGGGGTTGATGATCACGAGCGCCTTGGTGCGGTCGGTGATCTTCCGCTCGATGTCGGCGAGGTCCGGCATCCAGTCGGCCTGCTCGTCGCACCGGTAGTGCACCGCCGTGCCGCCCGCCAGCGAGACCGATGCTGTCCACAGCGGGTAGTCGGGAGCGGGGACCAACACCTCGTCCCCGTCGTCGAGCAATGCCTGCATCGACATCTGGATCAGCTCGGAGGCGCCGTTGCCCAGGTAGACGTCCTCGACGTCGAGGTCGACGCCCTTGGTCTGGTAGTGCTGCACCACTGCCCGCCGCGCGGACAGCAGTCCCTTCGCGTCGCCGTAGCCATGCGCCCCGGAGAGGTTGCGCAGCATGTCCTCAAGGATCTCGGGCGGGCACTCGAACCCGAACGCGGCGGGGTTGCCGGTGTTCAGCTTGAGGATGCGATGACCGGCCGCCTCCAGCCGCATCGCCTCCTCCAGCACGGGGCCCCGGATTTCGTAGCAGACGTTGGCGAGCTTCGTGGACTGGATGACCTGCATGTCCCGGAGCTTACGGCCGTGCATACCGGGCCGCGGGGCTTCCGCCGACGCGCGCCCCGCCGGGGTCATCCGGTTGCCGCCACCGCGTCTTCCATAGCCATGTGCTCCCCGCCCCTGGACCGTTGGATCACGGGTCGGGAACGGGCGCGGGGCTTGGAATGGGCCGGAACGGGGACGTGACACAGACGGACGGGTGAGATGTGCCACGTGGGTGTGCGGCGCACCACGGATGTCCCGGGCGGGCGGCCCCGTGCCCGGGAGCGGGGTTGCGCGCGCGGGGGCGGGGTGGGGCGGGGGCGGGGTAGGGGGTGCCGGGCGCGGGGGCGCGGAACGGGGCCGCGGGTCCGGGCGCGACCATGCGTAGGCGGCGGAGTTCGGGGTGCCGGAGGGGCTAAATCAGGCCATGCGGCGCGCCGCCCGATCAGGCCATGGAGCGTGTGGGGCGGTCGCCTCGATCGGCGGTCGAGTCGGCTCCGAGTCCGCGTCGAAACCCGGGCTCCGGAGGAGCGCACCACGGTCTGACGTCCGACGTCTGTCGGCGCCGGTCGGTGCGGAGGCTGTGCCGGCCGGCGCCGGGCCCGCGTGGGCGGGCGCCTGGGCGGCCCCGGCGCGACCCGGGGTGAGCCCGGGAGACGGGTGCCCGGAATCCGCCCCTTGTTGAGGTCCCCCTCCGTACGCAAGCATGCGCATGTCAAACCGAAGGAACTTCGGTAGCCGGGGCCGTCGGGGTCCCGCGCATGTCACTGGAGGGGACCCCCACATGAAGAAACCTCTCATCGGTGCGCTCTTCGCCGTTCTGCTCCTCGGAGCGGGGACCGCACCCGCCGTCGCGGCCACCGGTCAGGACTCGGCCGCGGCCGGTACGGTCAAGACGAAGGTCACGCCCAAGGCGGTCAACTTCGCCGGGACCGTGGCGCTCAGCAACTGTTCCGGTTCCGTCGTCCGCACGCCCACCTCCCAGCCCTCCGACCCCGCGCTGGTGCTCTCCAACGGGCACTGCCTGGAGACGGGCTTCCCCGGACCGGGTCAGGTGCTGCTCAACCGGTCGTCCAGCCGCAGCTTCACCCTGTTGAACGCCTCCGGCAACGGTGTTGCCACGCTGCGGGCCAGCAAGATCGCGTACGGGACGATGACCGACACCGACGTCTCGGTGTACCAGCTCACCAGCACCTACGCGCAGATCGAGAGCAGCTACGGCATCAAGGCGCTGGAGCTCAACACCGCGCGCCCCGTCCAGGGCACCGCGATCACGGTCGTCTCCGGCTACTGGAAGCGCACGTACTCCTGCAACGTGGACGGGTTCGTCTACCGCCTCAAGGAAGGGCAGTGGACCTGGAAGGACTCGGTCCGCTACACCTCCGCCTGCCAGACCATCGGAGGCACGTCCGGTTCTCCGGTGATCGACAACGTCACCGGCAAGGTCGTCGCCGTCAACAACACCGGCAACGAGAGCGGCCAGCGATGCACGGACAACAACCCGTGCGAGGTGGACGAGAGCGGCAATGTGACCGTGCGTCGGGGAATCAACTACGCCCAGCAGACCTACGGCATCGTCCCGTGCATCGGCCCGGGCAACCAGTTCGACCTCAACCGGCCCGGATGCGCGCTGCCCAAGCCGTGAGTTCTGTCCAAGCCGTGGGTCCTGTCCGCGGCCTCGCGGCCTGATTCGTGCGCAAGTCCTGAGCCCTGCCCGAGCCGTGGTTCCGGCGGGAGCCATGGCTCTGCCGGAGCTGTGAGCCGGTGATCTCCTCCGTCGCCGTGGCCGCCCGCCCCGAACGGGCGGCCACGGCGACGCCATGCGTCGGGTCTCCGGGTGTGCGGTCTCACGCCATGCGGCTTCGGACCACGTGTTCTCGGGCCGTGCGGTCTCGGCGCGGTCTCAACCGGCGCGGTCCCGGGGGGCGTCCGTGCGCCGGATCGCCGCCTCGATCCCGTCGAGCAGCACACCGAGGCCGAGGGCGAACGTCTTCCGTGCCTCGCGCTCCAGAAACGGCATCGCCTCCTCGTCGCCCTCGTTCCCGCCCTCCTTCCCCTCGCCCCTCCTCGTGTCCTCGTCCTCGTCCACGGCGGGCGGCGGCTGCGGGGCGCTGTCGCGTTCCATCGCGCTCAGGCTCGGATAGCGATCCGCGAAGTCGGGCGCCACCTCGCTCAGCAACGTCGAGCGGGTGAACCACCACTCCTCGTCCGACTCACCCGTCACCGCCGCGGCCTGCCGCGCCTCGGCGACCGTCCCGGCGCACCCGCGCACGAAGTGGGTCAGCGTGCCCACCAGCCGCCGCACCGGACCGGCTTCGAGCCCCGTCCCGTTCAGCAGGCGTACGAGGGTGTCCAGTGCCGCGTACTCGTGCGGACCGAGAACCGGGCGGGCCTGGGAGATCTGGAGCACCCAGGGGTGGCGCAGGTGGAATTCGAGCATGTCCCGCGCCCATGCGGTCAGCCCCGCGCGCCAGTCGCCGGCGTCCGAGCGCTCCCCGTGTGCCGCACCGCACCGCTCGTGCCGCCCGGACTCCCCGCTCCCTCCGCGTGCCCCGCACGCCCTGTGTGTCCCGCACGCCCCGCGTGTCCCGTGCTCCCCGTAGCCCTCGAACTCCCCGTATTCCCCGGAGAGTTCGGCGTGGACCGCGTCGTACATCAGGTCCAGCAGCTCGCCCTTGCCGGGGACGTATGTGTACAGCGCCATCGCCGTACGGCCCAGCCGTTCGCCCACCGCGCGCATCGAGAGCGCGGCCATGCCCTCCTCGTCGGCGACGGCGATCGCGGCGGTCACGATCGCGTCCACGCTCAGCCCCGGCCGGGGGCCCGGACCGGGCGTGCGGCGCGGCTGCTCCGGCCGCTCGGCGCGCCACAGCAGGGACATCGAACGCCGGGCGTCGCCCTGTCCGGCATAGACCGCCACTTGCAACTCCTTACGCCATAAAGTAATTTCGCCGAGGCGATTTCAATTCCTTATGGCATAAAGTATCAGGAGGGGCGGTGCCGTGATGGGGCCTGCGTTGCCGGTGTCGTATGTACGGGTCGTGGCCGTGGAGCGGCTCACCCCACGGGTGGCGCGCATCTCCTTCTCCGGGGACGCGTCCGCGCGGGACCTGGGGGAAATCCTGGAGGACCGCCCCGACCAGCAGATGAAGCTGTGTTTCCCGAGGGAGGGGCAGGACGTGCCCCGGCTCCCGGAGCCGGACGCCGACGACGCGCACGGCATGCGGTGGTACGAGGCGTACCTCGCGATCCCCGAGGCCGAACGGCCGCTCATGCGGAGCTTCACCGTGCGCGGACACGACCGGGCGGCCGGCCTGATGACCGTCGACTTCGTGCTCCACGGCGACGACGGGCCCGCCGCCCGCTGGGGCCGGGACGCCCGCCCCGGGGACGTGCTCGGCATGGTCGGCCCGTCGGCGGCGTACGCCCGGCCGCTGCCCGTCGCCGACTGGCTGCTGCTGGCCGGTGACGAGACCGCGCTTCCGGCCATCGGGACGCTGCTGGAGTCCCTCCCGGCCGGTGCGCGGGCGGTGGTGTACGCGGAGGTCGCGGACGAGGCGGAACGGCAGGTGTTCGACTCGCCGGGCGAGGTGTCCGTCCACTGGGTGTGCCGGGACCGGGGCGAGACGCTGACGGGCGCGGTACGGTCCGCCGTGCTGCCCGCCGGGTCCGGCGCCGCCTGGGTGGCCGGTGAGGCCGGGGCGGTGCGGGCGCTGCGCCGCCACCTGGTCGAGGAACGCGGGCTGCCCCGGACCGCCGTGGAGTTCAGCGGCTACTGGCGGGCGGACCTGACCCAGGACGACGCACCGACCGAGGAGGACCTGGCCTGGGCGAGGGAACGGGCAGCGGAGGCGGCGGACGCGCCGTAGGAGCAACGGGCCCTGCAGGGGCGCGGACCGGTGGGGCCTCGTGGTCGGACCCGGACCCGGCCTTGGCCCCGATCCCGGACCCGGCCTTGGCCTCGATCCCGGACCTGGTCGCGACCCCGGCCCCGGTCGCGCGGAGGCGGGCCGACCCCCGCGAGCCCTCACCCGCGTTCCGCACGGGCGTTCCGCATTCCGTGCGGGACCGGCCGCCGTGGACCGCCCGCCGTGGACCGGCCGACGTACCGCCCCACCCGCCCCCGACCGCGTGCGGGGCGGACCGTGCTCGGTGACACCCGTACTGGGCCGCGTGCGGGTCAGGCCGTGCGCTGTGACCCCCGTTGCCGGGCCGCGTGCGGGGTGGCATGTGCCCTTGTGACCCCTGTCCCGGGCCGCGTGGGTCAGTCTGTGCCCTGCGGTGACACCCGCCCCGCGCCCCGCACGGAGCGGCCTGCCAGGACCTGGGTGCGGCGGCCGTCCTCGATGACGAAGCGGCCGTCGATCAGTACGTGCGGGATGCCGGTCGGCAGCGTGCGCGGCGCCTCGAACGTCGAACCGGCCGCCACCGTCGCCGGATCGAACAGGACCAGGTCGGCGCGATAGCCCTCGCGGACGTACCCCCGGTCGGCCAGGCGCAGCCGCCGCGCGGGGCGGGAAGTGAGGTGGGCGACGCACTCCTCCAGCGAGAGGATCCCCAACTCCCTTACATAGCGGCCGAGATAATGCGGAAACGTGCCATAGGCGCGGGGGTGCGGCTTGTCGCCTTGGAGGATGCCGTCGCTGCCTCCGGTGTGCACCCGGTGCCGCATGATCCGCCGGACGTTCTCCTCGTGGCCCACGTGCTGGAGGATCGTGGTGCCGAGCCGGTCCTCGACGAGCAGCCGACGGGCGGTCGCCCAGGGGGCCTCGCCGCGCAGCCGGGCCGCCTCGGCCACCGTGCGCCCGACGTATCCGGCGAGGGCGGGTGCGGTGACGCCCGAGATCTCGATCGTGTCCCACTCGATCGGCACGCCGTGGCATCCGTCCGAGCCCACCACCTCCATGGCGTGCCGCATCCGGTCGGAGGTCGCGCCGTCCCCGAGGCGGGCCAGCACCGCATCGGGTCCGCCCTCGCTCGCCCAGCTCGGCAGCATCGCGACGAGGGTGGTGCTGCCGGGGGTGTACGGGTAGCTGTCGAGGGAGATGTCGGCGCCCGCGTCCAGCGCCTCGTCCAGCAGGGCCAGCAGCTCCGGGGCCCGGCCCTCGTTCACGCCGAAGTTCATGGTGGCGTGGGCGAGATGGAGGGCGCAGCCCGCGTTCCGGGTGAGCCGCACCATTTCCTCGTACGCGGCCAGCGCGCCCGCGCCGTACGAGCGGTGGTGGGGGCAGTAGTAGCCGCCGTACCGGGCCACCACCCGGCACAGTTCGGTGAGTTCGGCGTCGTCGGCGTACATGCCGGGGGTGTAGGTCAGGCCGGAGGACATGCCGACCGCACCGTCCGCCATGCCCCGGGCGACGAGTTCCCGCATCCGGTCCAGTTCGGCGCCGGTGGGCGGGCGGTCCTCCCAGCCCATCGCGTACATCCGGACCGTGCCCTGCGGGATCAGGTAGGCGGCGTTGACGGCGATGCCCCGGCCGTCGAAGCCGCGGTCCAGGCGGTCCAGGTACTCGCCGACCGTGCGCCAGTCGAAGTCGACGCCCTCGTCCTCGGGCCCGCCCCCGTTCCAGCCGGCGATGGCGCGGCGCACCTCGGCGAGCGTCCGGTCGTCGGCCGGGGCGTACGACAGGCCGTCCTGGCCGAGGACTTCGAGCGTGACGCCCTGCGCCGCCTTGGCGCTGTGATCGGGGTCGCGCAGCAGCGCCAGATCGCTGTGCGCGTGCATGTCGATGAAGCCGGGGGAGAGGGCGAGCCCCTCGGCGTCGAGGACGCGACGGCCGGAGGGGCGTGGTCCGGGCGCGCGCTCGGGATGGACCGCGGCGATCCGGCCCCCGGAGACGGCCACGTCGGCGCGGCGTCCGGGGGCGCCGGTGCCGTCGAGGACGTACGCGTCGCGGATGACCAGGTCCATGGGATCGCCTGTCTGTGGATCAAATGACTGATCGAGATCGGAGCTGCTGATCGAGACCAGAGTTGCTGATCGAGGTCGGAACTGATGGTCGAGATCGGAACTGATGGGAGATCAGGATGCATCGGGGATCAGAAGAAGGTGCGGATGTAGTCGGTGACCGTGCCGTCCGCCTCGACCAGCGGGATCAGCTGCCACTTGTCGAAGCTGGTGCACGGGTGCGAGAGCCCCATGCCGACCCAGTCGCCGACCTCCAGTCGGGCACCGGGCTCGGTGCGCAGCCACGTGTGCTGGTCGGACAGGCCGGTGACCGTGATCCCCGTCGCGGGCCGGATGGTGCCGTCGCGCCCCGAGCGCACGACCTGGGCCTGCGGCAGATCGAGGTCGTACGCCGCGTCCCGCTTCCCCGCGTTGAGGAACGCCTGCTCTGGGGAGGGCCGGGAGACGACCTGGGCCCAGAGCCGGAAGGCGGACCGCAGGGCCCCCTCCTCGGGGACGCGGTTGAACGGGGTGAGGTGGCGGTAGTGGCCGTCGTCGTGCGAGACGTAGGCCCCCGAGCGCAGCAGCTTCAGTACGGGGCGGGAGAGCTCGGGGATCTCCGCGAACACGTCCGCCACCGTGTCGAACCACGCACTGCCGCCCGCGCTGATCACGATGCCCTCGTCGGCGGCGCCCGCGACTCCCCCCGTGCCCCCCGGAAGCGCCCCCGCGGCCGTCCCGGCCGGCGCTCCCTCAGCCGCTCCCTCAGCCGCTCCGGACGGCGCGAAGCGGCCTTCCCGGTCGAAGGCGACGGCCAGCGCGACGAGCCGTCGCAGCCACTCCCGGACCCGCTCGTCCGACGCGTCCGGCACCTCGCCCTCGTACCCGGCCACGCCCACCAGCCGCAGCGTCCCGGTCGCGGCCACCGCGTCGGCGACCGCCGCGCACTCCGCCTCGGTACGGGCGCCGGTGCGCGCGCCCTCGCCCGCGCCCAGCTCCACGACGACGTCCACGGGGCGGGACGCGCCCGCCGCGCTCAGGGCCTCGTCCATCAGCTCCACGCCGCGCACCGAGTCGACGTAGCAGACGAAACGGAACTCCGGGTCGCGGTCCAGCTCGCCGGCGAGCCAGCGCAGGGCCGCGGGGTCGACGATTTCGTTGGCGAGGAGGATCCGCCGGATCCCATACGCCCGGTAGACCCGCGCCTGGTGCGGCACGGCCGCCGTGATGCCCCAGGCGCCGTGCTCCAGCTGGCGGGCGAAGAGCTGCGGGGACATGGAGGTCTTGCCGTGCGGGGCGAAGGCCAGCCCATGGCGTTCCGTGTAGGACTCCAGCAGCGCGAGGTTGTGCTCGACCGGCTCGGCGGACAGGGCGAGCACGGGGGTGGTGAAGCCGCCCGTGAAGAGATCGCGCCGCTCGGCGGCGAGGGCGCCGACGGTCAGGCCCTCGGCGTCGGGCGGAAGCGCCTTGAAGCGGTGATCGACCAGCTCGTCGGCGAGTCCGGCCACGGGGCGGTGGGCGGCCAAGGGTGCCTCCTCGATCGAAGTGGTCGTCGCAGCAGAAGCCGTTGTTGCATCATATGCAACGTCCATTGCGTATATCGCTTGTCGCTGTCTAACATCCGAGCCGACACCGGGTCAATGGCAGCACGGCAGCGACGCCGACGCCGGGGCACCGGCGGGACCCGGCACCACCCCGGCCACATGCACGCCGCTCCCCACCGGGGAACACGGGCCCGGCCACCGGCTCCCACCACCCTGCCCACCGCCCCGAACGACCGAACCCATCGATCACGCGAGGAGCCACGAGTGCCCGGAACCCCGGCCAGGACCGCCGACACCGGCTCCGCCACGCCTGTCGGAACAAGCGGCGACCGGCACGCCGGCACCGGCTCCGCCATGCCCGTCGGCACGGAGACGGACGAGCACGCGGACTCCGGCACCGAGGGGCACGCCCGGAGCGGTACGCGCGCCGATGTCGTGTGCCTCGGCGAGTCCATGGTGACGTTCCTGCCGTCGCGGCCCGGCCGTCTCGCCGACGTCCCCTCCTTCGGCCGCGGCATCGGCGGCGCCGAGTCCAACGTCGCCTGCGCGCTCGCCGCGGCCGGGCATCGGACGGCCTGGGTCAGCAGGGTCGGCGCGGACGGCTTCGGGGACCATCTGGTGGAGACGATCGCCGGGTACGGGGTCGACACCTCGGCGGTGCGGCGCGACCCGGCGCGGCCCACCGGTATCTACTTCCGCACCGCGACGGACCGGGCTACCGATGTGCACGAGGTCGCCTACTACCGGGCCGGGTCCGCCGCCTCCGCGATGTCCCCGGACAACATCCCCTACGAGGCGCTGTTCGCCGGCCGCGTCCTGCATCTGTCCGGCATCACGGCGGCGCTCTCCGCCGGCTGCCTGGCCCTGCTCCGCGACCTGACCGCGCCCCGCCCCGGCCGCCCGCTGCTCTCCTTCGACGTGAACCACCGGCCGGGCCTGTGGCGCGGTGCCGCCGCCGGTCCCGGTGTGCTCCTGGACCTGGCGCGCGGCTGCGACCTGGTCTTCGTGGGCGAGGACGAGGCGGAGGAGGCGTGGGGGCTGACCGGGGCCGGAGCGATCCGTGCGGCGGTTCCGCAGCCGGCGGTCCTGGTAGTCAAGCGCGGGGCCGAGGGGGCCACGGTCTTCTCGCGCACCGACGGGGCGGACACCGTCACCACCGTCCCCGCTCTGTGCGTCGACGTCGTCGCCCCCGTCGGCGCCGGGGACGCCTTCGCCGCAGGCTTCCTCTCCGCCACTCTGCGGGGGCTGGGCGTACGCGACCGGGGCCGGCACGGCCACCTCATGGCCGCCGCCGTGCTCACCGTCCCCGGCGATCTCACCGATCCGCCGTCCCGCGCCCGTGCCGACGCCCTTGCCGCGTTGGACGACGACGCCTGGGGGAGACTTCGTCTCGGCCCCGGGTGGACGGGGGAGGACCAGGAGGTACGTACGACGTGAGCGACCGCGAGCAGCCAACGGGCGGGGCGAGCGCCCCGGCCGAGCCCGGAACGAAGAGCGCCCACCGGGCCGAACACGGCCTGGGCGCCCACCGGACCGGGCACCACGTGGGTGGCCGGGCGGCGTACGGCCGGGGCCGTCAGGGACGCCCAGGCGGCGAGGTGCGCGCATGAGCCAGACCGTCGACCGCGCGCTGAGCATCCTGCCGCTGCTCGCCCAGGGGCCCGCCGACCTCGGGCAGGTGGCCGAACGGCTCGGCGTCCACAAGTCCACCGCGCTGCGCCTGCTCCGTACGCTCCACGACCACGGGCTCGTCTACCGCCAGCAGGACCAGCGCTACCGCCTCGGCGCCCGCCTCTTCGCCCTCGCTCAGGAGGCCGTCGAGAACCTCGATGTGCGCGAGATCGCCCACCCGCACCTCGTCGAGCTCAACGAGGACTGTGGCCACACCGTGCACCTCGCGGTGTACGAGGAGAACGAGGTCCTCTACATCGACAAGGTCGAGAGCCGCTACCCGGTACGCATGTACTCCCGGATCGGGAAGCCCGTCGCGATCACCGTCGCCGCCGTGGCGAAACTGCTCCTCGCCGACCTTCCGGAGCCCGAGCGGCGCACCATCGCCGAAAGGCTCGACTATCCCCTGTACACGCCCCGTTCGACGCCGAACGCCGGTGCCTTCCTCAAGGAACTCGCCGTCGTCCGCGAACAGGGGTGGGCCACCGACCTCGGCGGCCACGAGGAGTCCATCAACTGCGTCGCCGCCCCCGTCCGGGGAGCGGACGGACGCGTCGTCGCCGCGATGTCGGTCTCCGCGCCCAACGTCGTCGTCACGGCCGAGGAGCTCCTCACCCTGCTCCCGCTGGTGCGCCGCACCGCCGACGCCATCAGCCGGGACTACTCCGGCACCAACCAACCCAGGAGAGCCTGAACAGCCATGACCGAGAAGACCGCCCTCACCCCGAGCACCCACACCACGCCGCCGGCGAAGTTCTCGCACGGGGTGAAGAAGGGGAACATCCTCCAGGTCGCCGGCCAGGTCGGCTTCCTCCCCGCCGTGGAGGGCCAGGCACCGACCCCCGCCGGCCCGACGCTGCGCGAGCAGACCCTCCAGACCTTCGCCAACGTCAAGGCGATCCTGGAGGAGGGCGGCGCGACCTGGGACGACGTGATGATGATGCGCGTCTACCTCACGGACGTGGACCACTTCGCCGAGATGAACGAGATCTACAACGCCTACTTCGCCGAGCAGGACCTGAAGGCGCCGCCCGCCGCCCGCACCACGGTCTACGTCGGCCTCCCCAAGG
This sequence comes from Streptomyces sp. NPDC052042, assembly GCF_044548345.1. NCBI lineage: Bacteria > Bacillati > Actinomycetota > Actinomycetes > Kitasatosporales > Streptomycetaceae > Streptomyces > Streptomyces sp. NPDC052042. The sequence goes on along the minus strand of NZ_JBIUBU010000016.1, from coordinate 52,057 downwards.
GCCTGCTCATCGAGATCGACGCACTCGCGGTCCTCGGCTGATCCGGCGGACGCGCCGCCGCGGGGGGCGCGTGCCGCGCTCCCCGCGCCCCGCCCCGGTCAGCGGCGGTACGTCGTGCACAGGGCGCTCTTGCCGCCGCCCACGTCGTATGTCCGGCAGGAGTTCCGGTCCTGCCGCCCCCGCGCACGGCCCCGCCTCCGCGCCCCCTTCAGAAGGCCGCAGGCAGAGAGCCGCAGACGCGGGGCTCGGCGGCGATCGGCTGCGGGCACATCCTCAGCTCGGACCTGCTCATGTCCGATGTGCGCACCCGCCACCGCCCCATCCGCTTCCCCTCGGTCCCCGCCCCGGCGTCCGCCCGGAGTCGGTCGCGACGGCCGGCCGCCGAACTCCCCACGCAGGTCGGGCGGGTGACCCCGTGATCCGGCCCCGAACACGCAGCAGCGCCGCCGGGAGAGCGGCGGCGCTGCTGGTCATGGGTGCCGCACGGCGGTGACCGCCGTGGCGGGGGTTACGGCAGTCCGTGGACGTGCGGGGCCACCGCGTTCGACCAGGCGTTGCCCGACTTGGCGTCCCAGTTGGTCGACCAGGTCATCGCACCGCGGATCCCCGGGTACTTCTTCGCGGGCTTGAAGTTGCCGCAGTTGGTGCCGGAGGCCAGGCAGTCCAGGGCGGCGTTCACGATCGACGGGGACACGTAGCCGCTGCCCGCACCGCTGGTCGAGGCGGGGACACCGAGGCCGACCTGCGACGCGTCGAGGCCGCCCTCCAGCTGGATGCAGGCGAGCGCGGTCAGGAAGTCGACCGAGCCCTGCGAGTAGACCTTGCCGTCGCAGCCGAGCATCGAACCGCTGTTGTAGTACTGCATGTTGACGACGGTCAGGATGTCCTTGATGTTGAGCGCCGTCTTGAAGTACTCGCCCGAGGTCGACTGCATGTCGATGGTCTGCGGGGCCATCGTGATGACGAGGCCGGGGCCCGCCTTCTGCGACAGCGAGCGCAGCGCCTTCGTCATGTACGTGGAGTTGAGGCCGTTCTCCAGGTCGATGTCGACCCCGTTGAAGCCGTACTCCTGGATGAGGGCGTAGACCGAGTTCGCGAAGTTGGTGGCCGAGGCGTCGTTGTTGACCGAGATGGTCCCCTTCTCGCCGCCGACCGAGATGATGACGCTCTTTCCGGCGGCCTGCTTGGCCTTGACGTCGGCCTTGAACTGGTCGACGGTGTAGCCGTTCAGCCCGGCCGTGTCCAGGTTGAAGGTGACGGCACCCGGGGTGGTCGTGGCGTCGGCGAAGGAGACCGCGATGATGTCGTAACCCGCCGGCACGTCGCTGAGCTTCTGCACGGTCGCGCCGTTGTTGAAGTTCTGCCAGTAGCCGGTCACGGCGTGCTTGGGCACGGAGGGGTTCGGGTTGGGGGTGCCGCCGCCCTCCTTGGCCGTACGGGCGCTGACGGTCGCGGACTTGACGGACTCGCCGGCCGCGTTGGTCGCGGACACGGCGAACTGGTACGCGGTGTCGGCGGACAGGCCCGTGATGGTGGCGGAGGTCCCGGTGGTCGTGGTGGCCTTGGCGCCGTCCTTGTAGACGGTGTAGCCGGTCGCGCCGGACACCGCGCTCCAGGACAGGGACACGGAGGAGGTCGTGGTCGTGCCGGCCGCGAGACCGGTGGGCGCGCCGGGGATCTGCGGCGTCTCGCCGCTCCCGCCACCGCCGTCCGGGCCGCTGACGGAGACGTCGTCGACCACGTAGGCGGACTGTCCGTACCAGCCGTGGGTGTACACGGTGACCGAGGTGGTGTTCGGGCCGGTCTTGAAACTGGTCGTGAGCTGGGTCCAGTTGGTGGATCCGGGCGACCAGGTGGAGACGTCGGTGGTGCCGGTGCCGCTCGCGCCGAGGTACGCGTACCCGCCCTGCACCCAGGAGCTGAGCGTGTACGTCGAGTCCGGCTTCACGGAGACGGTCTGGGAGCAGCGCGCGGTGTCCTGACCGGACGGGGTGGCCTTGAGGGCACCGGTGCCGCTGTGCACGGGGGAGGAGACGACCTCGCCGCTGCCGTTGGAACAGGTCCAGTTCGAGAGCCCCGACTCGAAGCCCGGGTTCTTGGCGACGTTGACGTCGGCGGCCTGGGCGCTGCCGACGAGGGCGGTGGCGGTCAGCGCGCCGGCCGCGAGTACGGCCATCGCGGTGCCGAGCAGCGGCCGGGTGTGGCGCATCCGGGCTCTGGGCCCGTGGGCGGGGGAGTTTTCCACTTGCTGCCTCCGTGGGGAGTTCGGGGGAATCGGACGGTGCGGGAGGGGGGACGGTGGGGTGTCACGACGGGGGCGTCGGGTAGGGCCGACGGATGGGGGGCAAAGCCGGGCGCGGCTCGCGGGCCGGTGCCTTGGGGGACGGACCGGAGTACGGACGGGGTGGGGTGACGGGGTTCGGGCCCGGGGTTCGGGGCCGGGCCTCGGCGGTGGTCTGCGGGGGATGAGAGAGGTCGGCCGGGGAAGTAGGAGGGAACGGGGGCGTCTTCGACGAGGTCGGTCGGCGGAACCGCAGCCGTCCGGGGGTGGCGGGGGATGGAGGGGCGGGTCCCGGACGGCGGCGGTCACCGCTGGCGGATAAAGCTGGTCCAGACCAATCGAGTTGTCAAGACCTCTGGCAGTGAAGGCTGTTCGGGGCGGGTTCGCCGAGCCGGACCCCAGTCGCCCCGCCGCCCCTCTGCCAACCCCGCGTGAACGCCTTGCGAACCCTTCACGATCCTCGCTGATCCTCCACAAGTTGACAGTTTGTTGACTCTGAGTCGCCTCGTGCGGGTGATGCGGTCCGAGTGCTCGGACGGTGACCGGCCGGCCGCATCCCGGGTGCAAGTGCCGGGTTCCGCATCCGGTCTGACATGCGGGGACGAATTCGGGGCGGGGGCAGTCGGAAGGTGAACCAGTAACTCTCCGCAGTGGTACAGAAGTTAACGATTTTCGATTTGATCCGATTTGACGCCGGTGTGTTGACCGGGCGTCCCCCTCGCGTTGTCGTACTGGCCTCCGGAAAGTGTTCTCTGCCAGGTAAGACGTGGATAAAGTGCTGAGGCAGAAAGCGCGGAGCAGGAGCGATTGCGGCCGACGTCCTGACCGACGTCCGGCCGGAGCCGAAACGGGGAACAGTGTGCCGACCGCAATAGCAGTGACCAGTGTTGATTTGGTACTGCCTCCGACCGACCAGCAGACGCCGACCGCCGCTCTGTTGCAGGCTCCGGATGTCCAGTCGCTGGAGATGGCGATCGGAGACATGCATGTGCTGCTGGAGCAGCACGGCTACGTCGTCGCCGTCTACCCGAGCGCCATCGCTCCCGCTCATGAACGTCGTCTATACTCCGTGCGTTCCGTGCTGGAGAGCGATCGCATCGCTCTGCTCAAGGTGGACCTTCCTCCGCTGGGCATCGCCGTACTCGTGCGGCAGCTGCGCCAGTTGTCCATCTGCGACTTCAGTCCGGGAGTGATCGCCTCCGCCGCCCGGCTGCTGTCCCATTACATCCACGCGGGCGCGCTGCTGCACTCCGTCACCAAGTTCGACAGGGTGCCGGTAGACCTCCGCACCCACGCCAAGTCATGGGTGCCCGGCTCCCAGTTCGCGGTCGTCGCGAGTCCGCAGCCGCAGCTCGTCACCATCGGCCCGAAGGCGGAACCTCCGACCGGCCCGGAATTTCCCACCGAACTGATGACCGCCAAGGGGCAGTCGCAGTCGGAGTGGGTGAAACAGACCCTCGCGCCCGCGTGGAAGGTTCAGACCATTCACGAGGCCGAACTTCCCTCCGATTCCCCGGCCTGGTGGGGAACGGGAAAGCTGGTGGAATTCGCTGCTTATCTGCCAGACATCTCCGTCCTGTACCAACTGGTTTGCTCCGTCCGCCGGGAGATCTGCCACTGGTGCGGATTGGAACTCATCGGAGACCTCTGCGGGTTCTGCTCCTCGCCGCTTCCCGCAGCGGAGAACCGAATGCACCACGCCGGTGTCCTCAGCCAGGGAGCGCCCGCTCCACCGCAGTCCTAGCGCTTCCGCTTTCCTCCGTAGACGCCCTCCTGTCCGCTGCCCCACGCATCCGAATCGAACGAGGTTGTCCGGCCCATGAACTCCCGCCAGCGCCGCGGCGTGATACTCCTGCTCCTGTCGGTTCTGTGCGCCTTCGGCGCCTTCGCCGGTGTGCTATCGGTGATCAGCGACGTCAACTCCAAGGTGGGCCCCGAGGTCTCGGCCTACCAGCTGAAGTCCGACGTCGCGCCCTACAGCGCCCTGTCACCCGGGCAGTTCGAGAAGATCTCGATGCCGAAGCGCTGGCTCTCCGAGAACGCCGTGACCGACCTCTCCGAGGTGAACGGAAAGATCGCCGTCACCCAGCTGCGCAGGGGCTCGCTGCTCCAGTCCGACATGATGCAGAAGCGTCCGGAACTGCAGCCCGGCGAGCAGGAGATCGCCATCATGATCGACGCCGCCACCGGCGTCGCGGGCAAGATCACCCCCGGTTCCACGGTCAACGTCTACGCCACGTTCGCCGGTGAGCGCGACGGCGCCCCCTCCACCTCGAAGGTCATCGTCTCCAACGCCAAGGTGCTGGACGTCGGCAAGCTGACCGCCCTGGAGCCGAACCGCGACGGCAAGTCCAACATGGGCACCGAGGCCGTTCCGATCACCTTCGCCCTGAACACGCTCGACACCCAGCGCATCGCCTACGCCGAGTCGTTCGCGCAGCACGTACGCCTCGCCCTCCTGGCCTCCGGCAGCGACAGCACCATCCGTCCGGGCGACCGCACCTACACGCTCGACAAGGACAAGTGAGGATCGAATGACCACGAGGATCCTCCCGGCCGTCGGTGACGTCGACGCGGCCAGATCCGTCACCACACTGCTCAGCCAGCTTCCCGACGCCGATCCGGCCGCCCCGGTCGGGGACTCGACGCAGCTCATCGACACCCTCGCCCGGCTGGCGGGCGAGTCGCTCGACGAACTGCCGGAGGTCGTGCTGGTCCACGAGCGGATCGGCCCGGTGCCGGCACTGGAGCTGATCCGGGAGGTCTCGCTGCGCTTCCCCGCGATCGGGGTCGTGCTGATAAGCGCCGATGTGACGCCCGGCCTGTTCTCGTCCGCGATGGAATCGGGCGCGCGAGGTGTCGTCACCCTGCCGCTGAGCTACGAGGAACTCGTCAACCGGGTCCAGTCCGCCGCCCAGTGGTCCGTCGGCGTCCGCCGGCACCTGAGCAGCGGCACCGAGGTCTTCACCGGCCCCGGCGGCACCGTCATCACCGTCAGCGGCGCCAAGGGCGGCGTCGGCACCACCGTCACCGCCGTCCAGATCGCCCTTGCGGCCCAGGCGTCCGGACGCAACGTCGCCCTGGTCGACATGGACCTCCAGGCCGGCGACATCGGCTCGTACCTCGACGTGCAGTTCCGACGTTCCATCGTCGACCTCTCCACGATCACCGACATCTCGCCGCGCGTCCTGTCCGACGCCATCTTCACCCACGGCACCGGACTGTCGCTGCTCCTGGCACCCGGCGAGGGTGAGAGCGCCGAGGAGGTCAGCGACCGCTCGGCCCGCCAGATCGTCAGCGCGCTGCGCACCCGCTACGAAGTGGTGGTGATCGACTGCGGCAGCCAGCTGCAGGGGGCGAACGCGGCGGCCATCGAGATGGCCGACACCGCCCTGCTGGTCACCACCCCCGACGTCATCGCGGTACGCGGCGCCAAGCGCCTCGTGCGGATGTGGGAACGCCTCCAGATCCGCAAGGCGGAGGAGACGGTCACGCTCGTCAACCGCTTCATCCGCAACACCGAGATCCAGCCGCCCCTCGTCGAGAAGATCACCGGCACACGGATGGCCGAAACGGCTGTTCCCGCCAACTTCAAGGAACTCCAGAGTGTCCTCGACGCCGGCCGGCTCCACGAACTCGACTCCAAGAGCACCGTCAAACAGGCCCTCTGGGCCCTTGCGGGCGAGCTCGGCATCGTCAAGGTTCCTGAGAAGCCGGAGAAGAACGGCGCGAAGGGCGGCGCGAGGTTCAAGAACGACCGAGGCTCGATCGGCCGCCCACGCGTCGGACGACGCGACGGCGACTCCCGGAACCGGGCGACGACCAAGGGGGCAAGTTGACCAATGGCACTCACCGAGACGACAGACATGGAGATACGGGGAAGGCGTCGCGGTGACCCTTCCCCGGCGCCGAGCCGGACGCGGAACTCGACATACGGGCGGACGAAGGGCCGGGCGTACGCCCGGCTCCCGGGGCGCGACCGCGACCGAGGCCAGACCGCGATCGAGTTCCTGGGCATGACGCCGCTGATCATCCTGCTGATGCTCGTGCTCTGGCAGTGTGCGTTGATCGGCTACACGTTCTCCCTCGCGGCGAACGCGGCCGACGAAGCGGCGCACAAGGGCGCGATCGCCGGCGGCCTGAGGATCGGGCAATGCCGTGAAGCGATCGAGAAACACCTGCCGAAGGCCTGGCGGGAGTCGGTCAAGAAGAAGTCGTGCTACGCCTCGTCAGGCCTGTACAAGGCCGAGGTCGAGCTCCAGGTGCCGATCCTGGTACCCGGCATCCTCAACTGGAAGTACCCGGTCACCGGCCACGCGGCCACGCCGCTGGAGGGCTGAACGATGAGCATGCGCATGCACACATCCGGCCGGACGGCCGCCCCCCGGCGCGACCGCGGCCAGGTCGCCATGGAGTACCTGGGCTTCATCCCCCTGATGCTCCTCGTCGGCCTCCTCGCGATCCAGGCCGGTCTCGCCGCGTACGCCGCCAACCAGGCGGGCACCGGGGCCCGCGCGGGCGCCCGTATGGCCAGCATGTCCATGAGGGGCTGCGACCAGCAGGCGGCCAAGGACGCGATGAGCGACTGGACGGCCCGCCGGGCGCTCATCACCCCGGGACCTTCCTCCCACGACGAGGTCACCTGCAAGGCCCGGGTCAAGGTCCCCCGCATCATTCCGGGCGTCGACATCTGGGGCTGGGCCGAACGAAGCTCCACGATGCCCCGCACCTGACCCCTGCGGCGCACCGCACCGCTGCCTGGCCGGCGGCTCAACAAGCACGTGTGAACGAGGAGTGACGGAATGAGTCTGCGGGCACGTATGAGCGCCCCCGACAAGGGCGGCAACGGGGGGCGGGAAGACGGCCACATGGTCGCCGTCTTCCGCGCCAAGCTGCTCGAAGAGATCGACCTGGCGGAGATGTCCTCGCTCGCCGCCGCAGACCGGCGGGCGAGGCTGGAACGCGTACTCAGCCACATCATCAGCCGCGAGGGACCGGTCCTCTCGACCGTCGAACGCACCCAGCTGATCCGCCGGGTCGTCGACGAGGCGCTCGGCCTCGGCATCCTGGAACCGCTCCTCGAGGACGCGTCCATCACCGAAATCATGGTGAACGGACCGGACCAGATCTTCGTCGAACGCAGCGGCAGGGTCGAACAGCTGCCGATGCGCTTCAGCTCGCACGAACAGCTGATGCAGACCATCGAGCGCATCGTGTCGACCGTCAACCGCCGCGTCGACGAGTCGAACCCCATGGTCGACGCGCGTCTACCCAGCGGCGAGCGTGTCAACGTGATCATCCCGCCGCTGTCGCTCACCGGTGCCACGCTCACCATCCGACGGTTCCCCAGGGCGTTCACGCTCCAGGAGATGATCAACGTCGGCTCGCTCGACGAGCAGATGCTGATCCTGCTGGCCGGATTCGTCCAGGCCAAGCTCAACGTCATCGTCTCCGGCGCCACCGGCACCGGGAAGACGACGCTGCTCAACGCGCTCTCCGGGCTCATCCCGGACAGCGAACGCATCGTCACCATCGAGGACTCCGCCGAACTCCAGCTCCAGCAGAGCCATGTGATCCGGCTGGAGTCCCGCCCGGCGAACGTCGAGGGCAAGGGCCAGATCACCATCCGTGATCTGGTCCGCAACTCCCTGCGTATGCGCCCCGACCGCATCGTCGTCGGTGAGGTCCGTGGCGGCGAGTCGCTCGACATGCTCCAGGCGATGTCGACCGGTCATGACGGCTCGCTGGCGACCGTCCACGCCAACAACGCCGAGGACGCGCTCATGCGTCTGCAGACCCTGGCGTCCATGTCCGAGATCAAGATCCCCTTCGAGGCGCTGCACGACCAGATCAACAGCGCCGTCGACGTCATCGTCCAGCTCACCCGGCACGCCGACGGTTCCCGAAAGATCACCGAGATCGCGGTGCTGGACTCGCACGGCCGCGACCCGTACCGCATCGTGACCGTCGCCCGGTTCAACGCCCGGCCGATGGACGCCGAGGGGCGGATCAACGGCGAGTTCCAGTACCTCCCGATCCCCCGCAAGATCGCCGACCGCCTCTACATCGCCAGCCAGCCCATTCCGCAGGCATTCGGGGTCGCCGCATCCGCCGAACAGCTCGCCACCCGAGAGGCCAACTAGGTACCGAGCCATGACCAATCTCCCCCTTCTCACGATCGGCGTCACCCTGCTGGCCGGTGTCACGGGCGTCGCCGGCCTGCACGCCTATTCCGGAGGCAAGGCCGACAGCGACGCCCTGGTGGACCGCCTCTCACGCACCGGCCACGTCCCGGAGGCCGGCCGCCACCGCCGTTTCCGGGGCTTTGACGCGTGGCTGTGCAAGACCGGTCTCGGCCGGAAGCTGGAACTGAAGCTGGCCGCCACCGGTCTGGAGATCAGTCCGGGCGAGTTCGTCGTCTACGCGGTCCTCGCCATGGCCGGGCTGTGGATGATCGCCGCGTCCATGCTCGCCAGCTTCTTCGGCCCGGTTGCCGCACTCATCGGCCTCTGGGGCACCAACGCCTTCCTGAACTGGCAGCGGACCAAGCGCACCGAACGCTTCATCAACCAGCTCCCCGAGCTCGCCCGGATCCTCGCCAACGCCACCCAGGCAGGTCTCGCCCTGCGCACGTCCATCGGCATGGCCGCCGACGAGATGGAGAACCCGGCGGGCGAGGAACTGGCCAGGGTCTCCCGCCGTCTCGCCGTCGGCGAACCCCTCGAAGACGCGATGAGCGAGCTGACCGACCGACTGCCCTCCCGCGAACTCGTCGTCCTCGTCACGACCCTCGTCCTGTCCAACCGGGCCGGCGGTACGGTCGTCAGCTCCCTGCGCAACCTCACCGAGACACTGGAGGAGCGCAAGGAGACCCGACGCGAGATCAAAACCCAGCTGTCCCAGGTGACCGTCACCGCGTACGCCGTTCCGATGTTCGGCCTCGGCGCCATGCTCCTGATGAACGCGGTGATGCCCGGCGCACTCGACCGCATGACCGGAGCCTTCATCGGCCAGGTGGCGGTGGTCGTCTCCATCGCCCTGTATGCGATCGGATTCATCGTGATCCGCCGCATGTCCCGGATCGATGTCTGATGAGCGGGGGAAACATGGGTCTGCTGCTTGCCGCCCTGATGGGCCTGGCGGTGTACGGAGCCATCGCCGGTATCCGCATGTACCGGCGTGACGCGAAGCTCCCCGGGGACCTCGCGGTCGCCCTGGAGGTCGGTGCCTCCCGTACCAGCGCGGTCGGCTCCGGCATCGACCGGCTCGGCATGCGCTGGGCCCCCATGATCCTGCGGATGATGGGCCCGAAGGCCGTCAACAAGAAGCGCCGTCAGATCGACCTGGCGGGCAACCCGGGCGGTCTCACCATCGACCGCTACGCCGCCCGTCGCGCCGTCTACGGTGGTCTCGGCGCGCTCGGCGCCTTGACCATGCTCATGCGCGGGCAGATCTTCTTCGCTCTGCTGCTGATCGCCTTCGGCGTGTTCTGGGTCGAGGTCGGTATCTGGTCGGCGGTACGCGTTCGTCGCGACCACATCGACCGGACGCTTCCCGACTTCCTCGACGTGCTGGCCGTCGTGGTCTCCGCCGGCCTCGGCTTCCGCCAGGCGCTGGGACGCGTCGCCGAGAAGTACGAGGGCCCCTGGGCCGACGAGCTCCGCATCACGCTCCGTCAGATGGACATGGGCGTCAGCCGGCGCGAAGCCTTTGACCAACTCCGCAAGCGCAACGACTCGGAACAGGTCGCCATGTTCGTGACCACGCTCCAGCAGGGTGAGGAGCTCGGTGCCCCGATCGTCGAGACGCTGATCCAGATCGCCAACGACATGCGGCGCACCGACGCCCAGAACGCTCGCCGGAAGGCGGCCAGGGCGGTCCCCAAGGCGACCTTCGCGGTCACCACCTTCCTGCTCCCCGGCACCTTGGTGCTGCTGACGGTCGGCTTCGTCTACGGAGCCGACATCGACCTGGGCTTCCTCGCGGGCGGCTGACGTGGACGATGCGGGCGACGGACTGAACGGAGCAGGGGAGGTGACAGGCTCATGGCATTCCAACTCGGCGGAATCCAGACCGGACTGGGTGCGGAAGTTCGCCAGGCGATAGCCGATCCCGGCTCGCGCCCGGCGTTCGCCATCCAGCTCAATGCGCTCCAGGCGATGTGCAGACAGGTCTTCGGCTTCCGGCTCGCGATGATCGCCATGGCCACCCCGTTCGCCATCGCTCACACCGCCCCGGGTGCGCCCATGTGGCTGATCGGCTCGGCCATCCTCGTCACGTTCATGGGCAGCTACGTCCTGTTCCGCGACTGGGAACGCTTCGGCCCGGTCCTGCTGCGCCACCCCTGGTTGCTCGGCATCGACGCCTTCTTCGGTGCTCTGCTGCTGATCACCGCGTCCCCCGAGTCCACCCTCGCGTACGTCACGGTGTGTACCCCGCTGCTGGCCGGTCTCGTCTCCGGGTGGCGGGGCGCGGCGGTCTTCGCCGCACTCCAGACCGTCATCGTCCTCGGCGTGTACGCCACCGACCCGAAACTGCACCCCGCCGGCGCCACGGCGCTCCTGCTCCCCGGCTTCTGCATCATCGCGGGCGCCGTCGGCGTGACGCTGCGCAACCTGCTCCTCCGCTTCGGGAAGGCCAGCCAGGCCCTCACCGAGACCAGAGCCCGCCTCGCCGTCAATGAGGCCGTGGAGGGCGAACGCACCCGCCTCGCCCGGGAGATGCACGACTCGGTCGCCAAGACCCTGCACGGCCTGGCCCTGGCCGCCGACGGCCTCGCCGGATCGTCCGACCGCATGGACCCGCTGACCGTGAAGCACCAGGCCGAACTGGTCGCCCGCGCGGCCCGCCGGGCTGCGGCCGAATCGCGAGAACTCCTCTCCGACCTGCGCCGCGAGTCCGGACTCGATGGCGGAGTCGACGTGGTGCGCGAACTCCACGCACGTTCTGACGACTTCACCCGGCGCCATGGCCTCACGGCCACCTTCCGCCTGTACAACGACATCCCGGTCCCCAGCGTCCCGCACGCGGTGGCGCGGCAGCTGCTCACCATCGCCTCCGAGGCGATGGAGAACGCACACCGGCACGCACAACCCACATACCTCGTCGTACTCGCAGGCGTGAAGGGCGATGTCCTGCGCGTCAGCGTGTATGACGACGGGCGCGGCCTGCCCGCAGGAGTCACGCTCGACGACCTCCGGCACGCCGGACACTTCGGCCTCGTCGGCATGGTCGAACGCGCCGCGTCCATCGGCGCCCGCATCCGCATCGGAAAGGGCCAGGCGGCCAAGGGCACCGAAGTCCGCCTGGACCTCCCGATCGCAGCACTCAGCACCGCCACAGAGGCAACGCCACCGGACTGAACAGCGAACCGACCGAAAGAACCGAACAGCTCCAACCATCACCCTCACCCCCCATAAAACCCTGAGAGGAGGTTGCAGATGCCGGACGACGTCTCCCGCGCGTCGGGCCAGAACTGGGCAGCACAGAACCCCGCATCCCAGCACCCGTCCCCGCACGGCACCCCGCTCACCTCGAACACCGGATCCAGTGGGCTCCCCGCCCCCGCCCCCGTCTCCCAGCAGTCTGCGGCATCCGAGTCCATGCCCCCCTTCCCCGGGCCGCCGCCCACCCCTGTCGCCACCGCTCTGCGGGTCGTCGTGGCCGACGACAACCCCGTGGTCCGGGCCGGCCTGGGCGTACTGCTCTCCGGCCGGGACGACATCGAGGTCGTTGCGGAAGCGACGGACGGCCGCCAGGCATACGACATGGCTGTCCGGCAGCGCCCGGACGTCGTCCTGCTCGACGTCCGCATGCCCGGCGTCGACGGCATTTCCGCGCTGCCGCACCTCGTACAGGTCGCACCGGTCATGATGCTGACCTACAGCCGCGAGAACGAGATAGTCCACGATGCGCTGCGCCTGGGCGCGAGCGGCTACCTGGTCCACGGCGAATTCACGGCCGATCAGTTGGTGCAGGCCGTACGCGACACGAAGAACGGCCGCGCCCATTTCACCGCCACTGCGGCCAACGCCCTTCTGGCCCACATGCGCCAGGGCCCAGGACCACAGGGACGACCCCTTCCGGAAGGGCTCGGAACGGCCCTGACCACGGGCGTTCCGTACCAGGGGCCCGGCTACGACGGCCACGCCCCGAGCCCCGTCCTGCCATACGGTGCGCCTGCACATGCACCCAAGCCGGAACCTTCCCCACCTGCGGCGCGAGCAGTTCTACCATCGCAGGGTCTTTCGCATCTGCAACCAGTTGTGGCACAGTCTTCCAAGACCAGGGAGACGGATGTTGCCGTCAACAGGCGTCAATACGGGCTGAGTTCACGGGAGGCGGAGGTCATGGAGCTGATCGCTTCCGGCATGAGCAATCAGCAGATCGCCGCTACCTGCTTCATCAGCGAGAAGACGGTCAAGAACCACATCAACCGCATCTTCACCAAGTTGCACAGCGCAAGTCGCAGCGAGGCCATCGCCCGCTGGCTCGGTACGGCCCCCGCGGCGGGACCTGGGGTGCGCGGGGCCGGTGGTCATCGTGGCTGAGCGGCGCAGCGAGGCCGGCAGTGGGGCCGTGGTCGTGCGCGTGAGGCGTGGGGCCCAGCGCGTACCGGAAGAGACCCAACTGACGTTTTGGGCCCGGGAATGGGCCCTGGGGCCCTCCGGGGCGCAGGGCGTGCGGCCGTATGTTTCTCATGTCGCCAGCGGCTCCGGCCAGGAGGAAGCCGGATCCGCAGGCGACGCCCAAGAAACGTGCGAGTCGGCCGGCCACCGGTCGGCCGAACCCGGAGGGGACCACCATGTCGAACATCACCCTGAAGACCGCCGTGCGCGTCAACGGCTGGGCCAACACCGCGGTCGGCGCGATCCAGAAGCGCTACGAGGCCAAGGACCGCGGCCAGACGGCGTTCGAGTACCTGGGCATCATCCTGGTGGTCGTGGCGATCATCGGCGCGATCATGGCCACGGGCATCGGTGGCGCGATCTCGGAGCGGATCTCCGGCCTGGTGGACAGCATCACCTCGGGCACGTGATCGAGCGCAGTCGCCGCGACGCAGGGCAGGCCTTCCCCATCTACGTAGTGATGGTGGCGGGCCTGCTCTTCCTCGTGTTCGCATTCTTTGCCGTCGGTAAGGCCGCTGCCTTGCGTAATGGGGCCCAGGGTGCGGCGGACGCCGCCGCACTGGCTGCGGCTCGGCAGATCCGCGAAGATCTGGAAGACCAGTTCCTCGCAGCGCTTCCCGAGCGAATGCTGCCGGTTTTCCTGTCGGGTCACGCAGTTCCCTCAGCGATGCCATGCGCCGAGGCGCAGAGGCTCGCCTCGTCCAACAAGGCGGATGTCACGGATTGCCAGGTCTGGCCGGGTGGCCGGCGCGACACGGTCAGGGTCGAGGCCGAAAGCCGCAAGACGGTGGACTCGCCGGTGATTCCTGGTTCGAAGCAGAAGACGGCAAAGCTTCACGCCACTGCCGAAGTCCGATTCCAGTGCTCGTGGACGTCCGTGGACTTCAACAGGGACAGCATCGAGGACATCTACTACTTCACCTGCGCCAAGGGGTCGGTCGTGATCAAGACGAGCAGCCCTCCGCCGTGGTCCCAAGTGAGCAAGATTCTCTTTGATGTGCGCCTGGTCGACAACTGATGGCGAACGACGAGTAAAGGAACCAGAACCGATGAGCATTCGATGCTCCACCAAGTCCCGAAGGGCGGTGGTAGCCGTCTCGGTGGCGGCTGCCCTGGCTCTCGCCGTGACTGGCTGCGGTAAGGATGACGGCGGGAAGACGAAGGACACCGGTTCGCCGTCTTCCGTCAACTCCTCCGCCCCCTCTGATCCCTCTGGTGAGGACGAGGGGGCGAAGCAGGAGGACACCGCTGCCGGGGACAACGTGGACCCGAATGTGAAACTCGCTCAGGTCAATGGTCGTGATGGCCTGGTTCTTGTCGTCAATGAGGTAAAGCGTGACAATGGCGGGTTCGTCACCGTCAGCGGCGTGATCAAGAATGACGGGAACCGTATTCAAAGCGGCAGTCAGTGGTCGGGCAGTGAAAGTGTCATCCTGGCCAAGAATCCGAATTCTGTAGCGGGCGCGACACTTGTGGACAAGGTCGGCAAGAAGCGTTACTACATTCTTCGGGACACGGATGGGCGGTGCCTCTGCACCACCGGGCTGACAGCGATCCCGGCCGGAAAGTCTGTCTCTGTCTTCATGCAGTTCCCGGCGCCGCCGCAAACCACGACTGAAGTCGACTTCACGCTGCCGACGTTCGCCACTGCCTCGCTGAAGATTTCTGGGTGATGGCTGACATGACCCAGACCCTGACACGCCGCAGGTCAATGCGGATTGCGGGCCATGTCGTCGCAGCCGCGTTGCTCACGGCGAGTGCCACTGTCTTGGGGGCGGCGAACGCAGCCGCTGACGACGGTCCCAGCGTGCCACCGGGCACCGAGGCCACGTCGGTGCCGCCAGTGGAGCTCAACCCCAACAGCCCCGGCCTGAGGATGCCCGAGGGTGGCACGCTCGCGCCCGCCAAGGTCCTCGACATAGTGCAGGTGATCGAGGACGAGGGCGGCGAGGAGCGCCGCGAGGACAGCAACGCGAACGTCAAGTTCGCGCTCCAGGCGGAGGTTCTCTTCGGCAAGGACAGCGCCAAGCTGAGCCCTGCGGCCCATTCCCGTATCGCGGCCATCGCCGCCGAGATCAAGAAGCAGAACGCCACCAAGGTGCGGGTGTTCGGCTTCACCGACAACCTCGGTTCGGCGGCCCACGGTGACGTGCTGTCCAAGCAGCGTGCCAACGCGGTGCAATCGGTGCTGGTCAAGGACCTGGGGTCGACCGTCACCTTCGACATCCGTGGGTACGGCGAGCAGTACCCGGTCGCGAACAACAGCACGGAGGAAGGCCGCAAGAAGAACCGTCGCGTGGAAGTCTCCTTCCCGCGCGGTAGTTCTTCCTGAGCCAACCGCGTCAGTACCAGGGCCCGGCCCCCGCAGCCACGCTTGCGGGGGCCGGGCCCTGGTGTGTCGCGACGAGAGGGGCCGGGCCTTGCCGGCTCCGAGGCGTGGCTTCAGCGGCCCCCGGCGTCCCGCCGCGGGAGGCTGCCGGGCGAGCGGTCACCAGGCCGATGGGAGCACGGGGCAGCAGGGCTGATGCGCCGGTACGGCCTGGGCGGGGCCGATCTAGGCTGGTCGGCGGAGGCCACGGAACCGGCGGCCCTGGAGCATGAGGCCGGCCGGGAAGCGATGAGGAGCGCACACGGCATGAGCGGCGACGGGCAGGGGCTGAGCGAGGCCCAGCGCGAGCACGGGCAGCGGACCGACGGTTCGCACCCGGGGATGTACGGGCAGGAGCCCTCTCCGCCCGCGCGGCTCACCGTCGACGGCACCGGCCTGCTGTGCGTCACGCTCTTGCTCCGCCTGAGGAAGGCGATCGAGGGCGTGGAGGCGGGCACGGTCGTGCATGTGATCGCCACCGACCCGGCCGCCCCGCTCGACCTTCCCGCCTGGTGCCACATGACCGGCCACGAGTACCTCGGGCCCGTCCCCGGTGAACGGCCGACATATGCCCTGCGGCTGGCCCGGGACGCGTGTCCCACCCGCCCCGACCGGCCATGGCATCGAGCCGGGAACTGATCGGGGCGAGCTCTCCCGCACTTCCGCGCTTTCGTGCCTCGGTCTCCCGCACCCCGCACCCCGCACCCCGCACCCCGCACCTAGCTCTCCGTGTCCCGGTTGCCGGTCCCCGGCCGTGCCTCGCTCCGGTCCGGCTTCGCTCCGGCCTCACCGCGCCCCGGACCCGGCCCGGCCCAGCCCTCTGACCCGTTTGCGTCGGCCGGGCGGCAGGGGGCGCACGACCTCGCATAGCGTGACCTTCGGGCACCCGACGGGCACCCCGAGCGGTGATCGGGGTGCGGGCGGCCGTCGGTCCGGCCTCCGCGCCGCCCGCTCTCCCCGACCCGCGGAGGTCGTACGTGAAGCTCGGCTTGCACTACTGGAACTACTCGACACCGGCCGACCCCGCACTCATCGCGCCGACCCTCGCGGAATCCGTACGCGTCGCCGAACAGGCGGACATCGCGTCGTTCACCGTGATGGACCACTACTTCCAGATGGAGACCGGGCGGAGCGCCGTCGACGAACCGATGCTGGAGGGGTACACCACCCTCGGCTACGTGGCGGCGCTCAGCGAGCGGATGACGCTCGGCCTGATGGTCACGGGCGTGATGTACCGGCACCCCGGCCTGCTGGCGAAGATCGTCACCACTCTCGACGTGCTGTCCGGCGGCCGGGCCAGGCTCGGCATCGGGGCGTCCTGGTACGAGCGGGAGCAGTACGGGCTCGGCGTCCCGGTCGTCCCGGTTGCCGAACGCTTCGAACGGCTGGAGGAAACGCTCCTCATCTGCCTACAGATGTGGAGCGACGACAATGGCCCGTTCCACGGCCGTCACTACCGCCTCGCCGAGACGCTGTGCGTACCCGAACCGATCGGCGAACGCCCGCCGATCATGATCGGTGGCGGGGGCGAGCGGAAGACCCTGCGTCTGGTCGCCCGGTACGCGGACGCCTGCAACCTGTTCGCCACCTCACCCGAGGAAGTCGCCAACAAGCTCGACGTGTTGCGTGCGCACTGCACGGCGGAGGACCGTGACTACGACGCCATCGAGAAGACCGTGCTGTACAACGGTCCCGTGCTGGACCGCCCGGACACGTTCCTCGCCGACGCGGAGGCGTACGCGGGCCTGGGTATCGGCGAGATCCAGGTGCTCCCGGACCGCCACCCGGTCAGCTTCACCCACCAGCTCGCCGAGCACATCGTGCCGCGGGCGGCAGAGATCGGATAGGGCCCGGGCGGTGACGACGAGGCCCGGTGGCAGTGGCAGTGGCAGTGGCAGTGGCAGGGTCGAGGCGGCGGTGACGGGGCCGGGAACGGGGCGCTGCCCGGCCCTCAGACCCCGGTGGTGCCGTCGACGATCTCCCGGATCATGTCGAGATGGCCGTTGTGCCGGGCGGTCTCCTCGATCAGGTGCAGCACGATCCACCGCAGGTCGGGCTGTCTGCCGTCCGCGCGCGGGCGCTTGGCCGGTGTGTCCAGGTCGTGGGAGGCGACCAGTTCGCGGTAGCGGGCCGTCCGCGCTTCGTAGGCCGCCAGCACGTCGGCCAGCGGCATGTCCACCGCGATGCGCATTTCGCGGTCGGGGTCCTCATCCGTCCAGGGCCCCTCGTCCTCACCGCCGAGGAACGCCACCTCGAACCAGTAGTACTCGACCCAGCTGAGATGGTTGATCAGCCCGGCGATCGTCATCAGCGGAGACCCTGGGAGCGGGGCCCGGCGGGCGTTCTTCGGTGAGACCCCCTCGCACTTGGCGCGCGCCGTGTCGCGTACGTAGTCGAGGAAGGTGGCCAGCTGGGTGCGCTCGTCCCATGCGGGAGGCGAATCGGTGCGTGTCATCTGGGCCTCCTGAGTGGATACCCCCACGTCCACGTGGGGGAGGAAACGAAGCTCCTGCGGAGCAGGGTAAGAAGCGGGGTTTCGCCGCCAAGGCGAAAACCCGTGCTCTGACCAGCAGGTTTGAATTTTACAGAACCCATACTAGTTTGTGAGCTATGACCGGTACTCATGTGAAGCGGGCGTTCAAGTTCCGCTTCTACCCGACGGACGCGCAGGCAGTTGAGCTGTCGCGTACGTTCGGGTGCGTGAGGAAGGTCTACAACATGGCCCTTGCCGCCCGCACCGAAGCATGGGCCCGGCAAGAGCGCGTCAACTACAACCAGACCTCCGCGATGCTGACGGCCTGGAAGAAGACCGAAGAACTCGCGTACCTCAACGACGTGTCGTCGGTGCCTTTGCAGCAGTGCCTGCGGCATTTGCAGACCGGCTTCGCGAACTTCTTCGCGAAGCGGGCCAAGTACCCGCGTTTCAAGTCGAAGAAAAAGTCCCGCAAGTCCGCCGAGTACACCACCTCCGGGTTCCGGTACCGCGACGGACGGCTGACCCTGGCGAAGATGCGTGAACCGCTGAACATCGTGTGGTCGCGTCCCCTTCCCGAGGGTGCGGCCCCGTCCACGGTGACGGTGTCTCAGGATGCGGCGGGGCGCTGGTTCGTGTCGATGCTCGTCGAGGACCCCACCGTGAAGGCACTGCCCACCACGGACGCGGCGGTCGGGATCGACGTCGGCCTCACCACCCTGATGACCCTCTCCACCGGAGAGAAGATCAGTAACCCCCGGCATGAACGCAAGGACCGGGCCCGGCTGGCGAAGGCCCAGCGGAACCTGGCGAAGAAGCAGAAGGGCTCTGCCAACCGGGCCAGGGCCCGCCGGAAGGTCGCGAAGGTGCATGCCCGGATCGCCGACCGGCGCCGTGACCACCTTCATAAGCTGACGAGTCGTCTCGTGCGTGAGAACCAAACGCTCGTGATCGAGGACCTGACCGTCCGGAACATGGTGAAGAACGGGGCCCTGGCTCGCGCGATCAGTGATGCGTCGTGGTCGGAGTTCCGGTCCATGCTGGAGTACAAGGCCGACTGGTACGGGCGGGACGTGGTTGTGGTTGACCGGTTCTTCCCCTCCTCGAAGCTGTGCTCGAACTGCGGCACCTTGCAGAGCAAGATGCCGCTCAGCGCTCGTGAGTGGACGTGCGGGTGTGGTGTTACGCATGACCGTGACGTGAACGCCGCGAAGAATCTCCTGGCCGCCGGACTGGCGGTCACTGCCTGTGGAGCTGGTGTAAGACCCCAACGGCGTATGCCGGGCGGGCAGTCGGCGATGAAGCAGGAAACCCCACGGCGCGAGCCGTAGGAATCTCCCTCGTTCACGAGGAAGAGGAAGTCAAGGGCGTACACGATCTGCCATCCGGGAAGTCGTGTCCACCGCATTCCGCCAATGGGGTCCATGGCTGGGTCCGTGGGCCCACGCCCGGACGGACAGTGCTCATTACGCTCGTACCCGACCAACCGTGAACCACCTGGCCGGCGCCGTCCAGAGCGCCCGTCCCGGCGCGCCCACGCGCACCTTGATCTGCACGCTCCACCTGATTCCGTTTCATGGAGTGATGTGTCGATGAGTGACGGTTTTTTCTACTCGTACCACCTCGGCTGGAGTCGCCCGGACGCCGAGTCGCTCTTCGGCGACCTCGACGCGGCGGGACTCCGGCTCAATCACCCTGTGACCAGGCGGGTCACACTGATCGGGCCTGGCCCCGACCCGTGGGGCACCCTGTCATGGGTGACCCGCGAGCAACTCGTGCTCCTGGCCGGTCTGCAACGGATCGACAGCGTCGACTTCCTGCTCTGGACGGACGGCGGGGCAGACGTTCCGGCGCGTGTCAGGAAGATGAGGGACGGTGTTGTCGCACTCGAATTCGCGATCGGGCAGCTGACGCGGGACGAGCAGGAACTTGCCGCGCGGGCCATCCGGGAGGCGATAGGGCGGGCCTCGGTGCTCTGCATCGGCTTCGTCGTCGACCGGGAAGGTGCCTCCGCGGCGACCGACTGGAGCGGGGTCGTCGTCAATGGGACGACATTCTTCGACAGCTGGCCGGACACGCTCGCCGTGCGGCACGAAATCGCCGCGAGGCAACCGCAGTTGTCCGGAGTGGCGTCGTATGACCAGTCGCCGTGGATGCTGTTCGGGAGCGAGGTCCCCAGCCGGTAGCGGGGCTCCCGCAGCCGCTGGCACGGCAAGTCGGCGGTTCGCGGTCCGCGGTCCACTGACGGACGTCCGCTGCCGGATCTCCGCAGCTGGACGTCCGTTGTTGGATGTTGCCGCTTGCCGCTTGCCGCAGACCGGCTCGCCCCTCAGAGCCACCCGCGCATCGCCGCGAACCCGGCCAGCAGCCCTACCGAGAACACCCCGAGCACGACCGCGAGCAGCGCGGGCATCACCACCGGCCCCCACGCCCCCGGCCCGGCCACCGTGGCGCGCCCGGCCGGGTCCGCCGGGTCGTAGCTGACCCGGACGGGCGCGCCGACCTCGAAGCCGAACGGCCCCGGGGCGTGGTCGGTGAACTCGATCTCGCGGCCGTCGCGGGTGCGGAACGTGAAGACGTACTCGGTGGCGTAACTTCGGTCCATGCCGGGGCCGCGGTCGACCGTCCGACGGTCCGCGCACCGCCCCTCGACGTGCTCGCCATGCCGGATCAGCCGCAGCACCCGGCGCAGGCGCAGCGCGGAGCGGAGCGCGAACGCGCCGAGGAAGAGGCCGAACAGAAGGAGGAAGGTGGCCGTGCCTCCGGGCAGGATCTGCATGAACGAGCGCCCCTGATCCGCTGATCGACTACATGATGACTCCGCGTCGTGGGGGACCCACGCCGCGGGTGAGCGACGCCGCGGAGAGCGACGTCATGGCGAACGACTTCCTGGCGAACGACGCGGCGACCCGGCGGTGTGCTGACCCGACGGTGTGGAGAAGCGGCGGTGTGGAGAAGCGGAGCGGTGTGGAGAACCGACCCCCTACTTGACCGTGATCGACTTCACGAACGCGTCGAGGTCCTGCCGGCTCAGCGAGCCCTTCACCGCGTTGATCCGGACGGCGAACGGTACGTGCTTCGAGTCGACGCCCGCGACCACCACACCCGTCATCGGTGTGCCCGGCGCCGGGGTCCGGTCCTTGCCGCTCGACGTGAATTCGTAGTCGATCCTGCGGGCGTCACGGGCGCTCTCCGCCCCCGTGAGCCGCACGTCCGAGGTCTCCTTGCGGGTCGTCCCGAGACCGATTCCGGCGCCTGCGGCGGCCGCCGCCTTGTCGGCGTCGTTCACGCCCGTCGCGAAGTCGAGCTGCACGGAGACCATGCCGGTGCGCAGCCCGCCTTCCTCCTTGAGCGCCACGGCGGCGTTGGCCTTCGCACGTTCGGCGGACGGCTGCTCCTTGTACCCCTTCTTCTCGGGATACCCGACGGACAGGCTCTTCGTGTCGAGCGTGCCCCAGCCCTCCGGCACGGAGGCGGCCTCGTCTCCGCAGCCCGTGAGCAGGGTGAGACCGATGGCGGCGGCGGCAACAGCGCCGATTGCCCGGGATATCTTCATCGTCGTCATCGCCTATCGCCTCTTCGTCGTGCGTGATTGCCGTGCGTGATGCGCCCCGTGCGGTGCGTGCCGTGCGGCGCGTGCGCCGTACGGTCTGCACGGTGTGCGCCAATATGCCGTACGCCGTGCGGTCGGCCGCACCCGTGGCCAGGACTACAGCTACAGGTGCGGCCGCCTCTTTGGCTACCCGTGCGGGCTGCCCGTAAGTCTCCGGGCTGCCCCCGCTACTTCGCGCAGTAGCTGTACGGGAGGTACGAGCGCTTGTCGCCGTTCGGGGCCCCGAGGAACTGCGCGTCCGTCAGGGTCTCCTGCTTGTGCTCGTCCGAGATGGAGAGCCCGAGGCTCATGCCGAGCGAGATCTCGAAGCCGAACTCCTGGGCGTCCGTCTGACCGTGGTAATTCATCGAGCTCGACAGGCCGTCCTGGAACATCAGCTGCTCGAACGGGTCGTTCCCGGTGGGCTTCTGCTCCATCGAGTGGTCGCCGAACAGGTACTCGAACGGGGCGGTGTTGTCGCCGGAGCCGCCCAGCCACTGCTCGGCGATGGCCCGCTTGGCCTCGGTGGCCTGGTCCGTGTCCTTGCCGAAGATGATCGAGTTCGTCTTGACCTCGATGCCGGTTTCGCCGGAGGAGTCGGAGCCGCTGATCTTGCCGCCGCGCTTGTCGCCGCCCTTCTTGCCGTTGTCGCCGCTGATGTCGCCCTTGTTGGCCGTCGAACCGCCCTCATGGGTCTGGGTCATGTCGATGCGGACGATCTTGCCGGTCTTCTGGTCGCGGGTGACGGTGATCGCCCCGGTCCGGTTGTCCTTCGCGGAGGCCGCGCCGCCGTACGGACCGACCGTGCCGCTGACCTTGCCCTCCAGTTCGAGCTTGGCGGTGTACGTGTACGACTCGTTGCCGTTGATGCCGTCCTTGGTGATGGTCACCTCGGGGGAGAACTTGGCCTTGCCACCGAGCTTGGCGCCCAGCTTGGAGTCGTCGCCCGCGCTGATGGAGAGACCACCGTCGGCGTACACGTTGAGGCCGATGGTCGAGTACGAGATCTTCTTGTCGCCGATCTTGTTCTCGACGTCCTTCTTCTTGTCGGCCCACTTCATGCCGGAGTACCAGCCACCGCCGTAGCCACCGCTGTACTTGGTGGAGGTCTCCCACATCTTCATCTCTTCGATGTCGTCGCGCATCTGCTGGGCTTCTTCCTCGCTCTTGAAGACCCAGGTGTCACCGTTGGTGATCTTGATGCCGCCGCCGACGTCCACGTCCGCCTTGCCCAGCTTGCCGAGCTTGACACCGGGGGTGCTGGCGGTGGCGCCGGCCGAGGCGGCGTCCGTGAAGGTCATGTAGACCAGTTTGTCGTTCTCGTCGACCTTGCCGTCGCCGTTCACGTCCGTGTTGGCCTGGCTGACCTTCTGCTGGAAGCCGTACTCGTTGCCCCACTCGAACCAGCCGACCTTGACCTTGCCGCCGACGGTGTCGGAGATGCTGGAGACCTGGCACATCTTGGGTTCGTAGTCGGCATCCGTCCTGGGCTTCGCGGTGGTGTCGCCGCCCCCGCCCGTCGAGCAGCTGCCACCGCCGCCGCCCATCGAGCTGATCACGCAGAGGATGCGTTCACCGATCTGCCCACCGATGCCCGCCACGGCCATCGCGCCGATCATCGTGACGACGAGGATGATCACCCCGAGGTATTCCATCGCGGTGGCCCCGTTGTCCCGCCAGGAGTACGGGTACGACGTGGACGACTCCTGGTCCTCGCGGTCCTCCAGCAGCCGGTGCACGGCCAGCCCGGCGGCGGAACCGGTCGCCAGCGTGACGATCGGCATCAATGTGCCCTCGAAGCCCACGAGGTGCCAGGAGACGGCGAGCCCGTAGACGACCGCGGCCACCGGGATGCCCAGGGCCGCGAGCAGCGTCAGCAGCCGGGACTCGCGCCGCTCGTAGGGCAGCACCCGGATCGAGGCGAGGACCGTGAGCACGGTCGTGATGACGTTCGGCACATGCAGCAGGCCCAGACGCCAGCCGAACGAGGCGAGCCGCTCCTCGGTGGCGAGCAGCTCGACGAGCCCGCGCGACACCAGGTACCCGGCGGCGATGTAGACCAGAGCCCCCGCGGCCCAGCTGCGGGTCAGTGCGAAGAAGACGCCGCTACCCGCTCCGGAGGCACCACCTCCGCCCCTCGGTGGTATGTGGCCCGCGTTTCCGCTTTCCCAGCCCCCGCCAGCCGTCACGACTCTTCCTCTCCGACGCCCACATGCCTTGCCAGTCCCCGCGGTTGTGCATGCGGGGTGGACGTGAGCGTACGGGGGCACGGGCCGGGTGACCTGGGCCCTTGGCCCCAAAGTCGGGCCCAACGGTCGTTGTGCCCGACGGACCGGTGCGCTCTGTGGCCGATGCGCCGGATGGACCGGGGGCGCACCGCGGCCGTGGGCCGGGCGATCCGCCGGGCGCGGTGGCGCGTTTCCGCGCATGGTCGAGCCCGATGCTCCGATGCCTCGATGCCCCGCACCGCCCGCGCGAGGCGCGGGGGAGCGGGGCATCGAGGCGGTAAGGAGAACGGCGAGGCGGGCGGGAGGGGCGGAGGGACGGGTGGTCCGGGCCGTCACTCCAGGTCCGCTGGTCCAGGCCGTCAGTCCAGGTCGTCCGCGAACGTTCCCGCCCGCTCCGCGGCCTCCGGATTCCGTATCCGCAGTGCGGCGAAGCCGATGACCCCGAGGACCAGTGCCCCGACGAACACGTACGGCAGCACGTTCAGCGGCCACTCCGGTACGGGCCACAGGTTGCGGTAGAAGACGTAGACCATCGCGGCGGCGCCGATCAGACCCAGCCCCCAGGTGAGGAGGAGACCGCGGGCCCCGATCCGGCGCACGAACAGGGGCGCCGCCAGGCACACCAAGGTGTAGCTGAGCATGTAGCCGAAGACGCCGATGGTGTCGATGTACGTCGTCGCGTCCAGCGGTGCGGTCCCGGCGCCGACCACGAGAACCGCCGGGACGGCGATGAACGGGGAGATGGTCCAGATCGCCGCGGACGGGGTCCGGTGCTGGGGGTGGGCGACACCGAGCCGGGCCGGCATCACGCCCTCGTTCGCCATGCCGAACAGCAGCCGGGCGGCGACGGTGATGCAGGCCATCACCACGGCCACGAACGACGCGGCGAAGCCCGCGTGCAGGAAGAACTTCAGGAAACCGAGGCCGGACATCTCCGCCAGCTGGTCCATCGGGTCGGAGCTCTTCGCCAGCGCGTCCGCCCCGCCGAACCCGGCGACCTGCGCGTATGTGGCGAACATGTACAGCACACCGGCCAGCACCGCGCTGCCCATCACCGAGCGGGGGATCGCCCGGTACGGGTCGGTGGCCTCGGCGCCGAGCGAGGCGGCGCCCTCGAAGCCGACGAAACCGAGCACGCCCAGCACCACGGCGAAGACGACCCCGTCGAGGGTGGAACCGCTCAGGGTCAGCTGGTCGGTGTCGATGACGTTCCCGCTCTTGAAGAAGGCGGGCAGCAGGACGACGACGATGAGGACGATCGACACGACCTCCAGCACGGAGGCGACCCGTGCCGCCGTCCGCACGCTGGCGATCGTCAGCCGCATGGCGACGGCGGCCAGCAGCACGTCCAGCAGGATCTGGCCGGTGACGCCGGTGAAGACCCCGATGCCGATCTGGTCCAGGGCGCGCGCCGTGTAGTACCCGGCGCCGGCGAGCGAACCCGAACCGATGCACACCGCTCCGATGAGCAGCGCCCATCCGGTCACGAAGGAGCCAGGCGCCCCCAGCGAGAGCCGGGAGAACGCGTACAGCGAACCCACCCCGGCGCGCCTGCGGGCGAAGACGCAGATGCAGTACGCGATGGCGAGGACGGCGGCCATGGCCAGGAAGAAGGAGAACCAGGCGCCGTTGCCCGCGGACGCCGCCATGCTGGCGGGCGCGAACGCGATGACGGCGCTGGGCGCGACGTTCGCGACGCTCTGCGCGCCGACCTCGAACGTGGAGACGGAGCGGTGGGCCAGTCCGTCGGCCTGCTTGTGTGTGTCGGCCTGCGAGCCGGTCCGGGAACCGGTCTGCTGCTCGGTCCGCTGTCTGTCCCGTTGTCTGGCGGTGCTCATGTCCGGTTCTCCTCCTTCTCCATCATCAGCAGCTGGCGCAGGGCGTGACCCGCGGCGAGGTCGGCCAGGGCGTCGCCCGCTTCGTCCAGCGGGCGGCGGGCCGAGATCATCGACTCCACATCGAGGTCGCCCGACACCACGAGGTCCACCAGGGCCGGGATGTCGCGGGCGGCGTCGACCGAGCCGTAGTTGGAACCCAGGATGCGCTGGTCGGCCTCGGCGAGCGCGAGCGGGTCGAAGCGCGCGGTGCGGCCGGCGGGGGGCAGGCCGACGATGACGGCGGCGCCGCCCTGGCCGAGTGCCGCGATGGACTGCTCGGTGGTCTCGATCTTGCCGATGGCGTCGAACACGTAGTCCAGGCCCTCCGGGACCAGGGCCCCCAGCGCCTCGACGACATCGCCGTCGCGCGCGTCCACCGCGTCCGTCGCGCCGAGCCGGCGCGCCAGCTCCAGTTTCTCCGGTACGACGTCGACGGCGACGATGCGGCCGGCCTTCGCCAGTCGGGCTCCCTGCACGCAGGACAGCCCCACCCCGCCGCAGCCGATGACGGCGACGGTGGCACCCTCCTCGACCCCCGCGGTGTTACGGACCGCGCCGACACCGGTGGCGATGGCGCAGCCGACCAGCGCGATCACGTCGAGCGGGGCGTCCTCGCGCACCTTGATCGCGCCGGAGGCGGGAACGACGACCCGCTCGGCGAACGAGGAGACGCCGAGGTAGTGGTGCGCGGGCTCGCCGTCGACCGAGAGTCGGCTGGTGCCGTCGTACAGCACCCCGCCCGGCGCGACGACCTCGGCGACCAGGGAGCACGCGGCCGGCCGCCCGGAGAGGCAGAACCGGCAGGTGCCGCAGGACGGGACCCAGGAGAGCACGACGTGGTCGCCGGGCTTGAGACCGGTGACGCCCTCGCCGATCGCGGTGACGACGCCCGAGCCCTCGTGCCCCAGCACGACCGGGACGGGGTGGTCCCACTCGCCGCGGATGACGTGCAGGTCGGAGTGACAGACGCCCGCCGCGACGACGGCGACCTCGACCTCTCCGGGGGCGGGCGGGGCCAGAGTGACGTCGGTGACGGTCACCTCCTGCCCGGGTGAGCGGAAGACAACGCCGCGCACGGAGCGTGCGGTGCTCTCATGGGAAGACGGGGAGCTCATGGGCTTACTCCTCGGGTGGTGCGGGACGAGCAGGGGGGAGGGGAGGCGGTAAGGGGAGCGGGCGTCACTGAGGACGGACGGCCACCCGAGCGCCGGGTTTAGTGCCATTAAACTTTCGTCAGAGTTTTACAGCACTAAACTCGACGAGTAAAGACCCTTCCGACATGTACTCCGATATGCGTTCGTCCCCGGCCACTCCCCGTGACCCCAACGCCAGGTAGCGTGTCCGTCATGTCCGAAGCCGCTGACAGTCACATGTCCACGATCGGTCCCCGGCTGCGCGAGCTCCGCCTGGCACAGAGGTTGACGCTCGCTCAGATCGCCGAGGCGGCGGGCGTCACCAAGGGTTTCGTCAGCCTCGCCGAGCGCGGCAAGACCTCGGTCTCCGTGCCCACCCTGATCCGCATCTGCGAGGCGCTGGGCACGGGCATCGCCACGCTCTTCGACTATCCGGACCAGGACATCGTCAAGAGCGGACAGGGTGCCAGGCTGGAGATGGGCGGCCACGGCATCGAGGAGTTCCTCCTCACCCCGGCCGAGGAGCGGCACGTCCAGGTCATGCGGACGATCCTGAGCCCCGGCGGCGGTTCGGGCGGTGCGTACAGCCTGGAGGCCGAGACGGTCTTCGCCTACCTGGTACGGGGCACGCTGCGGCTGACCGTGGACGGCGAGCCCAGGTTCCTGGAGGCGGGGGACTCCACGACCTTCTCGGCGCGCGCCGCCCACGCCTGGGACAACCCGGGCGCGGACGAGGCCGAGGTCCTGTGGTCGATCGCCCCGGCGCTGCCGCGCTCCCGCACCAAGCTCCGCTCGTAGATCGACCTTTCACGGCCCGGCGGGTATGCAGGCCCGAGCGAGCTCGGTGCACCCGGCCCGATGAGCCCGGCGAGCGGGGCCTCGTGCGCTTGTGCGGCATTTCCTTGTGCGGCATTTCGTGCGGCCGCGGAGGGAACCGCTTGTGCGGGCCGCGGGGGCCCTGCGGCCCGGTGCGTGGGATCCCGCACGATCCCATACGTCAGCGTCAGCGTCAGCCTCAGACTCCGCACCGCTCCGGGCTTCTTACGGTTGTGCAGGGCGCCGCGCGGTCCGGTGCGCCCCCTCCACACGACCCCGCACGACCCCACTCGACCCCGTACGTCCCCGCGCGCGGCCCCTTCCGGAGGCCGTCGGCGCGTCACCGGCCCCGGTCCGTCTCCTCCTGGACGATCCTCACCCGGGCCCCCGGCCGCAGGCCCCATGCCTGCATCGCCCCGGCCTCCGACTCGATCACATGCCTGGCCCGCAGCCGGGGCAGGCCGAGCCGGCCGGGCTTCATCGTGCGGACGGCGATCACGTTGAACTTCCGGTCCACGTACGCCACATCGATGGTGAACCGCATCCCGAAGGTGTGCACGCTCCCGCAAGGAGTGATCAGCAGGGCGCCGTCGATCCCGTCCCGGCCGAGCAGCCCCCGGCTCCTGGCCCGGTACGTGGCCGCGATCCGCAGTGGTATCGCCGGGGTGTCCGGCGCGTTCGGTATCCCCGGAACTTGTCCTCCCCCTGCATCGGTGACCGTCAACATGCCGTTGCCATTGCGCCATTGAGCCATGGCCACGACGGTAGCGTCCGGTGATGGTCGCTGGGTCCGGAACAGTGCGCGGTGGGCCCCAGGACCCATGACCCGTGTCCGGCACCCGCTTAGGGTCGGCCATGTGTACGCCATGCTGACAGCGCTCGCCGCACTATGGGGAGCGGCGTCCGGGCTGCTGGTCCCGCGCGCCGCCTACCGTTTCTCCGTCGAACCGGAGGACGCCTGGCGCGACACCTGCCCTGCGGGTCACGCCCTGACCGGGGCCTTCGGCGGCTGGTTGGGCTCCACCCGTTGCGCCGCCTGCGCGGCAGTGGTTCCGGTGACGACCGCCGCGGGCACCGAGACCGCAGCCCCTGGCAGCGGCCAGGAAGATCCGGACACCGCCATCGTCACGGCCACCGCCACCGCCACCACGACCGAGGGCAGCGGTTCGGCGGACGCGGACGCCGAGCCGGGGAATCCGGGTACCGGACCGGGGAAGCCGGACGCCGAGCCGGGGGAGCCGGGCGCCGGACCGGGGAATCCGGGCGGTGGCCAGGACACTGTGCGGTCCTCGGCCCACTACGCGCCCGCTGTGCTCATGCCCGTCGTCACCGCGCTCGCCTGCGCCCTGCTCGCGGCGGCCACCGGCCCCCGCCCCGAACTCGCGGTGTGGCTGCTGCTGGCCCCTGTCGGTGTGCTCCTCGCGGCCATCGACCGCCGGGTCCACCGGCTGCCCGACCGGCTGACCCTGCCCGCCGCCGTGGTGGCCGCCGTACTCCTCGGCGTTGCCGCGCTGCTCCCGGAGCACGCCGGTGACTGGGTGTCCGGTCTCCTCGGCGGAGCGGTGCTCGGCGGGTTCTACTTCCTGCTCTTCCTGATCAACCCGAACGGAATGGGCTTCGGCGACGTCAAACTCGCCCTGTCCCTGGGCGTGGCCCTCGGCTGGTACGGATGGGCGGTCCTGTTCGTCGGCGGCTTCGCGGGCTTCCTGCTCGGCGCGGTGTACGGGTTCGGGCTCATGGTCCTGAAGCGGGCGGGGCGCAAGACGGGCATCCCCTTCGGCCCCTTCATGATCACGGGCGCATGGCTCGGCATCCTGCTCGGCGGCCTGGCCGCCTGACCCGGCCCGCCGTGAATCCCGGCCCGCCGCGAACCCCTGGCCCCGGCCGACCGTGAGGCCCCTGACTCCGGCCCGCCGCGAACCCCTGATCCGAGCTGTGCCCCCTGACCCGAGCCGCGAGCCCCCGCCCCCGAAATGCGGTCGCGCAGACCGCCTCGCGGTGACACGATCCCCGTATGCCCGGAGCGCCCTCGGAGCCACAGCCGCGATCAGAGCCGCAACCACAGTCACAGCCACAACCGCAGTCACCACCGCGGCCGCAATCGGGAGACGGGCCGGCGGAAACCGTGGCAGGGGCGGACACAGTGGCGGGAACGGTCTCGGAAAGCGCGCGCTTCGACGCCCTCGTCGCCGAGGCGGCCGCCGTCTCCGTCGACGGCTGGGACTTCTCCTGGCTCGACGGGCGGGCCACCGAACAGCGCCCCTCCTGGGGCTACGCCCGCGCGATGGCGGACCGGATGAGCCGGGCCGGGGCGGCGCTCGACATCCAGACGGGCGGGGGCGAGGTCCTGGCCTCCGTACCCAGGCTGCCTCCTCTGGTCGTCGCGACCGAGGCATGGCCGCCGAACATCGCCCGGGCCACCGCGTTGCTGCATCCGCTCGGCGTGGCCGTGGTCGCCGACGCGGACGAGCCGCCGCTGCCGTTCGGGGACGGCGCCTTCGACCTGGTGGTCAGTCGGCATCCGGTGACGACCTGGTGGTCGGAGATCGCGCGGGTGCTCGCTCCCGGGGGCACGTACTTCTCACAGCAGGTCGGTCCGGCCAGCGTCTTCGAACTCGTCGAGTACTTCCTCGGGCCGCAACCGCCCGAGGTGCGTGGCGCCCGTGACCCCGAACGGGCCCGGGCCGAGGCCGAGTCGGCCGGACTCGACGTCGTCGATCTGCGGATGGAGAGGCTGCGCACCGAGTTCTTCGACATCGGTGCCGTCGTCTACTTCCTGCGGAAAGTGATCTGGATGGTGCCGGGCTTCACCGTCGGGGAGTACCGCCCGCGCCTCGCCGAACTGCACCACCAGATCGAGACCGAGGGGCCGTTCGTCGCCCACACCACCCGGTTCCTGATCGAGGCCCGCAAACCCGGGTAGACAGCCGGCCCGGCCCTGAACTCGCAGGCCCGGCAACACGGGTGGGCCGCGAACGCCGCCTCCCGCCGGTGATGCGACCCTGTACGGAGAGTACATGGGAGGGAACAGGCCATGAGGGCGGGCAACGAAGAGGGCGCACCGCGAGTTCCGCGGCAGGGCAGGGCCGACTGGCTCAGGGGGGCGCGGATCGTCGGAGTCTTCGGCGTCCGCTACCGGCCGGAGGGGCATATGGGGGAGCCCGAGGCCGTCGAGTTCCTGCTGGCCGACGGACAGTCGGTGCTGCTGACCTGCGCCTTCGACCAGACCCTGAAGGTGGGGCCCGGTGCCTGGCCGCGCCTGCCCGCCTGGTGCGTACCGTCCGGGCAGTGGGAGTTCGCCGCCGTGCCCAATCTGCCGCGGCCCCCCGAGGGCGGTTGGACCGTCACCCGCACCGAGGAGCGCAGGGACGGGCGGGGCGAGGTGTACGAGGCCGTCATCCGGTGCGAGGACGGACGCTTCGTCGTCATGGGGGGAGAGGCCCTGACGATCCGCTTCACCCGCGACCACCGCGGCGCACCGGCCACCGCCTGAGCGGAAGGCCCGCCTGCGGCCCGTCCCGGGCGGCCCCGACGACGCGCCCGCACGGCTTTGCGGCGCGTCGGTCGGTCCGGCTCCGGTGCGCACCGCCCCCGGAGTGCTCGGACCGGAGTCCCGCGAATTCGCAGAGTAATTGTGGAGTGGCGTGGCACCCAGGACGACTTACGAAGGGTTATGGTGGAAACCCCCCCTCGGGCCGGTCCGTAACCCCCCCCCCACGGACCGGCCCGTTTTTCTGCGCCGGAATCCCGGTGGCCCATTCGGGCACCGCGCCCCCGTCCAGGCCGTCTCCCGCAGTGCCTCCAGCGCCTCCCCGGTAGGGGCGCCCCGTCGCGTCGGCCCCGTCAACGCGGATCGGTGACGGCTCCGTCAACGCGGACCGTCAAGACCACCCCGCGAGGCCCGCCGCGCCGTCCTCGTCCCACCAGCCACGGCCCGGCCCCCGACCGGCACCAGCCCCCGACCGGCCCTGGTCTCCGACCCCCGACCGGCCACAGCTCGGTCGGCTCAGCCCCGACCGGGCCCTGACCCGGTCCGGTTCGGCTCGGGCCCCGGCGTCCGTCAGCCGCGCCCGGCCCAGATGTTGGTGCCCGCGGTGTCCACGGCGAAGGTGTCGATCTCCCGAAGCTCCTCGGAGGACAGCGGCGGGCTGGAGAGCGCCGCGACGTTCTCCTCAAGCTGTCGCACGTTCGAGGCCCCGATCAGCGCCGAAGTCATGCGGCTGTCCCGCAGCACCCAGCTCAGCGCGAGCTGCGCCAGCGACTGGCGGCGCCGCTCGGCGATGTCGTTGAGCCCGTTCAGGCGACGGACCACCTCCTCGGAGAGCAGGCCGGGGTCCAGCGACTTGCCCTGGGTGGCCCGCGAACCCTCCGGGATGCCCGCCAGGTACTTGTTCGTGAGCAGTCCCTGCGCCAAGGGCACGAAGGAGATGCAGCCCATGCCGGCCGCCTCCAGGGTGTCGAGCAGCTCGTCGTCCTCGATCCAGCGGTTGATCATCGAGTAGGAGGGCTGGTGGATCAGGGCCGGCACGCCCATCTCCCTCAGCAGCCGGGCGGCCTCGGCGGTCTGGGCCGCGTCGTACGAGGACACGCCCACGTACAGCGCCTTGCCCTGCTGGACGGCGGAGGCCAGCGCCCCCATCGTCTCCTCCAGCGGGGTGTCCGGGTCGAAGCGGTGCGAGTAGAAGATGTCGACGTAGTCGAGGCCCATCCGCCGCAGCGAGGCGTCCAGCGACGACAGCAGGTACTTGCGGGAACCCCATTCGCCGTACGGGCCGGGGTGCATGTCATAGCCGGCCTTGGTGGAGATGATCAGCTCGTCCCGGTACGGGGCGAAGTCCTGGCGGAAGATCTTGCCGAAGTTCAGCTCGGCGGAGCCGGGCGGCGGCCCGTAGTTGTTCGCCAGGTCGAAGTGGGTCACGCCGAGATCGAAGGCGCGGCGCAGGATCGCCCGCTGGGAGGCCAGCGTGCGGTCGTCGCCGAAGTTGTGCCACAGGCCGAGGGAGACGGCGGGGAGTTTGAGTCCGCTGCGGCCGGTGCGGCGATACTCCATGGAGTCGTAACGCGTGTCGGCGGCTCGGTAGAAGAGAGGGGAATCAGTCACGTTTCCCTCCTTATCACGGACTTGTGACAGACCGGGTTGGGTTGGTCTGCCGCCCGCGCAGTAATGTTGCGGTCCCGGGGATGGCGAGGGAACGCGCGGAGCGATGGATTCTGCGGAGCGGTGCCGTGATCCCCAGAGAGGCGAACCCGGACCCCGGTCGGAGGGGCGGGCGGGCCCGCACGGAACCGAGAGGTGAACTCAGTGAACTTGCGTGACCTGGTGTACAGGCTCTACGCGCGCCGGGTGGAGGCCCGCCTCGACCACACCCAGGTGCCCAAGCACATCGGCGTCATCCTCGACGGCAACCGGCGTTGGGCGAAGGCGTCGGGAGGCACGGCCGCGGAGGGGCACCAGGCCGGGGCCGACAAGATCCAGGAACTGCTCG
Organism: Streptomyces sp. NPDC052042; assembly: GCF_044548345.1. Taxonomy (NCBI): domain Bacteria; kingdom Bacillati; phylum Actinomycetota; class Actinomycetes; order Kitasatosporales; family Streptomycetaceae; genus Streptomyces; species Streptomyces sp. NPDC052042. The sequence goes on along the minus strand of NZ_JBIUBU010000016.1, from coordinate 19,175 downwards.
GCTGGTGCAGCGAGACCGACGTGGAGGTCGTCACCCTCTGGCTGTTGTCCACGGACAACTTCGACCGGCCCGAGTCCGAACTGATCCCGCTCCTCGGCATCATCGAGAACACTGTGCGGAACCTCGCGGCGGATGGCCGCTGGCGTATCAACCATGTCGGCACGCTCGACCTGCTGCCCGCGCACACCCAGACCGTGATCAAGGAGGCCGAGCAGGCCACCCTCGGTGTCGACGGAATACTGGTCAACGTCGCCGTCGGCTACGGCGGGCGCCAGGAGATCGCGGACGCGGTCCGCTCGCTGCTGCTGGAGCACTCGGCCAAGGGCACGACCTTCGAGGAGCTCGCCGAGATCGTCTCCACCGACCTGATCTCCGAGCACCTCTACACCCGGGGCCAGCCCGACCCGGACCTGGTCATCCGCACCAGCGGCGAGCAGCGGCTGTCCGGCTTCATGCTCTGGCAGAGCGCGCACTCCGAGTACTACTTCTGCGAAGTCTTCTGGCCGGCCTTCCGCCGCGTCGACTTCCTGCGCGCTCTGCGTGACTACGCGGCCCGCCACCGCCGGTTCGGCGGCTGACACCGCCCGTTCACCGGGCTCGCGCCTCCTCCCGGATTTCGCCCGACCGCTCACCGGCTCCCCTTCCCCTTCCCCTTCCCGGGACATCTCGTCGGTCCGCCCGCGCCCGTGGCGCGGCATGGCCCCGCTCGGCGGCATGGCTTCGCTCGGCGGCATGGCTTCGCTTGTTCGAGGGAATACCTCTGGCAGGTCGACGTCCGGTCGCGGGCAAGGCGGACGTCGTGTCAAGTGAGCGGCACGGAGTCCGCTCGCCCGGGAGGCCCTTTGCACACGAAGGACCGTACACAGCGCGTCCGACGCGGAGGGCCGGCGCCCGGCCCGTGCAACGGGGCCGCGGCCCGGCCCGTTCTCTCCTTTTGGGATGCCCCGCGACGCCGTCCACCCCAACCTCGTCCGAGGGGGTACGTCCTTCCGTGGTGACCAGCACAAAGCGCCGCATGTCCGACAGGCGCACCTACGTTCTCGACACCAGCGTCCTGCTGGCCGATCCCCACGCCATGGCCCGGTTCGACGAGCACGAGGTCGTGCTCCCGATCGTCGTGGTCACGGAACTGGAGGCCAAGAGGCACCACCCGGAGCTGGGGTATTTCGCCCGGCAGGCCCTGCGCCGGCTGGACGACCTGCGGATCCGGTACGGCCGGCTGGATGATCCGATCCCCCTGGGGGACCTGGGCGGGACGCTGCGCGTCGAGCTCAACCACTCCGACCCCGGCGTACTGCCCGCCGGGTACCGGCTGGGTGACAACGACTCACGGATCCTCGCGGTCGCGCGCAATCTCCAGGCCGAGGGGTACGACGTCACGGTCGTGTCCAAGGACCTGCCGTTGCGCATCAAGGCGTCCTCGGTCGGTCTCCTCGCCGAGGAGTACCGCGCCGAACTGGCCATCACCGACTCCGGCTGGACGGGAATGTCGGAACTGTCACTCGCCGCCGAGCAGATCGACCTGCTCTACGCGGAGGAGGCGCTGTACGTGCCCGAGGCGGCCGAGCTGCCGGTGCACACCGGGCTGGTCCTCCAGTCCGAGCGCGGCAAGGCCCTCGGACGGGTCACCGCCGAGGGGAACGTCCGGCTGGTGCGCGGCGACCGTGAGGTCTTCGGCATCCACGGACGCAGCGCCGAGCAGCGCATCGCGCTCGACCTCCTGCTCGACCAGCAGGTCGGCATCGTGTCGCTGGGCGGCCGGGCCGGTACCGGCAAGTCGGCGCTGGCGCTCTGCGCCGGACTCGAGGCCGTGCTGGAGCGTAGGCAGCACCAGAAGGTGATGGTCTTCCGCCCGCTGTACGCGGTCGGCGGTCAGGAGCTGGGCTACCTCCCCGGCACCGAGGCCGAGAAGATGAGCCCCTGGGCGCAGGCCGTCTTCGACACCCTGTCCGCGGTCGCCGGACGCGAGGTGATCGAGGAGGTGCTGGGGCGCGGCATGCTGGAGATCCTGCCGCTCACCCACATCCGTGGCCGCTCGCTGCACGACTCCTTCGTGATCGTCGACGAGGCGCAGTCCTTGGAACGGAACGTCCTGCTGACCGTGTTGTCCCGGATCGGGGCGAACTCGCGGGTGGTCCTCACGCATGACGTGGCCCAGCGGGACAACCTGAGGGTCGGGCGGTACGACGGGGTGGTCGCCGTGGTCGAGAAGCTGAAGGGGCATCCGCTCTTCGCCCACGTCACGCTCACCCGTTCCGAGCGTTCTCCGATCGCCGCGCTGGTGACCGAAATGCTGGAGGACGGGCAGATCTGATACGGGATGCAGGAGTTGGTGCCGCCCGGCGAGCGGCGTAGCTTAGCCGGGCGGCACCGTGCTGCGGTGTTGTTTCCTTAAATCATTTGCTCCGAACGAGGTGTGAGCTTTCCCACGCAACGGAGAATTGCTTCCTGGCGTGACGTTCCGGCAGAGTCTTGCTTCCGTCAGGCCCCGCATACGGCACACCCGCACCTCCCGAGGTGCCACGCACCACACAACTCAACAACCGTTGGCCGTATGCCGCCCGCGAGTACCACGCGGCGCTCCCCCCACGGGAGCCGCCCACCGGGCCCGTGCCTCCCGTGACCCAAGCAGTAGGGAGGCCAGTGTCAGGGGCACGATTGCGCCCGCGAGGTCACCTAAGCGAGCGATGCTGGAAGGAAACCGTGTGAGCCGGATCTCGGTCCGGGGGTTCGCAGTGGCGTCGGCCACCGCGGTCACCACCGTCGGCGCCGTCGTAGGCGTGGCCTCGGGCAGCACTCCCGCTGCCGATGACAACAACTTCGAGGCGACCGCAGCCGACACCACGCTGCTCGCAGACATCCCCGCCGGTCAGCAGGCCCAGGTGCAGACCGCCTCGCTCACGCAGCAGGCCGATGCCCAGGCATCCGCGGCCAATGCGGCGGCGAAGAAGTCCGCGGAGGAAGCGGCCCGTATCCAGGCGGCCAAGGACGCCAAGACGAAGAAGCGGGCGGCCGAGGAGAGGCTGGAGCAGGAGCGCCAGGCTCAGAAGGCGAAGGAAAAGGAAAGGGAAGCCGAGCGCGCCAGCCGCTCCCAGGTGCGCAGCACGGCCACCTTCGCCCCGCAGAGCTCGTACACCGTCGCTCAGGTTCAGGCGATCGCGCGTCAGCTGGTGCCCGCCGACCAGTTCCAGTGCTTCAGCAACATCGTGAGCCATGAGTCGACGTGGAATTACCGGGCGAGCAACCCTTCGTCCGGTGCCTACGGCCTCGTGCAGGCGCTGCCGGGCTCCAAGATGGCCTCTGCCGGCGCCGACTGGCAGACCAACCCGGCCACCCAGATCAAGTGGGGCCTCAGCTACATGGACGGCCGTTACGGCAGCCCGTGCGGCGCCTGGTCGTTCTGGCAGGCCAACCACTGGTACTAGTACCGCTCCCGGCAACGTTCGCCCCGCCGCGCCGCCCGGCGCGCGCGGTCGCGGTCGCCGGTCACGGCACCGGAGTCGGCGGACATGCGCCGGCCGAGGTTCACCGCTCAACCTTCCGAAGCCCCTCACCGTCCTATGGTGGGGGGCTTTGCGCGTGTACGGTCGGTCCAGGCGGCCAGGCGGCCAGGCGGCCAGGCGGCCAGGCGGCCAGGCGGCCAGGCGGCCAGGCGGCCAGGCGGCCAGGCGGGCGAGTGGGGGAACGCCGCGAGGCTGGAGAGTGAGCGGGGGAAAGAGAAACGATCATGTCGAGATTTCCGGGGTGGCTCGGCCGCCTGGGTGCGGAACTGACCGAATTGGGCGAGCGGCTGGACCAGCGCAAGGCCCGGGCCGAGGGGGACGAGCATGAGCCGATCGAGCCGCCGATGACGAGCGCGCCCGTACCGGACGAAACGGTCCGGCGCGATGCGGCCGATCATGTGCCGCCCCCGCCCGCGTACGCCCCCTCGGTCACCGCCCGGCCCGACCCGGTAGCGGCGCTCCCCTGGAGTTTGCGGGTCGCCGCCGAGGCAGGCTGGCGGCTGCTCGTCCTGGCGGGCACGCTCTGGGTACTGGCGCAGATCATCAGCACCGTGCAGTTGGTGGTGCTGGCGTTCGTCGCCGCGCTGCTCATCACCGCGATGCTCCAGCCGACCGTCGCCTGGATGAAGCGGCGTGGGCTGCCGCGCGGGCTGGCCACCGCGGTCACCGCGGTCCTGGGCTTCGTCATCATCGGCCTGGTCAGCTGGTTCGTGGTCTGGCAGGTGATGGACAACCTCGACACCCTCTCGGACAAGGTGCGGGCGGGGATCGAGGAGTTGAAGCACTGGCTGCTCGACAGCCCGTTCCATGTCACCGAGCAGCAGATCAACGATGTCGCGAAGAACCTCAGCGACACCATCGGCACCAACACCGAGGAGATAACCTCCGCCGGTCTCCAGGGCGTCACTGTGATGGTGGAGTTCCTGACCGGGGCGCTGCTGGCGATGTTCTCGACGCTCTTCCTCCTGTACGACGGAAGGCGCATCTGGCATTGGACGCTCAAGCTGGTGCCGGCCCAGGCCCGGCCGGGCATCGCGGGCGCGGGGCCGCGGGCCTGGCGGACGCTGACCGCTTATGTGCGGGGCACGGTCATCGTGGCGCTGATCGACGCGATCTTCATCGGGCTCGGGATCTGGTTCCTGGACGTGCCGATGGCGGTGCCCCTCGCCGTGTTCATCTTCCTCTTCGCCTTCATCCCGCTCGTCGGCGCGGTGATCTCCGGGACGCTTGCGGTGATCGTGGCGCTGGTCACCGAGGGCGTGTTCACCGCGCTGATGGTGCTGGTCGTGGTGCTGGCGGTGCAGCAGATCGAGGGCCACGTCCTGCAACCGTTCATCCTGGGGCGCGCGGTGCGGGTGCATCCGCTCGCCGTCGTCCTGTCCGTCGCGGCGGGCGGCATGGTCGCGGGCATCGGGGGAGCGGTCGTCGCGGTGCCGCTGGTCGCGGTCACCAACACGGTGGTCGGCTATCTGCGCGCGTACGGGCGGGAGGAGGCGCTGAGGCACTCCCCGCAGCCGCACGGGGCGACCGCGGCGGAGATCGCTCCCACACCCGCCCCCGGGGCCTCGCCCGAAACCCGCGTGGGCGAAGCCGGGAGCGGTGGCGTGTAGTGCCGTGGCGGGGTGTGCGGCGCCGAGGGCAGCGGTCGCCCGCGGGGATCGGCAGGCCGTGAGGAGACGACGCGAGCGGCGCGCACAGGCAAGAGCCCCGAGGACGACCGACTCGAATTCTCGTGATCGTCCTCGGGGCTCTTCCCGTGCCAGGAGCGGTGCCGGTCCTACTCGGCCAGCACGGCCTCGGTGTCGAGGGTCACGCCGACCGCCTGGATCACCGCAGCGATCTTGAAGGCTTCCTGGATCGTCTCACGGTCCACGCCGGCCTTGCGCAGCACCTGCTCGTGGGAGTCCAGGCACTGGCCGCAGCCGTTGATCGCCGAGACGGCGAGCGACCACAGCTCGAAGTCGGTCTTCTCCACACCGGGGTTGCCGATGACATTCATCCGTAGCCCCGCGCGCAGCGTCCCGTACTCGGGGTCCGACAGCAGGTGCCGGGTCCGGTAGAAGACGTTGTTCATCGCCATGATGGCGGCGGCCGACTTCGCGGCGGTGTACGCCTCCGCGGAGAGGTTGGCCTTCGCCTCCGGCTCCAGCTCGCGCAGCACCTTCGGCGAGCGCGAGGCGATCGCGCAGGCGAGGACGGTGCCCCACAGCTGCTGCTGCGGGAGGGAGCTGTTTCCGATGACCGAACCGAGGTTCAGCTTCAGGTCCTTGGCGAAGTCCGGGACAGCGGCCTTCAGTTCGTCGAGTGCCATGGTGCCGTCAGCTCACTCGCCCGCGAGCAGCGCGACCGGGTCGAGGGTCTCGTCGCCCTTGGACCAGTTGCACGGGCACAGCTCGTCGGTCTGGAGGGCGTCGAGGACCCGCAGGACCTCCTTGGGGTTACGGCCCACGGAACCGGCGGTCACCATCGTGAACTGGATCTCGTTGTTCTGGTCGACGATGAAGACGGCGCGCTGGGCGAAGCCGTCCTCGCCCTCGATGCCGAGCGCGCGCATGAGCTCGTGCTTCGGGTCGGCCAGCATCGGGAAGGGCAGGTCGGTCAGGTCCGGGTGGTCCTTGCGCCAGGCGTGGTGCACGAACTCGGAGTCGCCGGAGAAGCCGAGGACCTGGGCGTCACGGTCGGCGAACTCGTCGTTCAGCTTGCCGAAGGCGGCGATCTCGGTGGGGCACACGAAGGTGAAGTCCTTCGGCCACGCGAAGACGATCTTCCACTTGCCCTCGTAGGTCTTGTGGTTGATCTGCTCGAACTCCTTGCCCTTCTCCAGCGAGACACAGGCGGTCAGGTCGAACTCGGGGAACTTGTCACCGACAGTGAGCACGCGCTCTCCTTGCAGTGTGGAATTCCCTGGTGGGGGAGTTCCTGAGGGTTGGACGGTCACCACCTTGGCACAGAGTGCATTGATAATGGAAATAGCTATAATCGGTCGTGTTGATCGGAGGTGCCTATCAGTGGCGCGCGGTAATCACGGCCATCACGGCCACCGGACGAAACAGCCCAGCCTGTCGCAGCTGCGTGCCTTCACGGCCGTCGCCGAGCATCTGCACTTCAGGGACGCGGCGGTGGCCATCGGGATGAGCCAGCCGGCGCTCTCCGGTGCCGTGTCGGCGTTGGAGGACACGCTGGGCGTGCAGCTCATCGAGCGTACGACGCGCAAGGTACTGCTCACGCCGGCGGGGGAGCGGCTCGCGGCCCGGGCGCGCGCGGTGCTGGACGCGGTCGGCGAGCTGATGGAGGAGGCCGAGGCCGCCCGGGCGCCCTTCACCGGGGTGCTCAGGCTCGGCGTGATCCCGACCGTCGCCCCGTATCTGCTGCCGACCGTGCTGCGCCTGGTCCACGACCGCTATCCCGAACTCGACCTCCAGGTGCATGAGGAACAGACCTCCTCGCTGCTGGAGGGACTGGCCGCCGGACGACTGGACCTGCTGCTGCTCGCCGTGCCGCTCGGGGTACTGGGAGTGAGCGAACTTCCGCTCTTCGACGAGGACTTCGTACTGGTGACGGAGCGGGACCACTGGCTGGGCGGGCGCGCCGACATCCCGCGCGAGGCGCTGCGCGAGCTGCCGCTGCTCCTGCTCGACGAGGGACACTGCCTGCGCGACCAGGCGCTCGACATATGCCGGGAGGCGGGGCGCACGGAGGGCGCGGCGGTCACCACGTCCGCGGCCGGGCTCTCCACGCTGGTGCAGTTGGTGGCCGGGGGGCTGGGGGTGACGCTGCTGCCGCGTACCGCGGTGACGGTCGAGACCGCCCGCAACGACGCGCTGGCCACCGGGTACTTCGCGGAGCCCGCGCCCTCGCGCCGGGTGGCGCTGGCGATGCGGACGGGGGCGGCGCGGCACGAGCAGTTCGAGGAGTTCGCGGAGGCGCTGCGGGAGGCCATGCGGACGCTGCCGGTCCGGGTGACGGGCGGCCCTTAGAGGCAATACCGCTGCTCCAAGGGCTTCTATGGTGTTTGCTGGCGGGTTTGGCGGGTGGGATCAGTGTGACTGTTCCTGCTGGTGGTCGTGGTGGGTTGCGGTGATGGGGGGGGTGAGGTGCCAGTTGGACATCTTGCGTTTGATGACACGGGGGTTGGTGCGTGGTCTGCGGGGTGGCTGGATTCGTTCCAGCAGTTCACGGCTGGTGTGGGAGAGGGCTCGTTTCAGCAGTGAGGGGGAAAGTGCTGCCTGGTCGGTGACGTGGCGGCGGGCGGCGTTCAGGGTGCGCGTGAAGGAGACCCGGTCCGGGGCGAGACCGGATTTGATGATGCCTGCCACAGTTCGAAGACCGTGATGCCCCGGTCGGCCGTCATCAGCATCTCGGGCCCGAGCCGGACCGGCAGGCTGGTCTTAGGGTGTGTCAGGCGCGGGAGTGCCTCCCCTGAGAGTCCGCACCCCGTGGCCCGTCACTCCGTGCGTAGCCCGTCCGGGCCCTGTTGCTCCAACGAGGCCTGTTTGAGGCGTAGGCGGAGGTCTTCCGCCCGGGAGGCCGGACGTTGGTCGATCGAGCCCGAGCGGGGGCGCGACGCTGTGAGCAGCGGCTCGGTGCCGGGAAACCCCAGGACCTATGGCGGTCGTCCCGGATGGTCGGCAACGGGCAATATTTCAAGCCAAGTTACCTATGCAGACTTTCCCAGGTACGGATACTGCAGGCCGGAATGTGAGTGATCGTACGGACGTCACTTGGCGCACTGGACACGTAGGATCTGCGACTGCAACCTCAATGAGTGCGACGGACCCATGGGGTGCCCGGTGGCATCCGGGACGCGGGGGAGACCAGACATGGCCTGGGACGAATGGGAACAGCTCAAAGCCGATGCGGCGCAGCGCCACACTACACAGACGCAGATCAACAGCCTCCAAGACGAAGGCGGATACGCGACGTCGACTGGTACAGGGGGCAGGCTGAAGCACAAAGGCGGACCGTGGACCGAGGCCGCCGGTACGGCTGATGACCTGCAGACCACCACGAGCACGTGCAGAGTGGAACTCCGCTCCGCTCACGAGGGCATAGGCGGAGGTCTTGAAGGGCTGGCCAGCCTTGGCTCGCTGAAGACCGTACTCAACTCCTGGGAAGAGCGCCTCAAAGCGGTTCGGGAAGAGTGCAGTTCACTCGAACCCAAGCTGCGGCAGGTGGCTGTCGACCTCAGAGAGGTGGACATCGAGGCGGGTGCCAAGACCGAGGCAGTGAAGGTTCCTGGCACGAGGATGGGACAGTAGCCATGGCGTCCGGACTCACCTGGCAGCAGCTCCGCGACCTCAAGCTGTCCGAGCTGACCGACGCAGCTGACGGTTGGGCTGTGCTGATGCGTCGTGCTGATGTCGCACGCGAGCGCGTCGACGGTGACATGAGCGGAAAGCTCACCAAGACGCAGGAAAGCGAGTCGGCGGAATCGGCCGTCAAGCGGCTAAAGCGCCTCAGCGAGAACTACCACTATATTCAGACCGAGGCGGGCCTGATCCGAGGCACACTTGATGGCCTGGCCACCGAACTCGCTGCCCCGCAGCGCCGGTTGTGTGATGCTCTCGACGACCTGACCTCCCTGGGCTACAAGGTCAACGGCAACGGCAGCATTGACTACCCAGCCGGCGGCAAGAACGCGATGACTGGTGACGCGATACCGGGTGGCTCCGTGATGGGTAACAACGGTCTGATCGGCGCTGGGAACCCCGGTCAGTACCGCGACGCCAATGGCATGTACGACCCCGCTCTGGGGCCGGATGCCCCGCAGTTGAGGAGTCCCAACCCCCACCGAGCCAGGGCTCAGGATGTCGCGGACCGCATTGCTCATGCCCTGAGTGAGGCCTGCCTGATTGACGAACGGTACAGTTCGGCGCTTCGAGAGCTCAAGGCTGTGCCCGGTCTCACGGTTGACAAAAAGACCTGGGCGAACGTGGCGGGGGACGTTACCGCCGTGGGAAACGCGGCCCGTGAGTATCTGACAGATCAAGTGCTGGACAAGTCACCGGCTGAGCGCAAGGAATGGTGGGACCACTTGAGCAGGGAAGAGCGCCAGGAGTACATCACGGCCTTCCCTGACGTGATCGGGAACCTCGACGGCATCCCGGCTACGGTGCGTGATGAAGCGAACCGCGCGAACCTCCCCTTGGTGATCGCCAGCCTCGAAGGCCAGACGGCCGACGGCGCACAGGACAAACTCGCAGGTCTGAAGGGTATTCAGTCCAAGTTGTCGCACGATTCAAAACCACCCATGTACCTGCTTGGGTTTGGAACAGAGGGGAAAGGCCGAGCAATAATCAGCTACGGCAACCCCGACACCTCCAGGAATGTTTCCTCGTACGTGCCGGGCCTCGGTACGGTTCTCGACAAAGAATTCGCGGAGGACACTGTGCGCAGGGCCTACCGGACCGCGAAGGGTGCCCAAGCATTAGACCCGTCCAGTGCCTCCATCGTCTGGCTGGGCTACGACGCACCCGGCTTCAAGGATGTCATGTGGACGACCAACGCGAACAAGGGCGCGCCTGCCTACAACTCGTTCATGGACGGCATTCAGGCGACCAACGAAAACGAGGACCCGCACATCACAGCGATCGGCCACTCCTACGGATCGCTCACCGTAGGTACCGCGGCCCGGCAGGAAGGCGGCATCCCGGGTGCTGACGACATCGTCCTGCTCGGCAGCCCGGGCGTCGGGGCCGACAACGCTTCGGAATTGAATGTCGGCAAGGGGCACGTTTTCGTCAGCTCCGCTGAAAACGATCCCGTGACAAAACTGCCCGCAAAAAAGGATCTGCTCGGCGTGGTCAGCCCTATTTTAGGGATAGCCGTAGCGGGAGGCCATGACATCTGGTTCGGTACGGACCCGGCGAGTAGGGAGTTCGGGGCCACGAGAATGGAGAGCGACGACGGTCCGCTCCCGCTCTGGCTGTCGGGTCAAGGCCCAACTCCCGCGCATTCTGGTTATTTTGACCCGGACAAGAACCGTTCAGCGGCGGACAATATCGCTATGATCGTTGCCGGACGTGCAGACTCGATCACTACAGAGGCCCCGCGGTGAAGTGCGTTCCCACTCGAATCGCCGTCCCTATGCTTGCCGTAGCCTTCGTAGCAGGCTGCGGGGGTGGCGGCATTAATTACCATGCTCCCCAAAGGAGTTCCGGCGTGAATATGCAGCAGGCTGCGGACAAGGCTGACCGGCTCATCGGTAACACGCTGTCTTCTGTGCACCCTCCCTTGGAGTGGACGCACGATGAATCCGATAGCGGAATGTGCCGCGGTGCCTCGGGGCTCGGCGACGTCACGCGTCGTGCTGTGGTCATGACTCAGGTTTCAGAGGAACGCAGAGGTTCGCTTCTCGGAATTATCGAACGGTCATGGAAGAAGTCGGGTTACACCATCACCAAGGTCAACCCCGACAAGACGTTCCCCGCCGTCTATGCCGATGCCGGTGACGGAGTATTGAGGATGGGCTTGCTCGTCGGGTACAAGGGACAGTTCTTCCTGACTGTTCAAACGGCCTGCGTGGACGAGTCGAAGGTGGCGCAGCCCTCCACTCCAGGGAAGGGTACTGACTACCGCGGGAAGGCCGTGCCCACTCCCAATGTGCACTCCGACTTCTGGTCGTCCGACAAGCCGGTCTCTTCGAGTTCTCCAAGCTGAAGCCGACAGCACTGCCGTCGGTAAGTCCGGTGTGAGCACACGACCAGCGCCGACTCACTCCAACCACCTGGGGAGCAGGAGTGAGCGGCGTCGCGAGGCCCGGCACGTCCGCTCGCGGCGTTGCCGGACACCGCTCCTTGCCGTACTCCCTCTTGCTCCCCAGATCGTAAGGATGTTGGCGCTTCGTCAGCCCGTGGGCGCGAGGGGGACCGGTAGGGGTCCGGCGGCCTTGTTCCACTGCCGCCTGCCGCCTGCCGCCTGCCGCCTGCCGCGCGGAGGGCGCGGGGGCGCGGTCCCTGAGGAACCGCACCCCCTTCACCTACGCGCCGTCACTCCGTGCGCAGGCCGTCCGGCCGCATCATGCGCCACAGGGGCGGCAGTGACAGCAGGGTGACGAGCAGGATCAGCGCGGCGCCCGCCCCCGCCAGCGGCAGGAACAGCCACCAGTCGGTCACCTTCTTGCCGACCATGCGGATCATCGCGGCCCCCAGGCCGACTCCGCCGACGACCGCGACCGCCAGGCCGATGAGCACCGGAACGGCGGTCTGCCAGAGCACCGACCAGCCGAGCGTCGAGGGCCGGGTGCCGAAGGCGACCAGCACCGACAGCAGGCGCTTGCGCTCCCGCAGCTGCTCCAGCTGCGAGACCAGCATCGCGGCGGCGATCAGCAGCAGTGTCGCGGTCGCACCGGCCTGGAGACCCCGCTGCACGGTGAGGTACTGCCGGTCCTTGGCCACCGAGGTCAGGGCGACGATCCGCATCCCCGGGTCGAGTTCGGCCGCCGTGTTCCGTACGTACTCCGAGACGTCCTTCACGCTCCGGTCCACCTGGATCTGCGCGTTGGTCGTGGCATGCGGCAAGGTGCTCGGATCGATCGCGCCGGGCGTGGCCACGATGCCCGTGTGCTCCTGGCCCATCGGGTCGAGGCGGGTGGTGACGGTCGGGGTGTCGGCGGGCAGGGTCCACAGCACCGACTTCCCGCCCGGCTGCCATCCCACCAGATAGTTCAGCTCGACCGGCTTGCCCTTGCGGGCGGTCTGGCCGATCCGGTCGGCCTGCTCCTCGTCGCCCTCGGGGTGGGCGACGAAGACGTCGCCGTCCTCGCAGGAGCCGATCCGGGTGATCTCGCGCAGGGTCGGGCAGTCGCCGATGACCAGCGAGGTGGTGGGCCGGGCGTCCTCCGCCTCGTACTTGCCCGGTTTCACCGCGAACGACTGGACCAGGCCGATGACGCCTGTGACGCCCTCGGTGGCCCGGAACTTCTCGATGGTCCGGGTGGCCGCGTCACCGCTGACGACCTCGGAGAACGTGTAGAACTGGGCGCGCCGCTCGTCCTGGCCGGTGAGCCGGTTGAACTCGTCGCCCACCGCGACGAACAGCATCTGCAGGGCCACCGCGCCCGCCACCGCGACCGTGATGCCGCTGACCGCGCGGGAGGCCGCGCCGCTGCTGAGCTGGAGCCGTCGGGTGGCGAGCTGCCAGGGCACCGGGCCGCCGCGCAGCCGGTTCACGCACGCCTCGATCAGCCAGGGCAGCAGCAGGGCGAGTCCGACCAGCACCAGTACTGCGCCGCCCGCGACCGGATACGGGTTCACATCGCCGTGCGGCTCCACCTCGCCGGTCAGGACGAGTACCGCCAGGCCCGTGACCGGGACCAGCAACCGCCACCAGAGCCGGCGCCCGTGGTCGCGGCTGCCGCGCACGACGCCGAGCGGTTCGATCACCACCGAACGCATGGCGAGCAGCGTGACGAGGACCGCCGCCACCGGCACCGCGACCACGACCAGCGCCGCGAGCCAAGGGGCCGGGACCAGGTCCGCGGGGAAGGCACTGAGGTCCCACACCACGACGGAGCCCATGAAGTGCCGCCCCACCAGGAAGAACGCCACACCGGCCAGGAGGCCGAGCATCGCCCCGAAGAATGCCTCGCCGGCCGCGATCCGGCGGGTCGTCCGGATGTCCGCGCCGACCAGGCGCAGCGCGGCGAGCCTCCGGTCGCGCCGGTCGCCGCCGAACCGCACCAATGTCGCGATGAAGATCGCAACCGGCATCAGCAGGACGACGCAGATCAGGATGATCAGGATGATGAGCATCGGCGCCATGGGCTCGGGCGGTTCCGGGTTGCCGTAACTGGCGATCCGGTGTCCGCCGTTGTCGGTGGTCAGCGTGGCGCTGCCCGCGTAGAAGACCAACTCGCCCGGGGAGACCAGGCCCGGGTCGGCGATCGTGCCGGTGATCCGGTAGGGCAGCCGGTCCCTGAGCAGGCTGCCCTCCGGGGAGCCGAGCAGCTCCTTCAGGGCCGGGGAGACCACCATGTCGCCTGCTCCGGGGTGGCGCTCCACACCCGGCGGGACGACGGGGTGGGCCCCGTCCGGACGCATCAGGAAGCCTTCGACGACGCGGCCGCGGTACTCGGTCGTCGCGTTGACCCGGACCACCGTGGTGGACGACTTCTTCACCGCTTCGTCCGGCGAGTCGGGCCCCTCGCTCACGGAGCGCGCCTGGCTGCGCGCGGAACGCTCATCGATCAGATGTGGCGCGGAGGCGGCCGTGAGCAGCAGCGCCACGCCGAGGCCGACGCCGACGGCGGTCAGCAGGGTGCGGATCCAGCCCTCGCGCCCGCCCGCGGCGGCGAACCGGATGCCCAGGGCGAGGTCGCGCAGCGAGGAGGGGGAGCCGGCGGGCCGGGGCGGCGAACCGGCCGTGGCCTTCGTGCCGTCGAGCAGGGTCATGCCGTGTGCTCCAGGTCGAGGGCCCGGCCGTCGCGCACGGTGACGTCGCGGTCGGAGTACGCGGCGACCCGGGCCTCATGGGTCACCAGCACCACGGCGGTGCCGGCGGACCGGGCCGCCTCGGTGAGCAGTTCCATGACCCGTTCGCCGTTCAGGGAGTCCAGGGCGCCGGTCGGCTCGTCGGCGAAGATCACCTTCGGCGACGCGGCCAGTGCGCGGGCCACGGCGACCCGCTGGCCCTGTCCGCCGGAGACCTCGCCGGGGCGGTGGCCCGCGACACCGTCGACCTCCAGGCGTTCCAGCCAGTGGCGGGCGGTGCGTTCGGCGTCCTTGCGCCGGGCCCCGTTCAGGCGGAGCGGCAGGGCGACGTTCTCCACACAGGTCAGTTCCGGGACGAGCTGGCCGAACTGGAAGACGAAGCCGAACTCGGAACGGCGCAGGGCGCTGCGTTCGGCGTCGGACATCGCGGAGAGCTCGCGGCCCGCGTAGGTGATCGTGCCCCGGTCGGGGGTGACGATTCCGGCGAGGCAGTGCAGCAGGGTCGACTTGCCGGAGCCGGAGGGGCCCAGCACGGCGACGACCTCACCGGGGTGGATGGAGAAGGAGGCGCCGTCGAGCGCCGGGGTGGAGCCGTAGGACTTGTACAGTCCGCTGGCGCTGAGCAGGGAGCCCACGGGAATCACGGACCGACCTCCTCGGCCAGTCGGTCCAGCCGGGTCGCGGTCACTTCGAGCCAGCGCAGATCGGCTTCGAGGTGGAAGAGCGCATGGTCGCAGATCAGCTGGTCGGCGAGGTCGCCGCGGCGCTTGCGCTCGGTGAGGGCACGCATGAGGCGCAGGTGCTCGGCCCGCTGGGTGTCCAGCAGGGCCCTGGCGCTGCGGCCGGTGAGCAGGGCCAGGACGACCTTGGTGTAGAGCGTCGACTGGAGGTACGGCTCGGGCCGCTCCGGTCGGGCGAGCCAGGTGTCGACATCGGTGATCCCGGCCTCGGTGATGGCGTAGCACTTGCGCTCGGGACCGCTGCCGCTCTCGATGCCCTCGACCTCCACGAGGCCGTTCTTCAGGAGCCGGGACATGGTCGCGTAGACCTGGCCGTAGTGCAGGGGCCGGTCGTGGCCGAACTTCTCGTCGAATGCGCGCTTGAGGTCGTAGCCGTGGCGGGGGCCGGACTCCAGGAGTCCGAGCAAGGTGTGGCCGATAGACATGCCCTGCACTGTACATGGTGTGTATACACCGGATGTATATCCGGGCCGGGAGGTGCGCGGAAACGCCCGACGGCGGGGCCCGGAGCGGAGTGAATCCGCTCCGGGCCCCGCCGTCGGATGGTGCGGGGTGGTCCTGATCCTGTCCCTAACCCTGCCCTTGCTTCGGGCCCGGGTCCGGGTTCGGGTCCGGGGACTTGGGCGGGCGTCCCCGGCGCGGGATCGGGCGGGCCGAGCCCGGCAGGCGGCCCGCCTCCGTCAGCGCCCTGCGCAGCAGGAACTCCACGTGCGCGTTCGCGCTGCGCAGCTCGTCGGACGCCCAGCGGGACAGCGCGTCGTGCACCGCGGGGTCCAGCCGGAGCAGCATCTGCTTGCGCCGCGGCGCTGTCCGGCGTCCGCCGGCGCCCGGGGCCCCGGCGGGCGCCGGGGGTTCGGGCGGCCCCGTGGCTTCCGGGAGGCCGGGCGTCTTTTCGGTCATTGGTAGAGCGTGCCCGTGTTGAGGACCGGCTGTGCGGCCCGGTCACCGCAGAGCACCACCATGAGATTGCTGACCATGGCCGCCTTCCGTTCCGAGTCCAGTTCGACGATGTCCTGCTCGGCGATCCGGGCCAGCGCCATCTCGACCA
Organism: Streptomyces sp. NPDC052042; assembly: GCF_044548345.1. Classification (NCBI taxonomy): domain Bacteria; kingdom Bacillati; phylum Actinomycetota; class Actinomycetes; order Kitasatosporales; family Streptomycetaceae; genus Streptomyces; species Streptomyces sp. NPDC052042. Next base: position 3,454 of record NZ_JBIUBU010000016.1, on the reverse strand, counting down.
TGCCGACGGCGCCCTCCACGATCTGCTGCCGGGCCGCGACGACCGCGCCCGCCTGCTGGCGCTGGAGCATCGCGGAGGCGATCTCGGGGGCGTAGGCGAGGTGGCTGAAGCGCGACTCGATGATCTGCACACCGGCGGCCCGCACCCGGGCGGTGAGCTCCGCGGCCAGCTTCTCGGTGATCTCCTCGGCGTTGCCGCGCAGGGAGAGCCCGTCCTCCTCGTGCGCGTCGTACGGGTACTCGATCGCGATGTGCCGGACGGCCGCCTCGGTCTGGGTGGCGACGAACTCCACGAAGTCGTCGACCTCGAACAGCGCCTGCGCGGTGTCCTCCACCTTCCAGACGACGATCGCGGCGAGTTCGATCGGGTTGCCGTAGGCGTCGTTGACCTTCAGGACCGCGGTTTCGTGGTTGCGCACCCGGGTGGAGATCTTCTGACTGCTGGTGAGCGGGTTGATCCAGCGCAGCCCGTCCGTGCGGATCGTGCCGACGTACCGGCCGAAGAGCTGGATGACCCTTGCCTCACCCGGTGCGACCATCTTCACGCCGGTCATGCAGAAGAACGAGGCGATGACGAGCAGGAGGCCGAGGATGAAGGTCGTGACCCCCACGGCGGTGCTGCCGTTCGAGCCGACGACGACGCCGATGACGTCGAGCGCGATCCCGGCGAACACCCCCAGCACCGTCAGCAGCAGACCGAGTCCGCCGGGGATGCTGTGCGCCGTCACCTCTCTCACCTGCGGATCGGGCAGTCGCGGGGTGTCCGGCGCGAGGTCGGCGGCCGGCGCGGACACGGTGTGCTCGGCGGTGCGTTCGGTCATGGGGTCCCCCGTTACGTCGGCAGATCGTGTGCTAGCAATGTGATAACACATTTCTGGTTTTCGCAACCCTGGGCGCCGCTCGTGAGTCGGTTCCTTAGAGAGCGCGTGCTGATTGTCACGTCCGGAAAAGTCCGCATCGCTTGCTTTCCGTCCGTGTGGACGGTGTTAGCTGAGTCGAGCCGACCATCCGGTCGAGTGGAGAAACAGGAGCGGAACAGCGATGGGTCGAGCGGACGCGCGACGAGCCCAGCAGCGCGGAGCGCGGCGGGCGTCGAAGAGGGGCGGCATACGCGGACTCTTCACCTGGCGGAAGATGCTGGGCGCCTTCTTCGGGCTCTGTCTGCTGGTCATGGGTGCCTGTGTGGCGCTCTACCTGTACGTGGACATACCGAAGGCCAACGCCCTCGCGGAGCGGCAGAGCAACGTCTACCAGTACAGCGACGGCACCCTCCTGACCCGTACCGGTGACGGGGTCAACCGCCAGAACGTGGACCTCTCCGAGGTCCCCGTGGACGTGCAGCACACCTTCGTCGCCGCCGAGAACAAGACGTTCTACCAGGACAAGGGCGTGGACCTGAAGGGCACCACGCGCGGCATCCTGAACACGCTCATGGGCAAGGGCAAGCAGGGCGGCTCGACCATCACCCAGCAGTACGTGAAGAACTACTACCTGTCGCAGGAGCCGACGGTCAGCCGCAAGCTCCAGGAGCTGGTGATCTCCCTCAAGATCGACCAGAAGATGGAGAAGAAGGACATCCTCGCCGGGTACATCAACACGGCCTTCTACGGGCGCGGCGCGAGCGGCATCCAGGCTGCGGCGCAGGCGTACTACGGGGTCGACGCCAAGGACCTGAACGTCGCCCAGGGCGCTTACCTGGCCTCACTGCTCCAGGCCCCGAGCCAGTACGACTGGGCGACCGCCACACCGACCGGCCGGAAGCTCGTCAGGGAGCGCTGGGACTACACGCTCGACAACATGGTCGAGATGCGCTGGCTCGACAAGGCCAAGCGCGACACCCTGAAGTTCCCCGTCCCGATGAAGCCCAGGCCCGCCCCCGGCATGGAGGGCCAGGCCGGTTACCTCGTCGAGGCCGCCAACAAGGAGCTGGACAAGCAGGGCATCACGGCGGAGGTGCGGCAGGCCGGCGGCTGGACGTTCACCCTCAACATCGACAGGAAGCGGCAGAAGGCCCTGGAGAAGGCGGTCGACGAGCGGCTGGAGTCCAAGCTCGACCGCAAGAACAACAAGGTCGACGCGACCGTCCAGGCGGGCGCCACCTCCCTCGATCCGAAGACCGGCGCGGTCGTCGCGCTGTACGGCGGGGTGGACTACGTCAAGCACTACACGTCCAACGCCACCCGCCAGGACTACCAGCCCGCCTCCACCTTCAAGCCGCTGGTGTTCGCCTCCGCGCTGGAGAACGGGTCGAAGACCCAGAACGGCGACCTGATCGGCGTCAACACCCGGTACGACGGCACCAGCAAGCGGCCCGTCGTCGGCAGCAGCACCCCGTTCGCCCCGCAGAACGAGGACGACGTCAGCTACGGCGACGTCACCGTGCAGACCGCCATGAACAAGTCGATCAACTCGGTCTTCGCGCAGATGGTCGTGGACGTCGGCCCGGCCGAGGTGAAGAAGACCGCGCTGGCGCTGGGTGTGCCCGACAAGAACTTCCCCGAGCGCCCCGCCATCACGCTCGGCACGATGAACGCCTCCACCTGGGACATGGCGGGCGTCTACGCCACGCTCGACAACCACGGCAAGAAGGTCACCCCCTTCATCGTGAAGTCCGCCAAGCACAGCAGCCGGGTGTACGAGCCGGTCGAGGGCATCGGTGAGCAGGTGATCAGTCGCAAGTCCGCCGACACCACGACCTCGGTGCTGCGGGGCGTCGTGGACGAGGGTTCCGGTCGTGAGGCCAACACCACGGCCTACGACGCCGCGGGCAAGACGGGCACCGCGGAGGAGAACAAGGCCGCGCTGTTCGCGGGGTACACCCCCGAGCTCACCACGGTCGTCGCGCTCTTCGGCGAGAACCCCCAGGGCGGCGCCCAGGTCAGTCTCACCGGCACCGCCAACGCCGGACGGGCCAACGGCGGCGGCTTCCCGGCGCAGATCTGGGCCGGCTACACCCTCGCCGCGCTGAACGGCGGATCCTCCGCGAGGTTCGACCTGGAGGACGTCGAGCAAGGGCAGTCCACTGTGCGGCACACCCCGTCGAGCCCGCCCTCGGCGCCGGAGAGCCCCGAGCAGACCCCGGTCCAGGAGCCGACCCGTCCGGAGCAGACCCCCAGCCGGTCGGCGGAGCCGCCGCCGGTCCAGACGCCGCCCGAGGTGCCGCCGAGCCAGTCTCCGGAGACGCCGACGAGCCAGACCCCGGGTCTCCCGGGCGACGGCCAGGACCCCGGCGGGCCGGGTGACAACGGCAACGATTTCGCCGGCAACAACCCGCCCGTGCGATGAGCCGGCCGTGACGGCGAACCGGCCATGACGACGTGGGGCGGGGGGGGGGCCCCCGGGGGGGGCCCCCCCCCCCCCCCCCCCCCCCCCCCCGGCGGGGGGGGGGGGGCCGCCCCCCGGCCCCCCCCCCCGGGCCCCCGGCCCCCCGGCGGGGTCAAACCTGGGCCCCCAAC
>NZ_JBIUBU010000015.1:0-195819 GCF_044548345.1 Streptomyces sp. NPDC052042 | reverse complement strand
CGTCAAGTCATCCGAGAAACGCCGGTCACCCGTCGCATCCGGCACATACTTCACACAGACAACGATCCTCAAGCTCACGCCGGCTCTCCTACCTGGGTGTGCGGTTCGTGGAAACGACGATATGGCACTCAGTACCCTCTGTAAAGGAACGCGGTGCCAAAATGGGGTTTTCGGTGCTACGTTCCCCGCATGACTGACGCACGCAGACCGGCGAAGAAGGCCCCGATGCGGGAGGTGCTCGCGGAGGCGGCCTTCCAGCTCTTCCTTGAGCGGGGCTTCGAGCAGACCACGGTGGACGACATCGTGGCCCGGGCCGGGGTCGGGCGCCGGTCGTTCTTCCGGTACTTCCCCTCCAAGGAGGACGCGGTCTTCCCGGACCACGAGCGGTGCCTCGCCGACATGACCGCGTTCCTCGCGGCGGTGGGCGACGCGGACCCGGTCGACGCGGTGTGCGACGCGGCCCGGCTCGTGCTGCGCATGTACGCCGCCAACCCCGAGTTCTCCGTCCAGCGCTACCGGCTCACCCGAGAGGTGCCGGGGCTGCGGACCTATGAGCTGTCCGTGGTGCGCCGGTACGAGCAGACGCTCGCCGGCTATCTGCGCGGCCGCTACGGCGGCGCGCCGGACGGTGCGCTCCGCGCCGAGGTGATCGCGGCCTCCGTGGTCGCGGCACACAACAACGGGCTGCGCACCTGGCTGCGTTCGGGCGGCGAGGGGGACGCGGAGTCCGCGGTGGACCACGCCCTCGGGCTTGTGCGGAGGGTCTGGGGGAGCGCGGAGGCCGCAGGCGGGTCGGCGCCCTCGGCCGACGGGGACGTGGTGGTGATGGTCGCCGCGCGGAACGCGCCGATGTGGCGTGTGGTCCAGCAGATCGAGTCCGTCATCGGCCAGGAATGACGCCGGAAGTCGCCGTTTTGGCACTGAGTGCCTTTACGATTCGGCACTGAGTGCCCTATGGTGCGGACGCGCCGACCAGCGGCACGTACGGCGCATCGGAGCCGAGCACAGGGGGTCGACCGTGTCCCAGTCGTTGCATGACACCGTGCAGGCGGAGCGTGAAGAAGCCGGCCTGCCCTACCACCGCTGCAGTTGGTGCGGCACGGCCTCGTTCCGGAGGCTGCTGTGCCCGGTGTGCGCGTCGAGCGATCTGAAGCGCGAACACAGCGCCGGCGTGGGCGTCGTGGTGAGGTCCGACGTCGTGCATCGCTACACGGAGGCGGCACGCAACGAGTCGCTCGTGCGGCTTCCCGAGGGTTTCGTGTTCCGTTGCCGTGTCGTGGGAGCGGCGCCGCACCTGGTGGCGGTCGGTGCGCAGGTGCGCCCGCTGGCCGGGGGCGATCCGGACGCCGGTGAAGTGGTCTTCGAGCTCTGCGAGCCGCCGAGGAACGACGACTGGCTCTGAGCGCCCGGCTCCGAGTGCCGGCGTTGTGCGTTCGGTGCCGTGTGCCGTGTGCCGTGTGCCGTGTGCCGTGTGCCGTGTGCCGGGCGCTGTGCGTCCAGTGCTGTGTGTCCGGTTCTGTGTGTCCGACGTCACGTGGGTGGGGTTCTCCGGACACCGAGCAGCCACCTTCCCGCCATGATCGGTTCATCGACTTCCCCGGGGGCCGTGATTGGGTGGGGGCATGACTGATGAACTTCTCGTCGGAATCACCAAAACCGCGGGAATCTCCGAAACCTCCGGAATTGCCGGGCGCGCCGACGGCACCGGACCCGCCGTCCGGCCGGCCGACGTCGAGGAGGCGGTGCGCGCGGCTGCCGCCGCCGAGATCATGCCCCGCCACCGGCAGCTCGCCGCGCACGAGATCGTCGAGAAGAACGGCCCGCACGACCTGGTCACCGTCGCCGACCGCCTGGCCGAGGAACATCTCACCGCCTCGCTGTCCCAGCTCCTGCCCGGCTCGGTGGTGGTCGGGGAAGAGGCGGTCCATGCCGATCCGGCGGTGTACGACGCGCTGAGCGACGACGCGCCGGTGTGGATCGTCGACCCGGTCGACGGCACCCGCCAGTTCGTACGCGGCGAACCGGGATTCTGCACCCTGGTCGCGCTCGCCCACCGTGGGAAGCTCCTCGCCTCCTGGACCTACGCCCCGGCCCTCGACGAGATGGCCGTCGCCGTCCGCGGCCGGGGCGCCACGTTGAACGGCGAGCCGATGCGCTCCGCCGCGACCGTGCCCGGCCCCCTTCTCCAGGTGGCCACCTCGCATCCCGACTACACCACCGACGCGCAGAAGCGGTCCCTGCTGGGCCTGCGCACGGACGGCATCGACGCCCGCCCCTGCGGCTCGGCCGGCCTCGAATACCTCGCCGTCGCACGCGGCGCGCTCGACGCGGTCGCTTTCACCTGGGAGTACGCCTGGGACCACGCGGCCGGTCTGCTGCTCGTCGCCGAGGCGGGCGGTGCCCAGGCCACGCTCTCCGGGGCTCCGTTCCGTATCGCGGGAGGCAACGACCTGCCCTTCACCGCGGGCCGTGACGGAGCGACCGTCGACCGTGTCCTGCGCGCGCTGCGCGAAGGAGCCTGACCGCCCGCCGTGCCGTGCGTCGCGGCCGGGCGGCGGTTTCGTGCGACCGGGCCCACCGTCGGCCCAGGTCCCCGGCCACCGGCCTGAGACCTGCGCGGGTGCGCCGCGGCGGCAGGCGCCCGGATGCCCGGCGAAGTCCGGGCGAGACGTACCACGGGCCCGGCTGCCGTCCGGGGAGATCGCCCGGACCGGGCGGTGGGACGAGTCGGGCGGTGGGACGAGTCGGGCGGCCATGGCCGCGATCCGGGCACGAGATGGGGGCCGCCCGTGCCGCCGGCCCCCGCTGAGCAGGAGAGTTCGGCGTCTCCATCGCGCGGACCCCACCCCCGCCCGCTCCGGCGGAGCCACGCAATATCCTGGGTGTTGCTGGCCGTCGGCTGACGAAGGAGTCCGAAGGTGCCGTCGATGCTCGATGCCGTCGTCGTGGGGGCGGGACCCAATGGACTGACTGCCGCGGCCGAACTGGCCCGGCGCGGTTTCGCCGTGGAGGTCTTCGAAGCGGCCGAGACGGTCGGCGGCGGTGCCCGCACGGAAGAACTCACCTTGCCGGGCTTCCGCCACGACCCCTGTTCCGCCGTTCATCCGCTGGGCATCGGTTCCCCCGCGTTCGCCGACATGCCGCTCGCCCGGCACGGTCTGGAGTGGCTCCAGCCGGAGCTGGCGCTGGCCCACCCGTTCCCGGACGGCTCGGCGGCGGTGCTCACCGGATCGGTGGGGGAGAGCGCCATGTCGCTCGGCGCCCAGGACGCGGGCGCGTACCGCAGACTCGTGGCCCCGTTCCTCGGGCACTGGGACACCCTCGCCGAGGACATGCTGCGCGCCCCGTGGGACGGGCTGCCGCGCGACCCGTACCGCTGGGTGCGCTTCGGACTCGACGCGCTCCAGCCGGCGACGCTGCTCTCCCGCCGCTTCCGGGGCGCGAAGGCGCGCGGGATGCTAGCCGGGCTCGCCGCCCATGCCATCGCGCCCGTCAGCGGCGTGGCCACCGGTGGAATCGCCCTGCTCTTCGCCGTGGCCGCACACGAGAAGGGCTGGCCGGTGCCGCGCGGCGGATCGCAGGCCATCTCCGACGCCCTCGCCTCATACGTCCGCGAACAGGGCGGCACGATCCGCACCGGTACGGAGGTCAGGCGACTCGACGAACTCCCGCCCGCCCGTGCGTACGTCTTCGACACCTCGCCCACCGCCCTTGCCCGCATCGCGGGGCTGGGCCGCGCCTACAGCGGCTATCGGTACGGCGCGTCCTGCTTCAAGATCGATTACGCCCTGTCGGGGCCGGTCCCGTGGACCGCGCCGGAGGCGCGCAGGGCCGGGACGGTCCATATCGGTCCCACCGCCGGTGAGATCGACGCCGCGTTGAGCGCCGCGGTGGCGGGCCTCGACCCCAGTGTGCCTTTCCTGATCACCGCGCAGCCCAGTCTGATCGACCCTTCCCGCGCGCCCGAGGGCCGGCACGTCTTCTGGGCGTACGGTCATGTCCCGGCCGGCTGGGAGGGCGACGCGACCGAGGTGATCGAGCGTCAACTGGAGCGCTTCGCGCCCGGTTTCCGTGATCTGGTGCTGGCCAGGGCGGTGGCCGGTCCGCCTCGGATCGCGGCGCGCAACGCCAACTACGTGGACGGCGACATCGCGTGCGGTGCGTTCGCCGGTCTCCAGACGGTGATCCGGCCCAAACTCGCACGGGTCCCGTACGCGACGGCGCATCCGGCGGTCTTCCTGTGCTCCTCGGCCACCCCGCCCGGCCCGGGTGTGCACGGCATGTCCGGCCACCACGCGGCGAAGGCGGTGTGGAGGCGGCTGCGCGCGATGTCCTGAGGGTTCGTCGACGGGCCGGCCGCTTCGCGCGGCTCGCCCGTTCGGCGCACCGCTCGCGACGTCGCCGCGCGGATGGAGACCGTGTCCCGTGCTCGCGTCGCCCGCCGGTGCCGGTGAAGACGCGGCATCATGGCCGTATGAGCACACCCGGACCCCAGGCCGTCACCGTCACTCTGGTGCGGGGTGACATCACTCGGCAGTCCGTCGACGTCATCGTCAACGCGGCGAATTCCTCGTTGCTCGGCGGAGGTGGGGTCGACGGAGCGATCCACCGGCGCGGCGGACCCGAAATCCTGGCCGCCTGCCGTGAGTTGCGGGCTTCGCGGTACGGGAAGGGGCTGCCCACCGGCCGGGCCGTGGCCACGACCGCGGGGAGGCTGGATGCCCGGTGGGTGGTGCACACCGTGGGACCGGTGTGGAGCGGGGCCGAGGACCGGTCGGAGCTCCTTGCCTCCTGCTATCGGGAATCACTCCGCGCGGCGGCGGAACTGGGGGCGCGGACGGTGGCGTTTCCCGCCATCTCGACGGGGGTCTACCGGTGGCCCATGGACGACGGAGCGCGCATCGCCGTCCGAACGGTCCTGGCGCAGGCCGTCGCGCCGGTCGAAGAGGTGCGGTTCGTGTTGTTCGACGCGCGCGCGTACGCCGCGTTCGAGGAGGCTCTGGCGGCGCACGGCTGACCGTGTGCGTCACGCCCATGCCGTGGTGCGGCAGCCACCGCGTGGCTTCGGCGGAACGGGGACGTGCCCGCCGGGCCACGCGGTGCGCGGTCATCTGTGGGGTAAGGACTGTCCCGTGCTCCCCGGCGGGTGCGCGACGCCGGCTGCGGCGCCTCGCCGCGTTGTCGGAACGTCCGCGGGCATGTCCGGCCGCGTACGCGACGGCGTTCAGGAAACGGGGTCGAGGAACGAGTCGAAGGGGGCGGGAAGCCGCTTCCACGCCTCGGGCCCCGCCGCGTACTCGGCGTCCGTGAGGAGGCAGGAGTCAAGTAGCCGGACCACTCCGTCGCGGTCCAGGGCCGGTGAGGTGAAGACGAGGTGCTGGCAGCGGTCGCCGTGCTCGGGGTGCCAGTCGAGCGCCGCCGCGGCCCTGCGCATCGGCGGCACCAGGTCCCAGGCGGCGTCCGGCAACGACGCCAGCCATGGGCCGGCGGACTCCACGCAGAGCGCTCCGCCCGCCGCGTCCCAGGCCAGAAGGGTGTCGGGCCGGTCGGCGAGCCAGAAGCGGCCCCGGCTGCGTGCCGCCGCGCAGCACAGGTCCTCCAGCGCCTCGTACAGCCGCTCGGGGTGGAACGGGCGGTGGCGGTGCCAGACCAGTGTGGCGACGCCGGCCTCGTCCGCCTCCTGCGGCAGCAGCGCGCAGGCGGGGTGCTGGGCGGCGCCGGCCGACTCCACGTCGAAGCCGTCGAGGACCAGACGCGCCAGTTCCACGGAGTCGGCCGGTACATGACGGGCCGTCGGGTTGAGTTGGGAGAGGAGCGCGCGGTCCGCGTCGTCGGCGGCCTCGTTGGCGACGAGGGCGAGCACGGGCGCGTACTCCACTTGACGTGCCCAGGTGTCGCCCACGGTCCGCCGGTCGCGTGCGGCCGCGGCGAGTCCCGCCTCGGCCAGATCGTCACCGCTCCCGAGATACGGCAGCACGAGCGCGGGGTCGACGGCGGTGATGACGTTGGTGAGTTCGAGCACGTCACCACCGTGCGCGGAGACGACCTCGGCCATCGTGCGGGGCTCGACGGAGTCCCACAGCTCGACGACGGCGGTCCCGGACGGATCGCCGTCCGCCAGCCGTAGCAGCTCGGGAACCAGGTCCTCGCGCAGCGCGCAGCAGGCGCAGTCGTCGACGAGCGGGGTCTTTGTGCGGGAGAGCACGCCGGAGGCGTCCCGCACGATGCGCAGCACCGACCCGTGAGCGGCCTCGGCCAGGTCGTGGTGCAGGGCGACACTGCCGGGGACGGTACGCAGCAGCCGTTCCACGACCTCCCCGCGGGCGTCGGCGTGGAGACCGCCGACGATGACGACGGACAGCCGCGCTCCTCGCCGCGTGGGTTCATTCCGCATCAGTTCACCTCGCGTCGGCCGTACCGGCGCTCGAACCGTTCGACGCGGCCGGCGGTGTCCAGCACGCGGGCGGTCCCTGTGTAGAAGGGGTGGCTCGCGGAGGAGATCTCGACGTCGACCACGGGGTAGGTGTTGCCGTCCTCCCACACGACCGTCCTGTCGCTGGTCGCGGTGGAACGGGTGAGGAAGGCCGAGCCTGCCGCCTTGTCGCGGAAGACGACAGGGCCGTACGGGGGGTGGATGCCTGGCTTCATGACGGGGTCCTTCGGGGCGGGAGGGGGGCGGTCAGCGTTCTTCGCGGAAGTCGACGTGCTTGCGGACGACCGGGTCGTACTTGCGCAGGACCAGGCGCTCGGGGTCGTTGCGGCGGTTCTTGCGGGTGACGTAGGTGTGGCCGGTCCCCGCGGTGGAGCGGAGCCGGACGAGGGGGCGCAGTTCGTTGCGAGCCATGCCGCTACTATATGGCAATGATTTCCATTTCCAACATGCGGTTCGCCGCAGGGACGAGGAGGGCCATGTCCGCCCATTGCCAACTGTCCGGAGCCCGGCCGGGCTTCGGCAACCACATCTCCCACTCGCACCGGCGCACCTCGCGGCGCTTCGATCCCAACATCCAGCGCAAGCGGTACTGGCTGCCGAGCGAGGGGCGGAACATCCGGCTGACGCTCAGCGCGAGGGCGATCAGGACCGTCGATGCCATCGGCATCGAAGCGGCCGTCGCCCGTATCCGGGCCAGGGGGGAGAAGGTCTGATGGCGAAGAAGAGCAAGATCGCGCGAAACGAGAAGCGCAAGGCGGTCGTCGAGCGGTACGCCACGCGCCGCGCCGAGCTGAAGGCGGTCCTGCGGCGGCCGACCAGCACCGACGCCGAACGCCGCGCGGCGGCGGACGAACTCCGGCGTCAGCCACGTGACGCGAGCGCCACCCGGGTGCGGAACCGTGACGCGGTGGACGGCCGGCCGCGTGGGCATCTGCGGAAGTTCGGGCTGTCCCGGGTGCGCGTGCGCGAGCAGGCCCATGCCGGACTGCTGCCGGGAGTCACCAAGTCCTCCTGGTGAGAGGGGGTCCCGGCACCAGCCGTGAGCACCGGGGTGCGAGGCCGGGCCTCGCGCCTTCGGAGCCGCACCGAACCGGGCCGGCGCGACCGGAACCACGCTGGGCGGCCCGGCGGGGAGCCTGCTCGGTGGCGCCGGGGTGCCGGGACCGGCACTCTCATCGTGAGCATCGCCCGCGCCCCGCGCCCCGCGCCCCGCGCCCCGTGCCCCGTGCCCCGTGCCCCGTGCCGCTGCGTGGGGCATGGGGCGGAACGGGCCGGGCGTCCGTCGTCGGTACGACCCGGCCCGATGGGCCGGCATGGGACGCGAACAGAGGGGAGCGGCGGGGCTGAGAGTGAGGGGCGGGGAGGGGAGAGGGGGAGACCGGGCGGTGGAGAGTTGCTGGCAGCGTGAGGTCGATGTCGGATTCTCGCCAGCCCGGGGGCAGCCGGTGGCCCATGCTGGAGGCATGCACACCGACACCGAGCGCTGCGTGCGGGCGGTCCAGTCGAAGGACGCCCGCTTCGACGGCTGGTTCTTCACGGCGGTCCTCACCACCCGGATCTACTGCCGCCCCAGCTGCCCCGTCGTGCCGCCCAAGGTCGAGAACATGACCTTCTACCCCAGCGCCGCCGCCTGCCAGCAGGCCGGATTCCGGGCCTGCAAGCGGTGTCGGCCGGACACCAGTCCCGGCTCACCGGAATGGAACGCCCGCGCCGACTCCGTCGCCCGTGCCATGCGCCTCATCCGGGACGGCGTCGTCGACCGCGAGGGCGTCCCCGGCCTCGCCGCCAGACTCGGCTACTCCGCACGGCAGATCGAGCGCCAGCTGCTCGCCGAGCTGGGCGCCGGACCGCTCGCCCTGGCCCGCGCCCAACGCGCCCAGACCGCGCGCCTGCTCATCGAGACCACCACGCTCCCCATGGCCGAGGTCGCGTTCGCCGCCGGGTTCTCCTCCATCCGCACCTTCAACGACACCGTGCGCGAGGTCTTCGCGCTCGCTCCGGGCGACCTGCGCAACCGAGCCGCCCGGTCCACGGCACCGACGCCCGCTCCAGGCGTGATCGCGCTGCGCCTGCCACACCGGACGCCGCTCAACCCCTCCAACCTCTTCGGCCACCTCGCCGCCACCGCGGTCCCCGGTGTCGAGGAATGGCGCGACGGCGCCTACCGCCGCACGCTCGCCCTTCCGTACGGGCATGGCAGCGTCACCCTCACTCCGCGCTCCCACCACGTCGACTGCCGGCTCTTCCTCACCGACCTCCGTGACCTCACCCTCGCCATCAGCCGCTGCCGCTGGCTGCTCGACCTGGACGCCGACCCGGTGGCCGTCGACGACCGGCTGCGCACCGACCCGCTGCTCGCCCCCCTGGTCGACGCGGGCCCGGGACGACGGGTGCCGCGCACCGTCGACGGCGCGGAGTTCGCCGTGCGGGCCGTGCTCGGCCAGCAGGTCTCGACCGCCGCCGCACGCACCCACGCCGCCCGCCTCGTCACCGCGCACGGTGTACCCGTCGACGACCCGGAGGGCGGCGGCCTCACCCATCTCTTCCCGGCCGCGGACGCGCTCGCCGGGCTCGACCCCGAACGGCTCGCCCTGCCCCGCAGCCGCCGCACCACACTCACCACACTGGTCGGCGCGCTCGCCGATGGGACGCTCCGGCTCGGTCCCGACAGCGACTGGGAGAAGGCACGGACCGAGCTGGCCGCCCTGCCCGGCTTCGGCCCCTGGACCGTCGAGGTGGTCGCGATGCGTGCGCTCGGCGACCCGGACGCCTTCCTCCCCACCGACCTCGGCATCCGCCGAGCCGCCGCGGAACTCGGCCTCCCGTCCACGCCCGCCGCCCTCACCGCTCGCGCTGCGGCCTGGCGGCCCTGGCGGGCGTACGCGGTCCAGTACCTCTGGACCGTCGACGACCACCCCATCAACCATCTGCCCGTATGAACCAGTTGGGACGATCCACCATGACGACCTCGACGTCCGCACCCGCGACTCCCCGGCGGCTCCGGACAACCGGCCACCGGCGGCACACCGTCGTCGACAGCCCCTACGGCCCGCTGACGCTCGTCGCCACCGACGGCGTCCTGTCGGGCCTCTACATGATCGGGCAACGCCACCGCCCGCCCGAGGAGACCTTCGGCGAGCCCGACCCGCGCCCCTTCACGGAGGCCGTCCGCCAGCTCGACGCCTACTTCGCCGGTGAACTGCGCGAGTTCGACCTGCCGTTGTGCCTGGACGGCACCCCGTTCCAGCGCAGCGTCTGGGCGCAGCTCCAGCTGATCCCGTACGGCGAGACGCGTTCGTACGGCGAACTGGCCACCAGCCTCGGAAAGCCGGGCGCCTCCCGCGCGGTGGGCCTGGCCAACGGCAAGAACCCGGTGGGCATCATCGTCCCCTGCCACCGTGTCGTCGGCGCCTCCGGCAGCCTCACCGGCTACGGCGGCGGACTCGACCGCAAGCAGCGGTTGCTCGCCTTCGAGAAGGGCGGACGGGGCGACACCCCGGACCTCTCCCTGTTCTGACGTGGCCCGGGTCTCCGACGCGGTCCGGGCCCTGACGCCGTGCCGGCGGACGGATCGACGGTGGGCGGATCGGCGGGGGCGGGGCGTCGGTGGGCGGGGCGGGCTCGGACCGGGCACGATCCGGTTGGCGCCGGGCCGGCCCGGCGCCTCGCCGGTGGGGGCCGGATCCATGCCGGGAACGGGCCCCGGGGCCGCGCCCCCCGGAACGATTCCGCTCGGGCCGCCCCGGGGGCGCTCCCGCCCCGCCCCCCGGGGGGGCGTACGGACCGGACACGGCGTGTGAGATCAACCGGTGAAGATCTCCACCACGGTCCAGATCGCCAGCCCCAACATGCAGAGTCCGCCGATCCGCTGAACCGTCCCGAGCGGCACCCGCTTCGCGATGAACTGCCCCGCGAGCAGCGCCAGCGCCGAGACCGACATCAGCGCGGCCGCCGAACCGATCGCCGTGGACCATGTGCCGTCGCTCGCGGCGAGGTTGGCCGTGGTGATCTGCGTCAGGTCGCCCCATTCGCTGATGAAGACCGCCATGAACGCCGTCGAGTAGACCGGCCAGAACCCGGTCACCGTCTTGGTACCGTCCTCGTCCTCGTCGTCGCCGCCTCCGGAGCGCAGCAGCATGAACGCGCCGAGCGCGAACAAGGACGCCGAGACGATCTTGACGATCCAGTCCGGCAGCAGCCCGATCAGGCTGCCCGCCCCGACGGCGATGGCGACGTGCACGATGAACGCGGTCGACGTGCCGAACCAGACGTACAGCGGGCGCATGCGGGTGCCCATGGCGAGGGACGCGAACATCGTCTTGTCGGGCAGCTCGGCGAGAAAGATCAGCCCGAAGGCGGTGATGATCGCCAGGGGGTCGAGGTGCATTCCGGGTGGCTTTCTGTGAGAGCCGGGCCCCGGGCCTTCGCGAAGCGCCACTGGGGCTGTCCGGAGGACCACTCGGCCCGGCACGACGTCGACACCCGCGGGGTGCGGGCGCGTCATACCTGACCGAAGGTCTCGCCCGCCCATGACACCTTCACGGGCCCGGCCACCGGGAACCCGAAGGTTCCAGTGTGTCGACGACCGGTTCGCGGGGCTACTCCCCTTCGCAACCGCCCACACTACCCCACCGCTCACCGAGGGAGCGCAGGTGTGCGATCCGGTGCGGGGCCGGTACAGTCCGCGGTGATCATCAGTCCTTTGCCGATCGTCCCGGCCGTCCTCGGGAGCGTCCCCGCATGAGCCGTCGCACGCCCAGGCCCGCCCCCGCCCGGGGCGCCTCCCGGCCCACCGTCAGCGTCTGCCGCGGCTGCTGCTGCGGAACGCCGAAGATCCCCGGTGTGGACCACGCCGGTCAGCTCGCCGAACTGCGCCGGACGCTCGCCGGTGTGGCCGTGGTCCGCGCCGTGGACTGCCTGGACGCCTGCGAGCAGGCCAACGTCGTCGTCGTGCAGCCCTCGGCGCAGGGCCGTGCGGTCGGCGGACGACCGGTCTGGCTCGGGCTCGTCAACGACCCGGACGCCGTGACGGACATAGCCGCCTGGGCCGAGGCGGGCGGGCCGGGGCTGGCGGACCTCCCCGGGATCCTCGATCTCTACACGTTCCGCCCCTCCCGCCGCGTCCGGCAGGAACAGGAGGAACGGGCGGAACGCGAGGACTGAGCGACGCGCTCCGGCCGGGTCACGTCCTCGCGGCCGGTCCGAGCACGGTCGCCGTCGTAGCAAGCGCAGGGGGCGCATCCGCGGTTTCGGCCAACATCGGGCGCATCACTCACATCGGCCACAGCGGCCGCTCAGCTCAGGGACCCCGTTTCCGCTCCCCGCCCTCGTCGCCGTCCGCGCTCGGGGCCGGGGCGGCCGTCAGCCGCCTCAGCAGCGTGGGAAGGGCCGTTCCGATCGGCTCGCGAATGGTCTGGTCGGCCAGTTCGTCGTACGGCGTGGGCTCGGCGTTCATCACGATCAGCCGAGCCCCGTGCTCCACCGCGATCCCTGCCAGCGAGGCGGCGGGCTGCACCTGGAGCGTCGTCCCGACCGCGATGAACACCTCGCACGCCTTGGCGATCGCCATCGCATCGCTCAGGACCACGGGGTCGAGCCGTTCGCCGAACATGATCGTGGCCGACTTCAGAATGCCGCCGCAGTTCCCGCACGGCGGATCGGCCTCGCCCGCCTCGACCCGCGTCAGGGCCTCGGCCATGGGGGAGCGGGCGTGGCAGCGGGTACAGGCCACCTCACGTGCCGTTCCGTGCAGTTCCAGAACCTTTCGAGCGGGGAGACCGGCCAACTGGTGCAGCCCATCGACGTTCTGCGTGATCACCCGCACCGGGACGCCGGAGCGCTCCAGCTCCGCCACCGCCCGGTGGGCCGCGTTGGGTCGCGCGTTCCAGGTCGCACTGGCGCGGCGCATCTGCCAGGAACGCCTGCGGATCTCCGGATCGTTCATGTAGCAGTCGTAGGTGACGAGCTTCTCGGCCTCCGGGTCCTTGCGCCAGAGCCCGTTGGGCCCGCGGTAGTCGGGAATGCCGGAATCCGTGGAAATACCGGCGCCGCTGAGGATCGCGACGAGAGTCATGGTCACGAGCGTACGTAGCGCCGGGCGACATGCGCGAGGGCGTTTCGCCCGGTGCGGAACGAGACGGGGCAGGGCCGGATGGGGCCGGACCGGGCGGACGGGGCCGCGCCTCGGACGGGGGGCTGCGCGGTGTCGGATCGCGCCGGACAAGGGGAGGAGGGGGGAGATGGACGGGCCGCCGGGGGACGGGGGGGTTGTGTCCGGCCCCCCCAACTCAGGCCCCCAACGGCCCGCGGGCGCCGTCGCGACGGCGCCCGCCCCGGCGGGTCAGGCCCCGGGGGTCACGGGACTGAACGGCGACGGGGTCCGGCCGGTCCAGGTGTTCAGCACCGCGCGGGCGGTCTGCTTGGTGACCCCGCCGTCCTGGACGGTGCCGCTCCGCACCACGTAGAACCGTCCGTCGTCGAGCGAGACCAGTCCGTACTGCCCGTACTGGTCCGGTGCCGGCCATCCGTACGTACCGGTCGCCGTGTCGTGGGCGCCCTCGCGCAGCAAGGGGAGGAGCAGCCCGCGTTCCGGGGTCCGCTGCCCCCGGACGAGCCCGCGCACCGGCTTCTTCGCACCGTCCAGCGCGAAGACCGAGTAGTTCGGGAAGCCGGGTTTGGTGCCCCGGTAGACGGCCATCAGCCAGTTGCCGCTGTGTCCGTCGTACTCCAGGTTCTGCACGCCGTACGTGGTGTTCCCGGTGTACGCGAAGAACTTGCCGTCGACGCGGGCGGGGCCGCTGGTGTGCGGGGCGGACTCGGTCAGGGGGCGCTCGTACTTCCGCCACCGAGTCACGTCGTACTGGAGGAGCACCTGGTGGTCGTTGTCCGTGCGGTCCCGGTTGGCGTACACGCCGTACGCGACCGTCAGCCTCCGCTCGCCGTGCTTGCCGCGCCCGTCACCGAACGCCGGGCCGAAGGCGACGCCGTCGATGCCGCTGCAGCCGTAGCGGTGGTCGGGGGTGTCGGCCGTGTCGCCGTCGAACACGCCGTCTCCGTTCATGTCGGCGGTGAAGTCCTTCACGACCTCCTTCAGATGGACGGTCGAGACGACACCCGTGGACTGGGCATCCATGTTCATGCGGGTGATGCGGTCCACGTCGAGGATCGCGATGTAGAAGGACTTCGCCTTCTTGTACTCCAGTGAGCCGTAGACCCGGCCGTCCTTCTCGTTGAAGTCCAGATCGCCGAGATGGCCGGTGAAACCGGTGACCGAGCCGACCGGATTGCCCTTGAGGTCGGTCTTGACCAGCAGATTGGTCATCGAGAAGTACATGAAACCCTTGCGGCGGTCGATGGCCGCGCCCTGGACATGGCCCGAGCGCCAGGCACCGCCGTCGACCGACGGCGGCGCCGCGCGATGGGGGGCCGGGGCGGGCACCGGCCGCGCGGCCGAGGTCGACGCCGTGGCGACGACCGCCGTACAGGCGAACACCGCGACGACTGCTGCCGTGAACCCACCGAACCGATCCGTGCGCTTGCGCATGACCCCTCCCCTGTCGTGGAGTTCGGATGATGCAGGCCGAGCGTGCACTGCGGACGACAAGCGCGTGAATTCACGCTTCCGAGAGCGGCGGACCGGCTTACCAGCTGACGGATGATCAGGAAAACGGCCGCCACGGCGGTCCCGGTTCATGTGCGGCGGACGGGTCATTCGCGGCGCAGTCGTGCCTTGGGGGACGTGCGCCCCGGTGGTTCCGCAGGCTCAGGTGGCACCGTGGCCCTCCCGCAGGCCCGGCTGATTCCGTGGGTCCTGGCCGTCCCACAGGCCCGGGGGATTCCGTAGGGCGCAGCAGCCCAGCAGCCCAGCAGCCCAGCAGTCCAGCAGTCCAGCAGTCCAGCAGTCCAGCAGGCCGGCAGGCCGGCAGGCCGGGGGAGCCCGGAGGCGTCGACGACTCCGGAGGACCGGTCGATCCCGCACCCCGTCGCCCCGGGTCCAGGCGTCCATCGGGCCGGACCGGCTCTGCCCGCCGGACCGGCCCTGCCGACCGCTCGGGTCAGCCGGTCACCGGACGGCCGTCCTCCAGTTCTGCCGTGCCGCTCCCCGAGTCGAGCACCTCCAGCGCCGCCCTCAGACGCAGCGCGAGGCCGCCCGGCAGATAACGGTCGAGCTCGCCGCGCTCGACGAGATCCCAGGACAGCAGCTCCTCCTCCTGGAGCCGGATCTCCTTCAGCTCCGCATCGCCGAGCACCCCGCCGTCGTAGAGGTACGCGGCGATGGGCGGACGCCCCGGACCGCGCGCCCAGTCGACCGCGAGCAGCCGTCCCGGCGGCAGATCGAGCCCGATCTCCTCGGCCGTCTCGCGCCGCGCGGCCTGCCGGGGACTCTCACCCTCGTCGGACTCGACGGTTCCGCCGGGCAGCGCCCAGCCGTCGCGGTAGTTCGGCTCGACGAGCATGATCCGGCCGCGGGCATCGCGGAACACCGTGGCCGCGGCGGCCAGCACCCGGGGCAGCCCCGCGATGTAGGTGGCGTAGTCAGTGGTGGTCACGCGGGGCAGCGTAATCGGACCCCACGGACGCGCGACGGCCCTGGGCAGCGGGGATGCGCTGCGGATAGGGTCGGGGCGGCGCGACTGCCTGTTCGAAAGCAAGGGGTTCAAGGTGGCGGACGGAGCAGTGATGGAGACCGCGGACGTGCTCGTCGCGGCGGACAAGTTCAAGGGATCGCTCACGGCCGCGCAGGTCGCTGAGCGGGTGACGGCCGGGCTGCGGCGCGTCGTCCCAGGGGTACGGGTTGAGGCACTTCCGGTGGCGGACGGCGGCGACGGCACGGTGGCGGCGGCGGTGGCCGCCGGGTTCGAGCGCCGCGAGGCGCGGGTGACCGGGCCGCTCGGGGAGCCGGTGACGGCGGCGTACGCGCTGCGCGGCACCACCGCCGTGGTGGAGATGGCCGAGGCGTCGGGCCTCCAGCACCTCCCCGAGGGAGTGTTCGCCCCGCTCACGGCCACCACGTACGGCTCGGGCGAACTGCTGGCGGCGGCGCTCGACGCGGGTGCCCGCACGATCGTGTTCGGCGTGGGCGGCAGTGCGACCACGGACGGCGGCGCGGGCATGCTGGCCGCGCTCGGCGCCCGCTTCCTGAAGGCGGACGGCGAGCCTGTCGGACCTGGTGGCGGCGGTCTCGCCGATCTCGCCGAGGCGGATCTGTCCGGCCTCGACCCGCGCATGGCCGATGTGGATCTGATCCTCGCCAGCGATGTGGACAATCCGCTGACCGGCCCCAAGGGCGCTCCCGAGGTCTACGGTCGGCAGAAGGGCGCCACCGACGAGGACATCGCGGTCCTCGATGCCGCGCTGGACCACTACGCGTCCGTCCTCGGCCCCGACCACGCCCTGCGGCCCGGGGCGGGCGCGGCGGGCGGCATCGGTTACGGGGCGCTGGTCGCCCTCGGCGCGCGGTTCCGGCCCGGTATCGAGGTCATGCTCGACGTCCTGGGCTTCGCCCCCGCGCTGGCACGGGCCACACTGGTTATCACCGGTGAGGGCTCGCTCGACGAGCAGACCCTGCACGGCAAGGCCCCGGCGGGCGTGGCCGCGGCGGCCCGCGCGGCGGGCGTCGAGGTCGTGGCGGTCTGTGGCCGGCTCGCCCTGACGCCCGAGGCGCTGACCGGCGCGGGAATCAGCCGTGCGTACGCGCTGGCGGACCTGGAACCGGACCCCGCCGTCTCCATGGCCCAGGCAGGGCCGCTGCTGGAACGGGCTGCCGAGGCGATCGCCCGCGACTTCCTGCGGTAACCCGGTTCCGTATCCGCGGCGCCGACGGCCCGTGCCCGTAGTCGTCCGTACCGAGGGTGGCCGCGCCGGTGGCCCGTGCCCGCGGCGGTCGGCCCGCACCCATGGCGCCTGTGCCACGCCGGGCCCCGGCCCCCCTCGGGTCAGCCGGGGGCCGGCGCTGTGTCCTGACCGTCCCCGATGTCCGTGCCGGACCGCTCGGCGCCCGCGTCCGCACCCGTCCCGACGGAGCCCCTGCCCGTCGGTGGACGGTCCGTGTCGCTCTGCGCGACGTCCGCGTCCGTCTGCCGGCCATCGCCGAGCAGATCCGCCAGGCACCGCAGCTCCACCGGAAGGTCGCGGCGCCACGCCATCGTGACGAACGGGGCGAGAATGATCATGCCGCCGTCCAGGTGGGGTCTGACCGACACCTGGACCATCGTGCCCCGCCGGTTCGGACTGAGCCGGAACTCCAGTTCCGGTGAGTGCCGGCCCAGCGGGGTCCACATCCGCGCGCCACGGAAGGCCAGATACTCCACGGGTGTGCTCGCGGTGCAGGTGAGGCGGTGCGCCCGCCGCCTGCCCGGGAACTTGCAGAGGTATTCGTCGCCGAGTTCCGTGGCGACGGGGCCGTCGAGCACCTGGTCTATGCTCGACGACCACACGGCCAGGTTCCGTGGATCCCGGAGGTACGAGAAGATCTCCTCCGCGGGGCGGGACACATGGACATGCGCAGACACACGGGGCATGGCTCCACCTCTTACGGCGCCCGGCCGCCCCACCTTCGGCCTCCGGGCGCCCTCGTCGCGGTGCCGTTCGCCCATCAGCCTGCTTCTCGTTCCGGGTACGCGCACGCCTCGCACGGCCGATGGAGTGATTCCTGGGCCTCGGACCGCCGCCGTGCCGAAGGGCTTCCCACGAAGTCGTCCGGTCCTCTGGTATGAGCGAGCGGCGTCTGCCGGGTGCGAGCAGTGCCCGGGGCGCGTACGCGGCGTCCGGGTGTTCCCGCGCGGGCGGCGCCGAGCCGCCCCGTACACACGGGTGCGCGGGGCGGCGTACCCGGCCCCTCCCGGTCCGCCGAGCGGGACCGGGAGGGGCCGGGCGGCGTCCCGAGGCCCGCGAGGTTGCCGCTCCCTTCCGGCCGCCGCACGCTGGACGTGTGGCTGTTCCAGCACCCTCCCCGGCCGAGCAGGGCGGCTGGGCCGTCCGGACCCCGGGCCCGATCGGCACCGGCCCGCTGGAGCGTGTGCGGCGTGCCGAACCCGTGCCCGGCCCGGGGGAGCTGCTGCTGGACGTGGAGGCGTGCGGGGTCTGCCGTACGGACCTCCACCTGGCCGAGGGCGACCTTCCACCGCACCGTCCGGGCACCGTCCCCGGGCACGAGATCGTCGGCCGGGTTTCGGCGGTCGGCGACGGCGTCCGCCGGTTCCGGGTCGGTGACCGGGTGGGCGGGGCATGGCTGCGCGGTACGTGCGGAAGCTGCCGGTACTGCCGGGCCGGGCGGGAGAACCTCTGCCCGCGATCCGTCTACACCGGCTGGGATGCGGACGGCGGCTTCGCCACGACCACGGTGGTGCCCGAGGACTTCGCCTACATACTTCCCGACGACCAGGACGCCGCCCATCTCGCCCCACTACTCTGCGCCGGCATCATCGGATACCGCTCCCTGCGGCGCAGCGCGCTCCCGGAGGGCGGTCGTCTCGGCATCTACGGCTTCGGCGCGTCGGCCCACCTCGCGGCCCAGGTGGCGCTCGCCGAGGGTGCCACCGTCCATGTGCTGACCCGCTCGGCGAGCGCCCGCGCACTCGCGCTGGAGCTGGGCGCGGCCTCGGCGGGCGGCGCGTACGACCGGCCGCCGGAACCGCTGGACTCGGCGATCCTGTTCGCACCCGTCGGGGACCTGGTGCCGGTGGCGCTGGAGGCCCTGGACAGATCGGGGACGCTCGCGGTCGCCGGTATCCATCTGTCGGACGTTCCCGTGCTGAACTACCAGCGCCATCTCTTCCAGGAACGCGACCTGCGCAGTGTCACCTCCAACACCCGTGAGGACGGGCGGGAGTTCCTCGCCCTGGCCCGGCGCATCGGCATCCGGGTCACCGTGAGCCCCTATCCGCTGAGCCGGGCCGACCAGGCCCTGGCCGACCTGGCCGCCGACCGGGTGCACGGGGCCGCCGTGCTCGTGCCCGGCTGACGCGCCCGTCGCGCCGTCCCCCGCCGTTCCGGTGGGTGCGGTCGGGGCGCGTACATCTCCCGAGCACACGAGAGGGCCCCGGATGCTTCCCTTGGATTCAAGGGGTCCTCGCAACTCCCACAGATCGCGGATGTTGCGAAGACCGTGAGAACCCAAGCCCGCATCCGGGGCCCTCTCGCGCGTCGGTGCCCTCCCGCTACGGCAGCTGGGCGGCCCGCGCCTCGCGCCGGTTGTCCCGGAAGGTGTTCACCCGCCGGGCCGTCGCGAAGAGCGGAATGACCGCACCCAGAACCACCTGGAGGGCACAGCCGGTCTGGAGGAGCAGCTGTCCGCCGGGGGCGTCGAGCGCCCACGCGGCCAGCAGACCCATTGCGGAGATGATCCAGCTGAGCATCGCCACCGCGAGAATGCCCCGCGGCTTCGGGTACTCGACCCGGCTGACCATCAGCCACGCCACCCCGACGATCGCGAGCAGCGTCGGCACGAAGGGCAGCTCCAGGAGCACGATCGAGACGACCGTGAGCGCTCCGAAGGGGCTCGGCATGCCCTGGAACATGCCGTCCTTCATGGTCACGCAGGAGAATCTGGCGAGTCTGAGCACCACCGCCAGCAGCACCACGATCGCCGCCAGCGCGGACACCCGCTGGTGTGCGTCGTCGGCGACCATGCCGTACACCAGGACGAAGTACGCCGGGGCGAGCCCGAAGCTGATCAGGTCCGAGAGATTGTCCAGCTCGGCCCCCATCGGCGAGGAACGCAGCTTGCGCGCCACGAGTCCGTCGCAGAGGTCGAACACCGCCGCCAGCAGCATCAGGATCACGGCCGTGGCCGCGGAGTGCCGCGCCATGCCGCTCTCGTCGCCGCCCGTGAGGTGCGGGATGAGGATCCCGGTGGTGGTGAAGTACACCGCCATGAAGCCGCAGGTGGCGTTGCCCAGGGTGAGAGTGTCCGCTATCGAAAGCCGCAGAGAGAGCGGCATGTCCTCGCCGACGTCCTCCTCGGACTCCGAGTCCTGCGCCCAGTCGGTCCGTGAGTCGGGATCAATCACGGTCAATTCGAGTCACCCCCGCGGTAGTGGCCTGGCCGACCTCGACCGCGACCTCGACACCCTCCGGAAGATACAGGTCGACCCGGGAGCCGAAACGGATCAGCCCGATGCGTTCGCCCTGCTCCACCTTCGTACCCTGCGGCACGTAGGGGACGATGCGACGCGCGACCGCGCCCGCGATCTGCACCATCTCGATGTCGCCGAGCTCGGTGTCGAAGTGCCAGACCACGCGCTCGTTGTTCTCGCTCTCCTTATTGAAAGCGGGAACGAACCCACCGGGGACATGCTCGACGGAGGTCACGGTGCCGGCCAGGGGCGCACGGTTCACGTGGACGTTCAGCGGGCTCATGAAGATCGCGACGCGGGTGCGCCCGTCCTTCCACGGCATGATGCTCTGCACCACGCCGTCGGCCGGGGAGATGACCCGACCCTGCGTGATCTCGCGCTCGGGGTCCCGGAAGAACCACAGCATGCCCGCCGCGAGCGCGGTGGTGGGCACGGCCACCGCGGCCCAGCGCCCGGACTTGCGGGCCCGGGTGAGGCTGAGCGCCGCGGTGGCGACGGTGGGAATGAGCCACGGCGAAGCTCCGCGTGCAAGGCGGACACCGCCGCGCGGTGCAGAGGTTTGGCTGTCGGGCATGGAAGACCTTCGTAGCGGATGATGCCGCGCTGGCAACGGGGGACGGCGGCTTTCCGGCGATGTTATCGGTTGCGAGCCGTAACTGGGCAAGCCAGCAGCCGAGTCGGACGGTGGGAAGGCACCGGTTGAGGATGACAGGGTGTGATCTTCTTCGCGGCCAAATCGCCTTGAAAGGGACAATTAACCCTGGAATCGGTACTCCTCAAGGAGCCGGCGCCCAATGATCATTTTCTGGATCTCGGCGGTACCTTCGCCGATCAGCAGCATCGGGGCCTCCCGGTAGAGGCGCTCGATCTCGTACTCCTTGGAGAAGCCGTAGCCGCCATGGATCCGGAAGGCGTCCTCGACGACTTCCTTGCAGTACTCGGAGGCGAGGTACTTCGCCATCCCTGCCTCCAGGTCGTTTCGCTCCCCGGAGTCCTTTTTGCGTGCCGCATTCACCATCATGGCATGGGCGGCTTCCACCTTGGTGGCCATTTCGGCCAGCTTGAACTGGATCGCCTGATGCTGGGCGATCGGTTTTCCGAAGGTCTGGCGCTGCTGGGCATACGAAACACCCAGCTCGAAAGCACGCTGTGCGACACCGCAGCCACGCGCGGCCACATTCACCCGGCCGACCTCGACTCCGTCCATCATTTGGTAAAAGCCCCGGCCGGTGGCGCCACCCAGAACCCGGTTGGCCGGAATTCGCAGCCCGTCCATGATGAGTTCGGTGGTGTCCACGCCCTTGTAGCCCATTTTGTCGATTTTGCCGGGAATGGTGAGTCCCGGGCGCACCTCCCCGAAGCCCGGCTCCTTCTCGACCAGGAACGTCGTCATCGACTTGTGCGGGGCGGTGCCCTCGGGGTGGCCCTCGTCACTCCGGCACAGCACGGCCACGAGCGAGGACGTGCCGCCGTTCGTCAGCCACATCTTCTGGCCGTCCAGAACGTACTCCTCCCCGTCCCTGACGGCCTTGGAAGCGATCGCCGAGACGTCCGAGCCGAGCCCCGGTTCGGACATCGAGAACGCGCCTCTGACCTCGCCCAGGGCCATCCGGGGGAGAAAGGTGTCCTTCTGTTCCTGGGTGCCGTGCTGCTTGAGCATGTACGCCACGATGAAATGGGTGTTGATGATGCCCGACACGCTCATCCAGCCGCGGGCGATCTCCTCCACGCACAGCGCATAGGTGAGCAGCGACTCGCCCAGCCCCCCGTACTCCTCGGGGATCATCAGCCCGAACAGGCCGAGTTCCTTGAGCCCCTCGACGATGTCGGTCGGATATTCGTCGCGGTGTTCCAGGGCGGTCGCGACCGGAATGATCTCCTTGTCGACGAAGTCCCGGACGGTGGAGACGATTTCCTGCTGGACCTCGGTGAGACCGGCGGTCTGGGCGAGTCGCGTCATGGCTACTTCTCCGCGTTCTTCTGCGAGGGATTCGGGGAGGACTTCTGCGGGGCCGGGAGCGGCTCGGGGCGGCCGGGCTGCTCTCCGCCGCGCTCCTTGATGTACGTCTCGGTGGGAACCATCACCTTGCGGCGGAACACGCAGACCAGCGTCCCGTCCTGCTTGTAGCCCCTGGTCTCCACGTACACGATTCCGCGGTCGCTGCGGGACTTCGACGGGGTCTTGTCGAGAACGGTCGTCTCGCCGTAGATCGTGTCGCCGTGGAAGGTCGGCGCGACATGCTTCAGCGACTCGATCTCCAGATTGGCGATCGCCTTTCCGGAGACGTCCGGAACGGACATCCCGAGCAGCAGCGAGTAGACGTAATTGCCGACGACGACGTTCTTCCCGAAATCCGTCGTCCGCTCCGCGTAATTGCTGTCCATGTGCAGCGGGTGATGATTCATGGTCAGCAGGCAGAAGAGGTGGTCGTCGTACTCGGTGACCGTCTTTCCGGGCCAGTGCTTGTAGACCGCGCCGACCTCGAACTCCTCGAAGGTGCGTCCGAACTGCATGTCAGGCCTCCGGAGCCTCGAACTCGGAGGTGCGCCGCAGACCGGCCGCGCGCCCCTTGCCGGCGATGACCAGGGCCATCTTGCGGCTCGCCTCGTCGATCATCTCGTCGCCGAGCATCGCCGAACCCTTCTTGCCGCCCTCCTCGGAGGTGCACCACTCGTATGCGTCGAGGATCAGCTCGGCGTGGTCATAGTCCTCCTGCGACGGCGAGAACACCTCGTTGGCCGCCTCGACCTGCCCCGGGTGGAGCACCCACTTGCCGTCGAAGCCCAGCGCCGCGGCCCGGCCCGCGACCTCGCGGTACGCGTCCACGTCCCGGATCTGAAGGAAGGGGCCGTCGATCGCCTGGAGGTCGTGCGCGCGGGCCGCCATCAGGATGCGCATCAGGATGTAGTGGTACGCGTCCGCGTCGTACCCGGGCGGCTGCTGGCCGACGACCAGGGTCTTCATGTTGATCGACGCCATGAAGTCGGCCGGGCCGAAGATCAGGGTCTCCAGGCGGGGCGAGGCGGCGGCGATCTCGTCGATGTTCACCAGGCCCCTGGCGTTCTCGATCTGCGCCTCGATGCCGATCCGCCCGACCTCGAGGCCCATCGTCTTCTCGATCTGGGTCAGCAGCAGGTCCAGGGCGACGACCTGCTGGGCGTCCTGGACCTTCGGCAGCATGACGCAGTCGAGGTTCTGGCCGGCGCCCTCGACGACCGTGACGACGTCGCGGTACGTCCAGTGGGTGGTCCAGTCGTTGACCCGTACGACACGGGTTTTGCCCGTCCAGTCGCCCTTGTTCAGCGCGTCGACGATGGTGTGCCGGGCGCCCTCCTTGGCGAGCGGCGCGCAGGCGTCCTCCAGGTCCAGGAAGACCTGGTCGGCCGGAAGGCCCTGGGCCTTCTCCAGGAATCGCGGGTTCGAGCCGGGCACGGCCAGGCACGAGCGGCGCGGACGCAGACGGTTGACGGCGGTCATGCGGGTACCTCCAGAGGGTCGAGCTTGTTCGCTTTCCGGATCTCGTCGACGATACGACCGATGATCTCCGTGATGCCGAAGTCCTTCGGGGTGAAGACGGCGGCGACTCCGGCCCCGAGCAGGGCCGAGGCGTCGGCGGGCGGGATGATTCCACCCGCGATGACCGGGATGTCCGAGGCGCCGGCCTCGCGCAGCCGGGTCAGCACGTCCGGGACGAGCTCCGCGTGCGAACCGGAGAGGATCGACAGGCCGACGCAGTGCACGTCCTCGGAGAGGGCCGCCGAGACGATCTGCTCGGGCGTCAGCCTGATCCCCTGGTAGACCACTTCGAATCCGGCGTCACGCGCCCGTACGGCGATCTGCTCGGCGCCGTTGGAGTGCCCGTCCAGACCCGGCTTGCCGACCAGCAGCCGTAGCCGCCCGGCCCCCAGGTCGGCCGCGGTGCGGGCGACCTTCTCCCGGACCAGGGCGAGCGGAGTCCCGGCCTCCGCGGTCACCGCGACGGGCGCCGACGAGACGCCCGTCGGTGCCCGGAACTCGCCGAAGACATCGCGCAGCGCCCAGGCCCACTCCCCGGTGGTGACGCCCGCGCGGGCGCACTCCAGGGTCGCCGCCATCAGGTTCTCGCTGCCCGCGGCGGCCTTCTTCAGCGCGGCCAGCGCGTCGGCGGCGCGCGCCCCGTCACGGTTCTCGCGCCACGCGTGCAGGGCGGCCACCACCCGCGCCTCGTTGGCCGGGTCGACCGTCATGATCGCGCCGTCGAGATCCGCGGTGAGCGGGTTGGGTTCCGTGGCCTCGTGGATGTTGACGCCGACGATCTTCTCCTCGCCGCTCTCGATCCTGGCCCGGCGGGCGGCGTGCGAGGTGACCAGCTCGGACTTCAGATAGCCGGACTCGACGGCCGCCATCGCGCCGCCCATCTTCTCGATCCGGTCCATCTCGGCCAGCGCCTCCGTGACCAGTTCGTCCACCTTGGCCTCGACGACGTGCGACCCGGCGAAGATGTCCTCGTACTCCAGCAGATCGCTCTCGTGCGCCAGTACCTGCTGGATGCGCAGCGACCACTGCTGGTCCCAGGGGCGGGGCAGCCCCAGCGCCTCGTTCCAGGCGGGAAGCTGGACGGCCCGGGCTCGGGCGTCCTTGGACAGGGTGACGGCCAGCATCTCCAGGACGATCCGCTGGACGTTGTTCTCCGGCTGCGCCTCGGTCAGCCCCAGCGAGTTGACCTGGACGCCGTAGCGGAATCGCCGCTGCTTGGCGTTCTCCACGCCGTACCGCTCGCGGGTGACGCGGTCCCAGATGCGGCCGAAGGCGCGCATCTTGCACATCTCCTCGATGAAGCGGACACCCGCGTTCACGAAGAAGGAGATCCGCGCGACCACATCGCCGAACTTCTCCTCGGGTACCTGGCCCGAGTCCCGTACGGCGTCCAGTACCGCGATCGCCGTCGACATGGCGTACGCGATCTCCTGGACCGGGGTGGCCCCCGCCTCCTGGAGGTGGTAACTGCAGATGTTGATCGGGTTCCACTTCGGGATGTGGTTGACCGCGTACGCGATCATGTCGGTGGTCAGCCGCAGCGAGGGAACGGGCGGGAAGACGTGTGTTCCGCGCGAGAGGTACTCCTTCACGATGTCGTTCTGCGTGGTGCCCTGGAGCCCGGTGACATCGGCGCCCTGTTCCTCCGCGACCACCTGGTAGAGCGCCAGCAGCCACATCGCGGTGGCGTTGATCGTCATCGAGGTGTTCATCCGCTCCAGGGGGATGTCCTGGAACAGCCGCCGCATGTCACCGAGGTGAGACACGGGAACACCGACCCGGCCGACCTCGCCGCGGGCGAGGACGTGGTCGGGGTCGTAGCCGGTCTGCGTCGGCAGGTCGAAGGCGACCGACAGGCCGGTCTGGCCCTTGGCGAGGTTGCGCCGGTAGAGCTCGTTGGACGCCTCGGCGGTGGAGTGGCCGGCGTACGTCCGCATGAGCCAGGGGCGGTCCTTCTGGCATTCGTTCATCGCGGGACCTCAGACATTCCGGCGGGGCTCGACGGTCCGTTCCGCCGAGGCGTCACGGCCGGGCCTGTCGGTCCGTTCCGCCGAGGCGTCACGGCCGGGCCGGTCGGTCCGTTCCGCCGAGGCGTCACGGAACAGGCCGATGGCGTCGATGTGCTTCTCGCGGAGCTCGTGGTCGCGCACGCCCAGGCCCTCGCGGGGGGCGAGCGCCAGCACGCCGACCTTGCCCTGGTGGCGGTTGCGGTGGACGTCGTAGGCGGCCTGCCCGGTCTGGTCCAGGGGGTAGACCTTGGAGAGCGTCGGGTGGATCTTGCCCTTGGCGACGAGGCGGTTGGCCTCCCACGCCTCGCGGTAGTTGGCGAAGTGGGAGCCAACGATCCGCTTCAGCGACATCCACAGGTAGCGGTTGTCGTACTCGTGCTGGTAACCGGAGGTGGAGGCGCAGGTGACGATCGTGCCGCCCTTGCGGGTCACGTAGACGGAGGCGCCGAAGGTCTCGCGGCCGGGGTGTTCGAACACGATGTCCACGTCCTCGCCGCCGGTGAGTTCGCGGATGCGCTTGCCGAAACGCTTCCACTCCTTCGGGTCCTGGGTGTGCTCGTCCTTCCAGAACCGGTAACCCTCGGCGTTGCGGTCGATGATCGCCTCGGCGCCCATCCTGCGGCAGATGTCGGCCTTCTGTTCGCTGGAGACGACGCAGATCGGATTGGCGCCGCCCGCCAGGGCGAACTGTGTGGCGTACGAGCCGAGTCCGCCGCTGGCGCCCCAGATGAGCACGTTGTCGCCCTGCTTCATGCCCGCGCCGTTGCGCGAGACGAGCTGCCGGTAGGCGGTGGAGTTGACCAGACCGGGGGCCGCAGCCTCCTCCCAGGTGAGGTGGGCCGGCTTGGGCATCAGCTGGTTGGACTTGACGAGCGCGATCTCGGCCAGGCCGCCGAAGTTGGTCTCGAAGCCCCAGATGCGCTGTTCCGGGTCGAGCATCGTGTCGTTGTGCCCGTCCGAGGATTCCAGTTCGACGGAGAGGCAGTGTGCGACGACCTCGTCGCCCGGCCGCCAGGCGTTGACGCCGGGGCCGGCGCGCAGGACGACGCCGGCGAGGTCGGAGCCGATGATGTGGTACGGCAGGTCGTGGCGCCGGGTGAGCTCGCTGAGCCGGCCGTAGCGCTCCAGGAAGCCGAACGTGGGCAGCGGTTCGAAGATCGAGGTCCAGACGGAGTTGTAGTTCACCGAGCTGGCCATGACGGCGACCAGGGCCTCGCCGGGCCCGAGTTCGGGCACCGGCACCTCGTCCAGGTGGAGCGAGTGGCGGGGGTCCTTGTCGCGGGTGGCGAGCCCGGCGAACATCTCCGTCTCGTCCTTGTGCACGGTCACCGCGCGGTACGACTCGGGGATGGGCAGGGCCGCGAATTCGGCGGCCCGGTCCGCGGCGGAACCGCCTGACGATTCCGTCCGCGCTTGGATCGCGTCCAGGATTTCCTTCACGGTGTGCCTCCGGCGGATGGGTCGCCCAGGGGACGCCGGAACGTCCCCTGAGCTGAGGGGGAGCTGAGGTGGAGGTGGTGCCGTCGGTTCGGCCGGTGGTGCTGGGCCTGCTCTGTGGAGCAGAAGGCTGTGCCTGTGACGCAGGCGTCCGGGCGCGCGGACGAGGAGCCCGCTGGGACAGTCGGCGTACGCGAGGTCCCGGTACGCCGACCGCCCGGACAACTTCAACGTATGGCACTCCGTGACAGGTCGCAAGGCACTCGGTGCCAAGAATTTCTCTCACTTGTCATCCGCCGGGCACGCATGAGCGCAATGGGGGGTGTTTCGTGCGGGTATGCCCGGCGGATGATCGATCAGCGAGTGCGATAGAGGCGCTGGCGAGCGCGGTACGCGGTGGAGGCCCTAACGAGCGCGGTACAGGTACGGAGTCGTGGTGCTCAGGGCCATGAATCCGAGGCGCTCGAGGATCGGGCGGCTCTGGGTGGAGGCGTCGACCTGGAGGAGGTCGTAGCCGCGTTCCGCCGCGATCCGGGCGCGGTGGGCGACCAGCGCCCGGTAGATGCCCCTGCCACGCCACTGAGGGGCCGTACCGCCGCCCCACAGCCCGGCGAAGCGGGTGTCCGGGTACATCTCCATCCGGGCCGCGCTCACCGGCTCGTCGCCCGCCATGGCGAGGACGGCGGCGAAACGGTCCGGGCCCTCGGCCAGCCCGGCCAGCACACGGTGCCGCAGCTGCGCGCCGTCCGAGCCGAACGCCCGCCCATGGGCGCGGACCATCAGCTCCACGTCGTCCGCGTCCCGCACCGGGCGCAGCCGGACCCCCTCCGGAAGCTCCACCGCCGTCGGAAGGTCCGCGACCGGGGCGACCATCAGGGTCTCCGGATCCTCCGCCTCGAAACCGGCCGCGAGCAACCGCTCCGCCAGGTCCGCCGGCCGGTCGTGCGCGTACAGCTTCCACTCGAACTCGTCGTAGCCGGACGCCGCGCAGTGCGCCACCTGCGCGGCGATCGCGGCGTCCGCCCGCCGGGCGTCGAGGTCCGGGGCCGACCAGACGACGCTGCCCCAGCCTTCGGCTGTGTCGCTCATCCGTACGACGTCACCGGTGCGCTCGACCCGGACGCCGGGGCCGTCGGGGCGGGCGTGCTCCCGCATCTCCCGGTCGAAAAGGGCAAGAATTGCATCACAATCATGATTCATCCGCACACCACACCACCGGACCGAGGGAGCGGCAACCGAAATTCGGCGGGGCGGAGGGCGGGCCCCGGCCGGACAGGCACCGCCCCGGGGCCCCACCGGTCCGGCGGGCCTTCTCAGTGGTCCTGGAGCGCCTGCTGGATCGTGCGCATCACCTCGTCGAGCGGCGCGTCCGTCCGCGCCACCGCGACCAGCACCTCGCTCTCGGAGGACACGGTGGCGGCGGGCTGCTTCGCCGGTTCGCCGCCGGAGACCCGGCCCGCCCCGATGCCGGTGCCGAACGTCCTGCGGACGATCGCGAAGGCGTGGTCGAGCTGGGCCTCCACGTCGCCTTCGCCGCCCGCTCGCAGCCAGCGCCGCAGCACATGGTTGTGCGCGGTGACGACCGCGGACGCCGCGACCTCGGCGAGCAGCGGGTCGTCGTTGCCGGCCTCGTGGTCGCGCTCGTCGAAGTGGCCCAGCAGATAACGCGTGAACAGCCGCTCGTAGCGGGCCACCGAGGCGATCTCGGCCTCGCGCAGGGTGGGAACCTCACGGGTCAGCTTGTAACGGGCCACGGAGACCGCGGGCTTGGCCGCGTACATCTTCATGACCTCTTTGATGCCGCGGCAGACGGTGTCGAGCGGATGCTCGTGCGCGGGGGCGGCGTTGAGGACGGCCTCGGCCCTGACGAGCGTGTCGTCGTGGTCCGGGAAGATGGCCTCTTCCTTGGAGCGGAAATGGCGGAAGAAGGTGCGCCGGGCGACTCCCGCGGCGCCCGCGATCTCGTCGACCGTCGTGGCCTCGTACCCCTTCGTCGCGAAGAGTTCCATCGCCGCGGCGGCCAGTTCTCGGCGCATTTTGAGCCGTTGGGCAGCGGCGCGACCGCCGGTTGGGCTTTCCTGCGGGTCGGACACGGCGGAGGCACGGGGGGACCTGGCGGGCTGGGACATGGTGTGAACGTACTGCATCGACGCGGGGGAGGGCGTCCGCGGGGGCGGGCCGCCCGGCGGATCGCGCGGGGGCGGGCCGCCCCGAGGGTCGAGCAGCCCGCCCCACCCGGCCCCCGCCACCGGGGGCGGCTCAGCGCCGGGCATATTCGCGGAAGCCGCGCCCCGTCTTGCGGCCGAGGCAGCCCGCGGCCACCAGGTGTTCGAGCAGCGGTGCCGGGGCCAGTCCCGGCTCGCGGAACTCTTCGTGCAGCACCTTTTCGATGGCGAGCGACACGTCGAGGCCGACGACGTCCAGAAGCTCGAACGGGCCCATCGGGTAGCCGCCGCCCAGTTTCATCGCGGCGTCGATGTCGTCGAGGGTCGCGTAGTGCTCCCCGACCATCTTGATCGCGTTGTTCAGGTACGGGAACAGCAGCGCGTTGACGATGAACCCGGCCCGGTCCCCGCAGTCCACCGCGTGCTTGCCGATCATGCCGCACACCTCGTGGACGGTGGCGCGGACGTCGTCCGCGGTGAGCACCGTGCGGACGACCTCGATCAGCTTCATGGCCGGCGCCGGGTTGAAGAAGTGCATGCCGACGACGTCCTGCGGACGCGAGGTGGCCCGCGCGATCGCCACGACCGGCAGCGAGGAGGTGGTGGTGGCGAGCACCGCTCCCGGCCTGCACACCTTGTCCAGTGTGCGGAAGAGCTGCTGCTTGACCATCAGGTCCTCGGCCACGGCCTCGACCGCGAGATCGACCTCGGCGAGGGCGTCGGGCGAGCCCGCCGGGGTGATCCGGGCCAGTGCCTCGTCCCGGGCCTCGGCGGTCAGCCGCCCCTTGGCCACGGAACGCTCCAGCGACTTGGCGATCCGGGTCTTGGCCGCGTCCGCCTTCTCCTGCCCGCGGGCGACGAGCACCACGTCGTGTCCGGCCTTCGCGAAGACCTCGGCGATCCCCGAGGCCATCGTGCCCGAGCCCGCGACGCCCACCGAACGCACCGGCCTTCCCTCGACCCGTGATGCGTCCTTGCGCGGGGTCAGGGCGTCCGGCACCACGGTCCGCCCGCCGGGCTCCGCGTACGTGTAGAAGCCACGACCCGCCTTGCGACCGGTCAGCCCCGCCTCGCTGAGCTGCCGGAGGATCGGTGCCGGGGCGTGCAACCGGTCGTGCGACGAGGCGTACATGGCCTCCAGGACCGTGCGTGCGGTGTCGATCCCGATCAGGTCGAGCAGGGCGAGCGGCCCCATCGGCAGTCCGCAGCCCAGCCTCATCGCCGCGTCGATGTCCTCGCGGGAGGCGTAGTTCGCCTCGTACATGGCCGCGGCCTGGTTGAGGTAGCCGAACAGCAGCCCGTCCGCGACGAAGCCCGGCCGGTCGCCGACCGCGACCGGCTCCTTGCCCAGGCTGCGGGCGAGCGCGGTGACCGCCTCGACGGCCGGGGGCGCTGTCAGCACCGAGGAGACCACCTCGACCAGCTTCATCGCCGGGGCCGGGTTGAAGAAGTGCAGCCCCAGCACCCGCTCGGGGTGCAGCGACTCGGCGGCCAGCCGCGTCACGGACAGGGCGTTGGTCCCGGTGGCCAGGATCGCGGTCGGGGAGACGATCGCGTCGAGATCCCGGAACACCTGCTGCTTGATCTCGTACGACTCCGGAACGACCTCGATCACCAGCTCCGCGTCCGCGGCGGCGCGCAGGTCGTCGTGGGTGCGGAACCGGGCGAGGACCCGGCTCCGTTCGCGCTCCGTGATCCGGCCGTGCCGCACGGCGCGCTCGGTCGCGGCCTCCAGTGAGGCGACGGCCCGACGGGCCGCCCTCTCGTCGATGTCGATACCGATGACCTCGTGACCGGCGCGGGCGAGGACCTCGGCGATGCCGGTCCCCATGGTGCCGAGGCCGACGACGGCGATGGTGGTGAGCGAGGTGTCCATCAGGGGACTCCAGAGGGTGAGTGACGACTGTGAGTACGCGCGAAGCGCACGGGAGAAGCCGGCGCGGAGCATGCGCGCGGAGGAGAACCGGCGCGAGGCGCACCGAACTTGTGCGCCGTGGTACACGGTTCGGGGGCGACGGGCGCGCCCGGACCGGAAGGGCGACGGACTCTGTCCCGGAGTCGCGTCTCACGAAGCTGCCGAACCGACGAGCACTCCGGACGGCTGCGTCACCAGGCCGCCGGAGCAGGCGGGATCGTGTCCCGCTCATATGAGATTAACTCGCCGGTAACGAGCGCGCTAGACCTGGGTCGTCGTGCATCACGTCACATGTTTCGGGCCCCTCGATACCCAGAGTGCCCGCCGATACGCTGAACGTCATGGACGAGGAGTACCGGTCGCTGACGGACCGGCTGGCCGACGAGGCGCGAGCGGCGGGGGAGACACCGGCGTTTCAGCACCTGCTCGCCGCCGAGGACGAGGGGGAACTGGCCCGCGTCCTCGTGCAGCGTGAACGCCCCCTCTGGGCGCGGGAGATGGCCGCGTTCCGGCTCGGCTGCGCCGGGGACCGGCGGGCGTTCGAAACGCTGGTCCTGCTGCTCAACCACCGCGATCCGGAGCGTTGCGTCTGCGCGGCCCACGCCCTGGCGCGGCTCGGCGATCCCCGCACCCCCCGGGCGGCGGCGGCCCTCGCGACCAACGCCCTGCGCACCGCGTACGCCCTCCACCCGGTACGGCTGCTCACCGCGCTCCGTGCTCCGGAGTCCGTGCCCGCGCTGATGGCCACGCTGGAGCGCCTGCTGGCCCCCGGCGATCCGCACTGGCGGGTGGCGTTGGCCTGTGTGGAGGGGCTGGGGCGGCTGGGGGACGAACGGGCCCGCCCGCTCCTGGAGGCGGCCCTGCCGCACCCTCGGCTCGCCGGCGCCGCGCGCGAGGCGCTGGGCCGGCTGCGGGCGGACTGAGCGCCGGGGGGCCGGATGCGCGGGCGGGCCCGGGGCGAGCGGGGGTGCGGGGCGCGGGCGCGCACGCAGCTCGGCGGGGCCGTGGGGCGTGCGGGCGGTCCCGGCGCGTCGGGTCGGGACCGCCCGCACACCCGGTGCAGGGCGGCCCCGCCCGCACGTCCGGCGTATGGCCGCCCCCGGGCCGGGGCGGCGCCGGCCCGGGGTCTCGCCGATCAGCCGCGGAAGCCGAGGAGCCGGTGCAGGACGCCGCCCCTGGCCTCGGTGCCGGGGAGCCGGGTCGCCTTCGCCGCCCGGCTGGCCGACGGCGTCGGATCGGGGGACTTGGCGCAGACCGCGTCCGCCTCCGATCCGCCGGTCCTGCCGCGCGGGACGGTGCCCTTGGCCAGGTAGTCGGCCAGGTAGGTGTCCAGGCAGTCGTTGTCGCTCAAGGTGATGCCGTGGTTGCCGCCGCCCTGCTCGACGACCAGGCTGGAACCGTGCAGCCTGCGACGCATGGCCGCACCGCCCTGGTAAGGCGTCGCCGCGTCGTCCGTCGCCTGGAAGATCAGCACCGGCGGAAGGCTCCCGTTGGACACCTCCACCGGCCGCAGCGGCTCCACCGGCCAGTCGGCGCACGGCGCATTGTACCAGGTGTTGTTCCAGGTGAAGAAGGGGGCCTTCGCCTGGACGCGCCAGCCGTCGTCGCGCCAGGTTTTCCAGTCGCGGGGCCACGGGGTGTCGCGGCACTGCACGGCCGAGTAGACCGCGTACCCGTTGTCGCCCTCCGCGTCGAGCGCACCGAACCTCTGGTACGCCGTCACGAGAGCGTTCTCGTTGCGGTCGTGCGTGTAGGCGGCGAACGCCTCGGCCAGGCGCGGCCAGTAGCCGTTGTAGTAGCCGCCCGGCAGGAACGTGTCCTCCAGCTCGCTCGTCCCGACCTTCCCGCCCGCGGGGTGCTTCGCGACCGCGCGGCGCATCGCGTACCAGGCGCGTTCCACCCGCGCCGGATCAACGCCCAGGCCGTACGCGCTGTCGTGCTTCGCCACCCAGGCGGCGAACGCCTTGTGGCGGGCGTCGAACGCGTAGTTCTGGGCGATGTTGGCCTCGTACCAGACGCCCTCGGGGTCGACGTTCGAGTCCAGCACCATGCGCCGCACCCGCTCCGGGAACAGCTTGGCGTACACGGCGCCGAGGTAGGTCCCGTACGAGTAGCCGAAGTAGTTGAGGCTGCGGGCGCCGGTCGCCCTGCGGATCACGTCGAGGTCCTTGGCGGTGCTGACCGTGTCCATGTGGGGCAGCAGGTCCGGGTACTTCTCGCCGCACGCCTTCGCGAAGGAGGCGGTGCGGTTCCGGTTGGCCTGCTCGACCCCGGGCGCCTGCGGCACCGAGTCGGGTCGCGGCGGGCCGAAGAACCCGGGCACGCAGTTCAGCGCCGGTCTGCTCCTCCCGACGCCACGCGGATCGAAGCCGATCACGTCGTACTGAGCGGCCACCGACTTCGGCAGCGACGAGGCGACGAAACCGGCCATCGACAGGCCGCTGCCCCCGGGGCCGCCCGGATTGACGAGCAGGGGGCCCTGGAAGGTCTTCGCGGTGTGCGGGATCCGGGACAGGGCCAGCGTGATGTGCCGGCCCGACGGGTCGTCATGGTTCAGCGGCGTGCGGACCGTGGCGCACTGCAGCCGCGGGTACGCGTCGGTTCCGCAGTCGGTCCAGCGGAGCGGGGCGGTGGCGGGACGGGGCTCGGCGTCGGCGGCCGCCGGGGACGGGGTCGCGGTCACCAGGCCGGCGACCGTCGCTCCCACGGCGACGAGGATTCCTGAACGTTTCGTCATATGGCCTCCCGGGGTGGGGAACACGGGGACGCGGCTGTGCGTGGCACGGTCCTCGCCGCATGCTCCCCGCATTCGCGCCCGGAAGGACACGTTATGGAAAGAGTTGACCCGTTTGCCCTGTGAGGGGGTCTCTGGTAGGGGCGTTGTGAAGCCGCTCGCTCAGAGCAGCGTCAACTGGGTCGGCCCGGCGGCTTCGGGCCGCGCCGTGTCCCTCCGGCGCACGGGAAGCCGGCGGGCCGTCCCGCGGTGCGACGGCCCGATGCCGAAGTCGGCGGCCAGCTCGTGGACGTGGCGCGTGATGCGCCGCTGGTACCACTTGGGCGCGTACGGGCCCTCCGCGTACAGCCGTTCGTACCGTCGTACCAGATGCGGGTGGTGCTCGCCGAGCCAGCGCATGTACCACTCCCGCGCGCCGGGCCGCAGATGGAGCACGAGCGGGGTCACGGACGTCGCCCCGGCGGCGGCGATCGCCCGGACCGTGGCGCGCAGTTGGTCCGGATGGTCGCCGAGGAAGGGGATGACGGGCGCCATCAGCACCCCGCAATCGATGCCGATCCCGCTCAGGGCGCGCACGACGTCCAGGCGGCGCGCGGGGGAGGGGGTGCCGGGCTCCACGGTGCGCCACAGCCCCTCGTCGACGAAGCCGACCGACACGGAGATGCCGACGTCGGTGACCTCGGCCGCCTGCCGCAGCAGATCGAGGTCGCGCAGGATCAGCGTTCCCTTGGTCAGGATCGAGAACGGGTTCGCGTGGTCGCGCAGGGTCGAGATGATGCCCGGCATCAGCCGGTACCGGCCCTCCGCCCGCTGGTAGCAGTCGACATTGGTCCCCATCGCGATGTGCGCTCCGTGCCAGCGGCCGGACGCCAGGTGCGTGCGCAGCAGTTCCGGGGCGTTGGTCTTGACGACGATCTGGGAGTCGAAGCCGATGCCCGTGTCCAGATCCAGGTAGCCGTGGGTCTTGCGGGCGAAGCAGTACACGCAGGCGTGGGTGCAGCCGCGGTACGGGTTGACCGTCCATTCGAACGGCATGCGCGATGCGCCGGGCACTCGGTTCACGATCGAGCGGGCCCGGATCTCGTGGAAGGTGATCCCCCGGAACTCCGGGGTGTCGAACGTGCGCGTGGTCACCGCGTCCGCGGCGAAGAGCGCGCTGTTCCCGGTCGCGGCGGGGTTCTCGACCAGATGGTTCCAGCGCATGGGCGCCTCCTCGGTAGCACTGGTCGAGAGAATAGAACATTTGTTCCCTTGATCGTTTTCTCCCCTTCGTCCGAGAGTGCGTGCGCCCCGGAAACGATCGGGAACCGGGCGGGTCACGGCCGGACTCCGAACAGCGACCACCCGGGAGGCGGCCCCGATTTTGAGCGGCGCGTCGAAGGTGGTTGGCTCGGCACACCCCGAAATCCGAGTGCTGGAGGAACAGCCATGGCGCAGGTCGAGGCCACCACGGAACGAGTCATCGCGGCGGACGCGGACACGGTGTTCGACGCGCTGGCCGACTACGAGCAGACCCGGGGCAGGGTGCTGCCCGGACAGTTCAGCGAGTACGAGGTGCGTGAGGGCGGTGACGGCGAGGGCACCCTCGTGCACTGGAAGCTCCAGGCCACGAGCAAGCGGGTGCGTGACTGCCTGATGGAGGTCACCGAGCCCAGCGACGGCCGGCTCGTGGAGAAGGACCGCAACTCCTCGATGGTCACCACCTGGACGGTCACCCCGGCCGGCGAGGGCCGTTCGAAGGCCGTCGTGACGACGGTCTGGAAGGGGGCCGGAGGCATCGGCGGATTCTTCGAGCGGACCTTCGCCCCCAAGGGCCTCGCGCGGATCTACGACGAACTGCTGCGCAATCTCGCCACCGAAGTCGAGAAGTAGCCCCTCGGCCCGTTCGGCCCACCTCACCGGTTCGAGTGGTTCTCCGGTCCCGGCGGTGGTGCGCCGCAGCGCCTCCCACCGGGGATGAAGCCCCCGGTGCGCCGTCAGCGCCCCCTCGCCGCCGGTTGCCCTCCCTCGTCGCGCGATGCGAGAAAGGTCGGCGCAGACGCGACGAGGGGAGCGGCACGTGGTGGGCGGGAGCACTCTGCTGGGGGACGAACAGGGCGGTACGGGGGTGACCGTACCGGCGGCCGCCGCGACCGCCGATACGCCTTCCCCGCCTCCGCCCCAGGCCACGCCGGAGCCGGATCCCGAGGCGGCGGAGCGGGCCGCCGTCCCGGCCGGCTTACCGGAGATCGGTCCCCGTCGCATCCGGCTGATCTTCCTCGGGCTGATGCTGACGCTGCTGCTCGCGGCGCTCGACCAGATGATCGTCGCCACCGCGCTGCCGAAGATCGTCGGAGAGCTGCACGGCCTGGAGAAGATGTCCTGGGCCGTCACCGCGTACCTTCTCGCCTCCACCATCGGACTGCCGCTCTACGGGAAGCTCGGCGACCTCTTCGGCCGCAAGAGCGTCTTCCAGTTCGCGATCGTCGTCTTCGTCATCGGCTCCGCGCTGGCCGGCTGGTCCCGCACCATGGACGAGCTCATCGCCTTCCGCGCCGTCCAGGGCATCGGCGGCGGAGGACTCATGATCGGGGTCCAGGCCATCATCGCGGACGTCGTGCCGCCCCGGGAACGCGGCAGGTTCATGGGGCTCATCGGGGCCGCCTTCGGACTCGCCTCCGTAGCCGGACCGCTGCTCGGCGGCTTCTTCACCGACCACGCCTCCTGGCGCTGGTGCTTCTACATCAACGTGCCGTTCGGCCTGATCACCCTGGCCGTCATCACCATCGTGCTGAAACTGCCCCGGCCTGCCGTCCGCCCGCGCCTCGACGTCCTCGGCGCGCTGCTGCTGGCCGCCGCGTCGACCTGTCTGGTGCTGCTGACCACCTGGGGCGGCACGGAGTATGCCTGGGGGTCGGCGGCCATCCTCGGGCTCGGCGCCGGTGCCGTCGCGGCGACGCTGCTCTTCCTCGTCGTCGAGCGGCGGGCGGCCGAACCGATCATTCCGCTGCGGCTGTTCCGCGATTCGATCTTCAACGTCACCGCGCTCGTCGGCGCCGTCGTCGGCGTCGCGCTGTTCGGTGCCGCCAGCTACCTGCCGACCTTCCTGCAAATGGTCGACGGCGCCACGGCCACCGAGTCCGGACTGCTCATGCTCCCGATGATGGGCGGTGTCGTCGTGGCGTCCGTCGTCTCCGGCCAGATGATCTCCCGTACCGGCCGCTACCGCGCCCACCCCATCGTCGGAGCCGCCGTCTCCGCCGTGGGGATGTGGCTGCTCTCCCGGCTCGACACCGACACCCCGCTGCTCGAACACGGCATCGCGCAGGCCGTGCTCGGCGCCGGGATCGGCCTGCTCATGCCGGTGCTGGTGCTCGCCGTGCAGAACTCCGTACGGCCCGCCGACCTCGGCGCCGCCACCAGCGCCAACAACTACTTCCGGCAGATCGGCGGCAGCGTCGGCGCGGCCGTCTTCGGCACGCTCTTCGCAGGCCGCCTCTCCGACGCGCTGGCCGTCCGCCTGCCGCCCGACGCGGATCTGCCCGACCCCGAATCGATCACGCCGCAGCTGGTCCACGCCATGGAACCCGCGTTGCGCGACGCCTACATCCAGGCATACGCCGACGCGATGCCGCGGATTTTCCTCTACCTCGTGCCGGTGCTCGTGCTCGGCCTGATCCTCGCCTTATTCCTCAAGGAGAAACCGCTGGTGTCCCACAACAGTCCCGAAACCGCAACCCCGCCGACCGCCGAGACCGCCGCGGTCCCCGCCGCCCGCACCCCCGTCCCCGCCGCGTCCCCGGCCGTGTACCTGTCTGGCGTACCGGTGTGCGGCAGCGTCCAGCACCCGGACGGTACGAAGGTCCCGCGCGCCGCGCTCACCCTCATCGACGTCCAGGGCCGGCAGGTCGGACGGGGCGCGAGCGGTGACGACGGGCGCTATGCGCTGAGCGTGCCCGGCGCGGGCAGCTATGTCCTGATCGCCGCGGCCGGAGGCCACCAGCCGCAGGCCGTCAGCGTCACCGTGGGTGAACGGCCCGTCGATCTCGATGTGGTGCTCGGCGGTGCGGGACGGCTCGCCGGGACCGTCGTCACCGCCGACGGCCTTCCGGTGCGCGATGCGGCCGTCACCCTCACCGATGTGCGCGGCGAGGTGGTCGCCTCCACCCGCAGCGGACGCGAGGGCGGCTTTGTGATCAAGGAGCTGGTGGCCGGCGAGTACACCCTGGCCGCCAGCGCCCCCGCTTTCCGGCCCGCCGCGCTGCCGGTGAGCGTGCAGGCCGCCAGGGAGACGCGGCAGGACATCGAACTCGCCGGAGGAGCGGTGCTGCGCGGGGTCGTACGGGCGAGCGGCGGCAGGCTCGTCGAGGATGCCCGGGTCACCCTGCTGGACGCGGCGGGCAACGTCGTCGACACGCTCACCACCGGGCCGGACGGGTCGTTCCGGTTCGTGGACCTGTCCACGGGTGAGTACACGGTGATCGCGGCCGGGTATCCGCCGGTGGCCACGGTCCTCCAGGTCGCGGGTGGCGGGCGCACCGAACGCGATCTCCAACTGGGGCACGAGGACTGAGCGTTGGCCGGGTGACGGGCCGGAGACCGACGCGACGGCCGCCGTACGGGCCGACGGCCGGCAACGGCGGCCGTCGGCGGCTGACTTCGCGGGCGGGGCAGGCGATCCGGTACGCCGGTGCCGCATGCCGACGGCGGCCCGGGGCGTTCTGGGCCCGTTCCCGTGGCCTCGCCCCGGCCGCCCCGCCCTCCGGCCGCTCGCCTCGGCGTCTTCCTCGGCCGTCTTCCTCGGCCGTCAACCGTCCGTCTCGGACGGGAACACCGCGGCGTATGCCGCCTGGAAGAGGGCGGTGACCTCCGCGCCGCTGAGTCCCTGGGACCGCGCTTCGTCCATCCACGCGGCCAGCGGCGCCCGCAGCGGGGAGCCGGGGATCTCCTGTGCCGGGCCCAGGGACCGGGTGATGAAGGTGCCCGCCCCCTGCCTCACCTCGGCGAGCCCCGCGCGCTCCAGCTCGCGGTACGCCTTGAGGGTCGTGTTCGGGTTGACCTTGGTGTCCGCCGCGACCTGCGCGGCCGTCGGCAACCGGTCACCCGCTTCCAGAGCGCCCATCCGCAGTGCCTGTTCGACCTGCCGCACGATCTGGAGGTACGTGGCCACTCCGCTGCGTCGGTCGATGCGGAACACGACCACCGTCTTCACCTCCTCTGGACTGCCGAAACCATACGCACCCGTGACGGCACGTCACCGCAGGGGGCTCCGCGACACCCGCCACACCGTGAGCACGGTGAGTGCCGCGGTGGCGGCGAGCAGGATGCCCGCCCCGGTCCACTGCATCGCCGGCATCTGGCCGAAGTCGAGGTACTTGATGACATCGTTGACGATCCCGTGCTTCTCCATGCAGGCGTCCGTCGCCGCGTCCGTCGGCGCGGCACACGTCCCCCAGCCGTAGAGGCGGCCGTCGGCGGAACCGATCCAGCGGTCCAGTTCGTACGGATCGTCCAGCTGCCCGTCTGTGCCGCCGCCGTACGGGTAGCTGAGCATCCTCGACGGCGCGAGGTGGGCGCGCAGCTCTCCCCAGACGATCTGGAAGGCCACGGAGAAGCCGAATGTGACCGCCATCGCCGGGATGATCCGGCGCACCAGCATGCCGATGGTGATCCCGGCGGCGGTGAGGAAGAGGCACATGGCGGGAAGCACCGGGCCGGTGTGGTCGAAGATGTTCCCCTCGTACCACCGGTCCGAGAACATCGCGCGGTACGGCTTCCACCACCAGGTGAAGAACACCGAGAGCACCGCACCGGCCAGCAGCGCCGTCGTGTAGCACCAGGCGAGCTTGGCCGTGAGCCACCGGCGGCGGGAAACGGACTGGGTGGTGACCAGTTGCAGGGTGCCGCGCTCCT
Organism: Streptomyces sp. NPDC052042; assembly: GCF_044548345.1. NCBI lineage: Bacteria > Bacillati > Actinomycetota > Actinomycetes > Kitasatosporales > Streptomycetaceae > Streptomyces > Streptomyces sp. NPDC052042. Next base: position 156,641 of record NZ_JBIUBU010000015.1, on the reverse strand, counting down.
GGTCGCCCGCGATCAGCGGGGCGCCGAGGAAGACGCCGAGGAGGAACGGCAGCATGCCCAGGGCGGTGATGGTGAGGTTGATGCTCTCCGAACCGGGTACCGGCATCGGCGGTTCCTTGTCCGGCCAGCCGAGCGTTTCGAGGACTCCGGCCAGGCGATTGCGCTGGTAGACGATCCAGGCCGAGCCGAGCACGACCGCGGCGGCCACGGTGAGCAGCGCTGCCCGGTGCTGGCGCACGACGAGCCAGTTCAGCCCACCCAGCAGTCGGCGTCCGGGCTCCCGGGCGGCCGTCCGGGACGTGTCGGTCAGGGTGGTGTTCATGAGGTGGGGGTTCCTTCGGCCTCGTGACGGGCGCCGGGTGTGTACAGGGGAGGCACGTCCGGCGAGCGCAGATGTGCCAGCAGCACTTCCTCCAGGCTGGGCCCGGTGACGGCCCATTCGGGGTGCAACGGGCCGTTCGGCCGTATCAGCGCCTGGAACTGCCGCCCCTGGGAACGGAGTTCGACGACGGTGTGCGGGGCCAGCGAGGCGAGCGGGTCCCCGTCGGTGACGAGTCCCGTCACCAGTGCGTGGGCCGGGATGAGCTCGTCGGCGTCACCCGCCAGCCGGACCCGGCCCCCGGCGAGAACCAGCAGGTAGTCGCACATGTCCTCCAGTTCGGACAGCAGATGCGAGGACATCACGACGGTGATGCCGCGCTCGACGGCCTCCGCCATCAGCAGGGAGCTCAGGTCGTGGCGGGCCAGCGGGTCCAGATCGGCCATCGGCTCGTCCAGCATCAGCAGATCGGGCCGCTTGCCGAAGGCGAGCGCGAACGCGACGCGGGTGTGCTGGCCGCCTGAGAGCGTGCCGATCCGGGCGTCCATCGGTACCCGGCCCGACTGGACGATCCGCTCGGCCGAGGCCGTGTCCCAGTTGGGGTTGAGCTCGGCGCCCATACGCAGCGTCTCCGCCACGGTGAACCCCTTGAAGAGCGGTTTGTCCTGACCGAGGAACGCGGTCCTCGGCCTCATCGCTTCATCGCCCGCGGGGGAGCCGAAGAGGCGCAGCTCGCCCTCCGTCGGCTCTATCTGCTGGGTGGCGAGTCCCAGCAGCGTGCTCTTCCCCGCCCCGTTGGGGCCGACGAGCCCGCAGATGCGGCCGGCCGGCAGCCGGAACGAGCAGTCGCGCAGCGCCCAGCCGCGGCGATAGCGCTTCCCCAGGCCGCGGGCTTCCATGGCCCCGGCGCCGGGCGAGCCGCCCGGGGCGAATGCGTCCGTCATGCACATCCCCTTAATTCCACTAGTCAATTAATGGAATCATGGTCTTGGTGAAGGGGGGTGTCAAGGCGGGCCTGGAAGCCCCCCGACGTGCACGGGGTGCCCGGATGCGCGGAGCGGCGCGTGGGCGTAGGCGGGAGCCGGTGGGAGCGCGGACGAGTCCGCCGGCCCATGGGGCCGCGGGGACTCTTCGGAGGACTGGACCACTGAACGTTGATGTGCCTCTGGTCCGGCGCTTCCTCGGCGCGTAGCGTGAGCCCGCATGAAGATCTTGATCAGCGCGGACATGGAGGGCGCCACCGGTGTGACCTGGCCTGCCGATGTGCTGCCCGGAACGCCCCAGTGGGAGCGGTGCCGCGCCATGTTCACCTCCGACGTGAACGCGGCGGTGCTCGGCTTCTACGACGGCGGTGCCGACGAGGTGCTCGTCAACGAGGCCCACTGGTCGATGCGCAACCTCCTGCTGGAGCGGCTCGACGACCGGGTGCAGATGCTCACCGGCAGGCACAAGTCCCTCTCCATGGTGGAGGGCGTCCAGCACGGGGACGTCGACGGCATCGCCTTCGTCGGCTACCACACCGGTGCCGGGGCTGAGGGCGTCCTGGCCCACACCTACCTGGCGAACTCGGTCACCGGAGTGTGGCTCAACGGCGCCAGGGCGAGCGAGGGGCTGCTCAACGCCCATGTCGTGGCCGAGTACGGCGTTCCCGTCGTCCTGGTCACCGGGGACGATCTGACCTGCGTGGACGCGCAGGGCTACGCGCCCGCAGCACGCAAGGTCGCGGTGAAGGACTACGTGTCGCGGTACGCGGCCGTGTGCCGTACACCGGCCCGTACCGCCGCCGACATCCGTGCCGCCGCCCAGGAGGCGACCGCGCTGGCCGTGCGCCACACCCCGGTGGAGGGTGGCCCCTTCACCGTCGAGCTGGAATTCGACGCCGAGCACCTGGCGGGCGCGGCCACCGTCGTCCCCGGCGTGGCGGCGAGCGGCGAGCGACGTGTCGCCTACACCAGCGCGACGATGTACGAAGGCATTCGCACGTTCAAGGCGGTGACCACGATCGTGTCGTCCGCCGTGGAGGAACAGTATGGCTGAGCAGTCCCGCCCCCAGGAGACCGTCGACGAGCGGGCGCTCGACGAGGTGGTGGCGTTCACTTCCGAACTGATCCGGATCGACACCACCAACCGCGGCGGCGGAGACTGCCGCGAACGTCCGGCCGCCGAGTACGTCGCGCAGCGGCTGGCGGAGGCCGGCCCGGAACCCGTCCTGCTGGAACGCACCCCGGGGCGCACCAACGTGGTCGCCCGGATCGAGGGCACCGACCCCTCCGCCGACGCCCTCCTCGTCCACGGCCATCTCGACGTGGTCCCCGCCGAGGCCGCCGACTGGACCGTGCACCCCTTCTCCGGCGAGATCCGCGACGGCGTGGTCTGGGGGCGCGGAGCCATCGACATGAAGAACATGGACGCGATGGTCCTGGCCGTCGTCCGGGCCTGGGCGCGGACCGGGGTGCGGCCCCGCCGCGACATCGTGATCGCGTACACCGCCGACGAGGAGGCCAGCGCCGAGGACGGCTCGGGCTTCCTCGCCGACCGCCACGCCGGACTCTTCGAAGGGTGCACGGAGGGCATCAGCGAATCGGGGGCCTTCACCTTCCACGCCACCCCGGACCTGGCGCTCTATCCGATCGCCGCCGGTGAGCGAGGTACCGCCTGGCTGAAGCTCACCGCGCACGGCCGGGCCGGGCACGGCTCCAAGGTCAACAGGTCCAACGCGGTCACCGCGCTGTCCGCGGCCGTCGCCCGCATCGGCGCGCACCAATGGCCCGTCCGGCTCACCCCCACCGTGCGCGCCGCGCTCACCGAGATCGCCGCGCTGCACGGCATCCGTCCCGACCTCGACGCCCCCGGCTTCGACGTGGACGAACTGCTCGGCAGGCTCGGACCGGCCGCCGCCCTCGTCGAACCGACCGTCCGCAACAGCTCCAACCCGACGATGCTGGAGGCCGGTTACAAGGTCAATGTGATCCCCGGCCAGGCCGTCGCCTACATCGACGGGCGGATGCTCCCCGGCGGCGAGGACGAGTTCCACGCCACGATGGACCGGCTGACCGGGCCCGACGTCGACTGGGAGTTCCACCACCGAGAGGTGCCGCTCCAGGCCCCGGCCGACTCCTCGACCTTCGCGAAGCTTCGCGCCGCCGTCGAGCGCTTCGACCCGGACGGGCATGTCGTTCCGTACTGCATGTCGGGCGGCACCGACGCCAAGCAGTTCTCCCGGCTCGGCATCACCGGCTACGGATTTTCGCCGCTGAAGCTGCCCGTCGGCTTCGACTACCAGGCGCTCTTCCACGGCGTCGACGAACGCGTCCCGATCGAGGCGCTGCACTTCGGCGTCCGGGTCCTCGACCACTACCTGCGTACCGCCTGACCCGCCACCACCGCCCGACCCATTACCAGGGGGATGTGAACATGCTGCCCACCGCGGCCCACGGAACATGGCCGTCACCGATCGACGCCGCCCTCGTCGCCTCCCGCGACGGACGCCCGGACCACGTCGGCACCGTCGGCGACGAGGTGTGGTGGACGGAGCCGCGCCCCGCCGAGGAGGGCCGCCGCGCCCTGGTCCGCCGCCGCGCGGACGGGACGACCGGCAGCGTGCTGCCCGCCCCGTGGAACGTACGGAGCCGGGTCGTCGAGTACGGCGGACAGCCCTGGGCCGGGGCCGTCCGCGCCGAGGGCGGACCGCTGGTCGTCTTCGTCGACTTCGCCGACCAGCGGCTGTACGCGTACGCCCCCGACGAACCCGGCGGGCCCCGGCCGCTCACCCCGGTCTCCGCCGTGGGCGGCGGGCTGCGCTGGGTCGACCCGGCCGTCCACCTCGACCGGGGCGAGGTGTGGTGCGTGCTGGAGGAGTTCACCGGCGAGGCGCCCACCGACCTGCGCCGGGTCGTCGCCGCCGTCCCGCTGGACGGATCGGCGGCCGAGGATCGCACGGCGATCCGTGAACTCACCGACGACCGCCACCGGTTCGTCACCGGGGCGAAGCTCTCGCCCGACGGGCGGCGGGCGGCCTGGATCGCCTGGGACCACCCGCGCATGCCGTGGGACGGCACGGAGGTGATGCTCGCCGACGTCACCGAGGACGGCAGGTTCCGAGACGTCCGGAGCTTCGCGGGCGGCCCCGAGGAGTCGATCCCGCAGATCGAGTGGGACGCCGACGGAGCACTGCTGTTCGCCGGTGACCGCAGCGGCTGGTGGAACCTGTACCGCGCCGACCCGGACGGGGGCGTCGAACCGCTGTGCGCCCGGGAGGAGGAATTCGCCGGCCCGCTCTGGACGATCGGCTGCCGCTGGTTCCGGCCGCTGGACAACGGCCTCGTCGCCACCGTGCACGGCAGGGGCACCATGACCCTCGGCATCCTCGACCCCCGGACCGGCGAACTCACCGACGTCGCCGGGTCCTGGACCGCGTGGGCCGGCCGGCTCGCCACGCACGGCAGCCGGGTCATCGGCATCGCCGCGAGCCCGTCCAGCACCTGCGAGGTCGTGGAGCTGGACACGGCGACTGGCCGTGCCCGCGTCATCGGCAGCCCCCATGAGGACGCCGTCGATCCCGCCTACTACCCCCGGCCCGAGAACCGCACCTTCACCGGCCCCGACGGCCGGGAGATCCACGCCCACATCCACCCGCCGCGCAGTCCCGGGCACACCGGCCCGGACGGCGAACTGCCGCCGTACGTCATCTGGGCGCACGGCGGCCCGACCGGGCACGCCGCACTCGTGCTCGACCTGGAGATCGCGTACTTCACCTCCCGCGGCATCGGGGTCGCCGAGGTCAACTACGGCGGCTCCACCGGCTACGGCAGGGAGTACCGCAACCGGCTGCGCGAACAGTGGGGCGTCGTCGACGTCGAGGACTGCGCGGCCGTCGCCGAAGCCCTGGCCGACGAGGGCACGGCCGATCCCCGCCGCCTCGCCATCCGCGGCGGCAGCGCGGGCGGCTGGACCACCGCCGCCTCCCTCACCGGCACCGACGTCTACGCCTGCGGCACGATCATCTACCCCGTCCTCGACCTGACCGGCTGGGGCACGGGCGAGACCCATGACTTCGAGTCGCAGTACCTGGAGTCCCTGGTCGGCCCGATCGCCGAGGTCCCCGAACGCTACCGGGAACGGTCCCCGCTCAGCCGCACCGAACGGCTGAACACGCCCTTCCTCCTGCTCCAGGGACTCGCCGACCCGATCTGCCCGCCCGTCCAGTGCGAACGGTTCCTGGCCGCGGTCGAAGGACGCGGCGTTCCGCACGCCTACCTCGCCTTCGAGGGGGAGGGCCACGGATTCCGCCGCGCCGACACCATGATCCGTGCCCTGGAGGCCGAACTCTCCCTGTACGCACAGACGTTCGGCTTTGATTGCCCGGATGTGCCGGCTCTTGGGCTGAAGCGGTGACCCGCGCAGGACCGGTCCCCGTGCCGCGGATGCCCGCCCCGCTGATCCGCCCCGCCCGACTGCGCCCCGGTGCCGGGATCGCCGTCGTGTCACCGAGCGGGCCCGTCCCCGGCGACCGCCTGGACGCCGGGCTCGACATCCTGCGCCGCTGGGGCCTCGAACCCGTCGAGGCACCCCATGCGCGCGCCGTCCACCCGGAGTTGGAGTACCTGGCGGGAACGGACGAGGCGCGGGCGCGAGACCTTCAGGAGGCGTGGTGCGATCCCGCCGTCGACGCGGTGATCTGCGCCCGCGGCGGGTACGGCGCGCACCGCGTGGTCGACCTGGTCGACTGGGCCGCGATGCGCGCCGCCGGGCCCAAGGTGTTCATCGGCTACAGCGACATCACCGTGCTCCACGAGGCGTTCGCCCGGCACCTGGGGCTCGCCACCCTGCACGGTCCGATGGTGGGCACTGAGACCTTCCTCAAGGACCCGGACACCCAGGAATCCCTGCGGGCCACCCTGTTCGAGCCCGAGTCGGTGCGGACTCTCGGGCTGCCCGGCGCGCGGGCACTGGTGCCCGGCCGGGCGCGCGGCGTGACCTTCGGCGGCTGCGTCAGCCTGCTCGCCGCCGGCATCGGCACCCCGCACGCCCGGATCTCCGCCCGGGGCGGGCTGCTGGTGATCGAGGACACCACCGAGGACCCGTACAGCATCGACCGCGTCCTCACCCAACTGCTGCGCGCCGGAGCACTCGACGGCATCACCGGGGTGGCCTGCGGTTCGTGGGCCGAGTGCGGACCCTACGAGCGGGTGCGGGCCGTGCTCGCGGACCGGCTCGGCCCCCTGGGCGTGCCCGTCGTCGAGGAACTGGGCTTCGGACACGGGCCGACGGCGCTGACGATTCCGCTCGGTGTGCCGGCCGTGCTGGACGCGCCCGCCGACGGTGGCCCGGCGACGCTCACCACCGAGGTACCCGCCCTGGCCTGAGCTCCATGCCCCCGGTGCCGTGCGCCCTTGCGGCCACAGCGTCGGCCAAGGAGCGCGCCGGACCGCTGTTTCGACGCGGTCCGGCGCGCCCTTCGAGGAGGCGGTGAGGGCGGTCGCCGCGTGCCGGACCGACGGGCACCCCCTAACCTGGCCGGATGCCTGAGACCCAAGCGGAGGCCGACTGTCTGGCCGAGGGACGCCGGGTGGCGATCCGCCCCTACCGGCACGCGGACGCCGAAGAGTTCATCGCCCGTGCGGGGGAGAGCCGGGACCTGCATCGTCCCTGGCTCTTCCCGCCCCTCGACGCCGACGCGTACGCCGTGTACGCCGGTCGGCTGATCGAGGACCCCACGAAGGCGGGTTTCCTGGTCTGCCGACGCGCACGCGGGCAGGGAAGCGGTTGCGGCGCGATCGCCGGATTCATCAACATCAACAACATCGTGCGCGGTGGCTTTCGCTGCGGCGCGCTCGGGTACGGCGCCTTCGCCCACGCCGCGGGCCGCGGTCTGATGGGCGAGGGGCTGGAACTGGTCCTGGACCACGCCTTCGGGCCGCTCGGGCTGCACCGCCTGGAAGCCAACATCCAGCCCGGCAACGAGGCGTCGCTGGCCCTCGTCCGACGGGCCGGTTTCCGTCTCGAAGGGTTCTCGCCCGACTTCCTCCTGATCGACGGGGCCTGGCGCGACCACGAGCGGTGGGCGCTCACGGCCGAGATGCCGAGGCGCGCGACGGGCTGACCGGACGCCCGCCCCGCACCGGTCTTTGCCGGCCCTGCCCCCTGCTGTCGGCCCGCCCCTTCCCGGTCTCTCCCGCCGACCGGTCCCACTCCACCGGCCGCATCCGGGTTGGGGAAGTCTTTGCCCATGGCCGGATCGGAGCGCCGCCCCCGCCCGCGAAGCCGTATTCCACGGCCGCGCGGCGCGGAGCTTCGTACAGGAAAGGGAAAGCGTCGGCCGAAAGTGGCAGGGAGCGCGCCCGCCGACGCGGCGTTCGTGTTGACCGCGGGCGATCGCAGGCGGAGCCTCGTCGTATAGCTGCCTCATGCAACTGGTTCACGACCGGTTCTGCCGGGCCCTCGCCCCCGGCACGCCGCCGCACCGGGGCGAACCGTGGGTACGACCGCTTCCGGCCGGGACCGAATCGGAAGGACGCGTATGTGTGGCATAGCCGGCTGGGTCTCCTTCGACCGCGACCTGCGGGGAACCGAGGACACCGCGGTGCTCGACGCGATGACGGAGACCATGGCCTGCCGGGGCCCGGACGACCGGGGGACCTGGACCGCCGAGCACGCGGGGCTCGGGCACCGCAGGCTGGCGATCATCGACCTGCCGGGCGGACGCCAGCCCATGTCCGTCCCCACACCCGACGGGGACGTCGCCCTCGTCTACTCCGGCGAGGCGTACAACTTCACCGAACTCCGCGGCGAACTGACCACACGCGGTCACCGCTTCACCACCGACTCGGACACCGAGGTCGTGCTGCACGGCTACCTGGAGTGGGGCGAGGCCGTCGCCGAACGGCTCAACGGCATGTACGCCTTCGCCGTCTGGGACGGCCGCCACGACAAGCTCGTCATGATCCGCGACCGGATGGGCGTCAAGCCGTTCTACTACTGGCCGACGTCCGACGGAGTGCTCTTCGGCTCGGAGCCCAAGGCCGTACTCGCCAACCCGCTGGCCCGGCCCCGGGTGACCGCCGACGGGCTCCGTGAGCTGTTCAGCCTCGTCAAGACCCCCGGTCACGCCGTGTGGGACGGCATGTACGAGGTCGAGCCCGGCACGACCGTCACCGTGGACCGCGACGGTCCGCGCCGGCACGTCTACTGGCGGCTGGAGACCCGCCCGCACCCCGACGACCGGGACACCACGATCGTCACCGTGCGCTCGCTGCTCGACGACATCGTGAGCCGCCAGCTGGTCTCCGACGTACCCCGCTGCGTCCTGCTCTCCGGGGGGCTCGACTCGTCCGCCGTCACCGCGCTCGCCGCGCGGCGGCTCGCCGAGAGCGGGGAGAAGGTCCGCACCTTCGCGGTCGACTTCGTCGGACGGACCGAGAACTTCGTCGCCGACGAACTGCGCACCACACCCGACACCCCGTTCGTGCACGACGTGGCCCGGCGGTCGGGCACCCTCCACCGCGACATCGTGCTCGACCCGGACACCCTCGCGGACCCCGAGGCACGCGCCCGGGTGATCCGGGCCCGGGACCTCCCCATGGGGCTCGGGGACATGGACACCTCGCTCTCCCTGCTCTTCCGGGCCATCCGCGAGCACTCGACCGTCGCGCTGTCCGGCGAGTCCGCCGACGAGGTCTTCGGCGGCTACCTCCAGTTCTTCGACGAGGAGGCACGCCGGGCCGACACCTTCCCCTGGCTGGTCCGCTACTCCGAGCAGTTCGGTGAGGACGCGGACATGCTCCGGGACGACGTGCACCAGGCCCTCGACCTGCGGTCGTACATCCGCGAAAGCTATGAATCCGCCGTCGCGGGCATCGAACGACTCGTCGGCGAGAGCGACTTCGAGTACCGCATGCGCCGGATCTGCCACCTCCACCTGACCCGGTTCGTCCGCGTCCTGCTCGACCGGAAGGACCGGGCCAGCATGGCGGTCGGCCTGGAGGTCCGAGTGCCGTTCTGCGACCACCGGCTCGTCGAGTACGTCTACAACACGCCCTGGGCGCTGAAATCCTTCGACGGCCGGGAGAAGAGCCTGCTGCGCGAGGCCGTCGCGGACGTGCTGCCCCGATCGGTGTACGAGCGGACCAAGAGCCCCTATCCGTCGACGCAGGACCCGAAATACGCCCGCGCCCTCCAGGAGCACGCCCGCGACCTGCTCGCCCGCCCGGACCACCGGGTCTTCGGGCTCATCGACCGCGACCGGCTGCGGAAGGCGGCCGACGAACACTCCGATCCGCAGGTCACCGGTGCGTCCCGGCGAGGGCTGGAACGCACCCTGGACCTCGCGATGTGGCTGGACATGTACCGGCCCGAGGTGGAGCTCGGCTGAGCCCTCAGACGGCGGCGGGCCGCGCGGCGGTCGCCGCGCTCGTCCGCCGGCCCTTGTGGTTGATCTTCATGGTGTCCATGTCCGTGGCGGTGGAACGGAGTTCGCCGTGGCCGCACCCCAGCTCTCCGAGCAGGGTCTCGGCCCGGTCCTCGGCGATCGCGGATGCCATCTCCTCGCCGTCAGCGGCGTTGGACACCACGACGAAGCGGAAGCTGAAGTGCTTGAGCCCCCGGTCGTAGGAGAGCGAGCCCTCCTCGGTGAACCGCATCGCGCTGATCCCGTGCTCGTCGACCTCCGACAGGAGTCGGGTGCGTGCCTCTTCCGTCAGGCCCTGCCAGGTGCCGCGCACGATCACTCGGTAGGTGTGCTGGGTGCTCATCGTGACTCCCACTCCGCGTTCCGTAGCTGAGGGCTTCCGCTTGCGAGGAGCTTCCACGCCCAGGCCGTGCCCGTCCGCGGACCGCTTCCGCCCGTGAACGGCCAGCGTACGGAGACCGGGGCACGGTACGCACGCAATTACGCGGGCCGACTCCGGGAAGCACGCCGCCGTCGACCGCGACCGCGCCGGACCGTCACGCGACACCAACGAGGACCGGGCCCCGTACGCGTGCGGCGGTCCGGTGAGCGGGCTTTGGCCCGATGACCGCGCAGACCCCGCGGGGCCGCGTACGGGCCCGGTCGGCGGGCCGCCTCCGGCGTCCACGGACCGGGGCGGCGCCGCTCAGGGGGACAGCTGCCGGTCGACGTACTCGAAGACGGAGCCGTCCGGATGCACGGCGATCAGATTGCGGCCCACCGGGGTGGCCACCGGACCCGCGAGGACGCGGGCGCCGACCCGGGTGAGCGCGGTATGGGCCGCGTCGACGTCCTTGACCGCGATCGTCGCCGTGACCTTGCGCAGGATCTCCAACTCCGCCTCCGGCCCGCTCATCAGGAGAAAGCAGCCGATCGCGGCGACCGAGACCCCACCACGCTCGAAGCGCAGCGCGGAACTGTCCGTGAGCTCCTCGTAGAAGGCCACCGCGGCCTCCAGGTCGTCGACGCAGATGCGGAGTGTGGTTCCCAGAATGTCCATGCGGGACAGGGTAGTTGCCGGATTTCAGGCCCGGCAGAGGATCTCGCCGTGCGGGACCATGAACCAGGCGTCGTCCCGCGCTCCCCACGCACGCCAGGCTGCGGCGATCGCGGCCAGTTCCCCGGCATCGGCATGACCGCCCGTCACGGCCGACCTCGCGTAGTCCGAATCGACCGTGCGGTCCGCCCACAGCCCGCTCCACCAGGCGCGGCTCTCCGGGGTGGCGAAGCACCAGGCGGCGGCGGTCGGGGCGATGTCGGTGAAACCGGCCCGCCGGGCCCACGAGAGCAGACGGCGGCCCGCGTCCGGCTCGCCGCCGTTGGCCCGGGCGACCCGGCCGTACACATCCAGCCAGCTGTCCAGGCCCGGGACCTCTGGGTACCAGGTCATCGCCGCGTAGTCGCTGTCGCGGGCCGCGACGATGCCGCCGGGCCGGCAGACCCGGCGCATCTCGCTCAGGGCGCGCACCGGGTCGGCCACGTGCTGGAGCACCTGATGGGCGTGGACGACATCGAAGGAGTCGTCGGGAAAGTCCAGGGCCTCCACATCACCGGTCGCGAACTCGATGCCATCCAGGCCGCGTTCGGACGCCACCTCGGCCGCCCGGGCCAGGACCTCCCGGCTGGTGTCGACGGCGGTCACCCGGCCGGGGGCGACCAGCGCGGCGAGGTCCGCGGTGATGGTGCCGGGCCCGCAGCCGACGTCCAGGACGGACATGCCGGGACGGAGTTCGCCGATGAGGTACGCCGCGGAATTCGCGGCCGTACGCCACCGGTGCGAGCGCAGGACGGACTCGTGGTGGCCGTGCGTGTAGACGGCGGGCCTCTCCGGCGTGGCCATGCGTGGCTCCTTGCTCGGGGCGCGGGGCGGGGCGCGCCGGGTGTCGGGTGCCGGGCCCGGACAAGGGCCGCACCGGCCGGTAGCAACCGGCCGGAGGCGGCACCCCGATGACGACACCGTACGCGCCTGCGTCGCATTCTGAGACGTCTGTCTTGCCATATGGGCAGCTGTCGCATCGGTCGGCGTCGACCGGCCGGGGCGACGCGGCGACGGGCGGCGGCCGTCCGGACCGCGCTTCCCCCGATCGGCCGCCCACCACCGAGCCCCCGCGCCGGACCGCCGGGCCGTCCCCGACGGGCTCCGCCGTCCGTTCGCGGGGCTTCGCGTGTGTGCCGTTCGGGCGTCCGCCGACAATGTCGCGTGCGGGACGCGTGCGGCCCCGCTTACGCTGTGGTCCAGATTCCGGCCCGTGGCCGGACTCTCCGTAACGAACCCACGATCCGTCAGGCCGGACGCGCGGGGCCGGCGGACCTCGGGCCCGCGGCGCCGCGGGCCTCCGGCGCGGATCGGACTCCACAAGGGGCAGACATGAGTTCCGCGCGCCTGGACGTGGCCGTATCCGAACAAGCCGAACTGGGCGAGGGCCCGACCTGGGACCCGGTCACCGGCCGGCTGATCTGGGTCGACATCCTCGCTGCCCGTGTGCACACCTTCGACCCGGTGAGCGGCCGCCGTACGGTGCGGACCACCGAGCAGCACGTCGGCGCGGCCAAACCGCGGGTGGGTGGGGGGCTCGTGGTCAACCTGCGCGACGGCGTCGGTCTGTACGACCCGGACGGCGCCTTCCGCTGGCTGGTTCACGATCCCGAGCCCGGACGCCGGGGCAACGACGCGGCGGTCGCACCCGATGGAGCGCTGTGGGCGGGCACCATGCGCTACGAGGAGAGCGAGATCGGCGGCAGCCTCGCCCGCGTCGCCCCCGACGGCGGGGTCACCTCGGTGCTGCCCGTGGTGGCGTGCAGCAACGGCATCGGCTGGAGCCCGGACGAGCGGCTGATGTACTACGTCGACACCCCCACGCGCCGCGTCGACGTCTTCGACTTCGACGGTGAACACGCCGTGAACCGGCGGCCGTTCGCCGTGATCGAGGAAGGCGCCGGATTCCCCGACGGGCTGACCGTCGACGCCGACGGAGCCGTCTGGGTCGCGCTGTGGGACGGCGCGGCGGTGCGCCGCTACACCCCCGACGGTTACCTGGACCGGGTCGTCGAGCTGCCGGTCCAGCGTCCGACGGCCTGTACCTTCGGCGGTACGGACCTGCGCGACCTCTACATCTCCACGGCCCGCGTCGGGCTGGACTCCCCGCATCCGCTGTCCGGCTCGCTGCTGGTGCTGCCGGGCGCGGGGCACGGTATGCCGGGGACGCCCTTCGCCGGCTGACACCGGACCCGGCCCGGGGCCCCGGCGTCTCCGGCTCCCGGCCGACGGGCTCCATCGGGCGGGGACCGTCGAACCCTCGTATAAAGGCCCTGAGCGTGACAGACGCCGGGGCAACGGCGACGGCGCGGCGAAGGAGACCCGGATGGCGCGGGAGCGGACCGAGCACACTCAGGACGCGGGGCACCACGCGCGGGGCACGGGGCCCCAAGGGCGGGCCGGCCGGATGGGGCCCGCGGGGCGCGGCGGCGGACACTCCGTGCGGGAGGGCCACGGCCCCGTCCGGTACGGGCCGCCCGCCCCCGACCCCGGCCTTCCCGTCCTGCCCGAACTGGCCGGGGTGCTCGCCGCCGCGGCCGGGTGCGGTGCCCCCGAGCCGACCGGTGGCGGGAGCGCCCTTCGCCGGGCCGCCACCTCCTACTGGTCCCGGCACGGCCTGCACGGCGGACCGGAGCACGTCGCCGCCGCGCCGGGTGCCTCGTCGCTGCTGCTCGCGCTCATCGCCGCGCACGGCGGCGACGTCCTGATCCCGCGTCCGTGCCCCGCCACCTGGATCCCGCAGGCCCGGTTGCTGGACAGCCCCGCCTACCAGGTGCCGACGCCCGCCGAGTGCGGCGGCGTTCCCGACCCGTACGCGCTGCTGGAGACCATTCGCAGAGTGCGCGCCGAGGGCGGCAGGCCCCGGTTGCTGCTGCTCTCCGTCGCCGACGACCCGACCGCCACCGTGGCCCCGCCGGAACTCGTGCGCGAGGCATGCGAGGCGGCGGTCGCCGAAGGGCTGCACATCGTCAGCGACGAGACCTGGCGCGACACCCTGCACCGGCCGCAGGACACGGTCCTGCTCAGCCCGGCCGAGATGTGCCCGGACGACGTCACGGTCGTCTGCGATCTGGCCGGGGCGCTGACCCCGTCGGCCTGGCCGGTCGCGATCGCCCGGTTCCCGGACACCGTGCGCGGGGCGGCCTGCCACGCCCGTGCGCTCGACGTCCTCACCGCGCTCGGCGCGCTCGTCGCGGTCCCCGTGGCCGTGGCCGCCGCCCATGCGCTGCGCGGGCCGGACCCGGTCCTGGACCGGGTCCGGCGGTCCGCCGCGCTCCACGCGTGGGTCTCGGCGGCGGCCTACCACGCGGTCCTCGCGGCGGGCGCGCTCGCCAGGCCCCCACAGGCGGGACGCCATCTCTACGCCGACCTGGGGCCCCTGAGATCCCGGCTGGCCGACCGGGGCGTCACCGACTCGCTGGAGCTGGAGGAGTATCTGACGGAACGTCTGGGGACGTCCGCGCCCGGTGGTCACCGGTTCGGCGACGATCTGGGGGCCCTGCGGGTACGGCTGGGGACCGAGGCGCTGATCGGGACGACCCCGGAACAGCGGCTGGAGTCGCTCGCCGCCGAACGGCCACTGGACCTGCCGCATGTGCGCGGCGCCCTGAACCGGTTCCAAGCGGCCCTCGCGGACCTCCGCTGACGGAATCCCGCGGAAGGCGCTGCGAAAACTCCGCGGAGCCCGCCCACCGACCGCACCCGGCGGACCCGACGCCGACGCAGCCCGCTCGGACCCGGGCCGGCCGCGCCCGCTCGGACCGGCGCCGACCGGACCGGCCCGGTTGCGTGCCGAGTGGACCCGCTCCGACCCGGATGCGTGCGGAAGCTCGCCGACGGGCCCTTCCCGAGGCCCATCGACGGACCCGGACGGCGACTCGGCCCGCTCAGTGGCCGAATCGGGCCCGCATCCTGCGCCACACCGCCGGACCACCGCTGACCAGCAGCGTCAGTCCCACCGCCACCACCAATCCTTGCCACGGCTCGGGGAACAGCGAGCCGCCGAGCACGCCGATCAGCTGGTACGCCGCGGCCCAGGCCAGGCAGGCCGGCACGTCGCCGCGGGCGAACCGGTGCAACGGCATCCGGCTCAGCAGGCAGGCCAGCATCACGGGAATCCGCCCCGCGGGAATCAGCCGGGACAGCACGAGGACCATCGCCCCGTTCTCGTCCAGCTTGCGCCGCGCCTGCTCCAGCCGTTCCGGGGCGGCCTGGTCCTTGATGGTCCGGAGCCACCTCGAGCCGTTCCTCGACCGCACTCCGCGCCGGCCGAGCCAGTACAGGCAGACATCGCCGACGAACGCGGCCGTCGAGGCCACCGCGAAGACCACCAGGAGCGCGAACGGCGACGACTGGTGCAGCGCCACCACCGTTGCTGAACTGACCAGCGCACCCGTCGGTACCACCGGCACCAGCGATCCCAGCGTCACCAAGAGAAACAGGGAGGGGTAGCCCACCGCCTGCTGCGTCGACTCCGGGGGAAGCTGCCGCACGACCTCCTGTATCACCTGGCGGCCTCCGGCCGCACGCGCTCGCCGTGCGACAGCCGGTGCGTCGCCACCTCCGGCGCCAGCAGCGCCGCCTTGCGGACGAACTCGTCACCCGGGGAGTGGAACTCGTGCGGCCGGACGCCGTCCAGCCCGATCGGCCAGTACGTGCCGTAGTGCACGGGCACGGCGGCCCGGGGAGCCAGCCGGGTCAGGGCCTGCGCCGCCCGCGCCGCGTCCAGATGGCCCTGGCCCAGGTAGGGGCCCCAGCCGCCCACCGGCAGCAGCGCCACGTCCACCGGTCCGACGATCCGGGCCATGTCGTCGAAGAGCCCCGTGTCGCCCGCGAAGTACGTCCGGGCCTCGCCCTCGATCACGTAACCCAGTGCGGGGCAGCGGTGCCGTCCCATGGGCAGGCGCCTGCCGTCGTGCAGCGAGGGGACCGCGCGGACGCGTATCCCGTCCGTCCCGCCGAACCGGACCTCGTCACCCGGGGCCACCTCGGTGATCCGCAGTCGGCGTGCCGAGCAGACCCGCCGGAGCCCCGGCACGGTGCGCGTCGTACCCACCGGCACCACCAGGTGGCCGCCCGCCGCGAGCCGGGCCAGCGACGGCAGGTGCAGGTGGTCGGAGTGGAGATGCGAGACGAGCACGACATCGGCGACCGCTGCCTCCGGACCGGGCAGCTCGCCGCGGCGCCGGCGCAGATGGGCCAGGCGCTGCACGAACAGCGGATCGGTGAGCACACGTACCCCGGAGTCCTCGATCGTGCAGGTGGCATGGCCCCACCAGGTGACTTCCACCGGCACGCGGCACCTCCTCGTTCCCCGGACTTCCTCTTCGGCTCCGGCATCCGAGCCTACGGGCTGTCCCGCAACACCGTCGCCGGACCGGGTGGGCCGGGCTCCCGTCGGTGGACGCGACCTCCCCGCACCGGCCGAGGTGTCCTCCGCGCACCTGGGCCGACGCGTTCTTCGTACGGCCTCGCCGTACGGAGGAGCGCACCGCGTCCTCGGGCTTATGCCACGGCGTACCCCGGTGCCACCTTCATGCTCTCTCCTCGCTCCGTGCGCCCTCGTCGCCACTTTGCTCCGGCGCGCGCGGGCGCACCGCCGTGTCGCGCGGTGTCGCGCGCTCTTCCCGTCCCGACATGCGCCTTTTTGTGTGGGGACAGGAGCGGTAGGGTCGCGCGTACGTCCGGTCCACGCCCGGCGCATGCCGCCGTTCGCCCGTGCGAGGCGGGGCGCGCGATGTGTGTGGTGCCTCGACGTCGCGGGGCGGCGGGACACGCTCGTACGGGATGTGCGCGGACGACCGCGACGACGCGGCGCGTGCCGGGCGTCGCGCGGATCAGGATTTGTCGGACACGGCCCAGCACGGGGGGACGGCCTTGGGGGACGCAGTGGACGTACGGGTGGCGGTCATCGCCAGTCTCACACCGCTCGAAGAACTCGACAGCGACCCGTTCCTGGTGGACACCCGCGGCCAGCACGACATGTGCGCCCGCTGGGCCGCCGACAAGGGATACGTCGTCACCCGCCAGCTCCGCTTCTACCGGTTGCGCCCCGACCACCACGCCCTGTGGACCGATGTCGAGAGCGGCGACGTCGAGGGGTTCGTCGCCGCCAACGACCGGGTGCTGGAACGCGCCCTCACGTCGGTTCCGGAGTTCGCCGCGGAGTGCGCGCGGCGGGGTGTGCGCCTGGAGATCGCCGGGCTGGACGAGCCGCCGTACAACGCCAGGACGAAGGCGAGCGTGCACCGCAGGCTCTCCATGCCCACCGCCGGCTACGACGGCCGCTGAAGCCTCTCTCCGCCGCCGGCCCCGTTCGGCGCGTGGACCCGCCCCCGACGGTTGGGCCGCCGCGCTGTGAAAGGCTGAGGGACAGGGCCCGGAACGGCGGGGTCCGGATGTGAGGTGGGTAGGGCGTGGGTGACGGGCGATGGCGAGCGGCCGGCAGTGCCCTGATGCGCGTGGTCGTGGTGTGGACGGTCTCGACGCTCACGATGCTGGTGCTCGCCGGGATACTGCCGGACTTCCGGCTCCAGTCGCCCGACGGCGACAGCATCACCAAGACCGCGTTCACCGCGGCCTGGGGCGCCGGGGCGTTCGGACTGCTTTCCGCACTCGTCTGGCCGGTCCTGGTACGGGCACTGCTGGTCGTGCCCGCGCTCGTCCTCGGACTGCTCGTCTTCTTCCTGAACGGCTCGCTGCTGCTGCTCGCCCTGCGGCTCATACCGGACGGCCGCGGCGCGGCCGACCCACAGACGGCGGTCGTCGTCGCGGCCGTGATGTCCGCGGTCGCCTCGGCCACGTCCACGGCGCTCGCCGTCCGCGACGACGACGCCTACCGGAGGCGCCTGTCCCGGCTCGCCGACCGCCGACGCCGCCGCAGCGGGGCCGACCACGGCCGCTGCGGCCCGCCGGGCATGGTCTTCATCCAACTCGACGGCGTCGGCCACGACCTGCTCGCCAGGGCGGCGGACGCCGATCTGATGCCGACCGTCGCGCGGTGGCTGGCGGACGACGGGGGCCACCGGCTCGCCCCCTGGCGCACCGACTGGTCCAGCCAGACGGGTGCCAGCCAGCTCGGCATCCTGCACGGCACCAACCACGACGTCCCCGCCTTCCGCTGGTACGAGAAGGAGACCGGTGACGTCATGGTCTCCAGCCGGCCCGCGAGCGCCCTCGAACTCCAGCGCAGGGCCATCGCCCGCACCCGGGACGGAGGGCTGCTCGCGGTCGACGGCGCCAGCTGCGGCAACCTCTTCAGCGGCGGCGCCGACCAGCTGGCACTCGTCCTGTCCATGGCGGCCCGGCGCGGCAGGGGGCGCCGTTCCCGGGCGGGGTACTTCGCCTACTTCTCCGATCCGGCCAACGCCGTGCGCACGGCGTTGTCGTTCGTCGCGGAGGTCTGCCGCGAGATCGGCCAGTCGACCCGGGCCCGCATCCGGAAGGAGACGCCGCGGATCAGGCGCGGCGGGCTCTACCCCTTCATCCGGGCCTTCGCGACCGTCGTCGAACGCGATGTGGTGGTCGCCGCCGTCATCGGGGACATGTTCGCCGGACGCACCGCCGTCTACGCCGACCTCGTCGCGTACGACGAGGTGGCGCACCACTCCGGGCCGCACAGCCGTGACGCGGAGAAGCTGCTCGCGCGGCTGGACCGGTCGCTCGCGCTGATCGCCAAGGTCGCCGAACACACCCCGCGCCGGTACCGGATCGTGCTGCTCTCCGACCACGGCCAGAGCCCCGGGGAGACCTTCGCGGGGGCGTACGGGCTGACCCTCAAGGACCTGGTGCGGGCGGGCTGCGGTCTGCCCGTGTCCCGGCGGGCGCAGCGCACCCGCAGCGGCTCGGAGGCGCGTGACGCGGTACGGATCGCCCTGCACCGGCGCCCGGCCGAGGAGGGGGAGGCGGAGCACCGCGCCGAGCCGTCCGACCCGGTCGTCCTCGCGTCCGGCAACCTCGGTCTGGTCTCCTTCCCCGACATCGAGGGACGCGCCTCGCGCGAACAACTCGACCGGAGCCGCCCGGCGCTGCTGGGCACCCTCGCCAACCACCCCGGCATCGGTTTCCTGCTGGTCCGCAGCGAGCGCCACGGATCGGTCGTGCTGGGCGGCGCGGGCGCCGAGATCCCGGTGTCGGAACTGCGCGACGGGGAGGGGCCGCTGGCCCCGTTCGGCCCCGGCGCGGCGGCCGCGATCCGTCGCACCGACACCTTCCCCCACGTCGCCGACATCATGGTGAACTCGACGCACGACGCGTCCACCGGCACCGTGCACGCCTTCGAGGAGCAGATCGGCTCGCACGGCGGGCTCGGCGGCGCCCAGTCCCGGCCGTTCCTGCTGTGGCCGACGGACCTGTCCGCCCCGGTGGCGGACGGCTGCGAGCTGGTGGGAGCCGAACAGGTGCACAAGGTGCTGCGGCGCTGGCTGCGGGAGTGCGCGGAGCCAACGGCACCGCCGGCGCCGAGCCGGTGGACGCAGGCGTCCTCGACGGCCGCCCGGAGCGCGGCGGACCGGTCTGCCCGGACGGGGGCGCTCCGTGCCGCGGGCGGTGCCGACGGGGCGGGCGCGCGTGACGCGGTCCAGGATGCCGACGGGGCGGGAGCGGGCGGCGTGGCGGGACGGACCGACGGGGCGGGGGCCGAGAACACGGCGGGGGACGCCGACGGGGCGGGCGGGGCCGTTCCCGCGGTCGGCTGAGGTGGTGTTCTCCCTGATCGGAGGGGTTGTCAGTGGTGGGCGGCAGGATGGGGGCCATGACGAACTCAGCTGTTGTGCTCGCCGATGCCGCCGCCTACGCCGCCGCGGTCGAAGAAGCGTCGCGGGCCGCGGCGGCCTACTACGCCACGGGCGAGAGCGTGCTCGACGACGACGGGTACGACCGGCTGGCCCGGGGGATCGCCGCATACGAGCGGGAGCACCCGCAGGAGGTGCTGGACGCGTCCCCGACCGGCAAGGTGGCGGGCGGCGCCGCCACCGGTGACGTGCCGCACACGGCGCCGATGCTCTCCCTGGACAACGTCTTCTCCGCCGAGCAGTTCGCCGCGTGGACGGCGTCGCTGGAGCGCCGCATCGGCAGGCCCGTCACCGCGTGGAGTGTGGAGCCGAAGCTCGACGGGCTGGCCGTCGCCGCCCGCTACCGGGCGGGCCGCCTGGAGCAGCTGATCACCCGGGGCGACGGCACCGCCGGGGAGGACGTGTCGCATGCGATCGGCACCGTGGCCGGTCTTCCCGGAGAGCTCACCGAGTCCGTCACGATCGAGCTGCGCGGCGAGATCCTCATGACGAACGAGCAGTTCGAACGGGCCAACGAGGTGCGCACCGAGCACGGCGCCACCCCCTTCGCCAATCCGAGGAACGGCGCGGCGGGCACCCTGCGCGCCAAGGACCGGGCGTACACGGTGGAGATGACGTTCTTCGCCTACGGCGCCCTGCCGTCGGCCGATTCCGGGGCGCTGTCCGACACCCTCGCCGACCTGCCGCACAGCGGGGTCCTCGCGTACGTCGCCGCGCTCGGCGTTCACACCGCGGCGGCCACGGACGCGGCGCCGCGCACCGCCACCACCGTCGAGGAGGCGCAGGCCGGAGTCGAGGAGATCGCGGGGCTGCGCGCCTCGCTGCCGTTCGGCATCGACGGCGTCGTGGTGAAGGCCGATCTCGCGGCCGACCAGCGCGAGGCCGGTTCCGGCACCCGGGCGCCACGCTGGGCCATCGCCTACAAGCTCCCGGCCGTCGAGAAGGTCACCCGGCTCCTCGGCGTCGAATGGAACGTGGGCAGGACCGGCATCATCGCGCCGCGCGCCGTGCTGGAACCCGTGGAGATCGACGGGTCGACGGTCAGCTACGCCACCCTGCACAACCCGGCCGACATCACCCGCCGCGATCTGCGCCTGGGCGACCGGGTCATGGTCTACAAGGCGGGCGACATCATCCCCCGCATCGAGGCCGCCGTCGCCCATCTGCGCACCGGGGAGGAGCAGCCCGTCGTCTTCCCCGAGGCGTGCCCGCAGTGCGGATCCGAGATCGACACCAGCGAACAGCGCTGGCGGTGCGTCAGGGGCCGTGACTGCCGCCTCGTCGCCTCCATCTCCTACGCGGCGGGTCGCGACCAGCTCGACATCGAGGGACTCGGCGCGACCCGGGTCGTCCAGCTCGTCGACGCGGGTCTGGTCGCCGACTTCGCCGACCTCTTCACACTCGGACGGGAACAGCTGCTCGGCCTGGAGCGGATGGGCGAGACCAGCACGGACAACCTCCTCGCCGCCATCGACACGGCACGGACACAACCGCTGTCCCGCGTGTTCTGCGCGTTGGGCGTGCGCGGCACCGGACGCTCCATGTCACGGCGGATCGCGCGGTACTTCGCGGAGATGGACCGGATCAGGGCGGCCGACGCCGAGGAGCTCCAGCGGGTCGACGGCATCGGCACGGAGAAGGCCGCGGCCGTCGTCGCCGAGCTGGCGGAGCTGGCCCCGCTGATCGAGAAGCTGGTGGCCGCCGGGGTCAACATGACGGAGCCGGGGGCGACGCCGCCGCCCGCGCCCGGAGAGGAACCCGCAAAGGCCGCGTCCGAGGCCGGGAAGGCGGACGGGGCCGCCGCACTGCCGCTCGACGGCATGACCGTGGTGGTCACCGGTGCGATGACCGGTGTGCTGGAGAAGCTCTCCCGCAACCAGATGAACGAACTGATCGAGCGAGCGGGCGGGAAGGCGTCGTCCAGCGTCTCCAAGCGCACCACGCTGCTGGTCGCCGGTGAGAAGGCGGGGTCCAAGCGCGCCAAGGCCGAGGACCTCGGCGTCCGGATCGCCGCGCCGGAGGAATTCGCCGAACTGATAGCGGATTTCCTGCCGGTGGAGGCCTGATCCGTGGCGACGGCATTCGGCCACCACCCGGTGACGCCGGGGCCTTCGAATTTGCCTGAGAGTGGCTTTCTTTGCCTCCCTATTGCATAGTGAGGTCTCGGCCATGCCTTGCTGTCAGCGGGTGCATTGGGAAGTGCTTACAGCGGCTCCGGCGGATCCGGGGGAGGGACGATGCGTTCGCTGCACGACGGACCGCGAATCGACCGGTCCTTCCACCGGGAACTCCGGGGCGTCACCCGCGGTCTCGCCCTCGATCTCGGCAGTTCCGGAACCCGCGCCTGGGTGCCCGGACGCGGCGTCGTGGCCGACACCGCCGCCTGTGCCGGAGTCGGCGACGTGACGGGGCACGGGCGCCCCGTCCGCCGGGGGCGCATCGTCGACCCCGCGTCCTGCGGGCGGATGCTCGCCCGCCTCGCCGATACGGCCCTGGGCCCGGAACGCAGCGACACCGTGATCCTGCTCAGCCATCCCGTTCTCGCCGGTGCGGAGCACCGAGCGGCCGCGAGGCAGGCGGTCGCCTCCCTCGGCCCGACGCGCGTCATCGTCCTGGACAGTGCCAGGGCCGCCGCCGCGTGCGCCGGACCACGGGGCGGCGGGCCACTGCTCGTCGTCGACATCGGCGCGGAACTGACCGAGGTGACGCTCCTGGTCGGCGGACGGATCCGCGACGCCCGCCAGGCCGAGACGGGACTCAGCGACCTCGGCCCGGGCGAACCGCCCACCGACGTCGTCCGCACCGTCCTGGACCTGGCCTCGGCGATGTGGAAGCAGGACCGGCACGGCGCCGTCCTGGGCGCGCTGCGCAAGGGGCCGCTGCTCGCCGGCGGCGGTGCCGCGCGCCCGGACGTCACCAACCGGATAGCGGCCCGTCTCGGCGTCCCGGTACGTCGCGTCGACGACCCGGCGACCACGGTCGTGCGCGGCGCGGGGCTGATCCTCAGCTCGGTGCTCCGCCGGGCGGGTGCGGAACCTGCTCTGTCGGGCCGACAGAGGTGACCCCCCTCCCGGGGCCGCCCCCGGGGAACGTGCCCCCAGGGGCCCGGCCGGACGGTCCGGCACGCCACGCACGCGCGCGGGCGGGCCGTCGGCTCCTCGCCCGTCTGCTGCTCGCCGTGCTCACCGTCGTCGGCGGCGCGCCCACGGCGGCCGGAGCCCTGTACGCGGCGGGGCCGTTCGCCGGTGCTCCGCCCCCCGCCGCACAGTCGCCCGACGCCCGTCAGCCGATCTCGCACGCCGACCGGACCGTCCGCACGGGCTCCGCCCACGACTCCCGCCGCACCCGCACGGCCACGCCGGCCGACGGCCATCGGCTCGCCCCCATGACCGGTACCGGGTTCCAGCCCAGGGCCGGTGCCGAGTACGCCCGCGTCGTGCAGTTGCTTCCGCCGTCCGGGCCCGAGTCCCTGGTGCCCGGCGCACCGGGTCTTCGCCCCCCGCGTCTCCTGCCACGACCGGTGCCCGCCGCACTCTCGCGCACCGTCGACCGCTTCCGCGTCCTGCTCCCCGGCGTGCGCGGGCCTCCGAGGACGGCCGGCCACCGGCCACCGGCCACCGTTCCGGTACGGGTCCTGATCCCCGTCCGGCCGCCGGTCCCGTCCCACTGAACCGCCGTCCCGTCCTCGCCCAGCCGAGGGCACACGGCGCTCTCTCGGAGGATTCCCCATGACTCGCGCCACCACGGTGCGAGCGGTTCTGGCTGTTGCCGTGCTGCTCGTTTCCGTGCTCATCACGCTGAACATGTCACCCAGGCTCGGCCTCGACCTTCAGGGCGGCACCAGAATGGTGCTCCAGACCAAGGACTCGGACACCGCGAAGGCGGACCGGGAGAGCACCGACCGCACTCTTGAGGTGCTCCGCCAGCGCATCGACTCGCTCGGCGTCGCCGAACCCACGCTGACCCGTTCCGGTGAGGACCGGATCATCGTCGAGCTGCCGGACGTCCAGGACCCGCGCAAGGCGGCGGAGGTCGTCGGCAAGACCGCCCAGCTCAGCTTCCACGCGATCCTGGGCCCCGGTACCCCGGCTGAGGAGAAGGACGGCGGGACCGGCGGCGAGAAGGCCGGTGACAAGAAGGCCGACGACCCGAAGGCCGAGGACAAGGCCGGTGCCGGGGACAAGCCCGAGGACAAGGCCGAGAAGGGTGACAAGGCGGGCAAGGCAGAAGGCCAGAAGGCCGATGACCCGAAGGCCGAGGAGAAGCAGGGCGAGAGCGGGAAGGGGAAGCGCAAGGCCGACGGCGGACTGACGCTCCCCGACGAGCAGGGACGCCTCCTCGACCTCGGCCCGGCCCGGTTGTCCGGAGCGGGCGTCAAGCAGGCCACCGCCTCGTTCGACGCCCAGCAGGGCGCCGGCTGGAGCGTCTCGCTCGACTTCCAGAAGAAGGCGGGAAAGGAATGGTCCCGGCTGACCGGTGAAGCAGCCTGCAACCCTGTCCAGGACGACCGTCGCCGCGTCGCCATCGTCCTCGACGAGCGGATCATCTCCTCGCCGCAGGTGTCCCCCTCGGTCGCCTGCGGGGTCGGCCTGCCGTCCGGCTCCACCCAGATCACCGGTTCGTTCAGCGCCGAGGAGGCCCGCGAACTGGCGCTGCTGATCGAGGGCGGCGCCCTGCCGCTTCCGGTCGAGATCGTGGAGCAGCGGACCGTCGGCCCGACGCTCGGTGCCGCCGCCATCGACGCCAGCGCGCGCGCCGCCCTCATCGGCGCCGCTGCCACCGCGCTCTTCATCACCATCGTCTACCGGCTCTTCGGCGCGCTCGCCGCCGTCGCGCTCGCCGCGTACGGGCTGATCTCCTACTCAGCCCTGGTCGCCCTCGGCGTCACGCTCACCCTGCCCGGCCTGGCCGGGTTCGTGCTGGCCATCGGCATGGCGGTCGACGCCAACGTGCTCGTCTTCGAACGGGCCAGAGAAGAACACGAACAGCATCCGAACCGTGGCCTGCGCGCCTCGCTGACCGGCGGGTTCCGCGGTGCGTGGAGCGCCGTCGCGGACTCCAACGTCACGACGCTGATCGCGGCGGGACTGCTCTTCTTCCTCGGCTCCGGGCCGGTGAAGGGCTTCGGTGTCACCCTTGCCGTCGGTGTGATCGCCTCGATGTTCTCCGCGCTCGTCATCGCCCGCGCGCTCACCGAGATCGCTTCGGGGTCGCGCCTGGTGAGCGGCCGCGCCGGCGTCAACGGCATCGCCAGCCCCGGCCGGGTGCGCACCTGGCTGAACCGCCGCAACCCCCAGGTGATGCGTTTCCCGCGCCGCTGGCTGATGGTTTCCGCCTCGCTCGTCGTCATCGCGGTCCTCGGCATCGTCGTACGCGGCGTCAACCTGGGCGTCGAGTTCACCGGCGGCCGGCTCATGGAGTACTCGACGAGCCGTCCGGTCGACGTGGAGCGCGCCCGGTCCCTCCTGAGCGACGCGGGATTCCCCGACGCCGAGGTCACCACGGCGGGCTCCGGCGACCTCTCCGTACGCACCGGGAAGCTCGACGACGAAGGCGCGGAAACCGTCCGCACGGCCCTCGCGAAGGAGGGCGGCGAGACCACCAAGGTCCGCGACGAACTCATCGGCCCGAGCCTCGGGGACGAACTCCGGCGCAATGCCCTGATCGCGCTCGCCATCGCCATTCTCGTGCAGTTGGCCTATCTGGTGGTGCGGTTCCGCTGGACGTTCGCCGTGGCGTCCGTCGGGGCGCTGGTCCACGACGTCATCGTCTTGGTCGGTGCCTTCGCCTGGCTCGGGCGCACCGTCGACGGCATCTTCCTCGCCTCGCTCCTCACCGTCATCGGCTACTCCGTCAACGACTCCGTGGTGGTCTTCGACCGGGTCCGGGAACTGTGGGCGAAGGCCCGGCGCACGCCCATCGCGGAGGTCGCCAACCGGGCGGTGCTCCAGACCGTGCCGAGAACCATCAACACGGGCATGGGCGCCCTCTTCATCCTGACCGCCCTCGCCGTGCTCGGTGGCGACTCCCTCGCGGACTTCGCGCTCTCCCTGCTGATCGGCATCTGCGTCGGAACGTACTCCTCGGTGATGGCCGCCGTGCCGGCCGCGCTGCTGCTGGAACAGAGCAGCAAGGCTCCGCCGCCCGCGCGGAAGCGGTCCGCCGGGCGGAGCTCCGGAAAGCCGGTGGCACAACGGGATCCGCTCGACAACGGAGCACGCGTGTAGCGGCTCCGACCGTCACGACGCCCCTTGCCCGCCCCCGCCCGCGGCCGGAACCCCGGCCGCGGGCGGGGGCGGGGTGTGTCGGCCGCAGCCAGTCCGGCGGGTGACGGCGCCCCCCGGCCCCGTCCGGCCGTCAGTGAGCGAGAGACCGCAGATGGTCGGCGGTCGCCCGATCGGCGGGCAGGAACGTCTCGATGGCCAGCTCGGCCACCGTCACGTCCATCGGCGTGTTGAATGTCGCGATGGACGAGACGAACGAGAGCACCCGCCCACCGTGCTCGATGCGCAGCGGCAGCGCGAAGGCCGGCGCGGCACCGGTCCCGCCGTCCGCTCGCTTTGCGCTCCTGGCCGGCGCGGAGCCCTCCGCACCCTCGATGCGCTGCGGCAGCGGATAGCCGGCGACCTCCTCGTACAGCTCGCGCAGTCCCGACGACCGGGCCAGGGCCATCTGACGCCGCATCTGGTCGAGCAGATCGGCGCGCCACTCCGGGAGGTTGCGGATGCGCGGGGCCAGACCCTCCGGGTGGAGCGTGAGCCGCATCGCGTTCAACGGCGGCACCAGCAGATGCCCGGCCACCCCCTCCAGCAGCATCTCTATTCCCCGGTTTGCCGCCACCACGTCGTACATGCCGTCGACGACCAGCGCCGGATACGGGTCGTATCCCCGGAGCAGCCGCTCCATCCCCTCCCGTACCGGACCCAGCACCGGATCGTCGAAGGAGGTCTGCGGGTAGCGGGGCGCGTAACCGGCCATCACCAGCAGGGCATTGCGTTCCCTGACCGGGACGTCGAGGTGGTCCGCCAGACGTAGGACCATCTCCTCACTGGGACGGGAGCGGCCCGTCTCGATGAAGGAGATGTGCCGGGCGGAGGAGTCGGCGCGGAGCGCCAGCTCCAGCTGACTGATCCGCCGCTGCTCCCGCCAACGGCGTAGCTGCGGGCCCACTCCCGTGTCAGGCGCGACAGTTGTCATACCCAGACCGTAACGTCACCGGCACCGCGGACCGGAACCGACCGCTTGTGAGGGAGCCGAAGCATGCCCGCCGAACCACTGTCGCGACAGGAGATCGAGGAGCGTCTGGCCGACCTGCCCGGCTGGTCGCTGAAGGGAGACCGGATCACCTGCACCTACCGCCTGCACACGCACTTCGCCGCCGTCGGGCTGACCGTGCACGTGGCGCAGATCCAGGACGAACTGAACCACCACTCCGACCTGACCCTCGGATACAACACCGTCACTCTGTCCGTGAACACCCATGACGCGGGCGGCGTGGTCACGGGGTACGACCTGAACCTCGCCGCGCGGGTGGCGGCGATCGCGGGCGGGCACGGCGTGCGCTAGTGCCGCATCAGGCACGTTCGCCCCGTCGCGACGTCCGGCACGCCCTCTCGCCGCACCGGCCGAAAACCCGAGTACGTCCAGTACGAGGGTTTCCGGCCGGCACACCGAGAGCATGCACCGTACGCGCTCCTTGACGGGCAAACGTTGCCTGCCGCGGCGCCTGGTGCCCTCCCGGCGGCGTTTGCCCCGCCGCGCCGCCCGGAACGTACGCTCGCCGCGTTGTCGCATCACCCGCGTACAGGCCGGTACGCGGCCGATCCTCCGCCGTGCGATGCACCACACCGGACGCCCCGCGCCGCCCGGCGATCCTTCCCGGCCGGAGCACCGGCCGACCGCGGGAGGGCCGAGGGGCTCCCGGTACGGACGCGGGTGGTGGCGGGGTACGGGGCGCGGGGGGATCAGGGTGCCCGGGCATCGGGACGCCCGGGCACCCGGCGGGTCACGTCGCGGGGCCGAACCCCGGATGCGTGGCGAGCCAACCGGCATAGCTCTCGCTGCGCTCCACCGCGGCCGTGTACGCCGTCAGCGTGTGCCCGCTCACCCCGCCGGCCGCCGACGCGGCCGCCGCGGAACGCGGGTGCCAGCCCAGCAGATGGCGCCAGGTCAGCGGCGTACCCGCGATCGGGAGGGTCACCAGCCCCGGCGTCGGTGGGAACGTCGCCCGGCACAGGCCGATCGCTCGCCCCACCTGGACCAGGTGGACGACGGACACCGTGTCCGTCTCGTACACCGAGACCGGGCTGAATCCGGCCCGTGCGCAGGCGCTGACGAAGCAGTCCGCGAAGCAGCCGTCGCCCGGCACGTCCGCCCAGCACTCGTCCGCCAGGGCGGCGAGGTCGAGTTCCTGTCGGGAGGCGAGCGGGTGTGTCTCCGGCAGCATGACGAACACCGGGTCGATCCCGATCAACTGCCAGGTCAAGCGGTCGTTCGCGGGCGGCGGACTCTCCCCGCAGACCCCGATCAGTCCGAAGTCGAGCCGGCCGTCGACGAGTTGAGAGGCGATCTCCGCCTCAGACCATGTGGTGTACGTCGACACGGGCGCCTTCGGATGCGCGGTGACCAGGCGGTCGACCAGTCCGCCCAGCAACGGGCCGTGCGTGCCGCCGAGCCGGAAGCGCTCCATCGGACCGCAGGCGTTGGCGAACCGCACCGCCTCCTGCTGGAGCTCGCTGACCGCGGGCAGCACCACCCTGGCCCGTTCCAGGACCAGCTCCCCGAGCGGTGTGGGCCGGGCACCGGTGTGGTCGCGCTCGAAGAGCGGGCCGCCGAGCGCCTTCTCGATCCGCCGCAACTGCGCGCTCAGCGCGGGTTGGGCAAGCCCGAGGGTCGCGGCCGCCTTCGTCAGGCTTCCGGTGTCGGCAATGGCACGTACGGTACGCAGATGGCGCAACTCCAGCTCCATAAACGCAAGTTATGGCCCAGATGGCGTACCGGCAATATGTTGTTGTCCAATCGGTGCCGATCCGTCCGGAGCCGCCCGATCACATACCGGAACCGGGCCGCCGCGTGCGAGGTGCCGACCCGTCGCGTACGAGGGGCGGTCCGGAAGCACCGGGCGACACCGGCTTGCCGGATCGGCAACAAACCTTGCCGACGTGTCCGGGGGCGGTGAGGCTGTCCCCATGAGCGAGCACAACGGACACATGCCTCAGCACGACGCCGCGGACGGCCGACGGCAGCACCCCGGACAGGAGCCCGCCGAGAGCGGACCCCACCACGACACCGCCCGCCCCGCGCACGTCCATGGGCACGGCCACGGACACGGCGCGGCCTCCGGGCATCGCCACGGTGACACCGACATGGACTGGGACGCCATGGCCCCGGTGCTGGAGCGGGAGGGGGAGCTGTGCCGTCCGCAGTACGAGGCGGCGGCCAACTGGATCGCCGGGCTGCCCGAAGCCCCGGAGGTGCGCCGGATCCTCGACATCGGCAGCGGTCCCGGCGTCATCACCTGCCTGCTGGCCGAGGTGTTCCCCGAGGCCGAGGTCGTCGCCGTCGACGGCGCCGGGGCCCTGCTGGAGCGCACCCTGGCCCGCGCCGAACGGCTCGGCCTCGGCGAACGCGTGCGCACGCAGCGCGCCGACCTTCCCGGCGAACTCGAACTGCTGGGGGAGGCGGACCTGATCTGGATGGGCAACGCTCTGCACCACATGGGAGACCAGGGTGCGGTCCTCGCCGGATTCTCCGGGCTGCTGCGCCCCGGCGGCGTCGTCGCCCTGGCCGAGGGCGGACTGGCGGCCCGTCACCTGCCGCGCGACCCGGGCATGGGGCGGCCGGGGCTGGAGGCCAGGATCGAGGCGGCCACGGCGGACTGGTTCGAGACGATGCGGGCGTCCCTGCCCGGCAGCCGACGCGAGACCGAGGACTGGAGCGCCCTGCTCACCACGGCGGGGCTGCGTCCGCAGGGCGCCCGCAGCTTCCTGCTCGACCTTCCGGCACCGCTGTCCGAGCAGGCGCGAGACCATGTCCTCGACGGGTTCACCCGGCGCCGCGAGATGCTCGAAGGCGTTCTCGAGGCCGAGGACATCGAGGTGCTGGACCGGTTGCTCGACCCCGAGGACCCGGCCGGCCTGCGCCGCCGCCCCGATGTCTTCCTGCTCATGGCGCGCACGGTGCACCTGGGCCGACGGGCCGCTTCCGGCCGGTGAAAGGCCGAGCCGGAGGGGGAACGTCCGGCTGGAGAAGACCGGGCGGCGATGGCTTTCGACAGGGCCGCGGAACACGTTCCGTGCGGAAATGGAGGGGGCTGGGCCTTGAATGACCCGCACTATTCGGGCCGTGTCAAGACAAGACACGCTGCCGCCGGGGTGAGCGGGCATCAGAAAGTCCCCTGGACAGGTTAACTGCACATCAATTCCCCCACATTGCCAGGAGATTGGAGAATTATCGGATTATCTGGAAATAGCATCTGGCGTACGGCGTGTACCTCGATCGGAGGGTCGGTGTCGACGTTCAACGTGTCCGGTATGACAGGTATGAAAAGTCGTAAGTACTTTCATTCCGGGTCGACTGCTCAGCCGACCTCTCTGAGACAGGAGAAGCGACATGGTTACTCGCTCCACGATGGTCACCGCAGCAGTCGCGGCTGCCGCGGCCATGGCCGCCACCGGGATCACGTACGCCTCGGCCGCGGCCGCGCAGGTCGCGGCAGCCCCGGTCGTTCAGCAGGCCGCTCCCGTTTCGGCTCCCGAGGGCGGCGACGCCGGCAAGGGCAACGAGGGCAAGGGCAAGGGGGGCGGGGGCTACGGGGGTGGCCACGAGAAGCGCCGCCACCACCGGCACCACCATGAGGGTCGCATCCACATCAACGAGCGGACGTACTCCGACCACCCGGGCGGCTGCGTGACCGTGGTCAGCGGTCTCGGCTCCACCAGTCTCAACATCCGCAACGAGAGCCACCGGAGCATCGAGGTGTTCCGTGGCGTCACCTGCGACAACGGTGCCCCCATCGCCACCGTCGGGCCGTGGAGCTCCAGCGACGGTGTCCGTCCGGGCCGGGTCAAGGACAGTGTGTGCGTGGAGAACGGTGTGGTCGGCAGCTTCCGCGTGATCGAGCACCGCCACCACCGCGGCGGTCATGACGGCTACGACGACTACGACGACTACGGGTACGGCGAGGAATGGTGACGGCCCGGTCCCGACGTAGAACCCCGGCCCGCCGGAATCGGGCCGGGGTTCCAGTCAGGGCATCCAGAGCCGTGACCCCGGTCCCGGATACCCACACCTGATAACGCCTGACGGTTACATCCACCTGCCTCGCCATACTAAAGCCGGACGGTGAGGCACTGCCAGCCGACCGCAGCGGCCACGCCGCGTGCGACTCCCGGCTCCTGGTACTCGGTCGCGGCCCCGGGTGGGGACCGCGATCGGGGCCGAACGTGGTGCCGGCGTGGCAGACGCCGCCCACGTCCCGGCCGTCAGGACCCGGCCGGTCGCGCGCGGCCGGGCCCTGCGGATGCCGACCCCCCTCCCGGCGTGTTCGCCGCGGAGGGGTGAAGCCCGGGCGGCGTGGTCACCTGCCCGCTCTCCCGACCCGCCGTACCGGTACGCGGACGCCCCTGCGGCGCCGCGTGTCTCAAGGGGCGGGCCGTCGCCCGACCGGGCGACGGCCCGTGTGACCGTCAGGGGCGCGTTCCCGGCGCCCCGCCAGGTCGGTGGCGTGGCGCGGCTCAGGCGCCGAGGTTGAATTCGGCCGGGTTCGGGCCCAGACGCTTGCCCTCGTCCAGTGCGGCGATCGCGGCGAGGTCGTCGGCATCCAGTTCGAAATCGAACACGGCGATGTTCTCGACGATCCGCGACGGCGTCACGGACTTCGGGATCACCACGTTGCCGGTCTGGACGTGCCAGCGAAGCACCACCTGAGCGGGCGTGCGGCCGTGCTTCCGCGCGATCGCGACGATGGTGGGCACCTCAAGGAGGCCCTTGCCCTGCCCCAGCGGGGACCACGCCTCGGTCGCGATGCCGTGCGCGGCGTGGAAGGTGCGCGACTCGGCCTGCTGGAGCTGCGGGTGGAGCTCGATCTGGTTGACGGCCGGTACCACGGACGTCTCGCCGAGCAGGCGCTCCAGGTGCTCCGGGAGGAAGTTCGAGACCCCGATGGCCTTCGCGCGGCCCTCGGAGTAGATCTTCTCGATCGCCTTGTACGTGTCGACGTAGGCGTCCTTCGCCGGAACCGGCCAGTGGATCAGGTACAGGTCGACGTAGTCCGTGCCCAGCTTGTCGAGCGAGGCGTCGAAGGCGCGCAGGGTGGAGTCGTACCCCTGCTCGGTGTTCCAGAGCTTCGTCGTGATGAAGAGTTCCTCACGGGCGACACCGGAGGCCGCCACGGCCCGGCCGGTGCCCTTCTCGTTCTCGTAGATCGCGGCGGTGTCGATGCTCCGGTACCCGGACTCGATGGCCGTCGCGACCGCCTTCGCGGCCTCGTCGTCCGGCACCTGCCAGACACCGAAACCGAGCTGCGGCATCTCGACACCGTTGTTGAGCGTGATGGAGGGGACCTTGCTCACGAGCGGTCGATCCTTACGTCGTAGGTTGCGTTCCCATGGTCAACGATCACGGTGCGCCATGCATTCCCCGGCCGCCCGGCGTCCGCGACGGTGACCTGTCCGGTCCGCGCCGCCCGGGCCCGGGGCCCGGTCGGCGAGGCGGCCGACGGTCCGGCCGGCGGGGGGCCTCAGTGGTTCCGCCTGCCGCCGCCCGATTCCGCCCCGGCTGCCGCGATCTCTGCCCGAGGTGTCCGGAATCCTGCCAACTCGCGTACGGGAACTGATTTTCGATCCTGCGAGAAGCATTGACAGATCGCTCTTCAGGGAATCCCATGCAGTGATGGTTAGGAACCTTTCCTAACCCGGATCTGGAAGGGAGCATCCGTGCGCGCTGCCCGACCCCCGCGCCGTACGGCTGCCGTGCTCGCCGGCCTGAGCTGTCTGCTTCTGCCTCTGCTGGGGCAGGTCCCGAAGGCGTCCATTGCCACGGAGGCCGACGGCCCGGCCGGGGCCGTGACGTGCGGGACCGCGGGGACGGCCCCGGCCGGACCGGGCGCCCGTCGCGAGGACGCGTGCGGCAGGGTGCTCCGGATCCCGTTCACCGACATCGCCGTCGTACACCAGGGCTGAGGAGGTCCCATGCACATCACCAGGAAGAAACTCACCGTCGGCGGGGCGGCGCTCACCGCCGGACTGCTGCTTCCCCTGCTTCCCCCGTCGTCCTCGACCGCGGCCCAGGCCGCAGCCGCCGCGGGCCCCGCGGTGCCCTTCGGCAGCCACACCTTCCC
This sequence comes from Streptomyces sp. NPDC052042, assembly GCF_044548345.1. Taxonomy (NCBI): domain Bacteria; kingdom Bacillati; phylum Actinomycetota; class Actinomycetes; order Kitasatosporales; family Streptomycetaceae; genus Streptomyces; species Streptomyces sp. NPDC052042. The sequence goes on along the minus strand of NZ_JBIUBU010000015.1, from coordinate 123,710 downwards.
GTACGCCGCGGGAACGCTGAAGCCGTCCGGCTCCCGGTCCGCGCTCGACCAGGCCGTGGTCAAGACGTACAACGCCTGGAAGGCCGCGTTCGTCAAGAAGAACTGCGGCAACGGCTGGTACGAGGTCATCTCGCCGGACGCCGACCACCCCTATGTCGCCGAGGCCCAGGGTTACGGCATGGTCGTCACGGCGACGATGGCGGGTGCGGACCCGGACGCGAAGACCATCTTCGACGGCCTGGTGAAGTACGTGCTCGCGCACCCGTCGGTCAACAACTCCAACCTCCTCGCCGCCGAGCAGAACTCCTCCTGCAAGAGCGTCAACGGATCCGACTCCGCGACCGACGGCGACCTCGACGTCGCCTTCGGGCTGCTCCTCGCCGACAAGCAGTGGGGCTCGTCCGGCACTTACAACTACAAGGACCTCGCGGTCAAGCGCATCAACGCCATCAAGAAGAGCGAGATCAACCCCACCACCCACCTCACCCTGCTCGGTGACTGGTCGGGCTCCGGGGAATCCCACTACTGGATGACCCGTTCCTCGGACTGGATGCTCGACCACTTCCGCGCCTTCAAGAAGGCCACCGGCGACGGCACCTGGGACACCGTGCGCACCGCTCATCAGAAGCTGATCACCGAGCAGCAGTCCAAGTACGCGGCGAGCACGGGGCTGTTGGCGGACTTCGTCGTCAACACCAATGGAACGGCCAAGCCCGCACCGGGCGAGGTCCTGGAGGGGCCCAACGACGGCGACTACGCCTGGAACGCCTGCCGTGACCCGTGGCGCATCGGTGCCGACGCCGTCACCAGTGGGGACTCGGCGTCGCTCGCCTCGGCACGCAAGATGAACTCCTGGATCAAGTCGAAGACCGGTGGCGATCCCAACAAGATCGTCAGCGGGTACCGCCTCAACGGCAGCGCGTTCGACAGCGGCCGCGACATGGCCTTCACCGCCCCGTTCGCCGTGGCCGCGCTGACCGACCCCGGTTCCCAGGCATGGCTCGACGCCCTGTGGAAGAAGATGGCGGGCACCGCGATCGACCCGGGTTCCTACTACGGCGGAAGCATCCAGCTCCAGTCCATGATCGTCGCGTCCGGCAACTACTGGGTGCCCTGACGGGAGTTCGGCTCCGGGCCGCACGCGTGCCGCGGCCCGGAGCGGGACGGGGGCGCCGGTAGGAGGCCGGGGCGTTGTGACGCCGCCTCAGCGGTACAACGCCTCGACCTCCGCCGCGTACGCCGTCTCGATCGCCTTGCGCTTCAGCTTGAGCGACGGGGTGAGCAGACCGTGCTCCTCGCTGAACGGGCGCGCCAGGATCCGGAACGTACGGATCGACTCGGCCTGGGACACCGCCGTGTTGGCGGCCACCACCGCGCGTCGGATCTCCTTCTCCAGGCCCGGGTCGCGCACCAGCTCCTCCGGCCGCAGCGGCCTTCGGCCCTGCAGGGTGAGCCAGTGCTCCACCGCTTCCTGGTCGATGGTGACCAGGGCCGCGACGAACGGCCGGTCGTTGCCGACCACGAGGCACTGCGCGACCAGCGGATGCGCGCGCACCCGCTCCTCCAGAGCGGCCGGGGACACGCTCTTGCCGCCCGACGTCACCAGGATCTCCTTCTTCCGCCCGGTGATCGTCAGATAGCCGTCCGCGTCGAGCGATCCCAGGTCTCCGGTGGCCAGCCAGCCGTCGCGCAGCACCGCCGCGGTGGCCTGCGGATCGCCCAGGTAGCCCGCGAAGACGTGGGCGCCGTGCACCCACACCTCGCCGTCCTCCGCGATGTGCACCGTGGTACCCGGTACCGGCTGCCCGACGGTGCCGTACCGTGTGCGCTCGGGCGGGTTGGCGGTGGCCGCCGCGGTCGACTCGGTCAGGCCGTACCCCTCGTACACGGTGACCCCCGCGCCCTCGAAGAACAGCCCGAGCCGCCGGTGCATCCCGGACCCGCCGGACATGGCGTGCCGGATCCGGCCGCCCAACGCCTCGCGCATCTTCCGGTACACGACCTTGTCGAAGAACTGGTGCTGCACGCGCAGCCCGGCCGACGGTCCCGGACCCGTGCCGAACGCCCTCGCCTCCATCGCCTCGGCGTACGCGACGGCGACCTCCACCGCCTTGTCGAACGCGCCGACCCGGCCCTCGCTCTCGGCCTGGCGCCGGGCGGCGTCGAAGATCTTCTCGAAGACGTACGGCACGGCGAGGACGAACGTCGGCCGGAACGAGACGAGGTCCGGCATCAGGGCCTTCGCCGACAGTTCCCGCTGGTGGCCCAGCTTCACCTTGCCGCGCACCGCCGCGACCTCGACCATGCGGCCGAAGACGTGCGCCAGCGGCAGGAAGAGCAGGGTCACCGCCTCATCGCCCGGCCGGGAGTGGAAGACCGACTTCCAGCGGGAGGCCATGGTGTCCGTCTCGAACATGAAGTTGGCGTGCGTGAGCACGCAGCCCTTCGGCCGCCCCGTGGTCCCGGAGGTGTAGATGACGGTCGCCACCGATTCGGGCGTCACCGCACGTCGGTGGCGGTGCACGACCGCGTCCTCGACCCGTGCGCCCGCTTCGGACAGTTCGGTCACCACGTCGGCGTCGAGCTGCCAGAGGCGCTTGAGGCCGGGCAGCCGGTCGATCACCGACGCCACCGTCATCGCGTGGTCCTCGTGCTCGACCATGACGGCGGACACCGCGGCGTCGTGCAGGATCCAGTGCACCTGCTCCGCCGAGGACGTCGGATACACCGGCACGGACTGGGCGCCGACCGTCCACAGGGCGAAGTCGAAGAGCGTCCACTCGTAGCAGGTGCGCGATATCAGGGCCACCCGGTCACCGAACCGGACGCCGTGCGCGATCAGCCCCCTGGCCAGCGCGAGCACCTCGTCGCGGAACGTCGCCGCGGTGACATCCCGCCAGTTCCCGTCCGCGTCCTTGCGGCCGAGCGCGATGCGGTCGGGCTCCTCCTCGGCGTAGTCGAACACCACGTCGGCCAACCCGCCCACGAGGGGAGCGGCCGGCATGGGTGGGATCGTGAAATCGCGCAATGACCTGCTCCTCGTGGCGCTTCGCACAGCGCCGTGACGCTACCCCAACGGGCGGCGCGACGGGAGGGCCCCGGACCGGCGGACGCCGGCGCACACCGAGGGCCGACCACCGATATCCGGCCAGATGGGCAAGGCTCGGACGTGGCTGAGACCACCGGGTAAGGGGCCGGATCCGGAATCTCCACCGAATGTGTACGCGGCTATCACTCGTGTTCGGGACGGATGCGGTGGATACCGGGGGATTGGTACCGGCCCGGCCACCCCGGTCCGGGCTCGGCCGCGCGGGTCGGCGGGACGGTCAGGACCCGTCCCGGCCGTCGGCCGCCCGGATCACCCCGTCCCCGACCGGGCCGACGGAACCGACGTTGCGGATCAGCCGGTCGGCGCCCGCCAGGATCGCCGCCACCAGAGCGTCCGCGGCCTCCTGCGTACCGTCGGCCTTCGGCGATCCGTCCCGGCGGCGGCCGTGCAGCAGGACGAAGTCCACCCCGCCCAGATCGGGCAGACCGGATCTGGCGGGAAGTGGCACCAGGCCCGGCGGTACCAGGCCGCGGCTGTGGGCCATCACACCGAGCCCGGCGCGGGCCGCCGCGATCAGTCCGTTGAGGCTGGCACTGGTACAGGCGATCCGCCAGGACCTGCCGTGCTCCTCCAGGGCCTCCAGGGCGCGGGCCCGGGTGATGCCCGGCGGTGGGTAGAGCACCAACGGAACCGGACGGTCCGGGTCGATCCGCAGCCGTGGTGCGCCGATCCAGGTCAGCGCGTCCCGCCAGACCAGTTTCCCGTGCGTGTCGCCGACCCGCCGCTTGGCGAGCACCAGATCGAGCCGGCCCGCCGCCAGTCGCTGGTGCAGGATGCCGGAGAGCTCCACCGTCAGCTCCAGTTCGACCTCCGGATGGTCGCGGCGGAAGGACTCCAGGATCTCCGGCAGCCGGGTCAGCACGAAGTCCTCGCCGGCCCCGAACCGCAGCCGCCCGCGCGGCCGGGTACCCGCGAAGAAGGCCGCGGCCCGCTCGTGGGCCTCCAGTATCGTCCGGGCGAAACCGAGCATCGCCTCGCCGTCCGGGGTGAGCTCGACCCGGTGGGTGTCGCGGGAGAACAGCTGCCGCCCCGTCGCCTCCTCCAGCCGCCGCACATGCTGGCTCACCGTGGACTGCCGCACCCCCAGCCGGCGTGCGGCCTGGGTGAAACTCAACGTCTGGGCGACGGCGAGAAACGTCCTGAGCTGTGCGGGGTCGTACATGACAGACCAGGTTATCGCGCATCGTGATGACAGTGAGAGCGGTATGCGGGATTCCCGATCACCCTGGGCGGTCGGCAGGATGGGCAGGGTAGGAACAGATCCCGAGAGAACGCGTGGAGCACATGAGCCGCCGCACCCCGAGGATGCCGCCGTGGCTGCCGGTCGATCCGTACATCCTGGCGCTGATCGCCACGATCGCGGTCGCGGCGGTACTGCCGGCCTCGGGTGCTGCCGCGGAGGCCGCGGGCGGTGCCTCGACCGGAGCGATCGCCCTTCTCTTCTTCCTCTACGGCGCCCGGCTCTCCACCGCCGAGGTCATCGACGGACTGAGGCACTGGCGGCTCCACCTCACCGTTCTGGCCTGCACCTTCGTGGTGTTCCCGCTGCTCGGCCTGGCGGCCCGGGGGCTGGTGCCGTACGTCCTGACGCCGCAGCTCCACAGCGGCTTCCTCTTCCTCTGCCTCGTCCCCTCGACGGTCCAGTCGTCGATCGCCTTCACCTCGATCGCCCGCGGCAACGTGCCCGCGGCGATCTGCGCGGGGTCCTTCTCGTCGATCGCGGGCATCTTCCTCACCCCGCTGCTCGCCGCGGCGCTGCTCGGCAGCAGTGGGGGCGGGTTCTCGGCGGACGCGCTGCTGAGGACAGGGGTCCAGCTGTTGCTGCCGTTCGTGGCCGGGCAGCTGCTGCGCCGCTGGATCGGCGGCTTCCTCGTCCGCCACAAGAAGATCCTCGGTCACGTCGACCGCGGTTCGATCCTGCTCGTCGTGTACACGGCGTTCAGCGAGGGCGTGGTCATGGGCATCTGGCACCAGGTCACCCCGGCCCGGCTCGCGGGACTGCTCGCCGCCGAGGCTCTGCTGCTCGCGCTGATGCTCATGCTGACCTGGTACGGGGCGAAACGGATCGGGTTCGACCGGGAGGACCGGATCGCCATCCAGTTCGCCGGATCGAAGAAGAGCCTCGCCTCCGGACTGCCGATGGCGAGCGTGCTCTTCGGCGCGCAGGCGTCCCTCGCCGTGCTGCCGCTGATGCTCTTCCACCAGATGCAGCTGATGGTGTGCGCGGTGCTCGCCAAGCGCCGCTCGCGCGACGAGCCGGAGGCAGGCCCGGAGCGCTCGGGGACCTCTGCGGCGCCGGGTGACGGTGGGGAGCCGGAAGCCGCCGTCGGGTCTCGGGCCGGCGGGAAGCCGCGGGCAGACGGGGAGGCGGATGCCCCCGAGGGGCGGGTACGGAGGCCGGGCGACGCGACGGCCGAGGAGACCGGGAAGCGCGGTCCGGTGGCCGAGGGAGCCGGGACGCAGCGCTGAACCCGCCGGGACGGGAGGCGGAGGTCGGGTGCCCGAGGCCCGGCCGTACGTGCGGCCTCCGGATCGGGAGGCCGCCCGCGGCCGAGGGCCGAGGCCGATCCGGCCGGGCCTGCTGCGGCGCGTGCCTGGGTGGGGGTGCCGACCGGCCCGCTGGGCGCGTGCGACCGGGCCGCGGCGCGTCACTCCCGGTCCGCCGCCTCCAGGGCGATGCGGTGCTCGCCCGCGTACACGTTCATGGACGGGCCCCGCAGGAAGCCCACCAGGGTCAGTCCGGTCTCGGCCGCCAGGTCCACGGCGAGGGACGACGGCGCCGAGACCGCCGCGAGCATCGGGATCCCGGCCATCACGGCCTTCTGAGCCAGCTCGAACGAGGCCCGCCCCGACACCAGCAGGATCGTCCGGGACAGCGGCAGGCGGCCGTCGGTGAGGGCCCGGCCGACCAGTTTGTCCACCGCGTTGTGCCGGCCGACGTCCTCCCGGACGTCGAGGAGTTCGCCCGTCTCGGAGAACAGTGCCGCGGCGTGCAGGCCCCCCGTGCGGTCGAAGACCCGCTGCGCGGCACGCAGCCGGTCGGGGAGGGCGGCGAGCAGGGCGGGCTCGACCAGGAGCGGGGGAGTGTCGGCGATCGGATGCCGGGTGGTGGTGCGGACCGCGTCCAGGCTCGCCTTGCCGCACAGGCCGCAGGACGACGTGGTGTACACGTGGCGCTCAAGAGTGATGCCGGGATCCGGGACGCCGGGCGCGAGCTTCACGTCCACCACGTTGTAGGTGTTCACGCCGTCCGTCGTCGCCCCGGCGCAGTAGACGATCGACTGCACGTCGGAGCCGTCGCCGACGACGCCCTCGCTCACCAGGAAGCCTGCCGCCAGCGCGAAGTCGTCGCCGGGGGTGCGCATCGTGACGGCGAGCGGCTTGCCGTTCAGCCGGATCTCCAGGGGCTCCTCGGCCACGAGCGTGTCCGGGCGCGCGGAGACGGCCCCGTCCCGGATGCGGATGGTGCGGCGGCGCTCGGTGACCCGTCCCATAGCCATGAACCCGATTTCGTCGTGCGGTGAGGCGGTCTCGGCCGTCTCGCCGTCCTGTCGTCGTCCTGTACAGGGAGTCTGCCATCGCGGTCGGCAGGGCATGCGCGCGGAGGGCGGCGGTCGGCGTCCCCGCAGCCTCGTGACGGCGCCGGACCGGCGGCCCGCGGCTCCACAGGTCCGGGCTCCGGAGCGGTGGTCGCACGGCTCTGACCTCGGTGGATCGGAGCGGGACGAACGGCGGGGCTGTGACCGACCTCCAACAGCGGCGCGTCATTCCTGTGGGAACACGTGTCCCCGTACCGGTCGGTAGGGGCCAAGACTGGATGATTCCTGCCGTATGTAGCGAGGGGACCTGTACATGACCGGCTCACGTGTCGTGGCGCTCGGCCACTATCAGCCCGCCAGGGTGCTCACCAACGAGGACCTGGCGGCCATGGTCGATACCAGCGACGAGTGGATCACCAGCCGCGTCGGTATCAGGACCCGCCGCGTGGGAGGCCCTGACGAGCCGGTCGACGAACTGGCCGCGAACGCGGCTGCCAAGGCGCTCTCCTCGGCGGGGCTGCGGCCCGACGAGATCGACATGGTCCTAGTCGCCACGTCCACCGCGATCGACCGCTCGCCGAGCATGTCGGCCCGGGTCGCCGCCCGGCTCGGCATGGGCTCGCCCGCGGTGATGGACATCAACGTGGTGTGTTCCGGCTTCACCCACGCCCTCGCCACCGCCGATCACACCATCCGGGCCGGTGCGGCCGAGCGCGTCCTCGTGATCGGCGCCGACAAGATGGGGGACGTCGCGGACTGGACCGACCGCAGCACCTGTGTGCTCGTCGGCGACGGAGCCGGTGCCGCGGTCGTCGTCGCGGACCGGGACCGTCCGGGGGCGGACGGTCGGGACCGGCCCGGGATCGGCCCCGTGCTGTGGGGATCGGTGCCGCAGATGGGGAACGCGGTACGGATCGAGGGGACGCCCCCACGTTTCGCGCAGGAGGGCCAGTCCGTGTACCGCTGGGCCACCACGCAACTGCCGCCCATCGCCCGCAAGGTGTGCGAAAAGGCCGGTGTCGCGCCGGAGGACCTGGCCGCGGTGGTGCTGCACCAGGCGAACCTCAGGATCATCGAGCCCGTCGCCAGGAGGATCGGCGCGGTCAACGCGATCGTCGCCCGGGACGTCGTGGAATCCGGCAACACGTCGGCCGCCTCCGTCCCGATGGCCCTCTCCAAGCTGGTGGAGCGCGGAGAGGTGCACACCGGCGTCCCGGTGCTGCTGTTCGCCTTCGGCGGGAACCTCTCGTACGCGGGCCAGGTGATTCGTTGCCCCTGAGGGCCCGGGTGCCCTCGCGACGTGGGACGGGGGGGCGCGTGCGCGGGGTAGCGCCGCACTGGCATCACTCCGCGTAGGTGTACGAGGACGGTGTGTGTGAACGGTGCCGCGCCGCCCCTCCCTATCCGCTGCGGCCCGCCGCACCGCACTGACCACCGGAAACGTGAGTGAGAGGCACCCCAAACCCCTGGTATTGTTTTCCATGTCGCCGCGGGAGACCGGGGCCGACCACCTGGTCCGGGTGGCGGAATGGCAGACGCGCTAGCTTGAGGTGCTAGTGCCCTTTATCGGGCGTGGGGGTTCAAGTCCCCCCTCGGACACTAGCTGAGACCCCTGTTCACCAGGGGTTTTCTGCTTTTCTGGACAGAGAAGTGACCAACCAGGTGGCCAACGGCCCAGGATTCCCCAGGCCAGACCAGGGACGAAAGGTCGATACGGCTGGCACGGGAAGCCGTGTCTGGCCACAACCCGGGCCAGTAGTCCTGTGCAAAAACGTCACAGCCGGCACCGCGCCCCGGGCCCTTGCAGGCCAACTCGCCCCGAGTCAGACGCTACGAACACCGACTGTCAGTCGCGCAACCTACTGTGCGCTCATGAACGACAGCCCACAGAAGCCGACTCCGGGTCAGCGCTCAGCCCGCTCCGAGCCCATCCAAGGGGTGGCCCCACCCGAGGGATCGGGAGCCGATGCAAAAACGAAGGGCATCGCGCTGTATCACGACATGCGGGTCGAAGAGGACTTCACCAAGTGCGCCACCCGCCTCTTCTCGATTCTCAAGCAAGCTGCGGCTGCAAGCCCCGGCGCCCCGCGCTACCTCTACCTCGACATTCAAGGGCACCGCAACGCCGTCGGCGGCTACGACGCCGAGGCCTTGGAGATCATCTACGAGTTCGTGCTGGGCTGCCTCAGCCCCTACCTCTCGGAGATCAGCACACCCCTCTACCAGGCAAGGAACCCAGAGCCGCAGCGTGAGGACGTCCCTGGCGTCCTGAACATACGAGACCCAGACCGTGAGCACGCTTACGACCACCGCGAACTGCGTGTGCGCAACCGGGACAGCCACCCGGACCGACGCCGATCCAGGCCTCCGGTCCGGGCTATCGCCGACTACCTCGGTCTCGATGAGCCGATCTGTCTCATCTGCTGGCAGACGCCGGTGGAGAGGGCTCACGTTGTCCCGGAGTCGCTCGGCGGTTCCAACGATGTGCGCAACTTCGCCCTTCTCTGCCCACACCACCACCGTGAGGCCCCCGATGTCGCTGACGCCGAGGCGTTCTGGTCCTGGGTCGACTACGCCTGTGAACGCGATGGCCATATGAAGTGGGAAGGTGTGGAGCCAGAGATGCTGGCCAAGGCGGAACAGGTCGGCCTCCGCATCGACACGCACGGACCCGTGCGGAAGAGCCTTCACCATTTCGGTCGAGTCCGTGACGAACTCGTGCGTCACTACGGCTGGTGCCCGGAGGACTTCGCCGGCGGCGACCAGTGGGGCGCGCTGATGGAGGAGTTCCACACGGTGATGGATGCAGCGACCAGTACACACTTCAATGTCGCCAAGAAGGCATCCACCGAGGCTTGGGCCTTCGAAGTGGCTCGTAGACGCCTGCGAGATGGGGTGGCGGAGCCTGAGGCCGGCGAGAGCCGGTCATCGGTGTCGAGCCATCCGTCGGTTCAATTGGCCGAGCGGACGGTGCGCAAATCACCTGAGAGCGGTTCTGCGCAGAGCCTTGTCGATGCCGCACGCCGAGCTGACATCGCCACCGAAGCGGCGGTACTTGTGCGCGACATCATCGCCTCGGCGGGGGTTTCCAGCGCCGAGGATGTGCTGCGGGGCATCACAGAAGAGGTCGCAGACCGCACCGTGCAGTTCGAGCGACTGGCTGATGAGTTGATGGGGTACACAGTGTGCCGACACTGCGGCCACGCAATAGCCCGCATCGGGGACGCTCCCTGGCGCCATAGTGCCGCGGCGTCCATGTCCCGTGGCTGCCGGGCCGCCAGCTTCGACCGGGACGGAACTTGGGACGATTCCCTCGACCGAGCGTGGAAGGCAAGCCCACCACGGACACATCGGTGAGCTGGCCGAAGATACTGGTAGGGCCGCGACGGCATGTTGTCGAAACCGTTGGACAATTCGACTCCTACCGAGACGGACGTGCTCCCAGTTCTTTGTTGTCGCCGGCATGATCGGGGGCGTGGTCCTGTTGGGCCTCGTCACGGTGGCATTCTTCCTGATCCCCGAGTCGGTGGCGGCGAAAGACGGATCCTGACGGCTGCGGCTGCGGCTGCCCTGGCACTGTCGATGCCCCGGGCAGTGCGGCGGTCTCGGTCGGTGCAAGGCCGTCCATACCGTGGTCGCGCCCGATAGAGACCTGTTTGGATGAAGTGACGTGCCATCAGTAATGCCCGGTGGCAGTTGCCTTGGGCTGAGCGTGACGTAGCGTTGCCCCCCTGGTGGTGTTCGGAAGAGCACTGCAAGGCATCGTCGTGCCCTCATCTCATGGGGCACCGAGGGGTATTGGGATGAAGCTCTGCTTCCTCGTCGAAGAGCTGTACCGGCATGACAGCATGCCGCTTGACGTGGTCCGACGACTGACGTCGTGGGGACACCAGGTGGACGTGGTGTGCCCCGGCAGCTCACTACTGCGGATCTCGGAAGAGGTGCGGGCGGGGACCCATGACGCCTGGGTGCTCAAGACCGTGTCCGGCGGCCCCGGGCTCCCCCTGCTGGAGGCCGCGGCGGCTGTGGGGCTGACCACAGTGAACGATGCGCGGTCGATCCGCGCAGTGCGCGACAAGGTCCTCACATCGGTCATCGCGCGACAGCACGGGCTACCGGTTCCGGTGACCCATTCGGCACCGAGGGCCACGCTGTTCGCAGCTGTTCCCGACGAGCTCTTCCCACTGGTGGTCAAGCCCGCCGACGGGAGCTCGGGGCGCGGGGTGCGGCTCGTGTCGGCCCCCGGGCGGCTGGCGGAGGCGGAGCAGGCGGGGGAGGGCCAACTCATCGCACAGCCCTATGTGTTCAACTCCGGATCCGACCTGAAGGTCTACTGTCTCGCGGGCGAATTCCACGCGACCTTGCGCCGCTCCCCGCTCCACCCGGACGGGCCGCTCGACGAGGGAGCCGTCCCCCTGCCCGCGGAGGTGGCCGCAGCGGTGGCGAAGGTGGGGGCGGTCTTCGGCCTCGATCTGTACGGCGTGGACGTGGTGCTCGGCCCCGACGGCCCCGTGATCGTCGACATCAACGACTTCCCGAGCTTCCGCCAGGTACCCGACGCCGTATCCCGGTTGGCCGGAGCCGTCCTCGACCTGGCCAGGACGGGCGGCGCTGCCAGGTCGGGCGTGCTCGCCGGCGCTCCGCGCATTCCCGCGCAGCCGCAGATCCCCCACGAACTGCCTCATCCGCATCCGCACCCGGCCCCGGCCCCGGAGCGGACATGCTGGCAGCCGTGCCGGGAGCCGTGCAGATATGAGGGTGTGTCTGCTGACGGACAAGCCGGATCATCCGCTGTTCGCCGCAGCCGCTTCCGCACTGATCGAGGCGGAGCACCGGGTGACGTTCCTGAACCCGGACACCGGAACCGGAACCGGAACCGGAACCCCGTCGGAACTGGTGACCCCGGACGATCTCGCCGACGTCTACCTCCTCAAGGCTCATACCCCCCGGGCACTCGTGCTGGCCCGATTCCTCGAGGCACACGGTGCCCGGGTGGTGAACTCCGCCGCCGCGACGGAACTGTGCCAGGACAGGAGCCGGACCGCCGCGGTGGCGGAAGGCGCCGGCCTGCCGATGCCCAGGACGAGGACCCTGGACGCGCTGCCCGAAGCCCTCCACGGAGCGGAGCGGCCGGAGAGCGGCTATCCGCTCATGGTCAAGAGCCGCCACAGCCGGCGCGCGGACCTGGTCGCCCGCGTGGACGGGCCGGCCGAACTCCGGGATCTTGCCGCCACGTGGCCCGACGAGCCCGTCGTCCTCCAGGAGTTCGTCGCGAACAGCGGCTGGGACCACAAGCTGTGGGTGATCGCGGGAGAGGTGTTCGCGGGGGTGCGCCCCGCACCCGTGGGTGCCCCGCCGGACGGTGCACGGTCCACGCCACTGGTCCGTGACCTGCCGCAGTCCTGGACCCGACTCGCCCTCCACACGGGAGAGGTCTTCGGCCTGGACGTCTACGGCGTCGACGTGCTGGACCGCGAGGGGGCGCCCGTCGCCGTCGACATCAACGCCTTCCCGGGCATCCGCGGGCCGAAGGGTGCCCCTGCGGCGCTGGCAGCCCTGGCACTGCGGCGCTCCCGGCCCGGTCCTCCCGCCTACGAGGCCTGACACACCCCGGCCTCCACCAGGAACTCGCTGGGGGTGCCCGACCACGACACATGCAGCCCGTCCCGGGCCCGCGTGCAAGCGACGAACAGCAGGCAGCGTTCCGCCAGCAGGTCCGACTCGTACTGGAGCCGGTCGATGTCGGCCGGGGTCACCGCACGCGGGTACGGCAGTGTCCGTTCAGACCGCCACCTGTTCCGCGCGCGCGTTGTCGATGAAGCGACGCAGGGCGTCCGTGCTGTGGAACACACGGTAGTCGCCGGCTTCCAGCGCAGCCTGCTCCTGGGACGTGGTGTCAGGGGCGAGGACCACGGGGACGCCGACCTCTCCATGGAGGCCCTGGGGCCAGTAGGCGGCGGCGACGGTGATGGCGGCTCCCGTGCGGGGGTCGCTCACCTCGCTGTCCAGCTCCGGTGCCGCCAGGTCCGCCGCCGCGAGTTCCGACAGCAGAGCGGCCAGGCCCGGGATGTCCTCGTCATCGTCCGAGCCGGCCACCGACACGGCCGTTCGTGTGGTGGAGAGAGCGGTCGGCCCCTGGAGCTCCACCGGCGAGGGGCCGTCGTGGAGGCCCTGGAGGAAATGGTTGGCGGCATCGGCCAGCAGCGCGCGGCGGGCGGCCTGGAAGTCCGGATAGTTCTCGATCCGCCAGAGTGCCCGATCCATGGGGATCCATTGCGTCGCCAGGGCGCCCGGCATGCGGGTCTCGATCTCTTCCAGGTATTCCGCCGGATTCTTCGCCCCGATCCGCAGATTCGTGTCCTGGGTCAGGAAACAGAAGTTGGCCACGGCGTTCACTTCGGCGCGGCTGTATCCGTGCTCGTACAAGCGGGCCTTGGGGAAGATGTGGTGCACCTGGAGAGAGCTGAGGCGGCCCAGCATGCCGTCCCGCAGGGGCACACCGCTGACGAAGTCCTGGGCCCCGTACACCCGCGTCAGCAGGTAGAGAAGGGGATAGAAGCGGGAACCCATGCTGGAGCCGACGAAGTCGTCGGGACGGACCGTGAGCAGACCACCCCGGCTGCGGCGCAGTACGTCGATCAGCCGATCGACGCCACCGTCGTCGAGTGCCTGCAGATCCTGGTTGAGAGTGGTCTCGGTGGCTCCGGTGTGACGGCCCCACAGGAAGCTGTGGATGTACCAGTGGAAGAGACGGTCACGGGTCATGGCATCCGGGAACCGGCCGCCGTGATGATGGAGCAGACGGCTCATGACGGGAAACGCGGCCCGGCCGTTCAGGACCCGTCCGTGATCGAGCCCGAGACGTCCGCCGAGCGCGTTCAGAAGGTACGAGACCGAGTCGACGGTTTCTTTCAGGCCGGTGCGGAACAGCGCCACGTCGACATCCGCGAGCTTCGAGAACTGTGCCTCGCCCGTGAGGACGGCGTTGACATTGCGCAGCAGCCAGTCGAGCTTGAAATCGAAACCGGCGCCTGACCAGTTGTCCAACGCCTCGTTCATGGTGGGCCGCGCGGCCGGCCAGGTGGCGCAGATGGCGGCCAGTGCCAAATCTCCCTTGGAGAGCTTGGTCCCACCCGAGTTCACACGGTTGAAGATGTCCACGACGACGTCGATGGTCTTGTCCGCACCGGTGACCTCGTCCACATGGACGGTGCGATCCTTGATCTGTGTGATCCGGTTGAGCCGCTCGATGAAGGTCCCCTGCAATGCCGCGTCCTGGTCCGCGAGCTGAGTAACGGCGAGCAACTGGCTGCCCAGGCCGCCCTGAAACAGTGCCGAGACATCGACCCAGACAGGGTTGCCCTTCATCTTCCCTGGCGCGTAGAACTCGAAGGACTCCGTCTGTAGATTGAAGTGCAGCCCGGTCAGCGCCGAGGAGTTGCCTTCGAAGAAGCGGGGCGGCCGACCGCGGGTCACGCCGTACAGGGTCGTCACCCGCTGCTGGCCGTCCAGAAGCAGCTGAATGGTGCCGTCCTTGCCGGTTGTTCCGCCGCGTGTGTCGGCCGTCTCGGCCTTGGTGCTCCAGGTGAGGAAGCCGCCGATCGGGTAGCCGCGGTACAACGACTGGAAGAAGCCGCGTACTTGTTCGCGGGTCCACACATAGCCGCGCTGGAACTCCGGCAGAGCGATGTCGCCCGCGTCGACCTTGTCCAGGATCTGGGAGATCTGCATATCCGTAGCCCGCCTTCCGAACCCGGCGGATTCCCCCCACCGAGAACCGCACCTGATCTTCGGTAAAACTAGCAGTCGGTGTGCTTGCGCGGGCCTGCTCCGGGTGTCCTGGGGGACGCCCTGTGCCAATGTGAAGTCATCGCCAGTACGGTCCCTCGACGCCTTCGTCAGCTGCGGGTGGCGTACACGATGAGGTTGTCCACGGGGTGGCCCTCGGCGTCGAAGGCGCCGTCGCAGGTGATGAGGCGCAGCGCGCGTTCGTTGGTGGCGCCGTAGACCTTCTCCGTCGGAAACGCCTGCTTGTCGACCGTCTCGGTTCCGGTGACCCGGAAGTGGAGTTCGGCGCCGCGATCGGTGCGTATCGCGATGTCCGCACCCTTGGCGATCTTCTTCAGGTCGTGGAAGACGGCCTTCCCGAAGCGGGTGTCGTTGTGGCCGATGAGAACGGCGGCGCCGCGCTCGCCGGGAGCGGGGTTGCCGGTGTACCAGCCGACGGTCATGCCCTTCTCCGCGGGCGGTACTTCCACGGTGCCGTCCGGGTTCAGGCCGAGCCGCATCACGGCGCTGTCCACCCCGATCGAGGGGATGCTCAGTCGGATGGGGCGCGCCGCGACGGCCGGCGTTCCGGAGGCTTTCGCTTCTCCGGAGGCCGTGTCGAGGGGGGAGCCGCCCGGCTCGACGGCGGTGTACGGAGCCTCGGCGCCCTGCCGGGCGGCTGACGGGGCGTCCGCGCCGGCCGAGGAGCAGCCGGTGAGGACGAGGCAGACGAGCACCGGAAGCGCGGCGCGCCGGAACGGCGCGGGGAGACGGGACATGAAGGCTCCAGGGCGGTCGACGGGAGGAGACGAGAGGTGGCGGAAGGAGGCTGCGGGCGGCGAGTGGCGGGGGAGAAGGGGATGGCGCCGCCCCGCGAGGGACGGCGCCATCGAACGCGTGGGCCCGGGCGGGCCGCCGGCGCGTCGGCCGTGATGGATGCTCACCCGTCCGATGGGGCGGTGGTCCGTATGGTCGGCCGATGTGCCGTCAGGCGTCGGGGACGGCCCGCCGGGTGGTTCAGTGGCCCGGCTGCGCGGTGGTGCGGCGGCGCAGTACGAGCGTGCCCGCCCCCGCCACCAGAAGGGCGGCCGCGGCCGACCCGGCGAGGACGGCGGTGTTGCCGTCGGAGGCGGCGACCGGCCGCTCACCCGCCGCGACTCCGCCACGGGGGGCGACACCCCGGGGTGCCGTCGAGGACTCCCCGAGCTTGATGTCGCCGATGGGCTTGGAGGCGTCCTTGATGAGGACGGGATTCTCCGGCGTGCCCTGCTCGGCGCGGTCGGCGGGCGAAGCAGTCGGCGCCGGCGTGTCGGCGAAGGCCGCCGCGGACGGGGCGAGTACCGCACCGGCCGCGACGGCGGCGAGGACGGCGGTACGCAGGATCGAGCGTTGACGCATACAGATGACTCCGTTCCAGGTCGGCCCCGGTGGCCCCCGGCGCGGGCCGCACCGGGCAGCGGGGCATGACGACAGGCTGGCGCGGAGTTGTGAAGAAGCTGTCAGACCGGTGTGGTCACCGCATCAGGTCCGGCGCCGAGCGCTCCGCAGGCCGTGTCCTCGGACCAGTGCAGTCCCGCTCGGCGGCGCCCCCGGCCGCAGTGCCGGGCCCGCGGCATCGTCCGTCCCGCTCCCCGTGCCCGTGTCGGCGACCGTGTCCGCGGCATCGACGGGCAGCCGCAGTGTGAACACCGATCCGCGCCCCTCGACGCTCGCCGCGTCCACCGATCCGCCGTGCGCCTCGACGAGCTTCCGTACGATCGCCAGGCCCAGTCCGCTGCCCCCGGTGCGGCGGTTGCGGGACTTCTCGGCGCGCCAGAAGCGGTCGAAGACATGGGGAATATCACCGGCCGCGATGCCGCTGCCCGTGTCGACGACGTCCACCACCACCCGCTCCCCGGAGTCGGACACGTAGGCGTGCAGGGTGACCCGTCCGCCCTCCGGGGTGTGACGCACCGCGTTGGAGACCAGGTTGCCGATGGCCTGCCGCAGCCGCACCGGGTCGGCCGTCAGACCGGGGACGGGGATGTCCGGGGTCCCGGCGCGGACCGTCAGCGCGATCCCGGCAGTCTCGGCCCGGCCCTGGTGGGCCGCGGCGACCTGGTCCAGGACGTCCTCGACGCGAACCGTTTCGGGGTGCAGCCGCAGCACACCCGCGTCGGCAGCGGCCAGGTCCTGGAGGTCGTCGATGATGTGCTGCAACTGCACTGCCTCCGTGTGGAGCGAGGCGATGAACGCCGGGTCGGGCTCCGCCAGACCGTCCTGCGCCGCCTCCAGCCAGCCGCGGATGTTGCTCAACGGAGTGCGCAGCTCATGGGCGACGTCGCTGACCATGTCCTTGCGCTGCTCCTCCAGCCGGGCGCGGTGGGCGGACATGTCGTTGAAGGCAGCGGTGAGCCGCCCGATCTCGTTGTCGTCGGTGACCAGCACGGGTACGGACTCCTCCCCGTCCCGCATCCGCTGCGCGGCGCCGGTGAGGGCCCGCAGCGGACGTACCAGCCGGGCCCCCGCGAGCACCGTGGCACCGACCGTGAGCGCCAGGACGAGGGCGGCGGCCCCCGCGATCTCGGCGGTGTGCGCCGGGGAGAGGTCGAAGCCGGGCACGGTCGTGTCGTTCTCGTCGCCGATGAACAACATCGCGGGCGAGGCGACATGGGAACTGAGCTGCTCCCGGCGGGCCGTGCCCACACACGAGGCCGTGGCGCGGTCGTCCGCACCGGTGCGGGCGACCGGCACGGGGGCGGCCGTCGACCCCTCGCCCTCGACGATCAGCACCGCGGAGGGCTGTGCCCACGTCAGGTCCAGGTTGAGCCGCACGCCCTCACGGCCCTGGCGTTCCAGGCAGGCGTTGGCGAGCCGGTTGAGCGCCGCCAGCGCCTTCCGTTCGGTCGCGGTCGGCCGGTCCAGTTCCTCGGGCGCGCACTGCGTGCGGCGGTCCTCCGCAGAGCCGTTGCCGACCACCTCCACGCGCGGACGTCCGCTCGGCCCCCGGACCACGTCCGCCGCGACCCCGAGCCGGCTCAGACAGGCCGTGCTGCGCTCGGCGGCGCGTTGCAGCGCGGCGCGTTCGGACGCGGGCAGCCGGAACGGGCCCACCGCGCGCGGATCGACCCGGTCGGCCGCGCTGCCCGCCTCTCCCACCGGCTGGGACAGGGCCGTGTCCACGGACAGCGGGTCGACCACCGCCGACGCCTGGGGCGGCAGCGCGGGCCGGGACGGCAGAGTCGCGGAATCGGCGAGGAGTCCGCGCTGCTCCGTGGTGAGCGCGATCCGGCGGCCGGAGCGCCGTGCCAGGTCGCGCACGGTGTCCTCGACACCGTCCCAGGTGGGATGGGTGGCCGCGTACCCGAGCAGGGTGTTGTAGATCCGCGCGTCGGCGGTGAGGTTGCGCCCCTGCTCCTGCTTGATGGCGCCGGAGGTGGTCTGTGCGGCGAGCCACGCGGTCGCGGCCACCGAACAGGCTGCCACCAGCGCCGACACGGCCAGCAGGCGGGCGAGCAGGCTCTTGCGGAGCGGCAGCCGGTCCGGCCGCGCACGAGGGGGGACCGCCTCCGCGGGGCGGGCGGCCCTTCCGCGCCCGCGGCTACGACGGCGCACGCGCAGCGCCCCTCGCCGGGTCGGTCAGCTTGTAGCCCACCCCGAAGACGGTCAGCAGCCGGGTGGGCCGGCGCGGTACGTCCTCGATCTTCTTCCGCAGGTTCATGATGTGCACGTCGACGGTCCGGAAGCTGATGTACCGGTCGAATCCGTGCAGTTCCTCCAGCAGCCGCTGCCGGGAGAAGACCCGCTCAGGTTCGGCCGCCATCGCGGCGAGGATCCGGAACTCGCCACGCGTGCACTCCACGGGCCGGCCCTCGACCGACACCTCGTGCCGCACCGGATCCACCGTCAGCGCACCGACCCTCAGTGCCTGGTCCGGGGGCGCGTCGACCGCGGTCGTCCCCCGGCGGCTGCGCCGCAGCAGCGTCCGCACCCGCGCCATCAGTTCGCGCGGACTGTACGGCTTCGTCATGTAGTCGTCCGCGCCGAGGTCCAGTCCCAGCAGCAGATCGTCCTCGGTGCTGCGGGCCGTCAGCATCAGCACCGGCAGTTCCCGGTGCTCGGCGCGCAGCACACGCACCACGTCCAGGCCGTCCGCCCGCGGCATCATCACGTCGAGCACCAGCAGATCGGGCTCCCGGTGCCGGACCTCGGCGAGGACGGCGAGCCCGTCCCCGACGACCCTGACCGAGTGCCCCTCGTGTTCGAGGTAGCGGCGTATGAGCTCCGCCTGCTTCTCGTCGTCCTCGCCGACCATGACGTTTGCGCACACGCGGACGATCGTAGACGAGCGCCGTGAGCCGCCCCGGGGCTCGTGCCCCCGTACGGTCCCGGGCGGCCGTCGCGGACCGGGAGGGCCGCCCCGGCCACGAACTCCGGTTCGGCCGGGTTCCGCGATCACCGGCCCTTAGGCTGGACCCGCGGACACCGGAGCGGGGAGGGAGCACGGCGTGAGCAGTCACGGTGCGAGGGACGAGGGGGCCGTGCGCAACATGGTCTCGGGGAACGCGGTGGTGGCCGGGCCGCTGGTCATGGCCGGGAACATCGGGCAGCTCGCGCTGCCGCCGGAACCTCCCCGTGTGCCACCGAGCCAGGTGCCGCCGCCCAGTGCCTGCTTCGTCAATCGCGCCGCCGAGTTCGCCATCCTCCGCGCGATCGCGGCGGGGTACTCGGCGGAGCGCGCGCCCCGCGTCGTCGTGGTGACCGGGCTGGGCGGCGTGGGCAAGACCCAGTTGGTGGCGCAGTGGGTCGGTGACGACGTCAGGGAGCGTTGTCCGGACGGTCAGTTGTACGTCGATCTCGACGACCACCGCAGGGACGGGGCCGTCGACACGGCCGGAGTGCTGGCCGGGTTCCTGCGGGCGCTGGGCGTGCGCGACGAGTACGTGCCCCCGGGACTCGGCGAGCGGACAGGGCTGTTCAGGAGCCTCACGGCGGGCCGCGCCCTGCTGGTCGTCGCCGACAACGCCCACCACGCCCCGGAGGTCCGGCCGTTGATGCCGCCCGCCGGTCTCCTCGTCGTCACCAGCCGCAGACGACTGCCCTCGCTGGAGATGGACGGGGCGGTGACGGTCGTCGTGGACCCCCTCGACATCGGCGCGGGCGTGCAACTGGTGCGCCGCTGGCACGTCACGGCCGCCGAGGACACCGCCGCCGAACTGGTGCGGCTGTGCGGGGGACTGCCCCTCGCGCTGCGCGCCGTGGGGGAGTGGCTGGCCGGGCGTCCCCAGCTCCACCTCGACGATGTGGTGCGTGAACTCGCCGTAGAAAGCGATCGGATGGCAGCGCATCAGGATGGGGCCGCGGGCGCGGCCGGGACTCGGGTGGGCAGGGTGGCGATGACGAACGACACGGGTCCGGGAAGCGTCGGGGCGGCGCTCGACACGGTGGCCGACCGGCTGGACGCCCCCACGCGGCACCTCTACCGGCTGCTCGGGATCCTGCCGCTGAGGACCGTGACCGGCGCCGTGCTCCGTGCCGCCGGAGCCGTAAGCGTCGACGACTCCCTCGGCGAACTGCTCACCGCACACCTGGCCGTCGTCGTGGAGACCGGCGGCGGTGGGCCCCGCTACCGGTTGCACGACATCGTCCGCACGCACGCCCGCACCCGGGCCGGGACCGTACCCCCTCAGGAGCGCCGTGCCGTGCTGCGCGCGCTCGTCGACTTCTACGCCGACGCCGCGGCACACGGGGACGCACTGATCCTCGGCCGCCGTATGCGGTTGCAGGCCCCTCCCTCCCGCTCGATGACCGAACTAGCCCCTGACACCCCCCTGTTCACCCGGCGGGACGAGGCCCTCGACTGGCTGGACGCCGAGCGCGCCAATCTCCTCGCCGTGCTGCGCCTGGCCGCCGAGGAGCGGTGGCACGACGCCGTGTGGCGGCTGTGCGAATCGCTGTGGGCGCTCTACCACAGCCGCAAGCATCACGCCGACTGGATCGAGGCGCACCGCCTCGGCATCGAGGCCGCCCAGCACGAGGCCCGGCCGGACGTCGAGGTCCGGATGCGCAACCAACTGGCTCGCGCCCAGTACGAACTGGGTGAGTTCGAACGCGCCGGGAGCGAACTGTCGGCAGCCGCGGACCTGCTCGGTGTGGTCGAAGACCCCCGGCTCGGCGGAGTGGTGTGGGAGTCCCAGGGGCTGATCGCGATGGCGCTCGGCCGCCCGGACGAAGCCCGACGGCTCTTCGAGCGGGCCCTCGACGCCAACACCGCGCGCGAGGACCAGCACGGCATCGTGGTGCAGAGCTACAACATCGGCCAGGCCCTGGTCGCGGGAGGCCGCTGGCAGGAGGCCCTCGATGTGCTCGACGGTGCCGCGGCCACCGCCCGGGACACCGGGGACGACGCCATGCAGCCACGCATCGGCCTGGTCAGGGCCCGCGCCCTGATCGGCCAGGAGCGTTGGGAGCAGGCCGTCTCGGCCGTCTTCGCGGCGGCCGACCAGGCGGCGCGGCTCAAGCAGTACGCCAAGCTCGACCAGGCCCTGTCCCTTCTGACCGAACTGGCGGAACGGACCGCCGACGCGCCGCTCCGCGAGGCGTGCGACGACCGGTTGCGGGAACTGCGCCGCCGGGTGGGCATGCCGCCGCCGACCGGATGACCGCCGCCCCCGACCGCCACCACCCATCCACCTCACCGTCCCGGAGCCACTGTTGACCCTGGTGCCGTCGAAGCTGCGCCGCCGGGCCGCCCGGCCCGGCCGGTCCCGCTGGAACACCTGGGAGCCACCCAAGGCGACGGTCCTCGGTGTGGCCCGCACCCTCACGTCCGCGACCCGGGTGCTCGACGTCATGCGGCTGCTGCGGGCCGAGGACGGCATCGAGAAGTACTACACGGTCAACCCGGGCTCGGCGTTCGGCGACGGGCTCGGGGAGTACCTTTCCGCCCTGGGGGTGCGGGTGCTCACCTGGGAGGAGGCCGTGCGGCGCCCGTTCGACCTCGCCGTGTCCTGCTCGGTCCACCCCACGATGCGGCGGCTGGACGCCCCGCTGATGGTCCTGCCGCACGGCGCCGGATACAACCGGCTGGTGACGGAGTCCACCGGGGACGCAGCCTCACCGGCCGGGCTGTCCCGACGCGAACTGATGTGGCGCGGCCGGGTGGTGCCGGCGGCGATCGGGGTCTCGCACCCGGACCAGATCGACCGGCTCGCGCGGATCTGCCCGGAAGCGGTTCCGCACGCCGTCGCCGTGGGCGACTGGTGCTTCCAGCGCATCCGCGCCAGCGCGCCCCGCCGCGACCACTACCGCGCCTGTCTCGGCGCCGTCGACGGGCGCCGGCTGGTGGTCGTCCACTCCACCTGGAGCAGCCACTCCCTGCTCGGCCGCCACCCCGACCTGCCGCTGCGCCTGGTCACGTCCTTGCCCGTCGACGAGTTCGCGGTCGCGGCCGTCCTCCACCCCAACGTATGGGCCCGCCACACCCCCGCCGGTGTGTTCGACCGGCTCGGCGAGGCGATGGACGCCGGGCTCGTGATCATCCCACCGCAGGAGGGCTGGCGCGCGGCCGTGGTGGCCGCCGACTGGGTGGTGGGCGACCACGGCTCCACATCGTTCTACTCGGCCGCCGCCGACCGGGTCACCCTGCTCGCCGCGACCGGGCTCGACGAACTGGACCCGGCGTCCCCGGCCGCCGCGTTCGCCCGGCGTGCGCCGCGGCTCGATCCCGACGGAGACGTGTACGCCCAACTCCTGGACGCGGCGGGCCGCTACGACCCCCAGGACCTGGCACCGGTCATCGACCGGCAACTCGGTGCGATCGATGCCTCGGGCACGGTGACCCGGGACCGCATGTACGCGTTCCTGGAACCGCGCGGCGTACGCGTTCCCCAAAACCCGCCGCACCCTGAACCGGTGCCGGCCCCCGAACCGGCACGCCGGCCCGCGCCCACCGCCTACGACGTCACCGGCGGCCACGACGGTGCCGGAACCGTCGAGGTGCGCCGCAGGCCCCTGGTGCCCGGCTACCACAGCGAGGCCGAGGGGTTCTACGCCGTCACCGACGAGACCGGCCACCTGCTGTGGCGGCAGACCGCCGAGGTCGTGGCGCGCACCGGTGTCCAGGCCGACCTGCCCGCCGCCCGGTGGACCGACCGCGAGAGCAGGCGCTCCGAGCACGCCAACGTCCTGGTCGCGGCCATCGACACGACCCGTTGCCTGGTCCGGCTGCGGGACGGGCGCGAACTGGAGGCGCGCACCGAGCGGACCTGGGGCGAGCGGCGGCCACCGCTCGACGCCGTGGTGCTGGGCGCGGCCGTGAACCTCTGGCTCACCGACCCGGCGCGGGACGGCGACCGGGATCTGACGGACGGGCTGGGGATCCGGACCGGGGACCGGCGGATCCGGGTGGGGTTCACGGCCCGGCGCGACGGCCATGGGAGCCCTGCCCACGGCGCCGCCGGGCTCCGGGGCCCCCACCCGGAAGGTCCGGCGACAGGTCACCCCGCGGACGCGACCACGGGGTAGTGATCCGAGAGGTTCGTGTACGTGTAGCTCTTGCCCCAACTGGTCACCGTCCAGGGCACGCTCTGTTCCTTGACCACGTTGTTCGCCCACCCGGACGGCTTGGCGTGCCCGGCGCGGTGCAGTACGTGGTCGAGGTCCTCCCGAGGGTCGTCGGGGTAGCGTTCGGCGGCGATGGAGTTGTCCCGGGTGTCGAACGAGTACGGATGGCCGGTACGGGAATCGGCACCGGTCAGCCCCGCGTCGGCGAGCATGGACGCGTACTCGGGGGAGTACGAGTCGACATTGAAGTCCCCGGCCACGATGACCTGTTGGGAAGCCGGGATGTTCTTGGCGTCGAGGAAGGCGTCGATCTGCTTGAATTGAAGGCTGCGCTTGGCTGCGGCCTCGCCCGCCCCGCAACCGGGGTCGGTCGACTGGGTGTGTGTCCCCACCACATGCACCGGGGTGCCGTTGACGTTCAACTCGACGTAGGCGAAGCCCTTGTTGGACCACCAGTCGCTGCCGCAGGCGTCCTTGTAGACGTACTGCTCCTTGCGGACGATGGGCCACTTGCTCAGCACGGTGACACCGCCGTCCTCCGGAGTGGCGGCCGAGTACGCCCCGCCGGTCGCGCCCCAGCCGCTCTTGCTCCGCCCCACCACGGGGGTCTGGTACGGGTACCGGGCGGAGGCGTTGCGCAGCAGGGCGTCGGAGGCCGAGTTGTCGAACGCCTCCTGGAGCACCACCACGTCATTGCCCTGGAAGAAGGGGGCCTTCGGGATCTCCGCGGCGCGGTGGTCCTGCCCCCAGTTGGGGTAGAGCGTCTTGCTGAAGATGAACGAGTTGTACGTGAGGACGCGCAGTGACGGAGTGCTCGCCGCCGACGCCTGCGGGGCGTTCACGGCGAGTGCGACCGCGGCGAGCGCGGTGGCCAGGGCTGCGCCGGAGGTGCGGCGGATCGCGGAGTGCGGCACGGGTTCTCCCGGAGCGGAATGAGGGGCGGGGGTCGCCACCGTCCATCAAAGCAGGGGGAGTTACTCATGGGTAGACAGTGGATGCCGGGAGTCTTGCCGGGGTGCCACGAATGGACGACGGGGCAAACGTCGGCGATCACGGCACGCGGCCGCCGGCTCATCCGCGCCGGCCCGTGCATCCGATGGGCCGCGACGGTCGACGGGCGCGCACGGTCCGGCGTTCTGCCGACGGACGGCCGCGCCGCCGTCTCGCGGGCTGTGCGCCGGTGACCTGTTCGTGCCGTAACTGCTCTGAGGGACAGGTATGTTGAGGTCGGCGGTTGATCGTTTCCGTTTTGCTTTTGAATTCGTTTGGCGTCGCGTTCGGAGGTCCCCATGAGCGAGCAGCGTCCGTCCGGCACCCCTCCCGCCCGGACGTTGTCGGAACGGATCGACACCACGAGGCCCCATTCCGCCCGCTTCTGGAACTACTTCGTCGGCGGCAAGGACAACTACGAGGTCGATCGCCGGACCGGTGACCAGATCAAGGCCCTCTTCCCCGGGCTCGTCGATGTGGCGGTGGCCGGACGTCAGTTCCTGGGCCGCTCGGTCACGCATCTGGTGCGGGAACGCGGCGTGCGGCAGTTCCTGGACATCGGGACGGGGCTGCCCAGCGCGGACAACACCCATCAGGTGGCCCAGCGCATCGCACCCGGGTCGCGCATCGTGTACGTGGACAACGACCCGCTCGTGCTGGCGCACGCTCGTGCGCTGCTGACCAGCTCCCCCGAGGGGGCCACCGACTACATCGACGCCGACCTCTACGAGCCGGAGACCGTGCTGGCCCGGGCGGCGAGGACGCTCGACCTCGACCGGCCGGTCGCCCTGATGCTGCTCGGGGTACTCGGTCACGCGGCCGACTTCACGAAGGCCCGCGAGGTGGTGGAGCGTCTGATGGCCGGCCTGCCGGCCGGGAGCCATCTGGTGGTGTACGACGGGACGCGCACCAGCGAGGGCATGATCGCCGCCGAGCGGGCGTACATCGAGAGCGGCGCCGTCCCGTACTACGTGCGCGAGCCCGGCGAGATCGTCACGCTCTTCGACGGGCTGCGCATTCTCGAACCCGGCTTCGTGCGGCTCAGCGAGTGGCGGCCCGACGCCGGCAGCGCGACCGTCGCGGCGGACGTCGACGCCTTCGGAGGCATCGGCGTCAAGGAGTGACGGCTGCCGCCCGCTGTGGCTACGCACGGCCCATCGATCACTTTTCGGTCATTCATGCGCCAATATCGGTCTCCAGTAACTGGCTATGCGGTGACAACAGTCGTGATTGGCACCGAAAGGATCACTGAATCTCCTTATAGTGAGGCCGCGTTGATCAGCCGACCACCGCAACGAGCGAAGCCCTCGTCACAGGAGACCCCGTACGATGACGACGCCCGCGTCAGCCGCGCCCGACCGCGCGACCGAGTCCCCGACAACACCAGGCAGCGGCTGTCCGGCACGGGCCGGGGCAGCGGCCGTCCCGCTCGGAGGGCCTGAGTTCCACACCGACCCCCGGAAGCTCTACCGCGCCATGCGCAGCGAGCACGGTCCGGTGGTTCCCGTCGAACTGCCCGGAGGATTCCCCGCCTGGCTGGTCATCGGATACCGGGAACTCCACCAGGTCACCAGCGACGGCGAGTTGTTCCCGAGGGACGTCGGCCTGTGGAACCAATGGGAGCACGTTCCGGAGGACTGGCCGCTGCTGCCCATGGTCGGGCGGCCCATGCCGTCCATCTACTTCACGGCCGGGGCCGAGCACCGGCGCCACGCGGCCATGGTGGGACAAGCCCTGGAAGAGGTCGAGCAGTTCCGGCTCCGCGCCGACTGCGAGGAGTTGGCCGACCGGATCATCGACGGGTTCTGCCACCGCGGAGCGGCTGACCTGATCAGCGACTTCGCCGTGCCGCTGCCCGTGCTCGTCCTCGCCCGCCTGGTCGGTTTCCCCGACGCCGACGGCCCGCGGATCGCCGAAGTGCTCCAGGAACTCGCGGACGGCGGCCCCGGTGCCCAGGAGGCCCATCTGCGGTTCGGCGAGCACATGCGCCGACTGCTGGAGAGGCGGCGGGCCGTGCCCGGACACGACGTGACGTCCCGGATGCTGGCGTACGACGGTGACTTCACCGACGAGGAGTATGTGCTCGACCTCATGGCCGTCACCGCCGCCGGGCACCTCACCACCGCCGACTGGATCGGCAACTCGCTGCGCCTGACGCTCACCGACGGCCAGTTCGCCGACGCGCTCGCCCGGGGACGGCACAGCATCGCCGAAGCCATGAACGAAGTGCTGTGGGAGGAGTGCCCGACCCAGATCCTCGCGGGCCGCTGGGCGGCGCGCGACACCTCGCTGGGCGGACGGAACATCCGTGCCGGCGACATGGTGCTCCTCGGGCTGGGTGCCGCCAACGCCGATCCGCACATCCGGCAGCATCTGCCGACCGCGGCCGGGCCGTCGGGCCGACGCGGCAACAGCGCGCATCTGGCGTTCAGCCACGGCGAGTACCGCTGCCCCTTCCCCGCCCAGGAGATCGCGGAGACCATCGCCCGCACCGGAATCGAGGTACTGCTCGACCGGCTGCCCGACCTGGCGCTGTCCGTTCCGGAACGGGAACTCATCCGGCGGCGCTCCGCCTTCCTGCGCGGCATGACCGCGCTGCCCGTCCGGTTCACCCCCGTACGTCCGACAGGAGCCCCCTCTTGAGCTGTCCGTACGCCGCACCCGGAGCCGTTTCACACGACGGGGCCGTCAGCATCGACCCGTTGGTCCAGGACCTCGACGGCGAGACGGCGCGGCTGCGCGCCGCGGGGCCGCTCGCCCGCGTCGAACTGCTCGGAGTGCCGGCCCGGGCCGTCACCCGGCACGCCCTGGCGCGGCAACTGCTCGTCGATCCGCGCCTGGTGAAGGACATCGACGCCTGGGAACTCTGGCGCAGCGGCTCGGTCACCCGCGACTGGCCGCTGATCGGCATGATCGATGCCGGACGTTCCATGTTCACCGTGGACGGCGCAGAACACCGGCGACTGCGCAACAAGACCTCCCAGGCGCTCACCCCGCGCCGCCTGGAGGAGATACGCCCGACGATCGAGAGGTTCACCGAGGAACTGCTCGACTCCCTCGCCGAGCACGCCGCGCGCAGCGCGGACGGCGTCGTGGACCTCAAGGCCGTGTACGCGCAGCCGTTGCCGATGCGGGTGGTCGGCATGCTGATGGGGGTGGACGAGTCCGAGCACCCCATGCTGCTCCAGCGGTACAAGGCGTTCTTCTCCATGCTCACACCACACGAGGAACGCCTTGCCCTCCTGGCCGAGCTGGACGAGTTCTACGCCGCCCTCGTACGGGAGCGGACCGCCCGGCCCACCGACGACCTCACCAGCGCGCTCATCCTCGCCGACGAGGACGGGGAGCCGGTCACCGAGGAGGAGGTGATCGGCAATCTCAAGGCGATGGTGGCCGCCGGGCACGAGACCACCATCGGGCTGGTCCTGAACTCCGTGCGGGCCCTGCTCACCCACCCCGACCAGCTGCGGAAGGTCCTCGACGGCGAGGTCGCGTGGGAGGCGGTGATCGAGGAGACGCTGCGCTGGGACACCCCCACGACCCACCTGCTGATGCGGTTCGCCACCGAGGACATCCCGGTGGGCGACGAGGTGATCGCGAAGGGCGAGGGCGTGGTCGTCTCGTACCGCGCCATCGGCCGCGACACCGAGCAGCACGGGCCGGACGCCGACGCCTTCGACATCACCCGGTCCGCCCCGATTCGCCACATGGCCTTCGGCCACGGCCCGCACATCTGTCCCGGGGCCGCGCTCTCCCGGGTGGAGGCGGGCATCGCGTTGCCGGCGCTGTTCGCGCGCTTCCCCGGGCTCCGGGCCGCCGTACCGGACCACGAGATCCGCCCATTGCCGGTGATGACGCAGAACGACATGGAGGCGTTCCCGGTCCTGCTGCACGGGGGAGACGGGGCTTGAGCAGCGGCCGGCGGCGGGCGGGGAGCGACCGGGCGGGAGGCGGGGCCGACGCGGTCGGCGAGATGTGGTCGGGCCGCCCGGCAGGCGCCGCTCACCCGGGCGAGGGAGCGCGGACCACCCGCAGCGCGCGCCCACCCGTCGCCGCCCCTGGGCGCCGCGGCCGACCCGTCAGCGCGTCGCGTCCGCCAGGGCACGGTCGGCCGCGGCGCTCGACCGCTGCCACAGCGTGGTGAGCGGCTCCCACACATGGACCCCGCCGGGCATGCCGACCGCGGACCGGGGGAACGTGACGCCCACGTGCGAGGGGTCGGCCGCCACCGAAAGGCTCCGGACGACGTGCCCCTCGGCGGTCTTCGGGTCGGCCGTGCGCACCGCGGCATACGCCCGCTCGCCCCGTGCGAGGGTGTAGGGGCCGCTCTTTGAGGGCGGCACGGGCTGGGCGGATCCGTCCAGGCCCCGGAAGGTGACCGTGGGGATCCGGTCCACGACGCAGGTCTTCGTGCCGTGGTGGGTGACGCTGAGCCGGGCGACGTTCGTCCGGCCACCGGGCGCGGCCCGCACTTCGAGGTCCTTCTCCGGACAGACACCGGGGCGGCTCGCGGCGCGGTCCGGTGCCACGGGGGCCGCCGACGGCGCCGCGGTGGCCGTCGACGCCAGAGCGGCCCCCACCGCACCGGCGGTGAGGGCGGAGACGAGAGCGGAGCGGAGACGCATGGGTTTCTCCCGTGGGATCGGCGGCCCGCGGACGCGGCCGGGCGGTCCGGCGGCCGGCGCGGCCGCCACGGCCAGTGTGACCGGTGCCACCCGGCCTTCGCGACAGAACGGCGATATCGCCACGGGCACGTCCGTGTCGGCGTCTTTGTGACGGGGTGGGCCGACGCACCTGCACCGAGGGCGCGGCGCCGCCGCCGTGGCGGGGTGGGCCGGGGCGGCTCTCAGCGCGCGCGGACCGTGGCCATCACCTCGCGGTCCGGCTGCAGCGTCAGCGACGGTACGGGGTTGATCACGCCGGGGTCCACCTCCAGGGCGAAGCGGCGGGCCAGCACGGCCAGGACCAGCACCGCCTCGACCATCGCGAACCGTGTGCCCAGGCAGACCCTCGGGCCCCCGCCGAACGGGAACCAGGCGTACTCCGCGATGTCGTCGCCGTGCTCGGCGTCCCAGCGCTCGGGGCGGAACTCCTCCGGGTCGGGGAACCAGCGCGGATCGCGGTGCGTGGCCCACTGGCTGGTCCACACCCGGGTGCCCTCCGGCATCGTTACGCCTCCGATCGTCGCACCCGCCTTGGCGACGCCGGTGACCAGCCAGATCGTCGGGTAGAGGCGCAGGGTCTCCTTGACCACCGCCTGGGTGTACGCCAGCCGGGCGTAGTCGTCGAATCCCGGTTCCCGGTCGCCGAGCACCCGGTCCAGCTCCCCGGCCAGTGCCTCACGCACCCGCGGGTTGCGGGACAGCAGGTACCAGGCCCAGATCAGGGTCGAGCTGGTGGTCTCGTGCCCCCCGATGTAGAGCGTGACCGTCTCGTCGCGTATCTCCTGGTCCGTGAGGTGTGCTCCCGTCTCGTCGACCGCCGTCAGCAGCCGGCTGAGCAGGTCGGGCCGGTCCTCTCCGCCGTCGCGGTGGCGGGCGACGACCCGGGCCACCTCGGCGTCGATGACCGCGGCGGCCCGCTTGATCCTCGCCCGGCCCGGTGTCGGCACCCAGTCGGGCAGCAGCGCGCCGATCCCGGCGAACTCCTTGCCGATCTCCCGCTGGGCCACGTCCATCGCCCGGCCCATCGCGTCGACGTCGGCCGGGGTGTCGACGCCGAAGATCGTACGGACCGCGATCCGCTGGGTCAGCGCCGCCATCGCGCGCTTGACGTCGACTCGTTCACCGTCCGACCAGGTGCCCGCCAGTTCCACCGCGCTGTCCGTCATCGTCGCCGCGTACGAACGCACCTGGCGGGGGCGTACGGAGGGCTGGACCAGCGACCGTTTGCGCCGCCAGTCGGCACCGCGGGCGACCACCACCCCGTTGCCCATCACGGTGCGGAACGCGATGCCGAGTGCGGGCTGGTCGAAGGTGCGTTCCGTTTCCGTGAGCAGGTCGCCGATGTACCGCGGATCGGCGACATACACACTGGGGTTGGGGCCGAACCGCCAGGCGACCATGTCTCCGTGGCCGCGCAGCCGCTCGAAGAAGGCGAGCGGGTCCTTGCCGAACTGCGGAAGGTTCCCGAGGAGCGGCAGCCCCTTCGGCCCCGGCGCGATCGGGTGGCCCCGCAGTTCGGCGCCGGCGGCCAGGCCGGTCTCCGTGGACATGAAAGTCTCCGCTCCCTCGTGACGCGCCCCAACCGGTGCGCGCCGACCTGACATCAGGACTCAACGCACGACGCTTGCGCCATCATCTTCCGTGCGCGGCAGGCGAGTTGTCGAGGACGAGGGCGCAGAGCAGGGGCGGCGGGGCCGGAGGCGGTGGTGTGCCGGGGCGCCGGGCGGGACCGGCGTCCGGTCCCGCCCGGCGGCGCGGTCCGGCAGACCCGCGGGTCCGGTCCGTCCGGGGCCGCGGCACGGCCGGTGGTGCGGCCGGACCGCGGCCCCGCGACCCGGGCGGGACTCCGCTGGGACGGCGTCTCGTCAGACGCCCGGCGGAACCCGGGACGGACGGCCGGTGCCGCGGGTGAGGGAGTAGCCGAAGACCGCGGCGAGCGCTCCCAGGACACCGCCGCCGACGGTCCACAGCCAGCGGTTGGTCCACCAGCCGGAGGCCCAGCCGTCCTCCGGCTCGCTGCCGAGCGAGACCCTGGCCGGTTTCGTGTCGTCGCCGCTCGCGGCCGAGGAGTCCGGCGCCTGCTCGACGGAGGAGGCGCCGGGGACCAGCGGCTCGGACAGCGTGCCGTCCACGTCCGCCGCGCTGCCCTGGTCGACCGAGACGGCCTCGACCTCGGTACGGACCGGAAGGCCGAGGTCCGCCGAGGGCAGGTCGACGACCGTGAGGCGTACGTAGTAGCTGCCCGGCAGCGGGTCGTTGGCCCATGGCTCGGACCAGGCGCGGACGGTCCGCAGCACGCAGGTGAGTTCGACCGACGACGCGTCCGGCGCCGCCTTCCCGGTCTGGCGTCCGTACATGCACGCCTGGCGGCGCCGCAGTCCGTCGTACACGTCCACCTGCCAGGTCGACGCGCCGTTCCGGGCGGTGCTCTGCGGCAGGGTGATCTTCGCCTTGACGGTGGCCCGCTGCCCGGCGTCGGCGGGGAACACCCAGTACAGGTAGTCACCCGTGGACGCCTCGGCGGTGGCGCGCTGGTTCTGCTGGATCGCCGTCGCCGTGCGGAAGGTGGTCCCGGCCTCCGTGGGGCCCGGTGCGCCCTCCGCGCTCGGGCTCGGGTCCGCCGACGGGTCGTCGGCCGTGGCGGGCCCCGCCGAGGTGAACAGGGCGAGTCCGCTCAGCAGCGCACCCGCGAGTGCGCGAGTCGTACGCCTCATCAGTTGGTCCTCCAGATGGCGATGCGCCAGCGCGAGAGCCAGCCCGTCAGCAGCCCGGCCACCAGTCCGGTGAGCACCAGGGCCCCCAGCAGCCACCAGCCGCGACCGAGACCGAAGGCGGCGACGTCGGCCGCGTCGTCGGGGGCGCCCACCAGGTCCACGGTCAGCTCGACCGGCATGCCCGGTTCGGTCTTTACCGACGCCGGGAGCGAGAAGGAGTTGCCGACCTGGAGGCACACGGTCTCGGCGGGAGGCTCGGTGCCGTCGTCCGCGGCGTCCTGTTCGGGCTTCGGGTAGCGCAGCCCGGAAGAGATCGCGTCGGTGCGGCCGGTGCCCGATTCCGAGCCCCGGACGATCTCCCGTCCGTGCACGGTCACCGCCCGCAGCAGCACGCCGTAGTCGTTGTTCACGGCGCGGTCCGCGAAGACGCTGACGGAGGCGCGCAGCTCCTGGCCGGGCCGCACGTCCACCCGGTACCAGCGGTGCTCGCCGATCTTCTGCCGGTCGGTGTACAGACCCGCCTTGAGCTCAGGTGCCCTGGCGCAGCTGCCCGCGCCCTCGGTCACCACCGGAGTGACGACGGGCTCGGCCGCCCGGTCGACCAACTGCTTGACACGGCCTGAGAGTTCGTCGGCGTGCTGGACGGCGGTGTACGTGCCGCCGGTGGCCTCGGCGATGCAGGTCAGCTGGTCGCGGATCTTCGCGTTCGGCACCAGGCCCAGCGTGTCGATGACCAGGTGGATGCCGCGGGCGGCGATGTCACGCGCCACCTCGCACGGGTCCAGCGGACCGCAGGTGTCCTCGCCGTCCGTGATCAGCACGATCCGCCGGGTGGTGTCCCCGCCCTTGAGATCGTCGACGGCGCCGAGCAGGGCCGGGCCGATCGGCGTCCAGCCGGTGGGGGCCAGGGTGGCCACGGCGGTCTTCGCCTCGGTGCGGTCCAGCGGGCCGACCGGGTAGAGCTGCCTGGTGTCCTTGCAGCCGACCTGTCGGTCGTCGCCCGGATAGTCGGCCCCGAGTGTCCGGATGCCGAGCTCGACCTGCTCGGGCACCGCGTCCAGGACCTCGTTGAACGCCTGCTTCGCCGCTGCCATACGGGACTGGCCGTCGATGTCGCGGGTCCGCATCGAACCACTGACGTCGAGCACCAGCTCGACCTTGGGGGGAGCCTTGGCGGGGGCCTCGTCGGCCGCGGCGGGAAGTGCCGAACCGAGCCCGGCGGTCAGGGTGGCGAGCATAATGCCCACCCCGGCCGTCAGCCTTCTTCTTATGATCATCGCCGGATACTATTGAAGATCGCTTCGCTTCCCCAAACCGGTGCGGAGCCCGCGACCGCTCCCTTCTCCCGTCTGCCGCGGCGCGGGTGACGCGCGGTCAGCACACCGCCGAGACGCGGACGGTGGAGTGCGGCCGACGGGCGTGGGGCGTGGCCTTCGAGGCGCTGGACCGGTCGGCGACGGGCCACCTGCCCCGTGTCCGCCGAGCGCGTCCGGGGGCGTGCGCCGGGGAGCCGGCGTCGCGGGCGCGGACGGCGGAGGCGACCTTGCCGGACCCATGCCGCGTCCGGCGCGGGCCGGACGGCGCACGCCGGGAGGTTCGGGCCGCGCGTGCGCCCGCAGGGTGGCCACCGGCCCGGCGTCCGCCCGCCCTCTGCCACCACCGTCTCCGCATGACCGCGCCCGCACCGGTCGTCTGCGGGGCCGCGTACGCCGACGCGCAGCGCGGCCCGGCGCCTTCCGCGCGCACCGGACGCGCGCCCGCGGGATCGGGCGGGCGGCGGCCGGTGCGCGCGGTCCTGGGCGATCAGGCCGTCGCGCCACGCTCCTTGAGCATGTCCGCCATGAGCCCGATCTCCGACTGCTGGCCCCGGACCATGCCCGCCGCCAGGTTCTCGATCTCCCCGGTGCCGGCCACGTCGGCCGCTGCCTGAGCCATGTCCGCACCCGCGCGGTGGTGTTCCGTCATCAGCTTCAGGTACAGCACTTCGGCGTCCCGGTCCTTCGTCTTGCGCAGCGCGTCCAACTCGGCGTCGGTGGCCATGCCCGGCATCAGCGAACCGTCGCCCCTGGGAATGACGGTGTGTCCCATCCACGCCATGGGAGGAGCACTGGACGACTTCGGCCGGCCCCATGCCTCCAGCCAGCCGAGCATCATGCCCCGCTGGTTGGCCTGGGTGTTGATGATGTCGTACGCCAGCCGGCGCACCTCCTCGTCGGACGTGCGGTCCCGCACGATGAACGACATCTCGACCGCCTGCTGGTGGTGGACGGACATGTCGCGGGCGAAACCGACGTCGGCCGACTTCTCGACGGGCGCGGCCGGTGCCGCGGCGGAGTTCCCGGAGGGGCGCCCGGCGAGCATCAGCGCGAAGAGTCCCAGCGCCACCAGCAGTACCGTGCCGCCCGCCACCGCCAGGGTGCGCGGAGAACGCGAGGGGGCCGTCATCGGGAGACCCCGCCGGTGCACGCCGCGCCCGGCTCCGGGGTCTGCGGCCCCTGCACGTACTTGGTGAAGAACTGCTCCACCCGCGCGTCATCGGCGCTCGTCACGGTCACCTGCTTGCCCCAGGCGCTGAGGATGAGCGGGGCGGCCTGGTCCTCGACGGGGCTCATCAGGGAATAGGGCGTCGACTTGACGCGCTCGGTGAGCTTCTCGACGTCGGCCGGGTCCGCCTTCTTCGTGTACGTCACCCAGACCGCGCCGTGCTCCAGGGAGTGGACGGCGTTCTCCTTCGGGATCGGTTCGGTGTAGACGTCCGCCTCGCAGTTCATCCACACCGGGTTGTGGTCGCCGCCGACCGGCGGGTTCATCGAATAGTCGACCTTGGTGCCGACGTGCTCCTGGGAGAGCTTGTCCCAGGTCCGCTCGCCCTTCACGGGCGCGGCCTCGACCTCTGCCCGGGCCTTCTCCTTGTCGTCGGCGGCGGACATCAGATACCCGGTGCCCGCGACGAGCGCGCCGAGCACGGCGACGGCCGCGGTGATGGTGATGACGCGGACGCGCCGTTCGCGGGCCCGCTCCTTGCGGCGGGCCTCCTCCAGCTTGGCGCGGCGTGCCGCGGCTGCGGTGTCCTGATTCTTGGCGGAAGCCATGGGGGATCCTTCGGTTCTGCGGACGGATGGAGTGCGGGGCGATGCCTTCGGGCATGCCGGAGAGCGCCCTCGGTGTCCCGAGGAACGGGCCCTGCTTCTAGATCCGTTGAACCTGCAGCCGGAGGTGGTCGACTTCGCGTACGGCGTCGTTGGACGGGCCGCGGATCGCGGCGGCGCCGGTGAGCGGGGCGACGGGGATCGCCGGGACCGCGCCGGGCAGCGCCACGGGGGTGCTCTGGCCGGGCAGCACGACGGGTGACGTGTGCTCGGACGTGCCCTGGCAGGTGCTTCCCGCGCCGCGCCCCTCCGGGGCGAAGGCCGCCGCGGACTCCGCGGCCACCGGATGCATCGCCACGGCGGCCGGCGCGGCGACCGCGGTGAGGGCGGCGCCGTGGTGCCCGCCCGCTCCCGCGACCGGGGCCGAGCAGCACGAGACCAGGGCGCACAGAGCGAACAGCCAGCCCAGGGCCACCGACACGGGGGCGCTGGGCCCTCGTCGGCGCATCGGTCGGCTCGGTCTGTTCATCCTTGTCATCGTACGGGTGTGTGAATGTTCAAGGACGGGTGGGGCGTGGGTTCCGGGAGCGTGATGCCCGGGCGTCGGCGGCCGGGGCGGTCACCCGCGGTCCAGTGCCCGATCGGTGAGCGGGCCCGCGTATCCGGTGTAGCGTGCGGGCTCGGTCAGCTCGCCCAGGTCGAGGCCGGCGAGCTCCGGCTCCTCGTCCAGGACGTCGGTGAGGACATCGGCCAGATCGGTGGTCTCCGCACGGGCCCGGACGGCGGCGTTCACCAGCACCTCCCTGGCCCGCTCCCGGCCGATCCGGGCGGCGAACACGGCGGCCAGCCGCTCCGAGACGATCAACCCGTCGGTGAGCTGGAGGTTCTCCCGCATCGCGTACGGGACGACGCGCAGGCCACCGGCGAGTTCGGCCGCCTCGTGCGCGGCCCCACCGACGAGCCCCAGCAGTTCGCGCAGCGGCTCCCACTCGGCGTGCCAGGCCCCCGCCGGCCGCTCGTCCCCGGCGGCCAGCGAACCGTACAGGGTCGCCGCGAGGCCGGGCGCGCGCCGGGCGGCCGCCGCGATCAGCGTCGCCCGCACCGGGTTCGCCTTGTGCGGCATCGTGGACGAGTCGCCGCCGTGCCCCTCGGTCACCTCGCCGATCTCGGTGCGGGACAGGATGAGCACATCGGCGGCCGGCTTGCCGAGAGCGCCCGCCGTGAAGGCGAGCGCGCCCGCCAGATCGGCGACGGGGGTGCGCAGGCTGTGCCACGGCAGCAGCGGCTCGGCCAGGCCGAGTTCACTCGCGAATGCCTGCACCAGCGCCATGCCGGGGCCGTGGCGGTCCGGGGCCGTGTCATCGTCCTCCCGCGGCGCGAGGGCGTCGAACGCGGCCAGCGTCCCCGCCGCTCCGCCGAGTTGCACGGGCAGCGATTCCCGTACGGCCGAGAGCCGATCGCGGGCGTCCAGGATCAGTGCGCGCCATCCCGCGGCCTTCAACCCGAAGGTGATCGGTACGGCGTGCTGGGTGAGGGTGCGGCCGGCCATCGGGGTGTTGCGGTGGGCGAGGGCGAGCCGTGCCACCGCGTCCGCGGCCCGCGCCAGATCGTCGAGCAGCTCCGCCAGGGCCCGCGCCGAGACGAGCATGGCGGCCGTGTCCAGGACGTCCTGGCTGCCGGCGCCCCGGTGCACGTACGGCCGGGCGTCCGGTTCGACCGCCGCGACGAGATCGGTGACCAGCGGGACGACCGGATTTCCTGCCGCGCGGGCGCGCAGGGCCAGATCCCGTACGTCGAAACGGCTCGCGTCGGCCGCGGCCGTCACCGCGCGCCCGGCCGCGGCGGGAGCGAGCCCGCAGGCGACCTGGGCACGGGTGAGGGCCGCCTCGGCGTCGAGCATCGCCTGGAGGAAGGCGGCGTCGCCGGTGGCCGCCTCGGCGGGGGAGCCGGCCCGCCCCGGGGCGAGCAGCCCGGCATCGTTCTCGTACGTCAACTGAACTCCAGGATGACCGTTCGCCGCCCGGGAAGAACCGGCGCGCGCCGACGGGAGACCCGCCGGACACCGGCGGCGAACCCATCTGACACCGACGGAGGCGTCGGCGCGCGCCGACCGAGGGGCTTCGGACGGGAAGGCCGCGGCACGTGCCGCGGCGGCCTCAGCCCTCGTCGCCCGGCCGGCGCGCGCCGAACACCGCGCCCTGCGGGTCCCGGACCACCGCGATCCGTGGCCCCTGGGGAACGCTGGTGGGCGACATCGGCAGTTCGCCCCCGCGCGCTGCGCGGTGGCCGCCGCCATGTCGACCTCCGCCGCCCCGAGGTACGGAAGCCAACCGGGCGGCGTCTCGTCGGCGAACGTGCCGTCCATGACCACCAGACCACCGCAGTCCTCACCTGCCAGGCTCCACTGCCGGTACTTCTCCGAAGCGGTGTTCACCGTCCACCCGAAGACCTCGGGGCAGAAAGCGAGCGCCGGTTCGGCCGCAGGGGTGATGAGCTCGACCCAGCCAGCGCTGCGGGGGCGTTCACCCGCTCGACGCCCGTGAAGGCACGCGCCTGCCACAGCGAGAAGACCGCGCCGGACGGGTCCGAGACCACCGGAGAGATAATTTACGGGTGTAATACCTGCTAAAGTGTTTGAGTGAGCAACGCGACCGTCCGATCCAGCCAGCCGTCCGTCCGCATGTTCCCGCTGGTGGCGCCGCTGCGCCTCAACCGTCCCTCGGACATGTGGTTCAAACCGGCGACGAGTGTGGTCGTCGCCTCGGCCGTACCGAATCTGACGCTGTTCGCCCTCGACCGGCTGGACCTCGTGATGTACACGATGGCCGGTTCGCTCTGCGCGCTGTACGGGCACAATCTGCCGTACGCCCGCCGTGCCCGCGCCGTCGCGGGCGTCGTGTTCTCGATGGTCGTCGGCATGGCGATAGCCCTGGTCACCGCCTCGCTCACCGGGTCGACCGCCGTACTGATCGCGGTCGGCGCACTGCTGGCGGCCGCGCAGAAGGTCCTCTGCGACGCCACCCGCATCGGTCCGCCCGGACCGGTGATCTTCACGTTCGTCACCTCGGCCGCGCTCTTCGGCCCGCAGCGCCTCAGCCAGGTCCCCGGCCACCTCGCGCTGGTGCTGGCCGCGGGAGCGGTCTCCTGGGCGGTGACGTTGGCTCCCGCGGTGTTCCGCAGGGAGGGCCCCGAGCGCCGGGCGACCGCCCGAGCCCTCGATGCCGCCGCCGCGTACGCCGAGCGTCCCGGCCACCGCACACGGCACGCCGCCGTCGCCGCCGTGCACGCGGCCTGGCAGTCCCTCTTCGCCTCCGGCCGCCCCACAACCACCCGCCGCGCACTCGAACGCCTCGTCGTCCAGGCCGAGGCCGCCCTGGCCGGAGGGGAACCGGGCGGGGGCCCGGCTGCCTCCGGCACCCCCGGCCCCGGCCGTCTGCGGGACTGGGCGCGGCGGACGCGGGGCCGAGGCCCCGTACCCGCGCCGCCCCCGGCACCCGGCACGTCCGAGGAGCTGTTCGGGATCGACGCCGAACGGGCCGCCCGCCATGCCGGAGGGCGCCGCGAGGCCCGCCGCGCACTGCTGCGCGGCCTCGCCCCGGGATCTCCGCTGCTGCCCATCGGCGCCCGCGCGCTCATCGGCTGCGCCCTGGCCGGATACGTCTCCCAGGCGGCCGGGGTCGGCCGCCCGTACTGGGCGATCGTCACCGCTGCCTCCCTCTACCAGGCCAATGTGTCGCTGACCTGGAACCGGGCCCTCCAGCGCACCCTCGGCAATCTGCTGGGAGTCCTCGTCTTCGCCGCCGTCCTGCCGCTCAGCCGGGTCTCGCCCCTCGCGCTCATCGGCTGCTGCCTGTTCTTCAACTTCGCGGCGGAGGCCCTGATCACCCGCAATTACTGGCTGGGCTCCGTCGCCGTCACTCCGATGGCGCTGCTGGTCCTGGAGTTCGGCGGAGCGTATCCGGCCGGTGAACTGATCGCCGACCGGGCCCTGGACACCGCGATCGGCGCCGCGGCGGGCCTGCTCGCCGCCCTGCTCGTGACCAACCGCCGGGCCAGCGGACGCCTGGAGAAGGCCCTGGCGGACACCGACCGGGCCCGCGTCCGTGCCGTCCGCCTGCTCGCCGCCCCGCAGCCCGCCCCCGCCGCTCTCGACGCCGCCCGCCGCCGGCTCACCGGATCGCTCGTCGAACTGCGCGAGGCCGACGACGCGGCGGCGGGCGAATGGTGGCAGCGCGCTCTGCCCCAGGAGCAGGTCCTCGCGGCGGAGCGGGCCGGACATCGTACGCTCGCGGCGACAGCGACACGGCAGGGGCTGCTCGCCCCGGCCCAGGAGAACGGAGCGGTGTGACCGACGACATCGTCGCCTCGGTGGTACGGCAGTGGCAGGCCGTCAACCCGGAGCTGGACACCGGACCCATGGAACTCATCGGCCGCATCAACCGCTGCGCGGCCCTGCTCCAACAGGCGGAGGACGCCCCGCTGCGCGCCGCCGGGCTGACCCGCCCCGAGTTCGACGTGCTCGGTGCCCTGCGCCGCACGGACCGCGAGCTCACCCCCGGTGAGCTGGCCCGGGAGACGTTCTCCTCCGGTGCCGCCGTCACCAAGCGACTGCGCGCCCTTCAGGAACGGGGACTGGTCGTCCGGCGGGGCGACGAACGCGACCGCCGCGTCGCCCACGTCCGTCTCACCTCGGAGGGCTGCGAACTCGTCGACCGGCTGCTGCCCCGGCAGTTGGCGTACGAGAGCTCGGTGCTGTCGGGCCTCGACGAGCAGTCCCGCGCCCGGCTCAGCGCCCAGCTCAGCGAGTTGCTGGTGCAGTTGGAGGGACGCATCGGCGCCGGCCGGCGCTGAACCGGGGGCCGGCGTCAGCTCGCGTCCAGTAGCGCGACGGACCGGCGCAGCTCACCGGCGCGGCGCAGCAGCGCCGCGTCCTCGCCCCGGTCGGCGGGTGCCGACGCCACGAGGGCGAGCCGGTCCCGCCGGCTCGACCCGGCCAGCGGAACGGCCACGGTGTGCAGACCGGGGACCGACTCCCCGCGGCCGACGGCGTATCCGCGGGAACGGACGAGCACGAGATCCGCGAGCAGTGCGGACCGCGTGGTGAGCGTCGTGGGCGTGAGCGCCGGCAACTCCTCCTCCGGGTAGAGGGTGCGCACCTGTTCCTCCGTCAGCGACGAGAGCAACAGCTTGCCGCCCGCGGTGGCATGGGCGGGATGCGTTCGGCCCGGCTCCAGCATCACCCGCACCGGATGCGACGACTCGCGGCCGTCCGTGACGATGATCTGGTCCCCGATCAGTGCCGCGCTCTGCACGGTCTCACCGGTGCGCCGCGCGGCGTCGTCCAGCACGGCCCCGAGCCGCCGGCGGGCCGCCGCGCCGAAACCGGCCGGGAGGCCGAGCCGTACCAGCTCGGGCCCGGCCGCGTAGCCGCGCCCCGAGGAGTCCCGCACCGCGAAGCCGCGGCCCTCCAGGGTGCTGAGCACCCGATGGGCGGTCGAGCGGCCGACGGAGAGAAGTGAGGCCGTCTCGGTGACGGTCAGCCTGTCGTGGACGAGGAACAGCTGTATGAGCCGGAGCCCGGTGTCCAGTGACTCGATGGTGTAGCGACGCGTCTGCCCCATGGCGTATCCGTTCTGTCGTCGTGCCGTTCTGATGTTGTGCGCTCCGCTCCGTCCGGGGCCGGGGGCCGCTCCGGTCCGAGCACGGGGCCGGACCGCCATGCCGCGTACGGCCTCCGCCTGTCAGGGAGCCGGGCGGAGCCGACTGGCCCGTAGGGGTGAAGTTCGTGCCTCGGCCCGGAGCGGAGCCACCGGACCGCGCCCCGGTCGGGGCCGCCGTCGGTGGTGACGACCGCGGCGGCCTGCGCGATGTGGGTGGGCGGTCCTGCGAGGCGATACCGGACGGCTGCCTCATGAGAGCGCGGCGGCCACTGCCGCACCCCGCGGATCGATCAGGAATGTGCACCTTTCGGTCTACTTCAATCACATGTGTTCTCGTCCCTCGGGGAAGGACACCAGTAGGCGTTCGCGGCCGAGCACTTGGGTGGCCATCGTGCCACTTTCCCCGTCAATCAGGGCTGTTCCCGCGGGATCTCGTCGTTCGTGAAGCATGGGTTCGTCCTGCCTGGCGGGACATGGACATCAGATGTGCGTCCATTTCGGCGGTCAATTACCCAGTGTGTGCGGATAGAGGCGCAGTGTAGGCAAACTCGCGAGTGTATTACCGCGCGAGCGTTCGCGCAGGGGGTTGGGTGAATGTGCCGAGGCGCTGATTCGATCTGACTAAGCTCACGCGCAGCGCAGCCGAGTTGAGATGAATTCGAGTGCTTGTTCTCAACTGTCCAGCACGCGCTTGTATCTCCCGAATCAACCGCCCGAGGTTCTAGATGGTCCGTGTCGAATCACCACCGACCGAACGGCAAGCACCTGTCGTCCGAGCCGTGCTGCCGCCCGTGGTCCTGTGCGGTGGAGCGACCGCCGCCGCGGTCGCGCTGGTTTCCGAGGCCGCGCGGATACCAGTCGTCTGGTGCGGCGCGCTCGCCACCGTCGTGATCGCCGTGCTCACTGTCCGGCTCGCCCGACGCGCACGCGCCATGCGCGTCCAGCGCGCCGCGTACGAACGGCGCTTCGCCGACCTGGAACGGCGCATCGCCGCCCATGACGACGAGACCGTGAGGATCGGCAAGGAACTCCTGCCCGCCGCCATCCACCGGCTGCGCGTGGGAAATTCGCCCGAAGAGGTGCTCCGGGACGTTGTCGACGCGGACGAGCGCTACCGCGATCTGCCCGAGGCGCAGCGCGCCTTGGTCTACAAGGTGCTGAACATCATCGACAACGAGGAGGCGCTGCGCGACTCGGCACAGCGCGCCTTCGTCAACGTCGCCCGCCGCGTCCAGGCGATCGTCCACCGCCAGGCGAGCGAACTGCGTGAGATGGAGGAACACCACGGACGCGACCCCGACGTCTTCGACGACCTGCTCCGCATCGACCACGGCACCGCGCTGATCGGCCGTCTCGCGGACTCCATCGCCGTACTCGGCGGCGCCCGCCCCAGCCGTCAATGGCCCAAGCCCGTACCGCTGTTCAGCGTGCTGCGCGGCGCCATGTCGCGGATCCTGGAATACCCGCGGGTCGATCTGCACTCGATCGCGAAGGTCGCCATCATCGGCACCGCCGTCGAACCGCTCATCCACGCCTGTGCCGAACTCCTCGACAACGCCACCCGTTACTCGCCTCCGCAGACCCGGGTCCACGTCACCGCCGTCGAGGTGCAGACCGGCATCGCCATCGAGATCGAGGACGGCGGTGTCTCGCTCAGCGAAGAAGCCCGCGCGCGGGCCGAGAACATGCTCGCCAGGGCCCAGGCCGGCTCCAGCATGAACGACCTCGGCGAGTCCCCGCGTCTCGGTATGGCCGTCGTCGGCCGGCTCGCCAGGATGTACGACCTCCAGATCTCGCTGCGGCAGTCCGCGTACGGCGGCGTCCGGGCGGTCCTCATCGTGCCCCGCGCCATGATCACCACCGGCCCGGCCCCCGGAATCGCGCACGGCATCGGCGCCACCTCGCGGCCCACCAGCGACATCGACCACGAGGCGATGAAGCACGTCGTACCGGCCCGGCGCAAGCCCCGTCCCGTCGCGCAGCGGCCCGCCACCGGCCCGGTCCAGTCCGCCACCCGCCCGGTCGCCCCCGCGGCGGCCGTGGAGGACGACCTCCCCGTGGTCACCGAGTGGACCGCCGGCGGCCTCCCGCAGCGCCGCAGCCGCGTCCGCGCACCGCTGGGCTCGCACAACGTCCCCGCACAGTCCGCCGACCCGGCCACGGTTCAGCGCAACGGCCACGTCAACGGTCACGGGCAGGGCCACGGACACGGTCACGGTCACGGACAGGGCGGCGAGAACGGCCGGGACCAGCCTCCCGGGCTCTGGCTGGAGGCGTTCACCAACGCCGTCAACGGCGTGCCGCAGGAGCCGAAGACCGACGAAGACTCTGACGACGCCCGGGACAAGGGAGACCTGAAGTGATCCAGCAGCGGGGAAACATGGACTGGATGCTCAAGGAGCTGGCCGACGACGTGCCGGACATCCACCAGATCGTGGTGCTGTCCGCCGACGGTCTGCGCATCGCCCAGCACGGCGGCGACCCCGACGTCGCCGACCGCCTCGCGGCCGCCTGCGCCGGACTGCAGAGCCTGGCCGCCGCGGTCGCCACCGAAATCCCCTACAGCGACGGCGTCATGCGCCTGGTCGTCATCGAGGTCACCGGCGGCTTCTTCTACATGATGGCGGCCGGAACCGG
Source organism: Streptomyces sp. NPDC052042 (assembly GCF_044548345.1). NCBI lineage: Bacteria > Bacillati > Actinomycetota > Actinomycetes > Kitasatosporales > Streptomycetaceae > Streptomyces > Streptomyces sp. NPDC052042. The sequence goes on along the minus strand of NZ_JBIUBU010000015.1, from coordinate 80,997 downwards.
CGCGTACCTCGCGGTCCTGGCCGGCGAGACCGTCGACGCCGGACTCGTCGGGGCGCGGATGCGTGACATGGTCGTCAGGATCGGCGCCCATCTGACGAGTCCCCCTCGTCATGACAGGCAGGGCGGATGACCCCGCCCCGACGAGAACGCAGAGCGGCCGATCCGGTGCTGAGCGACCCGGAACGGCTGTACGTGCTCACCGGCGATCCCGACGGAAGCGAGCGCGCAGCGCTCGACCTGGTGACGATGATCGTCGCGAAGGCCCAGCCGACACCGACGGTCCAGCCGGAACAGGCCGTGATCCTGCGGCTCTGCCAAGCCCCGTTATCCGTCGCCGAACTCTCGGCGTACCTGGCTCTGCCGTTCAGCGTGGTGACGTCGCTCCTCACGGAACTCCTGGCGGCCGAACTCATCGAATCGCGCGCACCCATCGTCCGCGCCACCCTCCCGGACAGGTCCCTTCTCGAAGCGGTGATGCATGGACTTCAGAAGCTCTGACACGATTACCGGCCCCCGGCGCGAGGACGTCCTGCCCACCACGGCCACGGCCGCGGTGAAGGTCGTGATCGTCGGCGGGTTCGGCGTCGGCAAGACGACCATGGTCGGATCCGTCAGTGAGATCCGGCCGCTGACCACCGAAGAGACCATGACCCAGGCCGGTGTCGGCGTGGACGACAACTACGGGGTGGAGAGCAAGACCGCCACCACGGTCGCCATGGACTTCGGGCGGATCTCCATCAGTGAGGAGCTGGTCCTCTATCTGTTCGGAACCCCCGGCCAGGAGCGGTTCTGGTTCCTGTGGAACGGCCTGTTCGAAGGCGCCCTCGGCGCCGTGGTCCTCATCGACACCCGCCGTCTCGAGGTCAGCTTCGACGTCATCGGCCGACTGGAGGAACGCGGAGTGCCGTTCGTCGTCGCCATCAACACCTTCCCCGATGCCCCGAAGCACCCCGTCGAGGTGTTGCGCAGCGCCCTGGACCTGCCAGACGAGGTCCCGATGATCGACTGCGACGCCCGGCTGCGCGGCTCCAGCCGCGACGTGCTGATGACCCTGATGCGTTACCTGCACAGTCTGGCCCTCCCGCTCGCCTGACCGCAGAACACACCCCCCGCGCGTCCCATCCGTCCGGATTCCCGTTCTCGGGGATCCTGATCCCTGGAGCGATCGTGACAACCCCCTTCCACTACGAGCCCGGAGCGGCCCGGGGACCGGTTCCGCCCCCCGAGTGCCCGGCCCACGGCCTCGGCGGAATCCACCGGTTCTACGGCCCGGAGGCCGAGCGGGACCCGCATGGGCTGTACGACAGGCTGCGTGCCGAACACGGCAGTGTGGCGCCCGTTCTGCTGCACGAGGACGTACCCGCCTGGCTGGTTCTCGGGCACAGCGAGAACCTGCACGTGACCCGTACGCCCTCGCAGTTCTCGCGCGACTCGCGGCGCTGGCGGGCCCTGCAGGAGGGCACTGTCGGCCCGGACCACCCCCTGGCTCCCATCTTCACCTGGCAGCCGGTCTGCGTGTTCGCCGACGGCGCCACCCATGAACGCCAGCGCGGCGCGGTCACCGACAGCATGGACCGCATCGACACCCGCGGGGTGCGCCGCCACATCAACCGCTTCAGCAACCGGCTCGTCAACGAGTTCTGCCAGGAAGGCCAGGTCGACCTGGTCGGCCAGTTCGCCGAGCGGCTGCCGATGATGGTGATGTGCGCGGTCCTCGGCATGCCCGAGGAGTACAACGACCGGATGGTCCAGGCGGCCCGCGACATGACCCGCGGCACCGAGACCGCCATCGCGAGCAACGCCTACGTCCTGGACGTGCTGACCCGGCTGGTCAAGCGCCGCAGGCGCGAGCCCGCGGACGACTTCGCGAGCTGGCTCATCGAGCACCCCGCCGGGCTGAACGACCAGGAGGTCAGCGAGCACCTCCGGCTGATCCTCATCGCCTCCTACGAGGCGACCGCCAATCTGATCGCCAACGTCCTGCGCATGGTGCTCACCGATCCCCGCTTCCGGGCCAGGCTGAGCGGCGGCCACATGACGGTGCCCGAGGCGGTCGAGCAGACTCTGTGGGACGAGCCGCCGTTCACCGCGGTCTTCGGTCGGTGGGCGGTCGGTGACACCGAACTGGGCGGCAAGCAGATCAGGGCGGGCGACGCCCTGATCGTCGGCATCGCGCCCGCCAACACCGATCCCGTGGTGCGACCGGACCTCGGTGCCGACATGGTGGGCAACCGCGCCCATCTGGCCTTCAGCGGTGGCCCCCACGAATGCCCCGGGCAGGACATCGGCCGTGCCATCGCCGACGCCGGTGTCGACGCGCTGCTGATGAGGCTTCCCGACCTCGAACTCGCCGTCGACGAGAGCGAGCTGCGGTGGATCGGGAACATCATGAGCAGGCATCTGGTGGAACTCCCGGCGGACTTCGCCGCACGCCCGCCGCAGGACGACAAGGAACCGCCGTCCATGGGCAAGCCGCACCCACGGCGCGAGGACTGGGCGGTGCAGCCGCCCGCCGGGCACACCGGTCGCGCATCCGACCGAGACCCGAACCCGGCTCCCGCTCCGGTCCCCGCTTCCAGCACCGTCTCCGCTCCCGTCCGCGCGCCCGCGACGTCGGGCGAGGCGGCGGCAGCGAGCGGGCCAGGGAGTCCGATGGCCGCGGCGACGGCCGTGGAGGGGGCCCGGGACGGGGCAGCCGCCACCGATCCGGCCTTCGCCGACCGGATCCCGCGGCAGCGCGGTGAGTCCGCCCCGATGCGGTTGTGGCGGGCCGTCTCGCACTGGTGGAGCGGCAACTGACCGCACCGGATCTTCCGGGGGCGGCCGCCGCGGGGTAGCGCGGACACCGCGGCGGGGCGGGCCTGTCGTCGGGCGAGGGGTCCGCCCCACCCGCAGGTGAGCGGCTGGGGGCGAACGGCGGGGGGGGCGAACGGCCCGGAGGCATCCGGCCCCGAGGCCGAGCAGCAGCCGGTCAGAAGCGGTCCGGAGACCGATCGCATCGGGGGAGCGGCGCGCGGGGGAGCGGGGCGCGGAGGAAGGGCGCGCGGGGGAGTGGGGCGCGAAGGAACGACGTGCGGGGGAGCGGCGCGCGGGCCGGGGCCGGAAGGGCGGTCCCGGAACCACGAAGCCCCGGAACCACGAAGCCCGGGCGGGGCGGGGGCGTGAGGGCCGAACGGGCTCGTTCCCGCTCCTCCCCCCGTACCATGCGGAAGCGTGAAGCTGACAATTCTGGGCGGCGGCGGATTCCGGGTTCCCCTCGTCTACGGAGCACTCCTCGCCGATCACGCCGAGGGCCGCGTCTCGTCCGTCGCCCTCCACGACATCGACGCCGACCGGCTCACCGCCGTGGCCCGGGTCCTGTGCGAACAGGCCGCGGACGTCCCCGACGCGCCAGCCGTCACCGCCACCACCGATCTCGACGAGGCCCTCCGGGGCGCCGACTTCGTCTTCTCCGCGATCCGCGTCGGCGGACTCGCGGGCCGGGCAGCCGACGAACGCGTCGCCCTCGACGAAGGAGTCCTCGGTCAGGAGACGGTCGGGGCGGGCGGCATCGCGTACGGGCTGCGTACCGTGCCGGTCGCCGTCGATCTCGCCGAGCGCATCGCACGGCTCGCCCCGGACGCCTGGGTCATCAACTTCACCAATCCCGCCGGCCTGGTCACCGAGGCCATGGCCCGCCACCTGGGCGACCGGGTGATCGGCATCTGCGACTCCCCGGTCGGCCTCGGCCGTCGTCTGGCCCGGGTACTGGGCGCCGACCCCGACCGGGCCTGGGTCGACTACGTGGGCCTCAACCACCTGGGCTGGGTCCGGGGTCTGCGGGTCGACGGGCGCGACGAACTTCCCCGGCTGCTCGCGGATCGCGACCTCCTCGGTTCCTTCGAGGAGGGCAGGCTCTTCGGCGTCGACTGGATCCGTTCGCTGGGCGCCGTCCCCAACGAGTACCTGCACTACTACTACTTCAACCGGGAGGCCGTCCGCGCCTACCGGGCGGCCGAGCGGACCCGGGGCGCCTTCCTCCGGGAGCAGCAGGAGGGCTTCTACGCCCGGATGAGGGACCCGGACACACCCGCCCTGGCGGCGTGGGACCGCACCCGGGCCGAACGCGAAGCCACCTACATGTCGGAGAACCGGGAGGTCGCCGGGGCCGGTGACCGCGACGGCAGCGACCTCGACTCCGGCGGGTACGAGCAGGTGGCCCTCGCCCTGATGAGGGCCGTCGCCCGCGATGAACGGACCTCGCTCATCCTCAACGTCCGCAACCGGACGACGCTCTCCGTGCTCGACGCGGACGCCGTGATCGAGGTGCCCTGCCTGGTCGACGCGAACGGGGCCCGCCCCGTCGCCGTCGACCCCCTTCCGTATCACGCGGTCGGCCTGGTCACGGCGGTCAAGGCCGTCGAGCGCGCGGTGCTCGACGCGGCGGGGAGCGGCTCCCGCGCCGCCGCCGTGAAGGCGTTCGCACTCCACCCGCTGGTCGACTCGGTGACCGTCGCCGAACGGCTGCTCGACGGCTATCTCAAGGTCCACCCCGGACTCCGCTACCTCGACCGCCGCTAGGCCGTGCCTTCGAACGGGCGTCGTACGGGGTGGGGCGCACCGGGCGGGTCCCGGTGGCCACGGCCCGGCAGCCGTTTCGGCGTGAAGCCCTGCCGGGCACGGGTCCGACAACGCGCGAAGCCCTGCCGGGCACGGGGTCGTCGGCCGTCGAGGTGCACAAGCCTGCCGGGAACCGGGCCGTCAGCGCATCGGAACGGTCTCCGATTCCCGTTCCAGCGAACGGAGTTCGGTGCTGACCAGGAGATGGAGCTGTGCCTCCAGCCATGCCTCGGCGGCGGCTCCCGGCTCGCCCGCCGCCGTGTCGTCCAGCGCGTCGAGAAAGGTCCGCAGCAGCGTCGCGGCGCGGGTCAGGCCGGTGTGCGACAAGGCCTCGGCGGCGTCCTCGATGCGGAATCGCGCCGGGAGCGGCAGATGGCGCAGACCGCTGTGCGGCACCGCCGACAGCGCGGACACCGCCTCGTCCAGCGCCACCACCAGCGGATCGGAGGGGCGGCGGTCCACCGCCGCCAGGGCCGTGGAACCGTCCCCCGGCGCCAGGTCGGGCACCACGACTCCGGTTGGGGTGAGCACCGCTATCGGGTCGATCGTGATGCCCCCGGCACTACGGCGCACCGCACCGCTCACATGTGTGGCGCCGTCCCCCAGCGCCGCCGCCAGGGCGTCCAGAGCCCCGGGGCACTCCGGCCGGTAGGAGGACGTCAGCAGGGCGGACCTCCCCGAGGCGTCGCGCACGACGGCTTCGAGGCGCTGCTCCGCCGGGTCGTAGCCGACGCTCTCCACCGCCGACAGTGCGACGAGATGGACGGACTCAGCCTCGACCCGTGGGCGGATCAGCCGCGGCGGTCTTCCCTCCCAGCCCGTGGTCGGCGCGGACAGATCCCTTAGGAGCAGGGTGTCGGGGAGTTCCGCCCAGGCCGTGCCGACCGGCGTGACGGTCGAGGTGCCGAGTCTGCCGCGGCCGACGGTCAGCGCACGGCTCGCCGTGCGCCGTACGTTCTCGCTGACCAGGCTTCCGGTGGCCAGTGCGTCGAGCCGGGTGGAGAGGACACGGCGGGCGGCGAGCAGATGGCCCGTGAGCTCCTTTCCCTCGGCGGCCGTCCACGCCTTGCGGAGGACGAGGACGGCGCCCGCGCCGGGATGAGCGAAGTACACCTCGCAGACGAGGTTCTGGGACGTGCCGCGGACACGGCAGCCGAGCGAGGTGAGCCGGACCCGGCGCAGCGGGGTGTCCCCGGCCTCGCGTGTGCCCAGTACGCCGGGGAGCGCGGCGGCCCGCCGCCGGGCGTGCACCTCGGTGAGCAGGGCGGCCACCGACTCCGCGCGGTAGCGTGCGTCGCGGTCGGCGTACGCGGTGAGCTGGTCCGCCAGATCGGCGAGCGCACCGGCGGGCCAGTGCAGCGACCGGGCCGCCAGGCCGGCAGCGGCCCGTGCCAGGGCGCCGCCGTGCACCGGTCCGACATGTGCCACCCCCTCCGCCAGCACTTCATCGGCCAGTTCGGCGGCGGCGTCCAGCGCCGGTCCGGCCGCCGACGGGGCGGTCGGGAGGCCGCCGACCCGAACGGATACGGACCGTTCCCCGTTCCCCGCCGCGTCGGCCGCCCGGAACGCCCAGACCGCGAGCGCCACCATCTCGCCGCGCAGCGCGGCGGTCGCGTCCGTCAGTGCGTATGCGATCTCGCCGGACACGGGGAAGCGCACCGTGCAGGTGGGGAGCTCGACCCGCGGTTCGGGACGCTCCGGGGACGGATGGTGCACCACGGCGGCGTAGCCGCGGTCGAAGGTGCGGCGGGCCGCCGTGAGCGGACGGGCACCGACCGCCGCCGCGAGCACTTCGTCGGGGGTGTCGCCGGGCGACCAGTCGGCGACCGGGGCGGCGGTCCCCGGGCCGTCCGCGTCGGCCGTACCGGATGCGGCTTCGCGTTGGTAGGCCAGCACCAGGCCGACGAGATGGCGGCACACCCCGGGCGCGGCGCAACCGCACGTGCCGTTCTCCAGATCGGTGCCGGGTGGAAGGGCGGTGGTGGTCCCGTCGGGGAAACGTGCCCGCAGCGTGGTGTCCGCGTCGGCCGTGAGGTCCGGCGCCGTCCCCGCGTCGAGCTCCTTCGTGGCCCGCTTGACCAGGCCGCGGTTGGCGAGCTCCGCGAGCGTGTCCGGGGTGAGGGCGAGCAGATCCGGGCGTGCGGCGGCCATGCCGCTCGGTGCTTCGCTCATCGGCCCAGCCTCTCCGCGACGAACTCGGCGAGATGACCGGGTGTCATCGCCCCCACGTGCGCCCCGACCTCCGCGAGCCGCCCGGCCGTGCCGCGGTCGTAGTCGGGCTCGGCGTCCTCGTCGAGCGCGGCCAGTCCCAGGACGGTGCTGCCCTGCTCCACCAGCGACCGCACGGAGCGCACCAACCGGTAGCTGTCACCGCCCTCGTAGAAGTCGGTGACCAGCGCGACGATCGTGCGCCGGGGATTCTCCACCAGTCCCGCGGCGTAGCGGACGGCACGCGCGATGTCGGTGCCGCCGCCGAGCTGCACTCGCATCAGCAGCTCCACCGGGTCGGTCACGTCGGCGGTGAGGTCCACCACCTGGGTGTCGAAGGCGACCAGATGCGTCTTGAGTCCGGGCAGACCCCACAGGCAGGCCGCCGTCACCGCTGAGTGGATCACCGATCCGGCCATCGAACCCGACTGGTCGACCAGCAGGATCAGCTGCCACCGCGTCATATGGCGACGAGTGCGGGAGTGGAAGTGGGCGCGCTCGATGAGCAGACGACGCTCGTCCGGCTGGTAGTGGGCGAGGTTGGCCCGCACGGTCTGCCGGAAGTCGAAGTCCCGCGCCAGCGGCACGCGGCTGGGTCTGCGGGAACGGGTGCCGTGGAACGCCCGGCGGACCTCGGGCCGGAGCCTGTCCAGCAGCTGCCGCACCACCGACTCGACGATGCGCCGGGCCAGCCGCAGCACCTCCGGGTTCATCAGATGCTTGGTCCGCAGCACGGCCCGCAGCAGCGTCGGGCTCGGCTCGACCCGCTCCAGCACGGCGGGGTCGGTGACGATCTCCTGGATGCCGTACCGCTCGACGGCGTCCCGCTCCAGACGCTCGATGGTCTCCTTCGGGAACAGCCGGTGAATGCCGTCGAGCCAGTCGACCGTGGTCAGGGCGGACGGGCCGTCGCTTCCGGTGCGGTAGGTGGTGCCGGAGCGGCGGACACCGCGTTGGGCGAGGTCGGGGTCGCGTCCGTACAGCCAGTCGAGGGCGGCGTCCCGGCCGGCGTTGCCGGGCCCGAGCGGGCCGGTGTGCCGCTCGGCGGCGGAACCGAGCAGCAGCCGCCAGCGCTCCAGCCCCGCGTCGGGCGCCGTGCCCGGACCGGTAGAGTTCTCCGGCGCGGGAGCCGCGCGCGGACCGGCCGGGGCAGCGGAAGCCGCGTCGCAGCCGGCACCGGGTGCGCGCACTGGGCCGGGACCGTCCGCGTGCGCGGGCGCCGCCGCACCGGCCCTCGCTGTCGCCGCGGGCGCCGGATCGGGCGTGTGTTTGGGTGTGGTCATGGGGTGGCTCCCAGGTCGTAGCGGGCCAGCAACTGGGAAACGGACTCCTCCAAGGCGCGGGCCCGGGCGATGAGCAGTGGGTCCGCGGTGGTCCGCAGCAGGGAACGCGACGAACCGCGCACACCGCGCCGTTCCAACAGGCGACCGGCGATCCGCTCCCGTTCTCGGGGCGGGAAGAACGTGAACGCCTGACGCAGCGCGGGCAGCCCCGCCAGGAACGCGTCCTCGGGCAGCGCACAGACCAGCCCGTCCAGCACGTCGATCAGCGACTCCGCGCCGTCACCGGCCTTCTGCCCGTCCGCCGGTGGCACCGGCTGCGTCATCTCGTCGCGGGCGAGCGCGAACAGACCGGCCAGCCAGTCGCCGAGCGCGTCCGCGCCCGCCCTCGCCACCGCACCCACCGCCTCGGCCGGATCCCGCGAGGTCTCCGGGCCCGCTGCCAGGGCCCGGTGCAGTCCGAACGCGGCACCCCGCAGATCGAGCGGCGCCTCCGGATCGCCGCTGATCCGCCATGCCGTCGAGGCCACCGCCTCCGGCCGGACCGACAGCAGTCGGGGCGCGTGCCGCACCGCGTCCCGGACCGCCACCACGGCCTGCAGGCGTGGAAAGTCCACGCCTGTTCCCCCGCGCGCGCCTTCGAGGAGCCACACCAGGCGTTCTGTCGCCCGGTCGACGACCCCCGCGAGCAGCGGGCCCCGCGCCACCCCGAACACCCGGTCGTGCCGCCACAGCCCCAGGGCCGTGGAGAGGATCTCTCCGAGCGTCCCGACGTGCTTCAACTCGACCGTACGAGAGGAGATCTCACCGAGAAGCCGCTCGGAGAAGCCGTCCAACCCGCACAACACGGCGTCGAACAGGGTCCGGGCCAGACCGTCCGCCCCGGACTCGGCACCCCGGGCCCGGTCGGCGAGCGCCACCGCCGCCGCCTCGGCGAGCGTCGCCCCGTACGCCCCCGCCTCGACCAGCGCGGCCTCGCGTCCGGCGGCGGGCCGTGACTCCCAGGCTTCCGTGAACACCGGGTCGACCCCGTGCTCCGGGCCGAGGACCCGGACATGACCGGGAATCCCCAGCACCCGCAGCCGGTGCAGCACCCGGCTGCGTTCCAGATCGGTGGCGTCCGCGAGGTCGAGCCGGTACGACGCCTCGGGGCCGCTGTCGAGCGACAGCGCGGCCAGCCGCGCCGCCACGTCGTGGATCAGAGGAGGTGCCGGGGTGTCGGCGTGGAGCCGGCCGACGCGGTCGCCGCTGCACGCCGCCACCATCTCGACGACGGCGGGATGCGCCCCCGCCTCCAGCGGGCCCCGGCTCGTCCACGGAAGCGGACGGTCCAGATCGTCCGTGATCAGGGCGCCCGCCAGACCGTCGAGCACATCGATCCGGGCGGGGCACGGATGGCCGCGCAGCGTGGTGAGCCCCTGTGCCAGAGCTCGCGCGGCGATCAGATCGGCGGTGGACACGGGCACCTTGCGGGCCCGCAGCCGCTCGACGACCCCACGCATCAGCCCGTCCGCCGCGACCTGCGGGCCCGCCTCCCACACCTGCTGGTAGTAGCCGGGCGACGGCATCCCCGACTGGTACCCGGCGAAGGCGTCCAACTGCCGGAAGGAGTACGGCACGAGGAAGCTTCCAGCCAGGGCCCCGTCCGGCGGGGCGGGCACCCGCGGCCATCCGTCGGCGCCGTGCTCCCACCCGTCCGTCCCGTCCCGGCCCGTGTCCGTCCCGTCCGCATGGTTCCGGCACGCGTCCGCGTCCTGCTCCCGGCCGCCTCCTTCGCCGCCGCCGGGCAGCCCGGCCTCGGCGAGTGCCCGGAGCGCGGGCTGATGGAAACCTCCGGTCACCACCAGCACCGGCCGATCGCCTGCCGCGGCGACCGCCGCCCGCACCCATGCCGCCATATAGGACTCGCGCGCCCGGTCGCCCGCGTCGGCCTCCGCGTCCCCGCGCACCAGTGCGAAGTACGCGTCGAGCCGCTGTGCGAGACCGTCGTCCGGCTCGACCTCGAACAGCCGGTCCCACAGGGCGTCCGGCGAGTCCACCGCGAAGTGCCGGCACAGCCGGTCCGTCGCCTCCGCGTATCGGGCCTCCGCGTCGGCGTAGCGGTTGGTGCGCTCGGCGAACGCCGGATGCCAGGCCGGAAGGTCGATGAAGCGGACCTTTGCCCCGGCCGCCCGCCCCGCCCGCAGCGCGACCCACTCCGGCGAGTAGTCGCACAGCGGGGCCCAGGAGGTCGCCGCCCGGTGCCCGTCGCGGTAGTGGCTGAACACCGCGACGGGCAACTCATGCCCGAGCAGGAGTTCGTCCAGCCGCCCGTTCATCTCCGCGGGACCCTCGATGAGCACATGGGCGGGGCGGAGCTCGCCGATGGTCCGCTCGACGAGCCGTGCGCAGGCGGGCGAGTGGTGCCGCACCCCCAGGAACACCGCGGACATCAGTCGGCCAGCAGATGACGCGCGTCGTACAGGGCCTGCCACGCCGGACCGCGACGGTGCGGCACCTGCTGCTCCAGATAGCGGCGCAGCCGGGCCAGGTCCTCCGGGCTGTCCTTGGCCGCCGTCCCCGCCAGGCACGCCACCACATCGGCGGCACTGCCCGGTTCGCCGCGCAGGAACCAGCCGCGCACCCCCACGGCGTGGGCGACCGACACGGCCTCCGCCGTGCTCATCACCGCCGAGGGGCGGTCCGTACCGGCACCGGGCCCGCCCTGTCCGCCGGCCCCGGCCCGCAGCTCCCGGAACGTCGCGACCAGGACCTCCAGCACGTCCCGGTCCGGCGGCGGCTCCACCCCCGAACGCCTCAGCAGGGTCGCCACCTCCGCCTCGACGAGCGCCAGTTCGGTGTCCAGATCGGGAATCGGGAAAACCGTCTCGAAGTTGAACCGGCGCTTGAGGGCCGCGCTCATCTCGTTGACGCCCCGGTCCCGGGTGTTGGCCGTCGCGATGACGTTGAACCCCTGCCGGGCGAAGACCATGCCGTCCGGCCCGGTCAGCTCGGGGATCGCCACCACCCGCTCGGACAGCAGCGACAGCAGCGAGTCCTGCACCTCCAGCGGGCAGCGCGTGATCTCCTCGAATCGCACGATCCTGCCCTCGGCCATGCCGCGCAGCATCGGTGCCGGTACCAACGACCGTGCGGAAGGCCCCTCGGCGACCAGCAGCGCGTAGTTCCAGCCGTACTTGATCTGGTCCTCCGTGGTGGCCGCGCCGCCCTGCACCGTCAGTGTCGAGTCCCCGCTGACCGCTGCGGCGATCAGTTCGGACAGCAGCGACTTGGCGGTGCCCGGTTCCCCGACCAGCATCAGTCCGCGACTCGTCGCCAGCGTCACCAGCGCCCGGTCCACCAGCGAGGGGTTGCCGACGAACTTCCGGCTGATGCCCGCCGCCGCGTCGCCGACGACGAAGCGGCGTGCCGCGCGCAGACTCAACTCCCAGCCCGGCGGCCGTGGGTCACGGTCCTCCGCACGCAGCGTCGCGAGCTCGTCCGCGTACCGCACCTCGGCGGGGGGCCGCTGTACCTGCCCGGCCACGTCTTCCGGCGTCCCGTCGCGCCGCTGTTCGTTCCGTGCGGTCATGACGTGGCGTCCTCGGTGAGTCCGGTCAGGTCGACGAGGAGTTCCGACACGGTCACCGGGTCCAGTCCGCTGAAGCGGAGCGGGTACTCACGCGCCGGCCAGTGGTCCTGGGGACGGGTGTCGAGCCACACCGTTTCGAGTGTCTGCTCCGGGAACATGTCGACCACCCCGACCGCGATGCCGGTGTCCAGGGCGATCACCAGACAGCGGTCGTCGGCCAGCCGCTTGGAGATCCAGCGCTCCACCCCGGCGTCCTGCGGCACCCCCCGCTCCCAACCGTGCCTTTCCAGTCCGAGGACCTTTCCGGTCGGCACCTTGAGGCCCTCGAACCGGGTGAGCCGGTACCCCTCGCGCTCCTCGTCGGACAGGGCCAGCACGGTCCGGCCGAGCTGCGGGAAGGGCTGGAGGATCTCGTAGTCGGCGAACACCTCCGACCAGGCCGTCACTTCACCGTCCAGGTGCAGCGGATGGGCGAGCCGCACCGCCGCGTCCTCGGCGAGCTCGAAGACCTCGTCCGCCACGTCGGCGAACGTGCGGTCCTCCGCGACCCGGAACGCGTTTCGCGCCCCGTCGTCCGTCTCGCTCAGCCACACCAGCCGGCGCACCAGATGCCACAGCAGCGGATGGGCGACGAACAGCTCCCGGAACTCCTGCGCGGTCCAGGAACGCCCGGTCACCATCGCCGTCTCCAGTCGGCGTACCTGATCCGAGGCGATCGTCCGGACGTCCTTCTTGAGCGCCGTGAACCGCTTGCGCTCCGCCGGGGCGAGCTCCCCGTCGTCCCGGACCCCGGGCTTGGGCAGATCTTTGCGGCGCTTGCCGTCCTGGTCCAGCACGTACGGTCGCAGCTGCTCGTCGAAACCGACCGTGAACGTGCGCGTGCCGTAGTCGACGACCGTCGAACCGTCCGCGTCCAGACCCAGGTCGGGCACCAGCCGGTCGGCGAGCTGCTCCCCGGTCAGCCCGAGTCCCGCGGCGACCTCGGCGATCTTCTCCTGGGCCCGCGCCTTCAGGCCCTTGAACTTCACCCGCTGCGCGATCCCGTGCAGATGCAGCAGCGCGACGTCGCTGCCGATCGAGGCCAGCACGCCCAGGCCCTCCACGGCCCGGTGGTGCGCGCCGTCACCGGGCCAGGTCCGGAGGACGGGCGTGAGCCGGCGCACCGTGTCGTCGTCGCCCAACAGCCCCAGCGCGTGCAGCACCCACGACTCCTGCGCGGGCATGTTGGCCAGTTGCCACTGCTCGAACAGGGCCCAGGCGAACTCGGCCAGCGAGGCGGCTTCGGCCGTCTCGACGAGCGAGGCCACGCCCGGGTACACCTCGCCCGGCTTCGACAGCGCCAGCATCGTCATCGCATGGCGCACCGACCGCTCCGGCAGCGCGCCCCCGGAGCGCACCAGGACCTGGGGCAGCAGTGCGGGCTCCGCCCAGGCGGGCAGCTCGGGCATCTTGGCGGGCAGCGCCCGCTCCAGCGGATCCGCGACCAGCAGCGCGTCCACCGCGGCCAGCGCCTTCGCGCCGTACCCCCGGGCCGCCTCGCGCACCGCCTCGTCGCCGTGGAGCGAGGCGACCAGCGTCAGCGCCTGCTCGGCGACGCGCCGGGCCGGGCCGGCCTTGCCCACGGCGTCGGGCACCAGGAGCGGGGCGGCGGCCACGCCGTGCCGGGTGAACCAGGAACGCGCCGTCACCGCCACGGTCTTCAGCCGGGCCGCCCAGTCCGCCATGTGCCGGGCGACCCGTACGTCGACGAACGGGAGCAGCACCGGCGCCAGCGAGGCGGGCTGAGCGGGGGCGACACGCAGCAGGACCGGCAGCGCGGCGACGCCGAAGCGGGCCACGACCGGCTTGAAGGTGTCCTGGGCATCCCACATGTCGGACGGATCCCAGGTCGCGAGATACGGGGCGACCAGCTCCTCTGGGCCGTGGATGTAGAGCCAGGCCGAGGAGATGCCGCCTTCGCCCAGGGCGTGCCGAAGGGCGGGGTCGTCCGCGTCCCAGCCCGTCCACCGGCCGTCGGTCCGCTCGGTCGTGTACCAGGACGAGGTGGCGGCCCAGGACTCCCGTTCGCCGGGCAGCCACTCGGCCGAGGGGACGGACTCGGCGGTCAGGCCCGTCACGACGAGCGGCTTGGCCGTGGAGCGGGGGCGGGACCAGGGCGGCGTCGTCAGGACCTCCGCAAGGGTGTCCGCAGGGGCGTCGGGGACCAGGTCCACCGGGTTCATCAGCGGTTCCACGATCTCGACGACCTCGGCGTCCAGACCGGGAAGCGCGTGGGACACCACCTCACGGCTGACCGCGAGATGGACCTGGAGCAGCCGGCGGGCCCGGTCGGCCGACGTGCCCGACCCGCGCCGTGATTCGGCGGCCAGCAGACGCGTGGCCCGAACCGGGTAGCGAGGCATGGCTTCGAGGAGCGCCGCACGCACATGCTTCAGATCCGCGTGTGCCAGCAGGGCGAGGAACGCCTCGTCCGAGGGGAGCTCGACCAGGGAGTCGGCGGCGGACTTCACCGCGTCGGCGAAATACGTCCCCTCCTCGAACTGGGCGGCCAGTAGCGGAGCGAGGGCCGTTCCGATGCCTTCGGCCAGCGTCGCGACGAGCGCCGCGTTGTAGGCCAGGGGCGGCCGATGGGTGAACAGCGCCGCCTGGTGGCCGGAGTGGAGCGAGCTGAACATCGCCGTCAGCAGGCTCGGGTCGTCCTCCTCCAGCACCCGCGGGTCGGCGCAGAGCTCGTCCACCCAGGCCGTCTCGCTCGGCACGAGACAGGAGACGACGATCCTGTGCGGGAGGTCGGTGCGGCAGTCGGCCAGGGCCGCGACCGCCGCGCGGTACGTCTCCTCGTCCGCCGCGGCGAGGAGCGCGCGGACCCGGTCCATCACCGGCCGCCGGTTTTGCGACCAGTACGTGTGGTGGGGGCGGGTGAGCACCTTCAGCTGAGGCATCGTCCGCGAGCTGCGGACCTGCTGCCACGTCGCCTCGACCGAGAACAGCTCGGCGGCGGCACGCGCGGCGAACGGCAGCCCGTACCGCTCGGTCCACAGGTGCGCCCAGGCGGAGTCGGGCAGGGACAACGGGACGATCGTGGTCAGCAGGGCGGCGCCGACCGGCGTCGGGTCCCCCGCGAGATGTGCCCGCAACTGGGCGGCCAGCCCGCGGTCCGAGTCGGGGGAGTCGATGAATCGCTGGATCCAGCTCGCCTGCTCCGCGACCTCCGCGTCGATCTTCTCGAACGCTCCCGGCGCGACCCCGCTCGGCACCCGGGGGAATCCGCCGCGCCGGGGAAGGAGCATCTGCTTCCACCGGGTGGGCAGCGTGAAGGTGTCCTCGTCGGGGAGGACCGGCGGCGCCTCGGCGGGAAGAGTGTCCGGGACCGTCGGGACGGCGGGCACCTGCGAGGTGCCCACCTCGCGATACCCCTTCTTCTCCTTTTCCGCGATCGACGAGCGCATCTGCTCGGCCGCGGCCTCGGCCGACGCGTACTCCTTGGTCTGCGTGCGTCCGGTGCTCCCGCGGCGTCCGTGACGCACCGTCACCACGGAGCCCTCGGCTCCGGTCTCCCAGAACTTCGACGCGGTGCCTTCGACGTATTCCCAGCGGCGCACGAGCCCGTCCCCCTTCACACCTGGACAACCCGCACTCCGACGGGCTTTCGATCAGTGGTGCCACAGTAGAAGGGACCACTGACAACCCGGCGCGGCCGGTTTGTCCGCCGGGTGAACCCACAGGTCGACAGGGGTGCGGGAGACCGGGGGAGGCCACCGGGAGGAGCGGCGGCGCAGCGGCGACCGGACGCCGCGGAGCGCGGAGGGGCGCGTCAGGGAGCCGAGACCGGGCGCGGACCACCGGCCGGTGCCCACGACGGTGCCACGCCCATCAGCTGGCAGACCATCAGGAAGAGCGGGATGGGCGGCGTGTACGGGGTGTGGTCGTCGGACTGGTGGATCAGCCGCGGCTGTTCCGCGGGAACCTGCGCCCCCCGCACGTAGGCGATCTGCGCGGGCCAGTCCAGATCCAGGTCCGAGCCCGCGGGCACGATCCACCACCACCGGTCGGTGTCCGCGAAGACGCAGCCGGTGCGCGGCAGATGGGACAGCAGCCGGAAACCGTAGCGCGCCGGCACGCCCACGGCGTCGCAGCCCAACGTCGCCGAGAAAGCCGATGGCAAGGGCAACCGCACCGTCCCCGCCGCAGGCGGGCGCTCGGACTCGTGGGGTCGACGTGCTCTGCGTAGATGGGACATCGCGTTCCTCAGCATGCGCACTCCGGGCTGTGCGGCAGTTCGGCCCAGACGATGCGGCCCGAGCCGAACTCCGCGTAACGCGAACCCCAGGTGCTGCTCATCGCGTCGACGAGCAGCAGGCCGCGTCCGTGCTCGTCGTCCGCGGCGCGGCACAGCTTCGGGCCGCCGGCCTGGTGCCCCTGGTCCTGCACGGCTATGCGCAGCCGTCTGTCGAGACAGCGCAACTCACACACGACACGGGCGCTCATGGTGTGCACCACCGCGTTGGTGACCAGTTCCGAGACGATCAGGAGCGCCGCGTCGTACGCGTCCCCGCCCAGCCGCCACTCGTCGAGCCGGGCCCGGGCCAGCCGTCGCGCACCGGCCACGGACTTCGGGTGCGCCGGCAGCGCGAAGCAGTAACGGAGCGCTTCCGTCCCGGGGCTGAGGTCCATGAGCCGGGGGATGAGCGCACTGCCAGGTGCCACAACCATTCCTCACACGTGGGGGCTGCGTCACACTCCGCGATCGCACACGCATGACCGCGGTCGTGACTACGTGAACTGGTTCCCTTCATAACTCTCCCCCTGTCTGGAACACTTGGCAAGAGGCACTCTGAAAATTTCAGAGTGGCTGTGTCATGAGGCTCGCTCATGGCACACTGCTGCCAAACAGCGCATGGGGAGGTCTGAAGTGAGCGAACCGCGGTCCGCCCCGACCGTGGGTCAGGTCGTTCTCGGCAAGCGCCTGCAGGATCTGCGGGAGCGCGTCGGAATGAGCCGTGACCAGGCTGCCAAGGTGCTGCGGGTCGCATCCGCGACGGTGCGCAGGATGGAGACCGCTGAGGTCGCTCTGAAGATCCCTTATGTCCAGATGCTGCTGAAGGCGTACGGTATCTCCGACGAGGAGACCGACGCCTTCGTGGAACTTGTCGAGGAGGCCAACAAACCCGGCTGGTGGCAGCGCTACCATGACGTGCTGCCCGACTGGTTCAGCATGTATGTCAGCCTGGAGGGCGCCGCGAGCCTTCTGCGCATGTACGAGCCGCATTTCGTCCCCGGTCTGCTCCAGACCGAGGACTACGCGCGTTCGGTGCTGCGCACCGGGGCCGTCGGCCAGACCAGGCCGGAGGACATCGAACGCCACGTCGCGCTGCGGATGCGGCGTCAGTCCCTGCTCCAGGGACCGGACGCCCCCAGGCTGTGGGTGGTGATGGACGAGACGGTGCTGCGCCGCCCGGTCGGCAGCGTCGGCGCGATGCGCGGACAGATCGACCGGCTGCTCGAAGCGACCGAGATGCCGCATGTGACACTGCAGATCGCGGAATTCTCGACCGGCCACCACCCGGGCACCTACGGCCCCTTCGTCATCTTCCGCTTCGGGATGCCCGAACTCCCGGACATGGTTTACAGCGAGTACCTGACCGGCGCCGTCTACTTCGACGCGCGCCCCGAGGTGGCCTCCTACCTCGAAGCCATGGACCGCATGGCGGCTCAGGCCGCGACTGCACAACGCACGAAGGAAGTCCTCCGGGGTTTCCGCAAGGAGCTGTGATGGATCCCATATACAACGGCATGCCCGCCGCCGAACTCGGCACCGAGGGCTGGCACAAGCCGTGGAGCGGTGGGAACGGAGGCAACTGCGTCGAGGCCATGAAACTGTCCGACGGCAGGGTCGCCGTCCGTCAGTCCGCGGATCCCGACGGCCCAGCCCTGATCTACTCGCACCACGAGATAGCCGCCTTCATCCAGGGGGCCAAGTCGGGCCGGGCGGACTTCCTCCTGACCTGAGCGACAGATCCCGCCGCCGGACCGGCGGTCCCTCTCAGGGCCGCCAGCGCCGGAAAACCGTCCACGTCCCGCACCGCCGTCCGCCGTCCCGCCCGCCGACCTATGGACCCCATGGAGCGCTCTATGACCGGGTACGACCCCCGAGCCACGGAGATCGACACCAGCCGTCCGCATCCCGCGCGGATGTACGACTGGTTTCTCGGTGGCAAGGACAACTACCCGGTCGACGAGCAGATGGCCCGGGAGCTGCTGACGCTCCAGCCCCGGGGGCGGGACATGGCGCGGGTCAACCGGGCCTTCATGCACCGGGCCACCGGGTGGCTGGCGGAGAACGGCGTCCGGCAGTTCCTCGACATCGGCGCGGGCATCCCCACCGAACCCAATCTCCATCAGATAGCCCAGCGGACCGCCCCGGACGCGCGCGTCGTCTACTGCGACAACGACCCGATCGTCCTGGCGCACGCGGCCGCCCTGCTGCGGTCCACCCCCGAGGGCGTCACCGAGTACATCCAGGCCGACGTCCGCGAACCGGACATCATCCTCGAACAGGCCGAGGGGATTCTCGACTTCGACCGGCCGATCGCGTTGTCGATGCTGGCCCTGCTGCACTTCCTGGACGACGAGGACGGCGCGGCCGAGATCGTCGACCGCCTGGTCGGACGGCTTCCGTCGGGCAGTTTCCTGGTGCTCTCGCAGATCACGGGGGACTACGACCCCGAGGGCGCGGCGACGGCGTCCGCCGTGTACAAGGCGCGCGGGATGACGCTGCGGCTGCGGTCGCGTGCCGAGTTCTCCGCGTTCTTCGACGGGCTCGAACTCATCGAGCCGGGCGTCTCGCTCTCCGCGGACTGGCACCCGGAACTCGGCCAGGTGGTCGAGGTCGCCGGGGACGAACCGATCCCGGGCTACGCGGGGGTCGCCCGCAAGCCCTGACCGCACCCCCGCCCCCGACCTGCTCCCGCACCGGGCCCGGAGACCGCCGGTCCGCTCCGGTCGATCGACCCCGGTCGGGCCGTG
This sequence comes from Streptomyces sp. NPDC052042, assembly GCF_044548345.1. Taxonomy (NCBI): domain Bacteria; kingdom Bacillati; phylum Actinomycetota; class Actinomycetes; order Kitasatosporales; family Streptomycetaceae; genus Streptomyces; species Streptomyces sp. NPDC052042. The sequence continues at coordinate 62,313 of NZ_JBIUBU010000015.1, read as the reverse complement.
CCCGCCGACCCGCATGTCCGCCCCGTGGGGCCGCCCGGGCCGCAGGACACAATGGGGGCATGTCACGACGCACCACACGACCGAAACGGTCCACCGCATCCCCGGGGCGGCCTTCCGCGATCAACGGCCAGTCGCCGTGCCCGTGCGGGCTGCCCGCCACCTACGCGGAATGCTGCGGCCGTTTCCACGCGGGCACCGCCGCCGCGCCGAACTGCGAGGCGCTGATGCGATCCCGGTACACGGCGTTCGCCGTGCGGGACGAGGCGTATCTCCTCCGCACCTGGCATCCCCGCACCCGGCCGCCCGCCGTCGACTTCGACCCGGGGATGCGGTGGGTGCGCCTGGAGGTTCTGGAGACCACCGACGGCAGCGCCTTCCACACCACGGGCACGGTCACCTTCCGCGCACACTGCACCGCCGCCGGGCAGCCGGACTCGCTGTACGAGAAGAGCCGGTTCATACGGTTCGAGGGCGCCTGGGTCTACGAGGAGGCGGTCTTCGCCGAGTAACGTCCCGGCCGACGCGCCGCACCGGGCGTCGCGCGTCGGTGACCCTCCGGCCACAGCGTCATGAGGCGCTGTCGGGGCGTACGGGCAGTCGTGGATGGTGGGCGGCGAGGATCTTGTTGGCACGGGCCAGCTCCGAGAGCGCCTGTTCGCGGTCGGCCCGGTCCTCGGCGCAGAGCAGCGGACCGCGGAACCGCCGTACCTCCCGCACGGCACACGCGGCGTCGAGTCCCGCCCGCACGACGTGCGGGGGGATGCGGGAGCCGATCAGCGCGGCGACCCGGTCCGGGATCGGCACGGGGACGAGGAGGTGGGAGGCGGTCATGGGGTTTCCCTCTCGGATGGTTGGCCAGGAGGCGATGCCGGGGGCCGCCGGGTGAGCGGCCCTCTCTCCATGTCTACGGGACACAGTTCCGGGTTTCTCTTCGAGAACGTCTCCATGTGGCAACCGTTTGGAGCTGACCGGCTATTTCGTCTTACCGCTGGGTAAGTTGACCCGTCGCGCCACACGTGATCCGCTTCCGGCCCGGTCGCCGCGCGGATCGCGGGTGGCCTCGTCACTCCCGGTGGGCGGTTGCAGCCGGAGCGCGCGCAACACCGCCTCGGTCGAGAACCGCGCCTCGGGGTCGACGAGTTGCCTGCCGAAGATGGATTCCAGATTGCGCATCCGGTAGCGCACCGTCTGCGGGTGCACGTCCAGCAGTTCGCCCATCTGGGCGGCGGTGCCCCGGGTGTCGAGCCAGATCCGCAGGGTCTCGGTCAGCCGCTCGCGCCGGTTCGCGCTGATTCCGGCGAGCGGGGCGAGTTCACGCCGCGCCAGTTGGCCGAGGAGGGCCGGGTCGGACAGCAGCCAGAGGGTGGTCAGATGGTCCTCGCAGAGGATGACCGGCGCGTCCTCGACGACGCCCGCGTCGACGAGTTCGAGTACGCGGCGGGCCCAGCGGATCGAGTCCGATGCCATGGCCGTGGGAACGGTCAGGCCGACCGCGGCGTGGTGCCCCGGGAGCGTCCGGTCGAGCATGCGTCTTCGCACGCCGTCGAACGCCCCCGGGATCAGTAAGTGCGGCTGGGGATCGGTGAAGTCGGCCAGGACGTCCCGGTCGGTGCCGGGACCGGCCGGATCCGCCCCGGGGCGCACCGCCACCAGCGTCACCTCGTCGGGCATCGTCCAGCCGGTCTGCTCGCAGAGTTCGACGATGGCCGTACGGGGCGCGGGGCGCCCGGCGAGCAGCAGATGCAGCAGCCGTCGTCTGAGGGTGCCCGTGTGGTCGGCCGAGGCCGCGCGGACCTCCAGGTAGCCCTCGCGGGAGAGCGCTTCGAGTTCGTCGACGTAGGTGAACAGGGCGTCGGCGAAGGCGAGCATGACCGTGGGGGAGAGGTTGTAGCGCCGGCCGATCTTCTTGGCCCGGCGGAGCGCGACCCGCGCTCCGAGCCGGTAGGCGCCGTGCAACTGGTCCAGGCTGCGGCCCTCGTACGCCTCGAAGCGGCCGAATCTCCGGCACATCTCGTCCCGCAGGGTGGAAGGGGCGGTCGGTTCGGCGACCTGGTCCACGAAGACGGAGATGGTCTGCTCCACGCCCACCCGGATGCCCTGTCCGTACGGGCCGTCGAGCAGGCGTGCGTACACGGGGTAGGCGCGGGTGACCTCCAATCCGATTTCCTTGATCAGGCCGGGTATCTCGGGGCGCACGATCGCAGCGAACTCCTGCGGCAGCGGTCCGAGTGGTTCCCCGAGTTCCGATGGTTGCGCAACTCCCGGCATTCCTCTGTCCCTTGCTCTCCGGCGCCCGATGGGGTTGGGCCGTGGGAGGAGCGCTCCCAAGCCGTCAGGTGCGTGCCAACACGGGCTGCTGAAGATAGTCCACGCGCGCGCGTGTGGACACAGGCACGACAGGGCGAGATGCAGGGGGCAGGGGGCAGGGGGCACGTACTGCCGTCACGGGTCCAGCGGGCCGTGACGGCGGATCCGCGGATTCCGGTTCGTCCGGGGCGGAGGGAGTGGTGGACCGGCATTCCACGGCGGGAATTACCGGGTTCCCGGGACGATGCGCGTGCCCTTTCGTGTGGGGAATGCGATATGCGTGAGGAAATGCTCCGCAGCGACCGTCGGGCGGAAATCCGACGACGTTCGTCGCCGTGAAGCAGAGGGGATGAGGCACGACGGGATCGTGTGTCCGGAAAACGATCCGGCTGAATCCCCTGTTGCGTCGCCGGCTCATGAACGGATTCTCCGGTGCCGCCGCGGGTGCGGGATCCCCCGTACGCGAGGGGGGGTATGACGTCGACTCGGATCACGCGGACACCCGCCGGGCCGATGAACAGGGGGAGAGCGGGGGCGGCAGCGCGGTCCGGGACCGGGCACCGGCCGCCGCGACTGCTCACTTCTGGACAAGATTTGATGGACCGACACTCGTGGCGCGATAAAACGCGGGCCCTGATTCGCGCTTCGGGAGATTCTTCGTCACTACTGTTGCGGAGCCACGTTACCCGACCGTAGCGTTTTCGCCGAAAGCAAGTGGTCGCGCAGTCGGTCAGGCCGGACTGCCACTTCTCTGTCCTGTGCCCTCATCGGAGTTCCGGCCATTCCGGCGGGACGGGTTCTCCGCGTGGGTCACGCCTTCTGAAGGGAAATGGAATCGTGAACACCCTTGCACGCAGAGCCGCATTCGTCACCGCAGCACTCGGCGCGGCCATCGGGATGACGGTGTCCTCGGCCTCGGCCACCACCGCGTCGCATTCCTGGACGGTCAGCCCGGGCGGCGCCTTCACCGCAGTCGCCACCCTGCCCACGCTGGACGTCCCGCTCGTCCAACTCGTCTGCGACTCCTCCACCGTGACGTCCGGGACGCTCAAGACGACCAGCCCCGACGGGGTCGGGATCGGCAACATCGACAACATCACGTTCACCGGCTGCGACGTCGGCGGCATCTCCTTCAAGGTCACCATGAAGGCGACTCCCTGGAAGATCAACGTTATCCAGCCCAACGCCACGCACGCGGACTGGGTCGACGGAACCGTCAGCGACATCTCCGCGAAGATCTCCGGCGTCGGCTGCAACGCGGACTTCACGGGCAAGGTGTACGGGCACTACGACAACACCAAGGGATCCCTCGTCATCGACGGCACGGGCAGCGACCTGAAGGCGTCCAACGCCAGCTGCCTCGGCCTCATCAGCAACGGCGACGTGGCCAGCTTCAACGCCGAGTACGTGGTGAGCCCGAAGCAGAAGATCACCGCCACGTCGTGACGCGGCGGACCCGGGCGGGGAGCGGCCCGGTCCACATCCGGCTCGGGGTGGTGGCGGACAACGGTTCGCCGCCACCCCGAGCGGCCGTTCACGGCCCGCCCGCGGGCCTCTGGCACCGGGAGTCGAGCCAGGGGCCCGCGTGGCGACCAGGCCCCGCCGCCGGAGCCGGGGCCGTATCCCATCACCCCGCATCAGGGAGGACAGCGCCAGTATGAACGTGAAGACAACGGTGATCGGCGGCAGGCGATCGGCGCGCCTGGCATCGGTCGCGGCCGTCGCGCTCCTCGCGGGGCTGCTGTCCGGATCCGGATCCGCCGCAAAGGAGGGCGGCGCGGCGGTCACCCTCGCCTACGACTGCGCCCTGCCGGGCGGTACCGGTCGCGTCACCGTCGGGGTCACCACGGCGTTCCCGGCTTCCGGCACCGCCGGAACACCGCTGGAGAGCGGCCCGGTGACGGTCGACGTACGGCTTCCCGGGGCGGATCTGGCGGCCCTGCTGCCGGCCGGCACCGAGGCGGTGGCGAGCACCGCGACGCTCTTCGTGGAGATCAGGCAGAAGGACCGGTCGGCCGAGGCGCGGTGGCTGGACCTGCCGGCGCCGGGCACCGAGGTCCCCGCCGAGGGGGAGGCGAGCCTCGTCCACACCGGGGCCGTCCCGTCGGTGACGCTGCCGACCGCGGGCGACGCCACCTTCACCGCGGGCCGCCTCACGCTCCGAGTGCGGCCCGTCGACGACAGCGCCCCACGGACCGGGCAGGAGACCGGACCGGCCGACATCCCGTCACTCACCTGCGAACCCGCCGGGGGCGGTCGGGCGTTACTGGCGACGGTCCCGGTGTCGGGGGACACCCCGGTCCCCTGGCCGTCGAGGACCTCGGGGGACGACGGGGCCGACGGCGCGGGTGGCACGGACGGCGCGGGTGCGGACCCCGGCGACGGCATCGCGGTGGAGCCTCGGACGGCGGCGGCCGGGAACGAGGAGCCGTGCCCCGTCGATCCGCCCACCGGCGCGGCGGACTGGAGCGAAGCGCCGAAGCCGCCGGCGGGCGCCGAGGTCATGGAGGTCGACATCCCCGGCGGTGGAACCTTCGGCTGCGCCTACGCCGTCGGCATGGCCACCGTGCACAAGCTGAACGGGGCGATGATCATCAATGATCCCGCCAAGAAACCCGGGCTGATCAGCGTTTTGGCGAACGTGCACCGGGGGCAGCGGGCGGCCAACGCCGAGGGCGGCTACTACCTGCGGCTCGACTCGCTCGGCAACCTGAAGCTGCCCGACGCCGATTCCACCTTCCTGACGTTCGGGTTCCAGCCCGTGTCCGCGAAGGTGGAGTTCGAGAACGGACCGCTCACGATCTCGACCGGCAACATCGGCATGGGCAGCGGCAAGACCTACTTCGCCACGGCCTCCTTCAAGCAGTCGCTGCGGCTGCACGACGTGAAGGTCAATGGAACCCCGCTGGACGTGGGACCGGAGTGCCGGACCTCGAAACCCTTCAAGGTGGTCCTGAACGGTGACTTCCCGAAGTACGTCAACGTCTTCGGCGGAGGGCCCATGAACGGAGAGGTCGAGATCCCCCCGTTCTCCGGATGCGGGACCGGTGGTGAGGATCTGGACAACCTGTTCACGGCGGCCATCTCGGGGCCCGGCAACGTCGTCGCGATGAACCAGGGCATGACCTGCGTCCCCTCGGACAGCAGCACCTTCTGCCCGCCGACGATGCCGACGCTGCCGGGCCGGGAGGAGCCCACCGGCTGACCTCCGCGCGGTCTCTCCCGCCGCCCGGCCGACCCGCGCACGCGACGCGCGGTGCCGGCCGGGCGAGGGGCGGTGCCGGGCATGCGGAGGGGGCCGCCCTCCGAGAACGCTCCCGTTCGGAGGACGGCCCCGCCCGAGGTCCGGACGGCCGGGCCGGTCAGCGCACCGCCGAGTGCCAGTACCGCGCCATCAGCCTGCCCGCGTCGGGTGCCGCGCCGCTCGGGTCGTTGAGCGTGGCCACGTAGGTCTGGGCGTCGTTCAGGACCACGTTGTTGCCGCCCGAGGCGGAGGGGAGCCCGGTCTTCAGGTTCACCGCCCAGTCCAGCAGGCCGAGGCCGCAGCCGCCGGCGCCCGGGACCGCGTAGGTGGTGTCCGTCTGGGTGGCGCCGAGGAGGCTGATGCGCCCCATCACACCGGCCGGATCGGGGGTGCCGTCGCCGTCGAACTGCTGGGTGCCGGCGGTGGGACGGGTCAGGTTCTGCGGGCGGAGCAGGATCGGCTTCGACGCGGAGCCGATGTAGCACGTGTTGCCGAGGAACGGGTTCTCCAGGTGGATCCGCACGGGCAGCGTGATGATCGGCTTGCCGGTGGTGACGCCCGCCAGGAGCTGGAAGTCGCTGGGGTCGCCGACCGACTCGACGGTGGCGGTGACCCGGTTCAGGGTGCTGTTCGTGATCTGGCCGCAGATGGCGCTGACCACCGGGATGTCGCTGGGGCACATCAGTCCGAGCAGCCCGCCGGGGATCTGCGCGGGGTCGGCCACCAGGGCGCCGCCCGCGGGTGAGACCACCGTCGAGGCGCCGCCGGAATGCGTGATCACACCGACCTGGAGGTCGCTGACTCCCACCGGCACGGTGGTGCTGCCGAGCTTGATGGAGCCGCTGGCGGAGCGCGAGGAGACGCACACCGCGGTGTCGTTCAGCCCGTCGGCGGCGAGCATCGCCGGCGCATCCACCGGGCAGCGGGTGAACGGTGCCCAGTGGCCGTTGAGGCCCGTGGCGGCGGTGGCCGATCCCACGGATACGAAGGCGGTGAGCGCGGTGAAGGACGCCAGCAGCCCCAGGCGCGCCCGTCTCGAACCAGATCTCATGTCGTCCCCTTTTCGGACAGCCGCCACCGGGCGGCCACATAAGCGGATGTGCTCGGGTCTTCCTGCGGTGCACCGATCCCTGCCGTTTTCGGGCAGGATTCCCCGGGCACACAGGCCATCGGATTGCGATACGGGTGCCGGAGCCCGCGGCGAGCCATGCCGAAACGGGCGCCTTTTCACCGAGCCGTGAGGTTACTGGCGGGAAACACCGCCGCACAATCCCGTCGTTTGAGATTCTTCCCCCGAAGAAGACTTCTCGTTCCCGGATGAGTGCGCCACGCGGGCGACTTGTCATTCGGTGCACATCCCGCGATGACGGAACCGGCCATGTCCGGAACCATCGGCCTGTGCGCAGAACTTGTCATCCGGTGATAAACGTGCTCGGTTTCCTGCTCAGACCATGAGAAGAACACGAGGGGTCGGTGCGGACTCGCGAAAACTTGGAGAACCGGTATTGCCCGGTCAGGTTACCCGGCCGTAGCGTCGCTCCGTAAGCAACTCGGCCACGCTGTCCGACGGTTGCTCCCCTTTCCGAAAAGGAGTCTCGTCGTGACCTGTGCGCGCAAGCCTCCGGCCGGGGGCCGTCGGTCGGGAGTCCGTGGGGGCGGCGGGCGGGGGCCGCCCCCGCCTCGCGTCCGCGACCACCGGGAACGCGGGGGAGGGGCCGCGCGTGACGCTGTGGATTACGCATCCGCCGACAAGGTGTACGCGGGAGTTTGTCATCGTGTGACAAATGCTCCGGCCCCTGGAGAAAAGGCTGTTCAAGGACTTGTCCTGGCGGTCCTGGTGAACCTAACGTGCGCCCCTCGGTGCACTTCTGTCACTTCGTGAGTGCATGCAGGAGGTGGGATGGGAATCGAAGTGGTCGTCGAGGGTCTTACCAAGTCCTTCGGCAGGCAGAACATCTGGCAGGACGTGTCGCTCACACTGCCCGCCGGTGAGGTAAGCGTGATGCTCGGCCCGTCCGGCACCGGAAAGACCGTTTTCCTCAAGTCCATCATCGGACTGCTGAAACCCGAGCGAGGGCGCGTTCTCATCAATGGCGTCGATATGGTGAACAGTCCCGAGCGGGACATCATGGAGACGCGCAAACTCTTCGGGCTCATGTTTCAGGACGGTGCGCTGTTCGGCTCCATGACACTGTTCGACAACATCGCCTTCCCGCTGCGCGAGCACACCCGCAAGAAGGAATCCGAGATCCGGCGCATCGTCATGGAGCGGATCGACATCGTCGGCCTGCTGGGATCCGAAGGGAAACTGCCCGGCGAGATCTCCGGGGGAATGCGTAAACGCGCAGGTCTGGCCCGCGCCCTCGTACTCGACCCTCAGATCATCCTCTGCGACGAGCCGGACTCCGGACTCGACCCGGTCCGCACCGCCTACCTCTCCCAGCTCCTCATCGACCTGAACGCGCAGATCGACGCGACGATGCTGATCGTCACCCACAACCTCGACATCGCGGCCACGGTCCCCGACAACATGGGCATGCTGTTCCGCCGCAACCTCGTCACATTCGGGCCCAGGGAGGTGCTGCTGACCAGCGACGAGCCGGTCGTCTCGCAGTTTCTGGCCGGACGCCGGGAGGGGCCCATCGGCATGTCCGAGGAGAAGGACGCGGCCACCCTCGCCGCCGAGCGGCTGAACGCCGACGGCACAGGTCACGCCTCCGGCCCGCGCACTGTCGTGCCACAGCTGGAGCCCTCTGACGGGATGCCGGTCCGCCGGGCCGTCCAGCGCCGCCGCGAACGGGTCCTCGGCATGCTGGAGCAGCTGCCCGAGGCCGCGCGCACGGCCATCGTGAACAGCTACGCCCCGGCCGCCGGCGGTGCCAGACCATGACCGCCGACCTTCCGGTGCGGCCCTCCGAGCCGCCCGCCGCCGACGCCCCACCGCCGGAGAGGAAAGCGGTGCGCCGGCCGCCGGTACGGCTGTTCGCGCCGCTGCGCGAGACGGGCAGACTGTTCGCGCTCGCCCTGTCCGTGACCCGCTCGGTCTTCCGCAGACCGTTCCAGATACGCGAGTTCGTCGAACAGTTCTGGTTCATCGCCAGCGTCACCATCCTGCCCGCCGCCCTCGTCTCCATCCCGTTCGGCGCGGTCATCGCCCTCCAGGTCGGCTCGCTCACCCAGCAGCTCGGTGCCCAGTCCTTCACCGGCGGCGCCAGCGTCCTCGCCGTGATCCAGCAGGCCAGCCCGCTCATCGTGGCGCTGCTCATCTCCGGTGCGGGCGGCTCCGCGATCTGCGCCGACCTCGGCTCGCGGAAGATCCGCGAGGAACTCGACGCGATGGAGGTCATGGGGGTCTCGCCCATCCAGCGCCTGGTCGTCCCGCGGGTCCTGGCCACCATGGGTGTGGCCGTCCTGCTCAACGGGCTGGTCTCCGTCGTCGGCACCCTCGGCGGCTACTTCTTCAACGTGATCATGCAGCACGGCACGCCCGGCGCGTACCTCGCCAGCTTCTCCGCGCTCGCCCAGCTCCCCGACCTCTACATCAGCGAGGTCAAGGCGCTGATCTTCGGATTCATCGCGGGCATCGTCGCCGCCCACCGCGGGCTGAACCCGCGCGGCGGACCCAAGGGCGTGGGCGACGCGGTCAACCAGTCCGTCGTCATCACCTTCATGCTGCTGTTCTTCGTGAACATGATCCTCACGGCGATCTATCTCCAGATCGTCCCCGCGAAGGGGAGCTGAGAGACGATGTCCATGCTCGGCTGGCTGGATCGCTCGGGCGACCAACTCACCTTCTACTTACGCGCGTTGATCTGGATCCCACGCACGCTGCGGCGCTATCTGAAGGAGGTGCAGCGACTCCTCGCCGAGGTCGCCTTCGGCAGCGGCGGGCTCGGTGTCATCGGCGGGACCATCGGCGTGATGATCGCCATGACCCTGTTCACGGGAACGGTCGTCGGCCTCCAGGGCCACGCGGCCCTCGACCAGATCGGCACGTCCGCGTTCACCGGCTTCATCTCCGCCTATTTCAACACCCGCGAGATCGCCCCACTGGTCGCCGGACTCGCGCTCTCCGCGACCGTCGGGGCCGGGTTCACCGCCCAGCTCGGCGCGATGCGGATCAACGAGGAGGTGGACGCCCTGGAGGCGATGGGGGTGCGGTCCATGCCCTACCTCGTCACGACCCGGGTGGTCGCCGGAGTCGTCGCGATCATCCCGCTGTACGCGATCGGACTGCTTTCGTCGTACGTGGCGTCCCGTTATGTCACCGTCCTGTTCAACGGGCAGTCCGAGGGCACCTACGACCACTACTTCAACCTCTTCCTCTCCCCGGACGACGTGCTGCTCTCCGTGCTCAAGGTGCTCGTCTTCAGCGTGATGGTGATCCTCGCCCACTGCTACTACGGCTTCCGCGCCGAGGGCGGACCCGCCGGGGTCGGCATCGCCGTGGGCCGGTCCGTGCGCAACGCCATCGTGGTGATCAGCGTCACCGACTTCTTCCTCTCGCTCGCCATCTGGGGCGCCACGACGACCGTGAAGGTGGCCGGATGATGCGGACGACGAAGACCGGGACGATCCGCCGCCGGCTCGCCGGGGTCGGGTTCCTGCTCGTGCCCGTCGCACTCGTATGGACCTCGGTCGCGGTGTACAACAAGGACTTCACCCACGACGCCACCGTCACCGTACACACCGGCGCCGTCGGCAACGAGATGCACGAGAACGCGGACGTGAAACTGCGCGGCGTCGTCGTCGGACGGGTGCACGCCATCGACGCCGACGGGGAGGGCGCCCGCCTCACCCTCGCCATCCGGCCCGGCGCACTCGACCGCATTCCGGCCGATGTCACCGCCCAGATGCTGCCCACCACCCTCTTCGGCGAACGGTTCGTGGCCCTCGTGCCCCCCGAGGCCCCCTCCGCGCGGACCCTCGAAGCAGGGGACGTGATCCCGCGGGACCGCTCCGGCAACGCCATCGAACTGGAACAGGTCCTCGACAACGTCCTGCCGCTGCTCACCGCCGTGCAGCCGCAGAAGCTCTCCGCCACACTCACCGCCGTCTCCCAGGCGCTCCAGGGCCGGGGCGAGAAGCTGGGCGACACCCTGGTCACGCTCGACGCCCACCTCAAGAAGCTCAATCCCCAACTGCCCACGCTCAACGCCGACATCAAGGAACTCGTCAGGGTCAGCGCCGTCTACGCGGACGCCGCCCCGGACCTCCTCGACGCGCTGACCGACCTCACCACCACCAGCGGCACCCTCGCCGAACAACAGGCCGGTCTGGCCGACCTGTACGGATCGACGACCGTCTCGGCCCAGGACGTCACCGACTTCCTGCGGAAGAACAAGGACAACCTCATCCGGCTCTCCGCGACCGGTCGGCCGACCCTGGAGACCCTCGCGGCGTACTCCTCCGAGTTCCCCTGCACCCTGCGCACCCTCGCCGGCTTCGTCCCGGCCATGGACAAGGCGCTCGGCAAGGGCACCGACCAGCCCGGTCTGCACGTGACGCTGAAGACCGTGCCCTCCAAGGGGAAGTACGTGCCGGGCCGGGACACCCCCGTCTACGACGCGACCGGCGGACCGCACTGCTACTCCCTGCCCTACATCGGCGACACCGCGCCGACCGCGGACGCCCGTGCGGCGGACCGCGACCGGTCGTCGCAGGCGTCCGCGCCCCGCGCGCCCCAAGAGGTCCCGGCGGCCGACGCCTCGCTCGGCACACCCAACTCCCGGCAGGAGAGCCGACTCGTCAACGAACTGGTCGCTCCCTCACTGAAAGTCCAGCCGCGGGTCCTGCCCGAGTGGAGCAGCGTGCTCATCGGCCCGGCCTTCCGCGGTGCGGAGGTGAAGCTCAAGTGAAGCGCCGCTCCCTCGCGGGACCGCTCGCGAAATCGATCGTCTTCGTCCTGGTGACGACGCTGGCCACCACCGTGCTGGCCCTGTCCATCGCCAACACCGGTGTCGGTGACACCCGTTCGTACAAGGCCCGGTTCACCGACGCGACCGGACTGGTCGTCGGCGACAGCGTGCGGATCGCCGGGGTCAAGGTGGGACAGGTCGAGTCCATCGGGGTCGCGGACCGGCGGCTCGCGGAGGTCGGGTTCACCGTGCGGAGAGGGAGGCAGCTCCCCGCGTCGGTGACCGCGTCGATCAAGTACCTCGACATGGTCGGCCAGCGGTACATCGACCTCGACCGGGGCACCGGACCGGTCGGCCAGGACTTCGCCCCGGGCTCCACCATCCCGGTGTCCCGCACCACACCGGCCCTCGACCTCACCCAGCTCTTCAACGGCTTCCAGCCGCTCTTCGAAGGGCTCTCTCCGCCCGAGGTCAACAAGCTGGCCGGTTCCATCGTCCAGGTGCTCCAGGGGGAGGGCGGCACCGTCGACAGCGTCCTCCAGCACGTCGGCTCACTGACCGGCACTGTCGCGGCCAAGGACAAGGTGATCGGCGAGGTGATCAAGAACCTCAACACGGTCCTGAAGACCGTCAACGACCGCGAGGCCGGCTTCAACGACCTCGTCGTCACCCTCCGCGAACTCGTCACCGGATTCGCGGGAGACCGCGAACCGCTCGGCCGGGCGGTCACCGCGATGGGCGCCCTGACCACCGTCACCGCCGACTTCCTCGACGACGGACGGGCCCCCCTCAAGGACGGCATCAAGCAGCTCGGACGCCTCTCCGACCGGCTCGCCGACAACGCGCCGAAGATCGAGGACTTCCTGCGGAAGACGCCCGCCAAGATGACGGCCATCAGCCGCATCACCTCGTACGGCTCCTGGCTCAACCTCTACCTCTGCGAGGCGAAGGTCACCGGTGTGACGACCAGCGACGGCAGCGCCCCGCCCACCGGCATCGCCATCACCCAGCCGAGGTGCCTGTCATGAGACTCAAGCCCGTACGGGAACGCGACCCCGTCGCCGTCGGCGTCGTCGGCCTGCTCGTCCTCGCCCTCCTCGGATTCGCCGCCTACCGGGCCGACTCGCTGCCCTTCGTCGGCGGCGGTGCGACGTACAGCGCCGACTTCACCGAGTCCGCCGGGCTCACCGAGGGCGACGAGGTCCGGATCGCCGGGGTGAAGGTCGGAAAGGTCACCGGGGTCGCCCTCGACGGCGCCGCGGTCAAGGTGACCTTCCGGGTGAAGAACGCCTGGATCGGCGACTCCAGCACCGTGGGCATCGCCATCAAGACGCTCCTCGGCGAGAAGTACCTCGCCGTCGACCCCCTCGGTGACGCGCCGCAGGACCCGCACGAACGCATCACCACCAGCCGCACCACCTCCCCGTACGACGTCACCCAGGCCTTCGACGGGCTGGGGGAGACCATTGGGGAGATCGACACCCGGCAGCTTGCCAGGAGCTTCGAGACGATCTCCGCCACGTTCAAGAACTCCCCGCCGAACGTGAAGAGCGCCGCCAACGGGCTCTCCGCGCTCTCCAGGACCGTCTCCGAACGCGACGCCGAGCTCGCCACCCTCCTCAGGAGCAGCAAACGGCTGACGAAGACCCTCGCCGACAAGAAGAGCAGCTTCGAGACCCTGCTGGAGGACGGCAACCTGCTCCTCGGCGAGATCCGGGCCCGCCGCGACTCCATCCACCTGCTGCTCACCGGCACCCGCGACCTGGGCACCCAGCTCACCGGTCTCGTCGCCGACAACAAGAAGCAGCTCGGGCCGACGCTGGACGCGCTGGGCCGGGTCACCGCCGTCCTGCAGAAGAACCGCAAGAGCCTCGACAAGGCGCTCGCGCTCGCAGGTTCGTACAACCGGCTCGTCGGCAACACCCTCGGCAACGGCCGGTGGATCGACAACTACGTCTGCGGGGTCGTTCCGAAGAACTACCTTCCCCCCGGTACCCCGCCGGCCACCGGATGCATGCCTCCGCGGCAGGAAGGCGACCGCTGACATGAGACCGCTCCGCATCGTCGGCATCGTCGCCGGGCTCGCCGTCGTGGCCGCCTCCGCCACGACCGGCGTGATGGCCCTGGACGACGGCGGCGGCACCACCGTCACCGCGTACTTCGAACAGGCGACCGGCATCTACTCCGGGTCCGACCTGCGGATCCTCGGTGTGAAGGTCGGCAAGGTCCAGTCGGTGAAGCCGCGTGGCGAGGAGGTCGAGGTGGTGCTGCGCGTCGACAAGGGCGTCAAGGTGCCGAAGGACGCCCACGCCGTCGTCGTCGCTCCCAGCCTGATCGCCGACCGGTACGTCCAGCTCGCCCCCGCCTACACCGGCGGACCGCTGCTCGCCGACGGCGCCGAACTGCCCGCCGCGCACAACGCCACACCCGTGGAGGTCGACCAGCTCTACGCCTCCATCACCGAACTGGCCGACGCGCTCGGCCCGGAGGGCGCCAACGCACAGGGGGCGCTCGCCCGCCTCCTCGACACCGGCGCGAAGAACCTCAAGGGCAACGGCAAGGACATCGGGAACTCCATCGAGCAGTTCGGCAAGGCGACGAAGACCCTCGACAAGAGCAGCGGGGACCTCTTCGACACGCTGTCCCGCCTCCAGACGTTCACCACCATGCTGAAGGACAACGACGGCGAGGTGCGCGAGGCGGAACGCCAACTGAACTCCGTGACCGGCTTCCTGGCCGACGACAAGAAGAACCTCGGCGCCGCGCTCAAGGAACTCGGCACCGCGCTCGCCGGGGTCAAGACCTTCATCCGGCACAACCGCTCGGCACTCAAGAAGAACGTCGACGCGCTGGTGCCGCTCACCCAGACCCTCGTCGACCAGCGCGCCTCGCTGGCCGAGTCCCTCGACGTCCTTCCCCTCTCGGCGGGCAACGTGCTGAACGCGTACGACCCGAAACACCGCACGCTCAACGGCCGCACCGATCTCAACGAACTCAGCATGGGCGGCCCCCTCACCCAGCCGGGCTCCGGGCTCCGGGGGCTCTCCCCGGTGGACGCGGAACGGCAGCGGGCACTGCCCGCACTGCCGTTGCCGGCGGTGGGCACCGTCTACGGCACCCCCGGGAACGACGGCACGACGGGGGCAACCGGGCGCCACGCGGGGAAGGGGGCCGGCCGATGAGCAGGAGACCGCACCGGCCCCGGGTCCGCACGGCCACCGGCACCACCCTGGTCGCGCTCGGCACCGTCTGCACCCTCGTCCTCACCGGCTGCGGTGCCCCGTCGTTCTCGGGCATCGAGCAACTCCCCCTGCCCGGTGGCGCGGACCTCGGCGACCACCCGTACGAGATCACCGCGGACTTCGGTGACGTGCTCAGCCTCGCCCCGCAGGCCTCGGTGAAGGTCAACGACGTCTCCGTGGGCCGTGTCACCGAGATCTCGCTCGTCCCGGGCAGCTGGCACGCCAGGGTCACCCTGCGGGTCAACGGGAAGGTCCGGCTCCCCGCCAACGCCTACGCCCACCTGGAGCAGTCCAGTCTTCTCGGCGAGAAGTACGTCCAGCTCTCGCCGCCCGCACGCGGCACCGCCCACGGCACCCTCGCCGACGGCGACCGGATCCCGCTCACCCGCACCAACCGCAACCCCGAGGTCGAAGAGGTCTTCGGCGCCTTGTCCATGCTGCTGAACGGCGGCGGCATCAACCAGTTGAAGACCATCACCACCGAACTCAACAAGGCGATGTCCGGCAACGAGCCCAGGATCCGGTCGGTACTCGAACGGATCGACACACTCGTCACCGACCTCGACGAGCACCGCAAGGACATCACCGAGGCCCTCGACGGCGTCAACCGGCTCTCCACCACCCTCGCCACCCGGAAACGGCAGGTGGGCAAGGTTCTCACCGACCTCAGCCCCGGCATGAAGGTCCTGGAGAAACAGCGCGGCTCCCTGCTGACCATGCTCCGCGCCCTCGACACCCTCTCCACCGTCGCCGTCGACACCGTCAACAAGAGCAAGGCCGACACCATCGCGGACCTGAAGGCCATCGCCCCCACCCTCAAGGCGCTCGCGGACTCCGGGAACGACCTGCCCGACTCGCTTCAGGTCCTGTTCACCTACCCGTTCACGGACGAGGTGCTGCGCGGGGTGAAGGGGGACTACCTCAACGTCTACCTGGACCTGACGGCCGTGCCCGGCACGCAGATCATCCCGGCGTTCGACCCGGACGCGGTGCCGGCGCCCGCGTCGAGAGCGGCCGTGCCGACAGCCGGTGGGGGACTGCCACTGCCGCTCCCCCCGGTCACGGCACCGGCCACGACCGTCCCCGGCACACCGGGCTCCCGGACACCGGGCACGAAGGCCCCCACCACGACGGCCTCCGGGGCGGCCCGGACGACAGCCCCGGGCACGCCCCCGTCATCGCCGCCGGACGGGCCGCCGGCCTCGGGCCGGCCGTCACCCTCGGAGGGGAGCGACCGTTGATCACCCTCGCCATCAGGCTGAAGAACATCGCGTTCCTGATCATCGCGGTGCTGGTGCTCGGATATCTCGGGGTGCGGTACGCCGACCTCGGCCACTACGTCGGGCTGCGCGACTACTACACCGTCACAGTCCAACTCCCCAGGACAGGTGGACTGTTCACACACTCCAACGTCACCTACCGAGGAGTCTCCGTGGGACGGGTCGGCCCCATCGAACTCACCGACGACGGCGTCGAGGCCGAACTGCGGATCAAGGACTCCGCGCCTCCCATCCCCGACGGTACGAAGGCCGTCGTGGCCAACCTGTCGGCGGTCGGGGAGCAGTACGTCGACCTCCGGCCGACCCGCTCCACAGGCCCCTACCTGGCGAACGGCTCCGTCATCCCGCAGGCCGACGCCACCGTCCCCGCCCCCGTGACCGACATCCTCACCAGCGTCGACGGCCTCGCCGGATCGGTCGACCTGGAGTCGCTGCGCACCGTGGTCGACGAGTTCGGCGCCGCGTTCACCGGCCGGGGCGACGACCTCCAGGTCCTCCTGGACACCGGCGGCGACTTCGTGCGGGCGGCCGACGACGCGCTGCCCACCAACACCCGGCTGATGGCCGACGGGCGGGTGGTGCTGCGCACCCAGGCCGAACAGGGCGAGGCGCTCAAGGGATTCGCCTCCGGCGCCGAGGAACTGGCGGCCCAGCTCAAGGGGTCGGACACGGACCTGCGGAAGCTGATCGCCGCCGCCCCCGACGCCGCCGGCCAGATCAGCGGACTGCTGCGCGATCTGGACCCCTCGCTCGGCATCGTCGTCGCCAACCTCCTCACCACCTCCGAGGTCGCCGTGACCCGGCAGCGCGGCCTGGAGGAACTCCTGGTGAAACTGCCGGCGGTGGTGGCGGCGGGAGCCAGCGCGGTGGACGAGGGCGGTGCCAGGTTCGGCATGTCCGTCACCTTCTTCGAACCCCTGCCGTGCACCGCCGGATACGGCGGCACCGTCTACCGCAACGGCCTCGACACGTCGAAGGGCCCCGCGGTCGACACCACGGCGCGCTGCGCCTCCTCGCCCGGCACCGGCATCAACGTGCGCGGCAGCGCGAACGCCCCGAAGGGCGGACCGGTGCCGACACCCGCCAAGCCCGGCTCGCTGCGCCTCGGCGCCGATGCCGGGGGAACGCTCCCGGGCGCGCTCGGGGCCGTCGGGGACCCGTCACCCGCCCCGAGGAGCATGGCCGGACTGCTCGGACTGGAGGCGGGCCGATGAGCGCACGCGCCAGGACCCTGACCGGCTGGGCGGCCGTACTCGTCGCGGCACTGGTCTGCGCACTCGGCGGCTGGTCGTACGCACGGGCGCGCGGCGACGACACGCTCGCGTACGCGAAGAGCCGCGATGCCGCCCTGGCGGCGGGGCGTCACCACCTTGCCCGGCTGAACACCCTGGACGGCACGGACGCCAGGAGTGTGGACGAGGGGCTGGGGCAATGGCTCGACGCCTCCACCGGGCCCCTGCACGACCAGCTCGCCCGCACCCGGAAGAAGGACGCGGACGAACTCCGCAGGAGCGGCGGCACGGCGCGCGGCACCGTCACCGACGCGGCGCTGACCGCGCTCGACGAGCGGACCGGGACCGCCGAGATGATCGCGACCGTGGAGGTACGCGTCACCCCGCGCACCGGCGGACCGGGCACCGAACGCAAGCGCTTCGAGGCCGTGCTCGCCCGGGCGGCGGGCGGCTGGAAGGTCAAGTCGCTGACCGCGATCCCGGTCGGTGGCGCGTGAGGAGCGGGGGAGGACGCCGATGGTGAGCACGGACGAACGGATCGGGAACCCGGACGAGAGGGTCGCGGCCCCGGACGGGGAGCGGGTGGACGCGGGCGCCGGAGGCGTGGTGGGGGAGGACGCGGCGCCGGGGGGCGGTGCGGAGGAGGCGGACGCGGCCGGGCCGCGGCGCCGCCGGTTGGTCACCGGAGCGGTGGCGCTGCTGGCCGCCGCCCTGCTCGCGGCGGGCGTCGGGTGCTTCGTCGAGGCCGGGCGGCTGCGGGACACGCCCGCCACCGGCAACCTGGCGCTGACCGACAGCACCGCGACCGCCAGGGTCGTCGGCGATGTCAGCAACGCGCTCGCCAAGGTGTTCTCCTACGGGCCGCAGGACACCGACGCCACCAAGGAGTCGGCCGAGCGGTACCTCGCCGGGAAGGCGCTCCAGCAGTACGCGGCGCTGTTCGGCCAGGTCGAGAAGCAGGCCGGGGACCAGGGACTGACCCTCACCACCCACGTCGTACGGGCCGGGGTCACCCGGCTCACCGGCACCGGCGCCCATCTGCTGGTCTTCCTCGACCAGGTCTACGAGCGCCGGGGAAGGGCCGCCACCACGGCCGCCGCCCAGCTCTCCGTCACCGCCGAACTGCGGGGCGGGCGCTGGCGGATCGTCGACATCGCCGCCCGTTAGCCGCCGGACGGACACCGGGACGGTACGGCGCGGCATCCACCGCTCAGCTCAGTTCGGCCGGCAGGGGAGAGACAGCGATGGCACGAGTACGGACGGGGAACAACCCGCTGGTGGTGGCGGCGATCGCGCTCGCCGCCGTGGCGGCCGGGGGAGCGGCCTGGGGCGGCTGGTCCTGGTACGGAGCGGCGCACGACGGAGCGGCGGCCTTCGCGCGGACCCGCGACGACGCGCTGGCCGCGGGCGAGCAGGCCGTGCAGAACATGAACACCCTCGACCACCGGAAGCTGGAGCAGGGGCTGGACGGCTGGGAGGACTCCACCACCGGCGATCTGCACAGCCAGCTCGTCGACGGGCGGAGCGGGTTCGAGAAGCAGATCCGGGCGGCGCGGACCGTGAGCACCGCCAAGGTGCTGTCCGGGGCGCTCACCGAACTCGACGAACGGGCCGGCAAGGCGTCGGTGATGGTCGCGCTGCGGATCACCGTCACCGCCCCGAAGACCCCGCCCGCGGTGAAGGAGAGCCGGATGCTCGGTGAGCTGACGCGCACGCCCGAAGGGTGGAAGCTCAGCGCCCTCGGCCAGGCACCGGTCGGCAACACGGCCGGCTGACGCCCCCGGCCTCCCACCCCGCCCCCGAGAGGACCCCACCGACATGTCGACCACCCGACACCTCGTCAACCGCCGACGCCGTCTGGCCGCCGCCGCTGCGGAGCGCGGCACAGCCGCCGCACCGCCGCGACGGCCCGCGGGCCCGGCCGCGTCGCACGCCGAGCCCGCCCGCGCACCGATGGCGGACGAAGCCGCGGTCATGGACGAGGCCGCGGTCACGGAGGACACCTCGGCCGACGTACCGGCCGCCGACGCCGCCGGTACGGACGGGCCCGAGGCACGCGGCGCATGCCCCGGGGAGGAGGCGCGGCGGCGCCGGCGACCGCGCCTCCTCCCCGGTCTTCCCGCCGTCCTCTGCGCCCTCACGGTGCTCCTCGGTGCCTTCGCCGCCTGGGCCTTCAGCTCGGCCGCGAACCTGCGCGACGAATCCGCACGGCAGAACACCGCTCTCACCGACATCGGCCGCACCAGCGAGGTGAAGGGTCGGATCGCGGAGGCGGTCGGTGCGGTCTTCTCGTACGACTACGCCGCCCCCGCGAAGTCCGAGCGGGCGGCGAAGACCTACCTGGTCGGCAAGGCGGTCCAGCAGCACCGGGACATGCTCGCCCGGGTCCGGTCGCAGGGGCCAGGTCAGAAGCTCGTCCTCACCACGACCGTCACCGACAGCGGCGTGGAGATTCTCGACGGAAACCGGGCCCGGCTGCTGATCTTCGCCGACCAGAGCAACACCCGCACCGGCGCCTCGGAGGAGAGGACCTACGCGGCGGCGATGTTCGCCGTGGACGCCGTCCGCCGCGACGGCGCCTGGCGGATCTTGGCCATCGACACCTTCACGCAGTGACTCGGCGACTCGTCGGCCCGGGGAAAGGGGAGCACGCATGAGGTTCACCGGCACCACCCGCCGCAGGATCGGCGGCACCGCGGCCGCGGTCGCCGCCATGGCCGCGCTCACCGCGTCCCAGGCACCGATGACCGTCCACCGCGAACGGACCGCGAAGGAGCGTCAGGAGACCGAGGAGGTCAGATGGTCCCAGGCGCCCAACGACGACTCCTACCACACCGAGCTCCCGCCGCTCGCGACACCGCAGCCGCCGAGGCCCGGCGCGAAGCGGAGCCCGGCCGCCGCCCGGACCTGGGCCGAGTCCGGCATCCCCACCACCGTGCTCGCCGCCTACGGCAAGGCGGAGAGCGCGTTGCGCCGCACCGACCCCGGCTGCCTCCTGCCGTGGCAGCTGCTCGCGGCCATCGGCAGGGTCGAGTCCGGGCACGCGGGCGGCGGGCGGGTCGACGTGCACGGCACGACCCTCACCCCGATCCTCGGACCGGTGCTCGACGGTGCGGGCTTCGCCGAGATCCGGGACACCGACGACGGCGTGTACGACGGTGACCGCACCTACGACCGCGCCGTGGGCCCGATGCAGTTCATCCCCTCCACATGGGCCCACTGGGGCAGGGACGGGAACGGCGACGGCCGCCGCGACCCGAACAACGTCTACGACGCCGCCCTCGCCGCCGGCGCCTACCTCTGCGCGGGGGCCCGCGACCTGTCGGTGAAGGCCGACCTGGACCGGGCGGTCCTCGCCTACAACCACTCGGACGCCTATCTGCGCACCGTGCTGTCCTGGCTGGAGTTCTACCGCAAGGGCGTCCACCCCGTGGCCGACGGCAAGGGCGTCGTACCGAAGAGCCCCGGCGCGGGCGGCCCCGACCAGCCGAAGCGGCCGGTCGGCGGACCCGGAACCCCGGTCGGCGGCATCGTGGTGGGCCCGCAGCCCGGTGGCTCGCCCGGACCCTCGCCGTCCCCGAAGCCGTCCGCCACACCGACCGGCGCACCGCACCCGACCGGGAGCCCGGACCCCACCGGTCCGGGCGGTTCCCCCGATCCCACCGGCGGCGGAACGGCCTTGCCGGACCCCGGCACGCCCCCGGACCCCGGTGGCGCGGAACCCGGCCCCGGCTGCCCGACCGGCTCCGCGTCGCCCGGTCCGACGGCGTCGACGGGTACGACCCCGGGCCCGTCCACGGAACCGGGCACCGGCGAGGACCCCTGCCCCACCCCGTCGCCCTCAGCCACCACCGGCTGACAGCACCTCGGCCAGGTCGTACCGCACCACCTCCACCAACTGCGTGTACGTACAGCTCTCGGGGGTGCGGTCCGGCCGCCACCGTCGGAACCGGGTGGTGTGCCGGAACCGGTCGCCCTCCATGTGGTCGTACGCCACCTCGCAGACCCGCTCCGGACGCAGTGCCACCCACGACCGGTCCTTCCTCCCCGACCAGCGGCTCGGCGCCCCGGGCAGCCGGGCGGTCTCGTGCGCCTCGGCGTCCGCCCACGCCGCCCACGGATGCCCGGCGACATCGACCCGCAGTGGCTCCAGCTCCTCGACCAACTCCGCACGGCGCCTCTGCGAGAACGCCGCACAGACGCCGACGTGCTGCAGGGCACCCCCGGCGTCGTACAGACCGAGCAGCAGCGAGCCGACGACCGGTCCGCTCCGGTGGAGGCGGTACCCCGCCACCACGCAGTCGGCGGTCCGCTCGTGCTTGATCTTGTACATCACCCGGGTGTCGGGGCGGTACGGCAGATCGAGCGGCTTGGCGACCACCCCGTCGAGCCCCGCGCCCTCGTACCGTTCGAACCACTCCTCGGCGACCGCGGGGTCCCTGGTCACCGGGGCCAGATGGACGGGCGGTCCGGCGGCGGACAGTGCGGCCTCCAGTACGGTGCGCCGGTCGGACTGGGGCAGGGACAGCAGCGAGTCGTCGCCCACCGCCAGGATGTCGAAGGCGACCAGACTGGCGGGGGTCCGCTCGGCGAGCAGCCGCACCCGGGAATCGGCCGGGTGGATCCGGTCGCTGAGCCGGTCGAAGTCGAGCCGGTCGCCGTACGCCACCACGATCTCGCCGTCGATGACGCAGCGCGGCGGCAGATTGTCCCGGACGGCCGCGACCAACTCGGGGAAGTAGCGGGTGAGCGGCTTCCCGGTGCGGCTGTCGATCACCACCTGGTCGCCGTCGCGGTACACGATCGCCCGGAAGCCGTCCCACTTGGCCTCGTACTGCATGCCGGGCGGGATCTTCGCGACGGACTTGGCGAGCATCGGCTTCACGGGGGGCATCACCGGCAGATCCATGGTCCGATTCTCACCCGAGGAAGGGAGTGGTTCTCCCGATATGCGGCATATGTACGTCCGGCCTACCGTGATCGTCATGGGCGCAGCGGGTAGAGCGGTGGAGCTGGAAACCGGTGGACGGACCGTACGGCTGTCCAGTCCGGACAAGATCTACTTTCCTGCGCCGGGCTACACCAAGAAGGACGTGGCGGATTACTTCCTCGCGGTGGGGCCGGGCATCACCCGAGCCCTGCGGGACCGGCCGACCACGCTCCAGCGCTTCGTGGACGGGGTCGAGGGAGAATTCTTCTACCAGAAGCGGGCCCCGAAGAACCTCCCCGACTGGATCCCCACCGCCCGGATCACGTTCCCCAGCGGCCGCCACGCGGACGAGATCTGCCCGACCGAACCGGCCGCCGTCCTCTGGGCGGCCAACCTCGGCACGCTCACCTTCCACCCCTGGCCCGTCCGCGGCGCCGACACCGACCATCCGGACGAACTGCGCATCGATCTCGATCCACAGCCCGGAACCGAGTACGCCGACGCGGTGCGCGCCGCCCACGAGCTGCGATCCGTCCTCGACGACCACGGTCTGCGCGGTTGGCCCAAGACCTCCGGCGGCCGGGGCATCCACGTCTTCGTCCCCCTCGAACCATGCTGGACCTTCACCGAGGTCCGGCGTGCCGCCATCGCCACCGGGCGCGAACTGGAACGCCGGATGCCGGACCGGGTGACGACCGCCTGGTGGAAGGAGGAACGCGGGGAGAGGATCTTCGTCGACTTCAACCAGACCGCCCGCGACCGCACCCTCGCCTCCGCCTACTCCGTGCGCCCCCATCCGCACGCCCCGGTCTCCGCCCCGCTGCGCTGGGACGAGATCGACGACGCCGAACCGCGGGACTTCGACATCCGGACCATGCCGAAGCGCTACGCCGAGGTCGGTGACGTGCACGCGGACATGGACGAGCACGCCTTCCGGCTCGACGCCCTGCTGGAGCTGGCCGACCGGGACGAGCACGAGCGCGGTCTGGGCGATCTGCCATACCCGCCGGAGTACCCGAAGATGCCCGGCGAACCGAAACGGGTCCAGCCGAGCCGGGCCCGGAGCGACGAGGACGGCGCCGCATGAGCGCACCCGACCTGGAGCCCTCCGCACCGCACGGGGCACATGGCCGGCCGCTGAACACCCGTCAGAAATGGGCGGTGTACAAGAAATCGCCGTACCTCCCGGCCACCGTGCTGCTGTTCATCCTCGCGGCCGCCGCCGGACTCTTCGCCGGCTCCTACAGCTACGCGATGGCCAATCCGACCCCGCACCGGATCCCGATCGCCGTGGTCGGCCCTCCGGAGTCGGCACGGGGCGCGGAGTTCCTGGCCGCCATGGACCGGGCGCTCGGCGCCTCGCTCGTCATCCACGCGTACCCGACCCGGGAACGGGCACGGCAGGCGCTGGAGCGGCAGGAGGTCTTCGCGATCACGCGTGCGGACGGCCGGGGCGTCCTTCTGGACGTGGCCGGTGCCGCGGGGGCCTCCGTGGCCGAGGTGCTCACTCGGTCCGCGGCCGAGGTCGGCGCCCGGACCGGGGTCCCGGTCACGGTCCGCGACGTCAAACCGCTGCAGCGGGGCGACCCGCGCGGACTCGCCCTCTTCTACATCTCGCTCGCCGCGGTGATCGTCGGTTTCGTCGGCGCGATCCAGCTGAGCGTGCACGCGCGGGCGCTGGTGCCCGTGGAGCGGATCGCCTTCACGGTCGCTTACTCGCTGCTCGGCGCCTTCGCGATCGCCGCGGTGGTCGACTGGCTGCTCGGCGCCCTGGACCTGCCGTTCCTCCACTCGTGGCTGATCCTGGCGCTCACCATGTTCACCACGGGCATGGTCTTCACGATGTTCAACACCCTGATGGGGCGTTGGGCGATGCTGCCCACCTGGGGCGTGATGGTGCTGCTGGGCAATCCGTCCTCCGGCGGCGCGGTGTCCTGGCCGCTGCTGCCCTCGGTGCTCGGGCACATCGGCCGCTGGCTCCCGCCGGGGGCCTCGGTCAACGCCCAGCACACGGCCGTCTACTACCGGGGGCACCAGTTCCTCTTCCCGTATCTGGTGCTCGGCGGCTGGGCGCTGGTCTCCTGCACGGTGTTCTGGGTGTGGCGCCATCGGCATCCCGGTGGCCGCGACCACGCGCCCCGGCATGCGGCCACGGCCGACTGAGCCCGCCCGGCGACGCGCCCTCGGCTCCCGGTCCCGTCGCCGCGGTCCCCGCCCGGTGACCCGGCGCGCTCCGCAAGGGCACCCGACCTCGCCGGGCACCGCGACCGCGGAAGCGGCCGGGACACCGTGCGGGACGCGCCGGCGGCCGTGGCGGCGCGGGAACACGGTCCGCATGGCGCGCACGAGCGGGGGATTCTCCTGAAAATCGTTGTGGGCCGTCCGAGGGGCAGCCGCGCCCCGCCTATCACGGCAGCCTCTGAAGCCGCCGCACGCCCCGTAACCTCCGTAATCGCCGCCTTTTCCGCGGCCCTTTGATCCGGGCCGGATCCGGGACGGTGCCGTCCGCACGCGGCCCGGGGCGGCCCCAGTGATCCGGCCAAGTTCGCACACACTCCGTAAATTCGTAAGGCAGTGGGGAGTTCGGCATGGACAGAAGGAGCTTCAACCGGAGGTTCCTGGTGGGCGGCGGGGTGGCGGCCGCAACCGGGGTGACATCGTTGTCCCTCGGCGCCGTCGAGGCCAGTTCGGCGCAGGCCGGGCCGAGAACCGCCCCGCCCGGCGGTGCCGTGCGCCGCCTGCGGATGTACGCGGAGAAGCTGGCGGACGACCGGATGGGATTCGGACTGAGCAAGGGCAGGGCCACGGTCCCCGGACCGCTCATCGAACTCAACGAGGGCGACACCCTGCGGATCGAGCTGCACAACACGACGGATGTGCCGGTCAGCCTTCACCCGCACGGCGTGGACTACGACATCGCCAGCGACGGCACCCGGATGAACAAGAGCATGACCGAGCCCGGCGGCACCCGGACCTACACCTGGCACACCCACGCCCCGGGCAGGCGTCGGGACGGCAGTTGGCGGGAGGGCAGCGCGGGCTACTGGCACTACCACGACCACGTCGTCGGCACGGACCACGGCACCGAAGGAATCCGGAAGGGGCTGTACGGTCCCCTGATCGTCCGCCGCAGGGGCGACATCCTGCCGGACAAGACCATCACGATCGCCTTCAACGGCACGACGGTCAACAACAGTCCGGCCCGCCGAGCCCCCGACTTCCGTGCCACCGTGGGGGAGCGTCTCGAAGTCGTGATGATCACCCACGGCGACTACTTCCACACCTTCCATCTGCACGGACACCGCTGGGTGGACAGTCGGACCGGTCTGCTCACCGGCCCGGACGACCCCAGCCCCGTCATCGACACGAAGACCGTCGGCCCGGCGGACTCCTTCGGCTTCCAGATCATCGCGGGGGAACGGGTGGGGGCGGGGGCCTGGATGTACCACTGCCATGTGCAGAGCCACTCCGACCTGGGCATGGCCGGACTGCTGCTGGTCGCCGAACCGGACGGCACCGTGCCGGGCCACGACCCGCACGGCCCGGGGTCCCACAGCACACCCGTACCGGAGAAGACCCCCTCGGGCGGTACCGCGCCGGGCAAGGGCGCACCGGACACGACCACGTCGGACAAGACGCCTGCCGGCACACCGGGCACCGGTCCGGCGGCGTCCGGCACGGCCACCCCCGGTGCGCCGGCCGCCGGCGGGGCCGGACACGACCCGGCGGCGCACGGCTCCTGACCCGGAGACCGGCGGTGCGAAGGGCCCGGTCCGGTCAGCCGTCCTCCGCCGAGGGGCCGGGGACGTCGACGGCTCCGGCGGCCCCGACCGGTGAGGCCGGTTCGGTGGCCCCGGCGGCGTCGGCCGCCCGCGACGCGAGGCGCCGCTGCTCCTCCTCGACGATGCGGCGGGCGAGCGTCCCGTCCGACACGTCCACGGCGTCCGGAGTCGTCTCGGCGACATCGCTGCGCCGCGCGTACAGGTCGAACAGCCGCTCCTTGCGGGCCAGGATGTCCAGAATCCGCTCGTCGACGCTGTCGGCCGTGAGGAGCCGGTGCACCCGGACGGTCCGTATCTGCCCCATCCGGTGCGCGCGGGCCACCGCCTGATGCTCCATCGTCGGTTTGATCTGCGGTTCGCACAGGATGACCACGGAAGCGGCCTGCAGGTTGAGCCCGGTGCCCCCGGCCTGGATCTGACTCAGCAGCACCGCATGGCCCCGGGCGGCGGTGAACGCGTCGACGATCTCCTGGCGCCGGGCGGCCGGGACATGTCCCGCCAGCGGCCCGAACACGTCCTCCCCGAGAGCCTGTCCGACGGCGTCGAGAACCTCGCGGAAGTACGAGAACACCACGACCTTGAGGCCGTTCTCCGCGGCCTCGGCGACCAACTCGCGCAGCCGGTTCAGCTTCGCGGAAGCGGCGGGCCGGGCGTACGCGGCCCGCCGCATCCGCATGAACCGCCCGGTGTCCACCGCCTCGCGGTAGGCGGCGAGATCGTCCTCGCTGAACTCCTCCCACTCGTCGACCTGCACCAGGGCCGGGAGTTCGGTGAGCACGTCCTCCTGGTTGCGGCGCAGGTAGGCGGGGGCGACGGCCCTGCGGAACGCGTGCGAACCGGCGGCTCCGTGGGTGATGCGGACCGAAGGGGCCAGTTCGGGCTGGAGGTGGCGGACGAGGCTGCGGAACTCCTCGACCCGGTTCTCCATCGGCGTGCCGGTGAGGAAGAGCACCCGCTCGGTGTGCCGCGTCCAACCGGACACCGCCCGGGAACGGCGGGTCTCCGGGTTCTTCACGTAGTGGGCCTCGTCGACCACCAGCAT
The DNA here is from genome assembly GCF_044548345.1 of Streptomyces sp. NPDC052042. Taxonomy (NCBI): domain Bacteria; kingdom Bacillati; phylum Actinomycetota; class Actinomycetes; order Kitasatosporales; family Streptomycetaceae; genus Streptomyces; species Streptomyces sp. NPDC052042. Next base: position 35,396 of record NZ_JBIUBU010000015.1, on the reverse strand, counting down.
GCCGGTCTTCACCCCGTTGTCCCGGGGAGCCGGCAGGGTGTGCAGGGCGTCGTACGTGGTGACGGCGACACCGCCGCCCTCCCGCCACTCGGCGAAGGCGCCCAGCCGCTCGGGGCCGTGCACCGGCAGGGGCCGCAGCGTGGAGCGGGCACGGACCTCGCGCGCCCAGTTGATCAGCACGCTCGCGGGGCACACCACCAGGAAGTGCGTCTCGCCGTGCGCCGCGAGATGCGCGAGCGCGGCGATCGCCTGCACGGTCTTGCCCAGCCCCATCTCGTCACCGAGTATCACCCGCTTCTGCGCCAGCGCGAACCGGGCTCCGAACGACTGGTAGCCGCGCAGCGAGACCCGCAGATGCGCGTCGTCCAGCCGCAGACCGCGCACCCGGTCGGCGATCCCCGCCGGGACGAACCCCTCGGACGCGTCCCGGTCCGGGCCGATGCCCGACATCTCGGCGAGCAGGCTGTAGTACTCGGCGGACCGCAGTTCGAAGTCGACCCAGGCCGCGAGGCCGTCCACTTCCCGCAGCAGATCGGCCGACGCCTGACCGAACAGCAGCGGCAGCCCGTTCCTCTCCGCCTCGTCGACGGTGTCGCGCACCGAGGCGACGGCTGTCAGCGCACCGCTACGGGCCTGCCGCCCGGCGAACAGCAGACGCAACCGCCCCCGCGCGGGCCCCGCTGCGGCCGACAAGGGCTCCAGGCGCGCGACGAACCGGCCCGCCGCGTCCACCGCCCGGCGGACGCCGGGCCCCGCCTCGACCAGCCGGTGCAGCGCGATCAGCAGTGCGGTCGTGGCCTCGTCCGGGGCGTCCACATCGATGCGCACCGCGACGGTGTCCCGTACGGCGTGGGCGATCTGGCCGGCCGCCGCCAGCGCCTGATCGGCGGTCTGCGCACCGACGCCGGGAAGCTGGCGCAACTCGTAGCGGTTCGCCGCGTGGACCTGGTCGACGGTCGTGAAACCGGCCTGCTCCACGGCGCCGAGCCGCAACCGTCCCTCGGTCACGTCCTTCAGCCGGGAGACCGGGATGGCGGACAGCTCCCGGCGGACGAGTTCGTCGACCAGCGGCTCCAGCGCCGTGCGCACGGCGCCGACGGCGCCCGCGTGATCGGCCGGCACCGCGCGTGCCGTGCACAGCAGTTGCTCGGCCCGCTCCAGGAGCTCCCGGGCGGCCCGTCCCGTGGGTGCCCCGGCCTGTGCCGGTCCGGCCTCTGTCATCTGCGTTCCTCTGTCCGCGCCGCCGGGCGGCCGTTCCGCCCGGCACCTGCCCCGAGCGCTCCATATCGTGCCACGCGCCGCCGACAGCACCCCGGCCCGGTGACCGGCCCCGACGGGCTCCGGCCCGCGAACGCAGTCGACCCCGCCCGGCACGCCGACGTCTTCCTGACCTGGGCCGAACCCCGGCATCCGCTGAAGGAGGAGCCGGCGCGGGTGCGCGCGCACCCGCGCGGGAGGGCGCCCCGGGCCGGGACGCGTCTCCCTCGTCGCCCGGAACACGGAGGGCGAGGCCGGGGCCGCGCCGACCGGCTCCTCGACGTCACGACCGAGGCCACGTACGCCGGGGCGTGTCGAGGTTCTCCGGGCCGGGACGGGCTTGTACGCTCCAAAAGGCGCCGACGGCCGCCGGGCGAACGGAACCCGCCCCGATCCGCCGTGCGCGGAGGCCGGGAAGGCCGGGGCAGGAGAAGCGGAAGGCCGTGGGCGGGGTCGGCGAGATCGGCCGGAAAGCACCGGCGCGCCGCGTTGATGGCGCGTTGATCGGTTGTTTATCGAAGCCGTGCACTGTGGGTGCCATGCTGATCAACACCGCTTCCGACCCCGCACTCGCCTGGCAGGAGACAGCGTTGTGCGCGCAGGCGGGACCCGAATTCTTCTTCCCCGCCCCCGGCAGTTCCACCCGCGAGGCCAAGCAGCTCTGCAACGCCTGCGAGGGGCGCGTGGCCTGCCTGGAGTACGCCCTGGCCAACGACGAGCGCTTCGGCGTGTGGGGCGGTCTCTCCGAGAAGGAGCGGGAACGGCTGCGCAGAAGCGGACGCAAGCGGGCCTGAGCTCCCCGGTGCCATGTTCCGGGCCCGCCCCGGGCCGTGCCGTCACGGACCGGCGGGCCGGGGTGACCGCACCGCCTGCGACAGTGTGGGTGTGAACGAAAAGGAAAACGGCCGGGACACCCTGCTCGCGGCGGCCGTACGGCTGCGCGTCGAGGGCCGCCCCGAGGAGGCCCGCAGCCTGCTGCTGTCCCTCTCCGCCGCCCACCCCACCGATGCCGAAGTGGCCTACCAGACGGCGTGGGTCCACGATGTGCTCGGCCTGGAGGCCGAGGCCGTACCGTTCTACGAACGCTGCCTGCACGGTCCTGGCCTGTCCGAGGAGGACCGCCGGGGCGCGCTCCTCGGCCTGGGGAGCACCCATCGGGTGCTCGGCCGGTACGACAGGGCCGTCGAGGTCCTGAGCGCGGGCGTCGAGGAGTTCCCCGACGACGGGGCGCTGCGGGCCTTCCTCGCCATGGCCCTGTTCAACACCGGCGAGTACCACGCTTGCACGCGCCTGCTGCTGGAGCTGGTGGCCGCCGACGGCCAGGACCCGTACGTGCGGCAGTACCGCAAGGCGATCGAGCACTACGCGCGCGACCTGTGGGCGACGGGATGAGTCCGGCGGCGGGCGCCCTCCCGGCCGCCGCCGGCACGAGCGGAGGGCCGCACGGTGATGTCCGGGCGGGAGGGCGGACCGGGGATCAGGCTCCCGCGCGCGCGGCCATCCGCGCCTTGCGGGCGGCGAGCTTCTCGTCGAACTTCGCCGCCTCCGCGTCGAGGCCGTCCATGTACAGGCCCAGTTCCTCCTGGGCGCGCAGGCCGTCGGGGCCCAGCCCGTCGACCTGCAACACCTTCAGATAACGCAGCACCGGCTGGAGCACGTCGTCGTGGTGGATGCGCAGGTTGTAGACCTCGCCGATCGCCATCCGCGCGGCGGCCCGCTCGAAGCCCGGGATCCCGTGGCCCGGCATCCGGAAGTCGACGACGACGTCCCGCACGGCCCGCATCGTCTCGTCCGGGGCGATCTCGAACGCCGCGCCCAGCAGGTTGCGGTAGAAGACCATGTGCAGGTTCTCGTCGGTCGCGATGCGCGCCAGCATCCGGTCGCACACGGGGTCGCCGGACTCACGGCCGGTGTTGCGGTGCGAGACGCGGGTGGCCAGCTCCTGGAAGGCGACGTACGCCACGGAGCGCAGCATCGAGTGGCGGTTGTCGGACTCGAAGCCCGATCCCATGTGCGCCATCCGGAACCGCTCCAGCGCGTCCGGGTCCACGGCCCGCGAGGTGAGGAGGTAGTCGCGCATCACGATTCCGTGCCGGCCCTCCTCGGCGGTCCAGCGGTGCACCCATGTGCCCCAGGCGCCGTCACGGCCGAAGAGCGTGGCGATCTCGTGGTGGTAGCTCGGAAGGTTGTCCTCCGTCAGCAGGTTGACGACGAGGGCGGTCCTGCCGATGTCGGTCACCTTCGACTGATCGGCCCGCCACTCCTCACCGTCCTCGAAGAGACCCGGGAAGTTCCGCCCGTCGGAGAACGGCACGTACTCGTGCGGCATCCAGTCCTTGGCGACCTTGAGGTGGCGATTGAGCTCCTTCTCGACCACCTCTTCCAGGGCGTACAGCAGTCGGGCGTCGGTCCACGCCTTGGAACTGCCGAGGTGGGGAGCGGTGATCGTCACGGGGGACTCCTGGGGACGGGAGATTTACCTACGGGAACGTAGGTTACGAGACCGTAGGTTAAAGCCGTGGTAAGCCCCCCGCCAACTCGACCCCTCTCAAGCGGTTCTGAAACCCCCCTCGAAAACGTGTCTACCCGCAGGCCGGGGGAAAAGGGTCATCCCTCGCCGCCCCGCTCCAGGTCCCGGCGCAGGTACTCGGCCGTGAACGAGGTGCGGTGAGCGAGCAGCGCCGCGGGGGTCCCCTCGAAGAGGACCTCGCCACCGTTGCGGCCTCCGTCGGGGCCGAGGTCGATCACCCAGTCCGCGCGTCTGACCACATCGAGGTCGTGCTCCACGCAGATCACGCTGTTGCCCGCGTCCACGAGCCGGTCCAGCAGGCCGACGAGCGATCCCGTGTCCGCCATGTGCAGCCCGGTGGTCGGTTCGTCGAGGATGTACACGGCACCGGTCCGGTGCAGCCGGGTGGCCAGTTTGATGCGCTGGCGCTCACCACCGGAGAGGGTGCTGAGGGGCCGACCGAGGGGCAGGTGCGTCAGGCCGACCTCGTCGAGGGCCCGCAGCCTGCGCAGCACGGCCGGATCGTCGAAGAGCCGCGCGGCCCGCGCGGCGGTCATCTCCAGCACGTCGACGATGGACGCGCCGCCGACCCGGTACCGCAGCACCTCGTCGTGGAAACGCCGTCCCTCGCACACCGCGCAGGTGATGGTCACCGGGTCCATGAACGCGAGATCGGTGCAGATGACGCCCCGGCCCGAGCAGTTCCCGCACGCACCGGACGAGTTGAAGCTGAAGAGCCCCGGGGCGACGCCGTTCTCACGGGCGAAGATCCTGCGGATGGGGTCCAGCGCGCCGAGGTACGAGGCGGGGGTGGAGCGCGACGAGGCGGCGATCGCACCCTGGTCGACGACCACCGCCTCCGGATACGCCGCCGTGAAAACCCGTGAGACCAGGGTCGACTTGCCGGATCCGGCCACTCCCGTCACCACCGTCAGGACACCGCTCGGGAACGCCACGTCCACGTCCTTGAGGTTGTGCAGCGCGGCGCCCGTCACCGGCATCCACCCGGTGGGGGGCCGGAACGTCTCCTTGACGTGCCCGCCCCGGCGCAGATACCGGCCGGTGAGCGTGTCCGCCCGGCGCAGCCGTTCCACGGGCCCCTCGAAGACGACGCGTCCGCCGTCGGCCCCCGCCCGCGGCCCCATGTCGACGACGTGGTCCGCCACCGCGATCACATCCGGGTCGTGCTCGACGACCAGGACGGTGTTGCCCCGGTCGCGCAGCCGGACCAGCAGGTCGTTCAGCCGGCCGACGTCGCGCGGATGCAGTCCCACGCTCGGCTCGTCGAGGACGAAGGTCAGTCCGGTCAGCGAACTGCCCAGATGCCGAACCAGCTTGAGCCGCTGCCCCTCGCCGCCGGACAGGGTGGTGGTCTCGCGGTCCAGGCTGAGGTAGCCGAGCCCGATGCCGACCAGCCGCTCCAGTCGTTCGCGCGCGGCCGAGGCGACCGGACCGGCCACCGGATCGTCGATCGCGGCCAGCACCTTCACCAGGTCCGTCACCTCCATCCGCGCGTAGTCGGCGATGGAGAGGCCGTCGATCCGGGTGGCGAGCGCCGCCGCGTTCAGCCGGGCACCCGCGCAGGAGGCGCACACCGATTCGGTGGTGAAGCGAGCGGCGGTCGCGCGCCGCCGCTCCGAGAGCCCTTCGGTGTCCCGCTTCAGGTGGAGCCGGGTGAAGCGTTCGACGATGCCCTCGAACCGCACGTCGGCCGAGGACGACTTCAGCCTCAGCCGCACGGTGAACCCGGCGCCGTGGAGCAGGAGCCGCATCTCCTCGTCGGTGAAGTCCCGGAGCGGCTTGTCGTTGTCGAAGCGCCCCGAACCGGCGTACAACTGCCACTCCCAGCCGCCCACCGAGAGCCCCGGCAGCAACAGCGCGCCGTCGTTGAGCGACTTGTCGGGGTCGATCGCCCGGTCGACGTCGAGACGCACCGTGTGCCCCAGGCCGTCGCACTCCGGGCACATGCCGTCCGGTTCGTTGAAGGAGTACGCGGTCGCCGGGCCGGCGCTCGGCGTTCCGTGCCGGGAGAACAGCACACGGATGGCCGACCAGATGTCGGTCATGGTGCCGACGGTGGAGCGGGCGTTGCCGCCGATCGGCTTCTGGTCCACCACGATCGCCACGTTCAGGTCGTTGATCGAGTCCATCTGGGGCCGCTCGTACTTCGGCAGCCGGTTGCGGATGAACGAGCCGAACGTCTCGTTCAGCTGCCGTTGGGACTCCACGGCGATCGTGCCGAAGACGAGCGACGACTTGCCCGAGCCGGACACGCCGGTGAAGACGGTGATCCGTTCCTTGGGGACGGTGAGGGAGACATCGCGCAGATTGTTCGCGCGTGCCCCGGTGACGACGATGCTCCGGTCCGTTTTCGGGAGGGTGGGCTGATCCATGCGGCCGAAGCTAACGGCGATACCCGACACCCTCTGTCTGGATTCCCGGGTGGCCGGATTCCTCCACGGGGCCCGGTCGGCCCCGCGGGAGGGCTGCTCAGAGCTGTCGGCGTACTCGGAGCGAACGCGCTCGCCGCAGGGGCGCCGTGGTGCGGGCGTGCGGGACGGCCCGGAGGGTCAGAGGAGGTGGTCAGCGGCCCCCGACTTCAGCGCGGAGATCAGCGCCCGCAGTGCCTCCACGGAGTCGCTGACGTGCACGTCGGTGTCCGTCGTGGAGCCGATGTACGCGCGGCCCTGGTCGTCGAGCCCGAAGCGGAAGCAGTTGGCGCCCTCGCTGCAGAAGGGGTCGTCCCAGTGGATCTCGGTCATGGTCAGTCCTCTCACAGGTGCCGGGTCACAGGTCCCGGGCTATGGTCCGGATGAGGTCGCGTGATTCCCCGACCGGGAGCGCGAGCGCCCGAAGACGCCCCAACAGGCCGCGGTATCGGCGTAGTTGCATGTCGGAGTCCAACACCATCGAGCCGTGCGAGGAATCGAGCTGCACAGTATCGAGCTGGGGTACCGGGGCGCCCGCGTAGGTGAACGACTGCCCCGCGCCGGGGAGGCCGCCGGCGGTGAACGGGATGACCCGGACGGTGATCCGGTCCCGTTCGGACCGGACGAGGACGTGGTCCAGCTGGGCGCGCGCCACCTCCGGGCCGCCGAACTGCATGCGCAGGGCCGCCTCGTGGATCACCGCCTCGTAGGAGGGGGGACGGTGGTCCCGGTCCAGCACCTCCTGGCGGCGCAGCCGCAGGGCGAGCCGGGCGTTCAGATCCGGGCCGGGCAGCGGGGGATCGGCCATGGCGAAGAGGGCCCGTGCGTGCTCCTCGGTTTGCAGCAGGCCGGGAATGTGGATGGTCGTCGACGTGCTCAGGTCGACCGCGTGGTGTTCGAGTTCGGCGATGTCCAGCAGCCCGGGGGGCAGCAGTCCGCGGTGCTCCTCCCACCAGCCCCTGGCCCGTTCCTGGGCCATCTCGGCGAGCAGGTCGATCAGGCCGGTGTCCGGGCAGCCGTAGTTGAACGCGAGGGTGCGGACCCGCTCGGCGCTGATGCCGAACCGGCCCGATTCGATGTTCGGGATGCGGGTGCGGTCGACGCCCAGCAGGGCGGCGGCCTGCTGCACCGACATCCCCGACTGCTCGCGCAGCCTGCGCAGTTCGGCGCCCAGGCGTTGCTGCCGGGCGGTCGGGGTGCTTCTGGGTGGCACGGTGGATGGTCCTTTCCGAGGATCGTCCCGAACGAAACAACCGGAACCGGGCAAGTGGTAGCACTGTGCTCCGGGGTGCGCTACCGTCGGTAGTGCAAGTCTCACACGGGGCGACTTACCTCGGTTGTGATCGTCAACACAATTACCGGAAATGTGGGCATCTTGATGAAGGGCGCATTGCGTTGCCTCCCGGCTCCCGTACCGGTCGGACCCCGGCCGCCCAGGGAGGACAACCTCAGCTACTCGTTCGCTTTACCGGGTGGCGCGTTCTGTGCCGGCGTCGCGCGTGGAACCGTGGGCACGCTCCTCGAACGGCACGGACTCTCGGAACTCCGTGAGACGGCTGTTCTCGCCGCCTCCGAACTGGTCGCCGCCGCCTACCGGTTCACTCCGGACCGGGAAATGCTCCTGCGCGTCCACTGGCAGTTCGACGCACTGCGCGTCATTCTCTACGACCAGCATCCGCCCCATGGTTCGGCCGAGAAGTCCGAGAAGTGCCGCCGACGGCGCAGCGAGAGCATGTGGTTGCTGGCGGCGGCGGTCGACTCGCACGGCGGGGACTGGGGACTCGCCCCCGCGCTGACCCCGTCCGGCGGCTGCAAGACCTGGGCATTGCTCCACCGCTGACCGCACGACCCACGCGTCCGCCGTCCGTATCCGGCCCGGAACCCCGGGCCGCCGGATCCCGGGGAGCGGACAGCGGCCCGCCCTCTGACAAGGCGGAACGAGACGGAACGAGGCGGCCCGACGGCGCGGGTCCGGCCGGTCAGATTCCGCCGAACAGATCGGTCAGGTCCCGGTCGAGATCCAGGAACCGGTGCTCGTCGCCGGACGGCACCAGTGCCTGCGCGCGTTCGAGGAACAGCCGCAGCTCCGCGGTGCGGACGTGGACCATCGCGATCCCCTCGACGGCGTGGAACTCCAGGACCGTGCGGTCGTAGCCGTACGGCCTGATGCGTACGTCTCCGACACCGGCGGCTTCGTCCATTCCCGTGGCGAGCAACTCCCGGGAGAACTCCCAGGACACGTCGGTGCCCTCCAGGGTCGCCGTCGCCGGGAACGCCATGTGTACGGCGAACGGGTCTCTCCGGTCGTACCGCAGAGTGGCGGGAAGCGTCTCCATCCGCGGTGCCGACGCGACGATGCGGGCCTGTACGGGCTGTTCGATGACGGTGGACAAGACCTGCTCCCTCTCTCGGCCGGATGAACGGTTCCCGACAAAGACAGAGACGGCGGATCCCCCGCTCGCGTGCACAGGACGGCGGGTGAGTTGTGTCACTGGGCGCCGGGCACCGGTCGTGTACCCGCTTCATGGCTCGGCATCCGGGCCATGTACGGCCGCGGGACGACCTCCGGTGCCTCACGAGCCGAGGGAGAGCAGAGGGAGGGACGAGGGAGGAAGAGACGGCCCGTGCCATGGGGTTCCGCTCGCGTCAGGGGATTCCGTGCGGCGGCACCGACCAGGGGGACGGGGTCCGGCGATGCGGGCCGCCGCGACGGGCGGAGCCCTCGGCCCCGGCCCACGCCCACCGCGGGCCGGGCGGGCCGGGCCGCCGCCCGCTCGGACACGTCCCCGTAGCCCGCGGACACCCCCCGCAGGCGGCGGGCGCGCACTCACCAGGCCGCCGGGCGGCTCGTAGACTTGACGGCACTATGACAACGTTTCCGATGCCCGTCGACGAGGCCGAGGCCCGAGCCGTCCAGGACGCGTTGCGCACCCGCGTGGTGCTCGACGAACCCGGACCCCCGCCCGGGACCGGCCATGTCACCGGGGTCGACGTCGCCTACGACGACGAGCGCGATGTCGTCGCGGCGGCCGCGGTGGTGCTCGACGGTGCGACGCTCGACGTGGTCGCCGAAGCCACCTCCGTCGGCCGGGTCGCCTTCCCGTACGTCCCAGGGCTCCTGGCCTTCCGTGAGATCCCAGCCCTGCTGACCGCGCTGGAATCGCTGCCGACCGATCCCGGGCTCGTGGTCTGCGACGGGTACGGCCTTGCGCATCCGCGCCGCTTCGGCCTCGCCAGCCACCTCGGGGTGCTCACCGGGCTTCCGGTGATCGGTGTCGCCAAGAACCCGTTCACCTTCTCCTACGAGCAGCCCGGCCCGCACCGGGGAGACTGGTCACCGCTCCTCGACGGCGAGGAGGAGGTGGGCCGGGCGCTGCGCACCCAGGACGGCGTCAAACCGGTCTTCGTCTCGGTCGGGCACCGGACCGGGCTGGACAACGCCTGCGCCCACACCCTGCTCCTGGCCCGCGACTTCCGACAGCCCGAAACGACCCGCAGGGCCGACACGCTCTGCCGCCGGGCACTGCGGGAGACGGCGCCCTGACACCATGTCAATGCGATGGCGTGGCACGTTGATCGCGGGTGGATACCGACTGAGTACGCGTACGGATGCCGCTCGCCGATCACGCCGGGCAGACTGGTTCGCATGACCGATCAGCGAACGCCCGCTCGACCAGGAACCGTGTACCTCGCCCAGCGCCGGGTCGCGGTGGGAATGACCCTCGGCGTCGTCGCGGGGGTGGTCTGGGCCATCTCGATGATCTGCACCCTGGTGAGCTGGGTGTTCTGACCCGGGCGCCGCACCGGCCGTTGTGTCGCGACTACTTGTGCAGGTCCGGGGCCTGGGCATTGAGCAGAGCGCGCCAGGTGTCCTCATCACCGACACCGGTCGGGGGCAGATTCCGGGAGATCTGGAACTCCTTCAGCGACCGCATGGTCGACGGGGTGTACGTGCCGGTGCTGTCGGTCGGCACCCCCGCCTGATGGAGCAGGTACTGCACCGCCATGACGGCCTCGGGCTCCCGCGTGCGGGAATCGACGGTCGTGATCAGCAGCGGCCAGGTGTCCTTCCCCACCTTGCCGTCCGCCGTCAGGCCGTGGGTGGTCTGGAACGCCCTGACGGCAGCCGCGGTCACCGGTCCGTAGTCGGCGTCGACCTTCACGTCGTAGCCGTGCGCCCGCAGGAGCAACTGCACTGTACGGGCCTTCCACAGCACATTCCCCTTCCGTGCCAGCGGCCACTCCATGACCTGCGACGGCGGGTCCGTCACTTGCGCGACGGCCTTCGCGTCATCGCGTCCCGCCGATCGCTCCGGCCACCACATCAGGCAGCCGATCGCCAGCAGGAGGAGGGCCGAGGCCCCCGCGATCGCCGGTGCGAGGGGAGGGCGTTTCCATCTGCCGGGCGTCACGTGCCCGGCATCCGGCCCGTGCGCGGCGGGTCGCGTGCCGCTCCTCGTCGCCGGTGTTCCTGCGCCGTCGGGGGTGGCAGCGCTGCCCGGGGTGGCCGCGCCGTCGGGGGTGGCCGTCGGGGCGGACCGCCTACCGGCCCCTGGGCGCCTCCTCGCCGACGCGGAACCGGCCGCCGCCTCGGCCAGGGCGCGGCCCCGGGCCAGTTCGCGGGGCGGTGCCCCCAACGCCGTGTGCAGCTGCTCGACGATCCGGCAGGGGGCATTGGACGAGTGTGCGGGATTCAGGTATCGCGACAGGGTGGTCTGGTCGATCCCCAGCCGTTTCGCGAGGGACTGCTGAGTGGGTTTCTCGCGGCCACCGTGTGCGGAGGACTCCCACCAACTCCTCAGTAGCTCCGCGAGGGCTCGCCCCGGATGTTCCTCGTCGCTCCGCACGGTGCTGTCGGTCATCGGCACTCCCCGGTTTTCTGTGTGCATAGCCGCAGCTCAGCGGCGTGCATGGTGGCTCTGCATAGGCGCATCGATCAGCGGGACGCAGATCGTAGTGAAACCCCCGGCCGGTGCTGCACAGTTGGGGAGCGGCCGACCCCCCGGGCGCCGCGCTCCCGCCTCCCGTCGCCCGCCTCCCGTGGGCTGCCCCCACCTGTGTGTTCGCGGTGGACCGCGCGGCCCGTGGTCTTTTCATCCGAGGAACGAAAAGGTCTGAATATGCCTCAGTCATCACTCGTAAGAGTGCGCGTCGCGCTGACCGGTACCGTCGTGGGAGGAGCCCTCGTCGCGCTGGGCTTGATCGCCCCGGCCGTCGGCGCCGCGCCGCCCTCCGCGTACTCGGTCGCCGGGGTGGATACCAGCCACCACAACCACGAGTCCAAGGGGCGGGACCATCCGACGGAGATCGACTGGCGTCGGGTGGCCGCCGCGAACGACTTCGCCTTCCTCAAAGCCACGCAGGGGGCGTCGGGGCGGGACACGTGGTTCGCCGACGACTACGCCGCGGTGTCCCGGACCTCGTTGTTCCGTGCCCCGTACCACTTCTTCCACCCGAGGAGCGCGTCCGACGGGGCGGCCCAGGCGAGGCACTTCGTCACGACCGTCCGAGCCGCAGGCTATCGCGGCGACCGGGCGGGCGAACTGCCGCCGGTACTGGACGTGGAGAAACTGCCCGCGGGCGGTGGCGGGGAGGTGTGCCCGCAGCATCTGCGCACTCAGGAACTGCGCGTCTTCCTCCAGGAGGTGCGCAAGGCATTCGGTGTCACCCCGATCGTCTACACCCGGGCGTCCTTCGTGAAGGAGTGCATGGGCGGCGAGGGGGAGGTGTTCGCCGGCCATCATCTGTGGCTCGCCCGCTACGGCAGCGGCTCCGACGAGCCCCAGCGGGTGCCCGGTGCGGGGCGCTCCTGGTCCTTCTGGCAGCACACGCAGACGGGAAGCGACCCCGGGGTCGTGGGACCGGTGGACCGCAACGTCTTCCGCGGCAGCCGGTCCGAACTCGCGGCACTTGCGAAGGGGGGAGCGCCGGGTCCGGACGGCCGCTGACCGAAGGCCCTCGGCCCCGCCCCGTACGGCGGTTCGGTGACCCGCCGCCCGCCCCGTACGGCGGTTCGGTGACCCGCATATCAACCTCCCTCCTCCGCAGTGCTCTTGACATCCAGCGTCCCGCGCGGAGCCGCGCTCGGACCGTCCCTCGGACGCCCGGCCCCGGCCACCCGCCGGGCTCGGCCGGCCCGCTTGCGGACCGGATCCCGCGAGAATCCGGAACCGGTCCTCACCGCGCGGGACGACGAACGCACCACCCGTACCTCACCCGCATCCGGCCCTGCCGGGCCGTCTCACCACCGAGGAGTGACCCATGTCCGCACCGTCCGTCCGTTCCCGCCGCACCCCCCTCCGCCTCGCCGCGGGCCTCGCTGCCCTGGCCGTCCTGACCGGACCGGCCGCCTCCCTCGCCACCGCGGGTGACCGCCCCGCGGCGGCCCCGCCCCGACACCTGGCTGCGGCCCAGTGGCCGACCCTGAAGGCCGGGAGCAAGGGCGCGGGCGTGACCGCGCTTCAGCACCTGCTGGCTTTCCGCGGCCAGGCGGTGAAGGTCGACGGTGCCTTCGGCCCGGCCACGACGGCCAAGGTGAAGGCGTTCCAGAAGGCCCACCGGCTCACCGCGGACGGTGTCGTCGGGCCCGCCACCTGGACCAGGCTCGTCACCACGCTGCGCGGCGGCTCGAAGGGCGCGGCCGTGAAGGCGGCGCAGACCCTGCTGAAGGCGCGCGGTCAGGCGGTGACGGTCGACGGCACCTTCGGCCCGGCCACGACGGCCAAGGTGAAGGCGTTCCAGAAGGCGGCCGGTCTCACGGCCGACGGCGTCATCGGCGCCCGGACCTGGGCGGCCCTGCTGGGCGGCGGCGCGCCGGCCGGCGACCGGGTGGGGCTCGCCAAGCAGATCCTGGCCCAGCAGCGGATCACGCTGGCCACCGTCCACCCGGGCGGCAGGCACGCCGGGTCGACGGCACGGCAGAACGTCATCGACACGGCGCACGGCAAGGGGGCGCTCACCAGCCCGTGGGGCGACAAGCCCAACCGGCGCGTCCCGCTCGACCCCCGCATGCTCAACGGGCTGCTGAAGCTGCGCACCCAGTACGGCTACCGGCTGTCCGTCTCCGAGATCGTCGGCGGCGACCACAGCGGCAACTCCAGGCACTACGCCGGGATCGCCTTCGACATCACGCACATCAACGGCCGCCACGTCGGCAGCGGGGCCCCGCACAAGCAGTTCATGGCCACGTGCAGGAAGCTCGGCGCGCAGCAGGTCATGGGCCCCGGTGACCCCGGGCACGGCCGCCACGTGCACTGCGCCTGGTCCCGCTGAGGCGGAGCGGTGCCCGGCGGTCCCGGTGGGGCTGCCGGGCACCGGCATGCCGTGGGGCGGCGGAGTCCGCCGCGGTGTACGGCCAGGTGTCGTCCGTGGCGGTCTGCGGCGGGGCGATGTCCGTGGGGGAGGATCGCGGGGAAGACCGAGCGCTTGCTCAGCCGAAAGGCTTGTGCGGAGCGCGTCGCGTTCTTAGCATCATCGCTGTTACATCAGTTGTGTCATACCCCTGGGGGCCTGATGGCGACGACCGAGTACGGATCACACGGTCCACTGACCGGCGTGCGCGTGCTGGAACTCGCGGGCATCGGTCCCGGGCCGTTCGCGGCCATGCTCCTGGCCGACCTCGGCGCCGACGTCGTCAGGGTCGATCGGCCCGGCGGGGTCGGGCTGGGCATCGACCCGGCGTACGACCTCACCAATCGCAACAAGCGGTCCGTGGTCGTCGACCTCAAGGCCGAGGACGGACCCGGTACGGTGCTCGACCTGGCCGCCCGGGCCGACATCCTGATCGAGGGGTACCGGCCCGGAGTCGCCGAACGCCTCGGCATCGGCCCGGACGCCGCGCTCGCCCGCAATCCGCGACTCGTCTACGGGCGGATGACCGGCTGGGGGCAGGACGGGCCCCTCGCCGAACGGGCCGGGCACGACATCGCCTACATCGCCCTCACCGGCACCCTCTCCATGATCGGCAATCCCGGCGAGCCGCCCACCGTCCCCGCCAATCTGGTCGGCGACTACGCGGGCGGCTCGCTCTATCTCGTCGTCGGCGTCCTCGCCGCGCTCCAGTACGCCCGCACACCCGGCGGCCGGGGCCAGGCCGTGGACGCGGCGATCGTGGACGGCGCCGCGCACCTCACCACGATGATCCACGGCATGCTGGCGGCGGGCGGCTGGCAGGACCGGCGCGGCTCCAACCTCCTGGACGGCGGCTGCCCGTTCTACGGCACGTATGAGACCGCCGACGGGCAGTACATGGCGGTCGGCCCGCTGGAGCAGCGGTTCTACGACGAGTTCAGCGGGCTGCTCGGCATCGACGGCGAGGCCCCCGACCGGGCGGACATCACGCGCTGGCCGGAACTGCGCACCCTCGTCGCCGAACGGTTCAAGACCCGTAGCCGTGCGGAATGGGCGGCGGTGTTCGCGGGCACCGATGCCTGTGTCGCCCCCGTACTCTCACTCCGCGAGGCCCCGGACCACCCGCACCTGGCCGCCCGCTCCACCTTCGTCGAGCACGGCGGACTCACCCAGCCCGCGCCCGCGCCCCGCTTCTCCGCCACCCCCGTCGCCGTGCGCACCGGGCCCGCGCGGCCCGGCGCGGACACCGCGGCCGTCGCCGCCGACTGGGGCGTCCCCGCACTCGGGGGGACCGGCGACCCCCGCCCGGAGTGACGGGCCCGAGAACACCCCGCCGGAGCCGCACCCGCCCCGGCCGAACCCGACGACGACCAACCGGCCCCGGGAGGCCCGCAGTGCAGCGGCAGATCTTCACCGAAGAGCACGAAGCGTTCCGCGCGACCGTCCGCACCTTCCTCGCCAAGGAGGTCCTGCCGCACTACGAGCAGTGGGAGCAGGACGGCATCGTCTCCCGCGAGGCATGGCGGGCGGCCGGACGGCAGGGACTGCTCGGCCTCGCCGTACCCGAGGAGTACGGGGGCGGTGGCACCACCGACTACCGCTACAGCGCCGTCCTCGCCGAGGAGTTCACCCGGGCCGGTGCCCCCGGCCTCGCCCTCGGTCTGCACAACGACATCGTCGGCCCCTATCTCACCGGCCTCGCCACCGAGGAGCAGAAACGGCGTTGGCTACCCGGCTTCTGCAGCGGCGAGACCATCACCGCCATCGCCATGACCGAACCCGGCGCGGGCTCCGACCTCCCGGGCATCCGCACCACCGCCGAGGACCGGGGCGACCACTGGCTGCTCAACGGATCCAAGACGTTCATCTCCAACGGCATCCTCGCCGACCTCGTGGTCGTCGTCGCGAAGACCACCCCCGACGGCGGCGCGAAGGGCCTCTCGCTGATCGTCGTCGAGCGCGGCGCCGAGGGCTTCGAACGGGGCCGCAACCTCGACAAGATCGGGCAGAAGTCCCAGGACACCGCCGAGCTGTTCTTCCACGACGTGCGCGTCCCCAAGGAGAACCTGCTCGGCGAACGCGACGGCGGGTTCGTCCACCTGATGACCAACCTGGCCCAGGAGCGGCTGGGCATAGCGGTCGCCGGGATCGCCGCCGCCGAACACCTGCTGGAGATCACCACCCGGTACGTCAAGGAGCGCGAGGCGTTCGGACGGCCGCTGTCCAGACTCCAGCACATCCGGTTCGAGATCGCCGAGATGGCCACCGAATGCGCCGTCACCCGCACCTTCGTCGACCGGTGCGTCGCCGAACACTCCGACGGCGGGCTCGACGCCGTGCACGCCTCCATGGCCAAGTGGTGGGCCACCGAGCTCCAGAAGCGCGTCGCCGACCGCTGCCTCCAACTCCACGGCGGATACGGCTACATGGCGGAGTACCCGGTCGCCCGTGCCTTCACCGACGGCCGCATCCAGACCATCTACGGCGGCACGACCGAGATCATGAAGGAGATCATCGGCCGCTCGCTGCTCGCCTGACCCGGCCCGCCCCACCGCTGGTGACGGCACCTGGCCCCCACCGCCCCCGGTGGCTCCCGCGGTCCCCTCGCCCCACCACCCTCGAAAGGCTGCTGACTTGAGCACCGAAGCGTTCGTCTACGACGCGATCCGCACCCCGCGCGGCCGCGGCAAGGCCAATGGCGCCCTGCACGGCACCAAGCCGATCGACCTCGTCGTCGGCCTCATCCACGAGATCCGCGCCCGCTTCCCCGGCCTGGATCCGGCGGCCGTCGACGACATCGTCCTCGGCGTGGTCAGCCCGCTCGGCGACCAGGGCTCCGACATCGCCCGCATCGCGGCCATCGCCGCCGGCCTCCCGGACACCGTCGCGGGCGTCCAGGAGAACCGCTTCTGCGCCTCGGGCCTGGAAGCCGTGAACCTGGCCGCCGCCAAGGTTCGCTCCGGCTGGGAGGACCTCGTTCTCGCGGGCGGCGTCGAGTCCATGTCCCGCGTTCCGATGGGCTCCGACGGCGGCGCCTGGGCCATGGACCCGATGACCAGCTTCGAGACCGGCTTCGCCCCGCAGGGCATCGGCGCCGACCTCATCGCCACCATCGAGGGCTACTCCCGGCGCGATGTCGACGAGTACGCCGCGCTCTCCCAGGAACGCGCCGCCGAGGCGTGGAAGGAGGGCCGGTTCGCCCGCTCAGTCGTCCCCGTCAAGGACCGCAACGGCCTGGTCGTCCTCGACCATGACGAACACATGCGGCCCGGCACCACCGCGGACGCGCTGGCCGCCCTCAAGCCGTCCTTCGCCGTGATCGGCGAGGCGGGCGGCTTCGACGCGGTCGCCCTGCAGAAGTACCACTGGATCGAGAAGATCGACCACGTCCACCACGCGGGCAACTCCTCCGGAATCGTCGACGGCGCCGCGCTCGTCGCGATCGGCAACGCGGAGGTCGGCGAACGGTACGGGCTCACCCCGCGCGCCCGGATCGTCTCCGCGGCCGTCTCCGGCTCCGAACCCACCATCATGCTGACCGGCCCCGCGCCCGCCACCCGCAAGGCCCTCGCCAAGGCCGGACTCACCATCGACGACATCGACCTCGTCGAGATCAACGAGGCGTTCGCCGGTGTCGTCCTCCGCTTCGCCAGGGACATGGGCCTCCCGCTCGACAGGATCAACGTCAACGGCGGCGCCATCGCGATGGGCCACCCGCTCGGCGCCACCGGGGCGATGATCCTCGGCACCCTCATCGACGAACTGGAGCGGCGCGAGGCACGGTACGGGCTCGCCACCCTCTGCGTGGGCGGCGGCATGGGCATCGCCACCGTCGTCGAACGCCTCTGACCGTCCCCGGCCACCCCTGCCTACGGAGAAGAACAGCCATGACCGAGAGCACGACCATCCGCTGGGAACAGGACGAGACCGGCGTCGTCACCCTGGTGCTGGACGACCCCCACCAGTCCGCCAACACGATGAACCGGGCGTTCACGGACTCCATCGCCGCCGTCGCCGACCGCGCCGAGGCCGAGAGGGACTCCATCCGCGGCATCATCTACACCTCCGCGAAGAAGACCTTCTTCGCGGGCGGCGACCTCAAGGACATGATCAAGGCCGGTCCCGAGGACGCCGAGCGGGTCTTCGGGACCGGCACCGCCATCAAGAACGCGCTGCGCCGCATCGAGACCCTCGGCAAGCCCGTCGTCGCCGCCATCAACGGCGCCGCGCTCGGCGGCGGTTACGAGATCGCGCTCGCCGCCCACCACCGCATCGCGCTGGACGCCCCCGGTTCCCGGATCGGCCTGCCCGAGGTCACCCTCGGCCTGCTGCCGGCGGGCGGAGGCGTCACCCGCACGGTACGCCTGATGGGCATCGCCGACGCCCTGCTGAAGGTCCTCCTCCAGGGCACCCGCTACACCCCCCGGCGCGCCCTGGAGAACGGCCTCGTCCACGAGGTGGCGGCCACCCGGGAGGAGATGCTCGCCAAGGCCCGCGCCTTCATCGACGCCCACCCCGAGGCCCACCAGCCCTGGGACGTCAAGGGTTACAAGATCCCCGGCGGCACCCCGTCGCACCCGAAGTTCGCCGCGAACCTGCCCGCCTTCCCGGCCAACCTGAAGAAGCAGCTCGGCGGCGCCCCGATGCCCGCGCCCCGCAACATCCTGGCCGCCGCCGTCGAGGGCGCGCAGGTCGACTTCGAGACCGCGCTGACCATCGAGGCCCGCTACTTCACCGAACTGGTCACCGGCCAGGTCGCCAAGAACATGATCCAGGCGTTCTTCTTCGACCTCCAGGCCATCAACTCCGGCGTCAGCCGCCCCAAGGGCATCGAGGAGCGACAGGTCCGCAAGGTCGCCGTCCTCGGCGCCGGGATGATGGGCGCGGGCATCGCGTACTCCTGCGCCCGCGCCGGCATCGACGTCGTTCTCAAGGACGTCTCCGCCGAGGCCGCCGCCAAGGGCAAGGTCTACGGCGAGCAGCTCCTGGACAAGGCGCTGTCCCGGGGCCGCACCACCGAGGCGGAGCGCGACGCGCTGCTGGCCCGCATCACCCCGACCGCCGACCCGGCCGATCTGGCGGGCTGCGACGCCGTCATCGAGGCCGTCTTCGAGAGCACCGCGCTCAAGCACGAGGTGTTCCAGGAGATCCAGGGCATCGTCGCCCCGGACGCCCTGCTGTGCTCCAACACCTCGACCCTGCCGATCACCGTCCTCGCCGACGGCGTCGAGCGCCCCGCCGACTTCATCGGACTGCACTTCTTCTCACCGGTCGACAAGATGCCGCTGGTCGAGATCATCAAGGGCGAGAAGACCGGCGACGAGGCCCTGGCCCGCGCCTTCGACCTGGTCCGGCAGATCAGGAAGACCCCGATCGTCGTCAACGACTCCCGGGGCTTCTTCACCTCGCGCGTCATCGGACGGTTCATCAGTGAGGGCGTCGCCATGGTCGGCGAGGGCGTCGAACCCGCGTCGGTCGAGCAGGCCGCCGCACAGTGCGGCTACCCGGCCAAGGTGCTCTCCCTGATGGACGAGCTGACCCTCACCCTGCCCCGCAAGATCCGCGAGGAGACCAGGCGGGCCGTCGAGGAGGCCGGCGGCACCTGGGAGGCGCACCCGGCGGACGCGGTCGTCGACCGGATGGTCGACGAGTTCGGCCGCCCCGGACGCAGCGGCGGCGCGGGCTTCTACGAGTACGACGAGAACGGGGCGCGCACCCGCCTGTGGCCGGGCCTGCGGGAGCACTTCACGCGCCCGGGCACCGACATCCCCTTCGCGGACATGAAGGACCGGATGCTGTTCTCCGAGGCGCTGGACAGCGTGCGATGCCTGGAGGAGAACGTCCTCACCTCCGTCGCCGACGCCAACATCGGCTCCCTCATGGGCATCGGCTTCCCGCCGTGGACCGGCGGTGTGCTCCAGTACATCAACGGGTACGAGGGCGGGCTGCCCGGCTTCGTGGCCCGCGCCCGGGAGCTCGCCGAGCGGTACGGCGACCGCTTCCTGCCGCCCACCCTGCTCGTGGAGAAGGCCGAGCGGGGCGAGACCTTCCACGACTGATCCGCCACGGCGGGCACCCCGGCCGGGAGGGCCGCGTTCACTGTGCCGTGAACGCGGCCCGCAGCTCCTCCCGCAACGACCGCTGGAACGCCGTCACCAGGGCCTGGAGCACCATCGGCTGCATATGGGCGGAGAGCGACTTCATCGCCGCCAGGTGCTCCGGGTCCGACTCCCGCTCCCGGTACGGCTCCCACACCTCGTCCCGGAACAGCCGGGTCAGCTCCTGGGCCGCGGACCGGGAGTGCGCCAGCAACACCGTCCGCGCGGCCAGGATCGTCTCGTGAGCGATCGGCACGCCGAGCAGCTCGACCCCCAGCCGCAGCAGCCCCCGGTCCACCCGGTAGCGGCCGTCGACCGGCTCCGCGCGCTCCAGCCCCCCCATGGCCGCCAGCCGGACGATGTCCTCCTCGCTCAGCGTCCGGCCCGCCCGGCGCTCCAGCTCCGCGCGCGTCACGTCTTCCGCGGCGTCCGGTGCCCAGGACGCCACCAGTGCCCGGTGGATCGCCAGGTCCTGCGCGCTCAGGTCCGGCGGGAGCTGCTCCAGGTAGCGTTCGATCGCGGCCAGTGTCATGCCCTGGTGCCGGAGCTCCTCGATGAGCGCGAGCCGGGACAGATGCTCCGCCCCGTAGTGCCCGACCCGGCGCGGACCGATCACCGGTGGCGGCAGCAGCCCCCGGGTGCCGTAGAAACGTACGGTGCGCACGGTGACCCCGGCGCGGGCCGCCAGCTCGTCGACGGTGAGCGTCGTCGGGTCCTCGGTCCCGGTCGCCATGTCTGCTCCTCGCACTCCGGTCCGGCTCCGGCGGTGGACCGCCGAACCGGCCCCCAACCGTTCAACAGTATTGCTGTCTCACCACTCTTGTGAAAGAGCTGGGCAGCGACAGGTGGGCACGGGCCCGCGGTGCTCCGCGGTCCGGCACGCGATGTCAGTGGCCGCCCGTACGGTGACCGCATGTCGGAGATCACGTACATCCGGGGCGACGCCACCGCCCCGCAGGGCAGTGGCGTCAAACTGATCGCGCACGTCTGCAACGACCTCGGCGGCTGGGGCAAGGGCTTCGTGCTGGCGATCTCGCGCCGCTGGCCCGAGCCGGAGGCGGCCTACCGCCGCTGGTACCGGGAGCGCGCGGGCCATGACTTCGCGCTCGGCGCGGCGCAGTTCGTCCAGGTGGGGCCGTACATCTGGGTGGCGAACATGGTGGGCCAGCGGGGGATACGCCGGGGGAGCAAGGGGGTGCCGGTGCGCTACGAGGCCATCGACACGGCGCTCGGGGCGGTGGCCGACCGGGCCGTGGAACTCGGGGCGTCGGTCCACATGCCCCGGATAGGCTGCGGACTGGCGGGCGGCACATGGTCCAGGATCGAGCCCCTGCTGGAGAACCGCCTGGTGCGCCGGGGCATAGCGGTCACGGTGTACGACCACGACTGAATGCCCCGGCCCGAACGGCATCTGCCCAGGACCGGCGGCCCCTTCGGACCGCCCGCCACGACGGGCCCGGACCGGAGCCACGGCCCTCCCTCGTGGGGGCGGGTGGCCGGGCGGCGGGCGCCTCAGCGCTCGGGGCGGAGGCCGAGGAGCATCGGCAGGTCGTCCGCGTCGGTGACCACGGCGTCGGGCGCGCGGTCCGGGCCCGCGGTGAACACCGCGGTCACCGGCGCCGTCAGCGCGTACCGCCCGGGATCCACCACGCACTCCGCCCGCAGCACCAGGGCCGCCTCCGGGTCGACCGCCGAGCGGCCAGGGAAGTCCGACGCGTCCACACCGACCTGGCCCAGCGCGAACGGGTACACGGCGACGGCGACCTCCAGCCGGCCTCCGTCCAGGGTGTGCTCGGCCCAGCCGTCGGTCGGCAGCAGGTGGAACGCTCCGTAGCCCTCGTAGCAGTAGTCGCCCAGCCGTGCGACGGCGCGTTCGCCGGGTGAGCCGTCCGGGTCGACGAGGAGCGTCACGACGGGCGCGTCCGGCTCGTCGGGGTTCACACCGGAAGAGACGAGGAGCCGGGCCACGGAACGACCTCCGGAGACGGGTGTGGTGTACGGGAGCTCAGTAGAACACGGCCCAGGACGACCGGGTCAGCTGGCGCCGATGACACCGCGGGCCGGGAGGAGGCGTGCCGGCTCCCACCAGGAGGGACGCGCCGCCGGCGTGGACGGTCCCGGAGACGCGGGGAGCGCGTGCGCCCCTGTGCGGGGCGGACCGGGCCCCGGGGCGGAGCCGCATACTGGTTCGTACCGGGACCGGGCGCCGCGCCGCGGCCCCGGCCGACCGTCGGGAGCGCCGCATGAGCACGTCGTCCGCGCGGGACGTCGACCCCGTCCCTCCGCCGCCCGGGGGAGTGCTCTGGGGCATCTCCGGCGACATCCGCGCCCTGCTGATGCTGCCCGCCGCCTTCACCCTCCAGGTCGCCCATCCGGCGGTCGCCGCGGGCGTGGACGAGTACTCCGTCTACCGCACGGACCCATGGGGGCGCGGCGAGAGGTCCCTGCGCTCGCTCCAACTCTGGGTGTACGGCGGCGAGGAGGCCGCCGTGGAGGGGCGCCGGCTCCGCCGTCTGCACCGCACCGTCCGCGGTGTCGACGGCCGCGGGCGCCGGTACCACGCGCTGTCGCCCGCCACCTACGCGTGGGTGCACGCCACCGGCTTCCCCGTCTACCAGCATGCCGCCCGCTACCTCCTCCGCCCGCTCACCGAGGCGCAGGAGCGGGCCCTGTACCGGGAATGGCTCCAGGTGGGCAGGGTTCTCGGCATCAACGACCGGGACATGCCGCAGACGATCGAGGAGTTCTGGCCGTACTTCCACAGGACGCTCGCCGAGGAGATCGAGCGGACCGTCGTCGTCGAGGACCTGATCGCGACCGACCGGCCCGTACCGCCCCCGGACCGGGGGCCGTGGCCGCTGCGCCCGGTGCTGAGGGCGCTGTGGCCGGTGCTGCTCCCGCCGCTGGCCCGGTTCCGCCGCTTCGTCACCATCGGCCTGATGCCGCCGGACGCGCGGGAGGCGATCGGTCTGGAGTGGACGGATGCCCAGGAGCGCAGGCTGCGGCGGCTGGGCGCGGTGGTGCGGTGGGTGGTGCCCGTGCTTCCCGAGCGGCTGCGCTATCTGCCGTACGCGCGCCGGGCGCGGGCGGCGCACCGCACGGCCGTCGTCGGTGAACAGGCGCCCGGCAGGCCGGGGCCCGGCACGCCGATCCGGCCGGTGTGACGGCGAGTTCGCCCCGCCGCTCGCCGTCTTCGGTGGCAGCCCGGCACCTTTGAGGAAGGCGAGCGATCAACGCTCCCATCCCCGAACAGAGACGACGGATGGTCAGGGGTGGGGGCGGTCGCGTCCATGGTCGGCGCCGATCCGTGGAACCTGGCCGGAACCGCATGCGTCGCGTCGGCGGACCGGGTCCCGTCGCCCACCCGGAGGGCGACGGAACCCGGTAGCGGGGCGGACCGTCAGCGGTGGTCGTGGATCGTGTTGGTCGCGGCGATCTTCTTCCATGACGCGGGCGGCTCGGGCTGCCCGGGCCGTGCGGGTGTGCGCAGCAGGCGCGCTTCGGCCGCCGCCGGGGCCTCGGGCCGCGTCGGCTGGTACAGCCAGGTGTCGAAGAGGCCGGCGAGGGGCGTGTCCGAGATCCGCTCGGCGTAGGCGACGAAGTCGCCCACGGTCGCGTTGCCGTAGGCGTGCTCGGCCGGCCAGCCCCTCAGCAGCTCGAAGAACGTCTCATCGCCCACCTTGTTGCGCAGTGCCTGGAGGGCCAGCGCCCCGCGGTCGTAGACGGCCGCGTGGAACTGGTCGTCCGGGCCCGGGTCACCCGGCTTCACGGCCCAGAAGGGGTCGCCTTCGGGGTGCTGGGAGTAGGTGTGGTCCGCCAGTTCCTGCGCGGTGCCCTCGCCCTCCTTCTCCGACCACAGCCACTGGCTGTACCGGGCGAAGCCCTCGTTGATCCAGATGTCCTTCCAGCCCTTGACGGACACGCTGTCGCCGTACCACTGGTGCGCCACCTCGTGGACGACCACCGAGACGTTGGATCCGTTCGCGAACTGCTTCGGGCTGTAGAACGGCCTGGTCTGCGTCTCCAGCGCGAACCCGCTCGTCACATTGGGGGAGTACCCGCCGAGCGCGTCGAACGGGTACGGGCCGAACAACTCCGTCAGCCACTCGGCGACCTCGGCGGTCCGCTCGATGCTGGCACGCGCCGCACCGCCGTTGGCCCCGAGGTCCTTGCTGTACGCGTTGACGACCGGCACTCCGTCCGCCGTGGTGTCCGTGGTGATCTCGAACTTCCCGATCGCCAGTGTCGTCAGATACGTGGCCTGCGGCTTGGCGGAGCGCCAGTTGAAGCGGGTCCAGCCGAGCTTCGAACTCTGCGACTGGAGCGTGCCGTTGCTGATCGCCTGGGTGCCGTCCGGCACCGACACCGAGATGTCGTACGTCGCCTTGTCCAGCGGGTGGTCGTTGCTGGGGTACCACCAGACGGCCGACTCCGGCTCCTGCGCGGCCACCGCGCCGTCCGGCGTACGGACCCAGGAGGTCCAGCCGTTGACCTTCACCTCGGACGGCTTCCCGGCGTACCGCACGACCACCGTGACGGGCCTGTCCTTCGCCAGCGGCGACGCCGGGGTGATCTCCAGCTCCTGCTCGCCGCTCCTGGCGAATGCGGCCTTCTTGCCGTTCACCCGCACCTCGGACACGTCCAGCGCGAAGTCCAGGTTGAAGCGGGACAGCGCCTGTGTGGTCGTGGCGAGGATCGTCGCGGTGCCCTCCAGCAGGTCGGTCGCGGGCTGGTACTTCAGCCGGAGGTCGTAGTGGGACACGTCGTAGCCGCCGTTGCCGCTGGCCGGGTAGTAGGGGTCGCCGATGCCGGGGGCGCCCACGGTGCCCCCGGCGGCCGAGGCCGGGATCGCCAGCAACAGGGAGGCCGCGAGGGCGCCGGGGACAATGAGTCTGCGGTGCACGAATGCTCCAAGTCGTCGGTGGATGACGGTTTTTCTGAGCCGCTGCCGGGATCCTGGCAAGCGATCCCGGTGTTAGTCATGTCCATGGCTGCACCTGTCACACGTTCGCCATGCCGCCGACATGTCACCCGTCGCCACCGCCGCGTGATCGCACCGCGCTGATCGGAGATCGCCCTCTGCCGCACGGGAGTTCAGCGGAGTACCTTCCGCCCACGCCGATGCGTGCGCGGGGCAGCCGCTCGACGTACAGATCACTGATGGTGACGGCCGAGGCCGCCCTGACGACCGGTCTGCTCACGCCGACGGGAGCGCACCGCGTGACCGCCGACGCGCCCGCGGGCCGGGAGGCCGACCGACCGGCGGGCGGAGAGAGCCCGGCCTGGCGGTACTGCCCGTAGGATCGGTACCTGATGACTGCCACCCTCGTCGCCAAGGACCTCACCGCTGCCCACGGCGACCGCACCCTCTTCGCCGGTCTCGACCTCGTCGTCGCGCCCGGCGACGTGATCGGTCTCGTCGGAGCCAACGGCGCCGGCAAATCGACCCTGCTCCGGCTGCTCGCCGCATTGGAGCGGCCGGAGCGGGGCGAACTGCGGCTCTCGCCGCCCACCGCCACCGTCGGCCACCTCCCACAGGAACCGGAGCGGCGCCCGGGCGAGACCGTGCGGGAGTTCCTGGCCCGCCGCACCGGCGTCGCCGACGCCCAGCGGGCGATGGACGAGGCGACGCGGGGCCTCGTCGACGGGACGCCCGGCGCCGACGACGCGTACGCCGAGACGCTCGAACGCTGGCTGGCGCTCGGCGGCGCCGACCTCGACGAGCGAGCCGAGGAGATCGCCGCCGACCTCGGTCTCACCGTCGGCCTCGACCTGCCGATGACCGCCCTCTCCGGTGGCCAGGCGGCCCGCGCGGGCCTGGCCTCCCTGCTGCTCTCCCGCTACGACGTCTTCCTGCTCGACGAACCCACCAACGACCTCGACCTGGACGGTCTGGAACGGCTCGAACGCTACGTCTCCGGGCTGCGCGCGGGCACGGTCGTCATCAGCCACGACCGCGAGTTCCTGACACGCACGGTCACCAAGGTTCTCGAACTCGACCTGGCCCAGCAGGCGATCAACCTGTACGGCGGCGGATACGCGGCCTACCTGGAGGAGCGCGAGCGGGCCCGCAGGCACGCCCGCGAGGAGTACGAGGAGTACGCCGACAAGCGCGCCGCCCTGGAGGACCGCGCCCACACCCAGCGCTCCTGGATGGACAAGGGGGTGAAGAACGCCCGCCGCAAGGCCGCCGACAACGACAAGATCGGCCGCAAGTTCTGCAGCGAGGCGAGCGAGAAGCAGGCCGCGAAGGCCCGGCAGACCCAGCGCATGATCGAACGGCTCGACGCCGTCGAGGAGCCGCGCAAGGAATGGGAACTGCGGATGGAGATCGCCGCCGCGCCCCGGTCCGGTTCGGTCGTCGCCACCCTGCGTGAGGCACGCGTCGCACGCGGCGGTTTCGTCCTCGGCCCGGTCTCCCTCCAGATCGACTGGGCGGACCGGGTCGCGATCACCGGCGCCAACGGGGCGGGCAAGTCGACCCTCCTCGCCGCACTCCTCGGACGTCTCCCGCTGGACGCGGGACACGCGACGCTCGGCGCGGGCGTGGTGGTCGGTGAGGTCGACCAGGCACGCAGGCTGTTCCACGGACCGGAATCGCTCCTGGATGCCTTCCGTGCCGCAGTGCCCGACACCGAACCGGCCGAAGTCCGCACGCTGCTCGCCAAGTTCGGCCTGCGCGCGGACCATGTGCTGCGCCCCGCGACGACCCTCTCACCGGGCGAGCGGACCCGGGCCGCGCTCGCCCTCCTCCAGGGCAGGGGCGTCAACCTCCTCGTCCTCGACGAGCCGACGAACCACCTCGACCTGCCCGCCATCGAGCAGCTGGAGTCGGCGCTCGAGTCGTACCCCGGGACCCTGCTGCTGGTCACGCACGACCGGCGGATGCTGGAGGCGGTGCGCACCACGCGCCGGGTCGAGGTGATGGACGGCAGGGTGAAGGAACTCTGACCCTTCCCGGTCCCGTGACCGCCGCGCCCGGCCCCGTGCCGGTGAGGGCCCGGCCCGCTCGCCGGGGTGGAGCGGCCCCGCGCCGGGGCGGTTCGCGGCGGGGCGGGATCGCGGCGGGGCGGGATCGCGGCGGAGGCGGGGCGCGGCGCCGACGCGCGCACCCCGCCTCCGCCCGGCGTCAGCGCTTTCGGCCGCCGTCCCGGTCCGGCCCGGCGAGCCCGGCCCGCCGCAGCGCGTCCGCCATGGCGCTGTTCACCGGCGCCGGGGCCGGACGGGCCGAGCCGCCACCGCGCCGCTCGCGGTCCTGGCCGCTCTGGCGCGGCCGCGGCGGCCGGGCGCCCTGACGTCCGCGTTCGCCCCGCTCCCGCCGGGGGCCGCCGCCCTGGCCGGACGTCCCCGCCTCGTCGTCCAGGCGCAGGGTCAGCGAGATCCGCTTCCGGGGAATGTCGACCTCCAGGACCTTCACCTTCACGATGTCGCCCGGCTTCACGACGTCCCGCGGATCCTTCACGAACGTGCGGGACATCGCCGACACGTGCACCAGACCGTCCTGGTGCACCCCGACGTCCACGAACGCGCCGAACGCCGCGACGTTGGTGACCACACCCTCCAGCACCATGCCGGGCGTCAGATCGCCGATCTTCTCGACGCCCTCTTTGAACGCGGCCGTCCGGAACGCGGGCCGCGGGTCGCGCCCCGGCTTCTCCAGTTCCTTCAGGATGTCGCCGACGGTCGGCAGACCGAACTTCTCGTTCACGAAGTCGTCGGGCCGCAGCGACCGCAGCACCGCCGTGTCGCCGATCAGCGAGGCGACGTCACCGCCCGTCCGCTTCGCCATCGCCCGCACCACCGGGTACGCCTCGGGGTGCACGCTCGACGCGTCCAACGGGTCGTCGCCCCGGATGCGCAGGAAGCCGGCGCACTGCTCGTACGCCTTCGGACCCAGCCGCGCCACGTCCTTCAGTGCCTTGCGCGACCGGAAGGGGCCGTTCGCGTCGCGGTGTGCGACGATGTTCTCGGCAAGCCCGGCGCCGATCCCCGAGACCCGCGAAAGCAGCGGCGCCGAGGCGGTGTTGACGTCCACGCCGACCCCGTTCACACAGTCCTCGACGACCGCGTCCAACGACCGTGACAGCTTCACCTCGGCCAGGTCGTGCTGGTACTGGCCGACCCCGATCGACTTCGGATCGATCTTCACCAGTTCCGCGAGCGGGTCCTGGAGCCGGCGCGCGATCGACACCGCGCCGCGCAACGACACGTCCATGTCGGGGAGTTCCTGCGAAGCGAACGCCGAGGCCGAGTACACCGACGCGCCCGCCTCCGACACCATCACCTTCGTGAGCTTCAGCTCCGGGTGCTTGGAGATCAGTTCACCGGCGAGCTTGTCGGTCTCGCGGGACGCCGTGCCGTTGCCGATCGCGATCAGTTCGACGCCGTGCGTCCGCGCCAGCCGTTCCAGTTTCGCCAGCGCCTGGTCCCACTGGTTCGCCGGCACGTGCGGGTGGATGACGTCCGTGGCGACGACCTTGCCGGTCGTGTCGACGACGGCGACCTTCACCCCCGTGCGGAAGCCGGGGTCCAGCCCCAGCGTGGGACGCGTCCCGGCCGGTGCGGCGAGCAGCAGATCGCGCAGGTTCGACGCGAAGACCCGCACCGCCTCGTCCTCCGCCGCCGTGCGCAGCCGCAGCCGCAGGTCGATGCCGAGGTGCACCAGGATCCTGGTCCGCCAGGCCCAGCGCACGGTCTCGCCCAGCCACTTGTCGCCCGGACGGCCCCGGTCGCCCACCCCGAAGCGCCGGGCGACGATGCCCTCGTAGGACGAGGGGCCGGGCGTGTCCGAGGGCTCCTCCGGCTCCAGGACCAGATCGAGCATTCCCTCCTTCTCGCCCCTGAGCATCGCCAGCACCCGGTGCGAGGGCAGTTCGGTGAACGGCTCGGTGAAGTCGAAGTAGTCCGCGAACTTCGCCCCCGCCTCCTCCTGGCCCTCGCGGACCTTCGCCGCCAGCCGGCCGCGCGTCCACATGCGCTCCCGCACCTCACCGATCAGATCGGCGTCCTCCGAGAACCGCTCGGTGAGAATGGCGCGGGCCCCCTCCAGCGCGGCGGCCGGATCGGCGACCCCCTTGTCCGGGTCGACGAAGGCGGCGGCTGCGGCGAGCGGCTCCACCGACGGATCACCGAGCAGCCCCTCGGCGAGCGGTTCGAGCCCCGCCTCCCGAGCGATCTGCGCCTTGGTGCGCCGCTTGGGCTTGAACGGCAGGTAGATGTCCTCAAGACGCGCCTTGGTGTCGGCGGCCCTGATCCGGGCCTCCAACTCCTCGTCCAGTTTGCCCTGTTCACGCACGGAGTCGAGGATCGCCGTCCGGCGGTCCTCCAGCTCCCGCAGGTACCGCAGTCGCTCCTCAAGGGTGCGCAGCTGCGCGTCGTCGAGCATCTCGGTCGCTTCCTTGCGGTAGCGCGCGATGAACGGCACGGTCGACCCGCCGTCGAGCAGCTCGACGGCCGCCTTCACCTGCCGTTCGCGTACGCCGAGCTCCTCGGCGATCCTGCCTTCGATGGACGTCGTCACGGTTCTACCGACTCGCCTTCTCGTACGGGCTGTGCTGGCTGCACTGGCTGTGCTGACGGGGCCGGGGCCCCTTCGTCTGCATTGTGCCGGGTGGCCGGGCGCCCTGTCGCCCGGCCACCCCGTCGCGCGTCGACCGGTGAGGGCCGGCGCCCGCCGATGGAACCGGCCGGGGACGTTCCGGCGAGGAGCGCCGCCGCCGGGAACCCGCGCGCCGGCTCGGCGGGCCGCGCCGCGCCCGTTCTGCCTGGACGCCCGTCCGGGGTGAGGCCTCGTCCGGGCAGCGGTATCCGCCGGCTCGGCGCGGACGTGGTCCACTTCCGCCGACTCGCCCGGCCGCGCGGGAGTGCGCGTTCGCGCGGCTGCCCGGACGCCGCCGTCCGGCGCCGTGGTCTTCCTGCGCAGACCCGGGAACCAGGCCCAGTTCAGCGCACAGCTCACCGCACAGACCGCCCGGCGCGAACCGCTGCGCGAGGTCCAGCACTGGATCAGCGAGCACCCCGGCGCCGACCTCACCGTCGAGGCGCTGGCCGCCCGCGCCCGGCTCTCGCCCCGTCACTTCGCCCGTGCCTTCCGGGAGGAGGCGGGCCTCACCCCGGGCCGCTACGTCGACCGCGTACGCCTCGAACACGCCCGACGGCTGCTGGAGGACACCTCCGACAACGTCGCCGG
Organism: Streptomyces sp. NPDC052042; assembly: GCF_044548345.1. Taxonomy (NCBI): domain Bacteria; kingdom Bacillati; phylum Actinomycetota; class Actinomycetes; order Kitasatosporales; family Streptomycetaceae; genus Streptomyces; species Streptomyces sp. NPDC052042. The sequence goes on along the minus strand of NZ_JBIUBU010000015.1, from coordinate 5,564 downwards.
CATCGCGCGCGCCTGCGGTTACGGCACCCCGGAGGCCATGCGCCGCGCCTTCGTGAAGAGCCTCGGTACGGCACCCGCCTGGCGCCCTCCTCCGTCGACGGCGGATCGGCTCGCCGCCGGCGGCCCGACGGGTCAGTCCGGCTCCTCGGGCCAGCGGAAGCGCGCCGCGCGCCGTTCCAGGAACGCGGCGACGCCCTCCGCGGCGTCGCCGCTGTGCCGTGCCCGCTCCGCCCAGTACGCGTCCCGGTCCCGGCGCCCGTCGGCGAACTCCTTCGCCGCCGCCTGTGTGAGCCGGGAGCGCGCCGCCAGGGTCCGGGTGTACGCGCCGACCCGCGCGTCCAGGCCGCCGGCCGGCAGCACCTCGTCCACCAGTCCGCACCGCAGCGCCCGCGCGGTGTCGATCAGCTCCCCGGAGAAGAGCAGGTGCTTCGCCGTGGCGGGCCCGGTCAGCGCCACCAGACGTCGGGTCGACGACGCCGGGTACACGATCCCGAGCCTGGCCGGGGTCACCCCGAACGAAGCGCCCTCCTCGGCGAACCGCAGATCGCAGGCGGCAGCGAGCTGGCTGCCGCCGCCCACGCAGTAGCCGCGGATCGCCGCCAGCGTCGGCCGGGGGAACGCGGCCACCGCCTCCTCGGCCACCACGGCCAGCGTCCGTGGATCGTCCGGCGGGTCGTCGAGCGGGGACGGGGCCCCGGGCGAGGACGGACCGCGGAGCGACGGAGCCCTGAGCGAGGTGATGTCCGCCCCGGCGCAGAAGGTGTCCCCGGCGCCCGTCAGCACCATTACGCGCACCGAGACATCGGCCGCCAGCCGCTCCAGCAGCGGGGGCAGCGCGCTCCACATCGACGTCGTCATCGCGTTGCGCCGGGCCGGATTGTCGATGACGACGGTGGCGACACCGTCCGCGACGGTGTGCGTCAGCCGGGGTTCCGTGCGGTCCATGCGCCGGATGCTATCGGCACGGTTCGAACCTATGATCAAAAAGGGGGGCCGTGCACGCACACGACGTGAGGAGTTCTCGGTGGCCGATCCCGCAGTCGAGGGCAGGAAGCTGAGCCGGAGTTTCGGTCGGCTGGCCCTGCTCGGCGCCCTGCTCGTTGTGGCCGGTCTCATCGGCCTCGTCTACACCGGTGTCGCGACACTGACCTCGATGCTGCTCTTCGGCTGGCTCCTGCTGGTCGGCGGCATCGTGGGCCTGGCCCACGCCATCGAGTCCCGCGGCAGCAACTTCTTCTGGCTGGCGGCCGTGGTCGCCGCGCTGAACATCGCCGCCGGAGTCGTCGTCATCCGGCATCCGCAGGGCACGGCAGCGACGCTGACCATGTTCGCCGCGCTGCTGTTCCTGACCGGCGGACTGTTCCGACTGGTCGGCAGCGTCGTCGTGCGCGGCCCGCAGTTCGGCTGGACGCTGCTCCAGGGGGCCTTCGGGCTCCTCCTCGGACTGCTGGTGCTCTTCGACTGGCCGCACAGCAGCCTCTACGTCCTCGGCCTCTTCTTCTCACTGGCGCTGCTCTTCGACGGACTCGGCCTGATCGCGATCGGGGTCGGCGGCCGACGCATCGTCTCCCTGGTCACGGACCAGGGCGTGGCCCCGGATCACCGGCGCACGGACCCGCACCGGGGCACGGACCCCGGGTGGCGGACGACCGGCGAGTGGCCGGACGCCTCCACCGGAGAGAGCCGGAATCAGTCCAAGAACTAGTGGGATCGTGCAGCTTCGATCAAAACCCGTCGATAGATGTCGACTTCTATTCAGTGGTCCGGTGTGACGGCTAGGCCGCGCACTCTGTACTCGGCGTGCAGTCACCGACGAGTCGAGGGCGGGTACCGGACTATGGAGAGCCGCGGGAGCGTCCCCGCTCGGCCCATGTCGTACGAAGGAGTCTGGCGGTTCACCGCACCGGCCGTGGACGTGTCCGTCCCGCGGGCCAGGCGCGCCGTGCGCGACCTGCTGGACCGTCAGGGCGTGCCCATCGACGGCGACATCACCGAGGGGCTGCTGCTCATCGTCTCCGAGCTGGTCACCAACGCGGTGAAGCACGCCGCGCTGCTGTCGCCGGAGCTGGCCGTCGAGGTGGCCGTCGGCACGGAATGGGTCAGGGTGTCCGTGGAGGACAACCACCCCTATCGCCCGACGGCGCTGGAGACGGACCACGGGCAGACCGGCGGCCGTGGGCTGCTCCTGGTCCGCGAGATCACCCGCGAGGCGGGCGGAGCCTGCGACGTGGAGCACACCGCGAGCGGCGGAAAGGTCATCTGGGCCGCGCTGCCGCTCGGCCGGAGGTTCTGACCCGCCGGCGCGGCCGGTCCGTCACGACCGCCCCTTCGGGCACCCGGTCAAGCGCCCCCGCCGGTCGGCGCGGGGCGCCCGGTGGCACGGCTTCCGCGAGCACCGGGCGCCCCGTCCACTACCAGCCGGCGGAGGGGCCGGTCAGCTCCCTGATGGCCGGCCGCGCGGCGTCCAGCACCGTCATGAACCATGCCGAGAACGGTGCCTCGGCGTGCCGCTCGGCCAGTTCGGCGGGCGTGACGAACGCGGTCTCGCCGACCTCCTCCGGGACCGGCCGCGGCGACCCCTGCATCAGGCCCACGAAGAGGTGGTTGAACTCCTGCTCCACCAGCCCGGAAGCCGGATCCGGATGGTTGTAACGCACCGTGCCCGCCTCGGCCAGCAGGGAGGGCGAGACGCCGAGCTCCTCGTGCGTGCGCCGGGCGGCGGCGGCGAAGGGCGCCTCACCGGGGTAGGGGTGGCCGCAGCAGGTGTTCGACCAGACCCCGGGGGAGTGGTACTTGCCGAGCGCGCGCCGCTGGAGCAGCAGTCGGCCCCGCTGGTCGAAGAGGAACACCGAGAAGGCCCGGTGCAGCAGCCCCGGCGGCTGGTGGGCGGACAGCTTCTCCGCCGCACCGATGGTGGTGCCGTTCTCGTCGACCAGTTCGAGCATGATCGCTTCTGCTGTGCCGTTTGACGAGCTGTGCGCCGGGGTGGCTGGTGTGGTCGGCATACCCATCCTTCGCTATGGTCCCGGCCCGGTGTGCCGGTCCCGTCGAGTCCGCTCAAGTCTGCCGCACAAGAGCCGCTTGTCCGCACTTCGGGTTCAAGCATGTCCGGCTACCGGCCCGCTCCGGGCGAGCGCGGGGAACCGCACGCCCCACGCCCCGGTGCGCGGGGCCGCGCCGTGCCGCGGCGGGGATGCCCCGACCGGGGCGTCGTCGTGGTCCGCCGACGTGTGAACGCCCGTGGTCGGGGGACCGGCCGACTACCGTCCGGCCGTTCAGTGGCAGAGTCCGGCCTCGTGCTCGGCGTGGCCGCTCGGCTCCAGCTGGAACGTGCAGTGCTCGACGTCGAAGTGGTCGCCGAGGCACCCCTGGAGCTCGTGGAGGAGCTTCTCATGGCCGACCGAGTCCAGTACTTCCTGGCTCACCACCACGTGGGCGGAGAGCACCGGCATCCCCGAGGTGATCGTCCAGGCGTGCAGATCGTGGACGTCCAGCACACCGGGCAGCGCGGTGATGTGGGCCCGTACCTCACCCATGTCCACGCCCTTCGGGGCCGCCTCCAGCAGCACGTTGAGCGTTTCACGGAGCAGTTTCACGGTACGGGGGACGATCATCAGGCCGATCACCAGCGAGGCGATCGGGTCGGCGGCCTGCCAGCCGGTGGCCAGGATGATGGTCGACGAGATCAGCACGGCGACGGAGCCGAGCGTGTCCGCGAGCACCTCCAGATAGGCCCCGCGCACATTGAGGCTCTCCTTCTGCCCGTGCATCAGCAGCGACAGGGAGATCACGTTGGCGACCAGGCCGACCAGGGCGAAGGCGATCGCCAGCCCGCCCCTGGTCTCGGCGGGGGTGATGAAGCGCTGGATCGCCTCGATGAGCAGGAAGCCGCCGACCCCGAGCAGCAGCAGACAGTTGGCCAGGGCCGCGAGGATCTCCGCGCGGGCGAAACCGAAGGTGCGGTTGAGCCCGGCGGGCCGGTTGGCGAAGTGGATCGCCAGCAGCGCCATGCCCAGTCCCAGGGCGTCGGTCGCCATATGGGCCGCGTCGGCGATCAGCGCGAGCGAGTCGGCGAGCAGCCCACCGACGATCTCCACGGCCATCACGGTGAGCGTGATGCCCAGTGCGATCCGCAACCTCCCCTTGTACGCGGCGGCGGCCGTGCCGGTGGGCGGCGGCCCGCCGTGGGTGTGCCCGTGATCGTGCCCTGCCCCCATGGGGACGCCTCCCGATCTTCTCGCGGACTCGGGCGCGGTCGGCCCGAGCACTGTCAGTGAACTACGGGTGGGGGGTATCGGGCAACACGGGACTGAACACCGTTGTCATGTGCTCTGACCTGCGGAAATGTCCGCTGGTCAGAAGCTCGGGGTGATCACCGGAAGGTCAGTTCGCGCGTGCCCCGGGATGCTGGGCGCACCAGCCGTCCCAGGCCGACTCGACCATCTCGCGCGCGCCGCGCCGAGCCGTCCAGCCGAGCTCCCCGGACATCCGGGCGGCGGACGCGACGGCCTTCGCGCCGTCGCCGGGGCGGCGCGCCTCCACCACGGGCCGGAGACGCAGGCCCGTGACCTCCCTCACGAGATCGGCGATCTCCCGTACCGAGACGCCCTCGCCGCGGCCGATGTTCACGGTCAGGTCGCCGGGGCTCCCCCCGTCCCGGCCGGCCAGGCTCCGGGAGACGGCCAGATGCGCGTCCGCGAGGTCCGCGACGTGGATGTAGTCACGGATGCAGGTGCCGTCGGGGGTCGGGTAGTCGTCGCCGAAGATCCGGGGGGCCTCGCCCCTGGTCAGTCGTTCGAAGAACATCGGGATCACGTTGAAGGCGCCCGTGTCCGCCAGTTCCGGTGCGGCGGCCCCGGCCACGTTGAAGTAGCGCAGACAGGCGGTGGACAGCCCGTGCGCCCTCCCCGCCGCCCGGACCAGCCACTCCCCGGCGAGCTTCGTCTCCCCGTACGGGCTGATCGGCAGGCACGGGGTGTCCTCGGTGATCAGTTCCACATCCGGCACGCCGTACACCGCCGCGGAGGAGGAGAACAGGAAGCGCCGCACCCCGGCGGCCACGACGGCCTCCAGCAGGACGGTCAGCCCCGCCATATTCTCCCGGTAGTACAGCAGCGGCCGCTCGACGGACTCCCCGACCTGCTTCTTCGCCGCGAGATGCACCACACCCGTCACGGCGTGCCGCTCCAGCACCTCGTCGAGCAGCGCGCGGTCGGCCACCGAGCCCCTGATCAGCGGCACATCGGCCGGGAGCCGTCCGGCGACCCCGGTCGACAGGTCGTCGAGGACGACGACCCGCTCACCGGCCACCGCCATGGATCGCACCACATGTGCGCCGATGTACCCCGCCCCGCCTGTGATCAGCCATGTCATACGGGCCAGCCTAAGCCTCGATTCACCGACGCGGTTTCGAAGTGATCTCCGAGGGGTTGCGGGGAGGGTTCTGGGCTGTCGCCTGAGTGTGGGCAGGGGATATCCGCTGGTCTGCCCAGCTTTTCCACGGTTGCGCTCCGGTCGGGCCTTGGCGGGCGGGGTGGTCAGGGGCGTCAGGCCGTCTCGGGTGG